>JAPLBE010000022.1 GCA_026392935.1 Actinomycetota bacterium | reverse complement strand
GGTGTCATGTTGGGTGCTTCATACGCACTTGATCGCGCAGCTGGTGGGCAATTTGAGGTCTTTCCCAGTTACATAAGAATTATTTACATTTTAAATTTTGCCCTAATTGCCTATCAGGTAGTGATTTTTACTCGCTTCTCCCATGGCATAGCAGTTAAGCCAAGATGGATAGTTAAAGCTTTTGTCATTCTCGGAGCCTTGGGAATTCTTGCTAATGCAGCATCTCGAAGCGTTAATGAGCGTTGGAACGTTATTCCCGCATTAATCATTACATTTGCTTTCTATCGAATTTTAAAGTCTGACACAAAAAGAACTGAAGTAGCGGCGTAGGTATTTCTAATGAGAGAACAGGCTCGAGACTTAATAAGCACGTCGGCAAAGCCGCCGGTGTCAGCGCCTACTTTGTTGTGAAGATATTAGGGAAGAAGTTCAGAGAGTAGCTTTTCAACTCGTGACTTTATCTCGTCACGAATTACACGCACGGATTCAATTCCTTGTCCTGCGGGATCATCGAGAACCCAATCCTGGTAGCGCTTTCCTGGATAGAACGGACATACATCGCCGCAACCCATCGTGATCACAGCATCGGATTCTTGAACGGCTTCGGTGGTGAGAACCTTTGGAGTGTTATTTGCGATATCGATACCAACTTCAGCCATCGCTTCAACAGCAATTGGGTTAATTGAATCCTTAGGGGCCGAACCTGCTGAAAGGACTTCAACGCGACCTGCGCCGAGTTCGCGCATAAATCCTGCAGCCATCTGTGAACGGCCTGCATTATGAACACAAACAAAAAGTACGGTCGGTTTTGTAGACATTATTTCCTCTTCTTAGATTTAGATGTTAACGCTTTGAATGCAAGGTAGCCCAGAAGCGCTCCAATGATTTCTGCGAGAATAAATAGCGGCGCAGAGCGTGGAGCAATTCCTGAGAATGTATCTGAGAGGGTTCGTCCAATAACTGCGGCAGGGTTAGCAAAAGATGTTGAGGAGGTGAAGAAATATGCAGCACCGATCCAGGCAGCAACAAGGCGTGGAATCTTCTTGGACTCCTTCTGACTTACTGCAAGATTGATAATGAATAGAAGTCCTGCAGTTGCTAAAACTTCGCTCAAGAATAGGTTCGAACCGGTTCTCTCTTTTTGCGATATATCAATCAACGGATATTCGAACATGAGGTTTGCAAGTCCTGCCCCAACTGCTGCACCAGCAATTTGAGCTCCGCTGTACAGAACGAAGGTCTTTGCTGAAATCTCTTTGGCAAGAGCAGAAATAGCGCTGACAACTGGATTGAAATGTGCGCCACTAATTGGAGCAAGCAACGTAATGAGAATGTAGAGAACAAATACTGTCGCAATTGTGTTGATGAGTAGCTGAACTCCGACATCGTTGCTCAGATTGGTGGCCATCGCACCTGAGCCCACCACTGTTGCCAGAAGAGTTGCGGTTCCGAGGAATTCACTCGCCAACTTAGTACGGATCATTGCGGGTATCCTTTATCCATGAGTAGCCAAGAAAAAGTTGTAGTGGCTTACTTCTTCACGATTAAAGCCAAGACTATTCCTTTCGCCTTCACGAGCATGGCGCTCGACAGGGTTCGGAGTCGAAAGTTCACCGGGATTTCATTTTCGAAGCTGCTCGGAACGGGAAGTGGAAGGACATTTACCCCCAGCGATGCTGATTTAACCCGTTGGGGACTTGTTGTTGTCATTGAAAAACAGCGACTAGAAGATTTCGATAGCTCTTCAATCATCGTCAATTGGCGTAAACGTTCTACGGCAGAATTTCGAGCTGTGTTATCACCTCTTTCATCCCATGGCCTGTGGGCTAAATCCAATCCTTTCGATTTCACGTCATCACAACTAAATCCAGAATCAAAGATTGCAGCAATCACTCGTGCTCGAATTAAATGGCATAAGAATTTTATGTTCTGGAAGTCTGTACCTCCCGTAGTTACCAATCTTCACGACTCCCCTGGCTTCATTGCCGCAATTGGAATTGGCGAAGCTCCGATTGGATTGCAAGGAACATTTTCCTTATGGGAATCAGCCGCGGCCTTGCGTGATTTTGCATATAAGGGCGCAGCGCATCAAAAAGCGATTGCCCTTACAGAATCTGTAGGTTGGTACAGTGAAGAATTATTTGCACGCTTTGAAGTCCTTGAGATTCGAGGCGAGATTTCTTCCAATTCGCATAGGTAGGGCAGACTTAGACCATGTCAATCCGCCATTACAACCCTCGTCGAAAACGACGTGGCGGAATCTCGCCTAAAACACGCAACTTTCTCTTTCTACTTGTGGGGCTAACGATTGCACTGCAGATTGCATATCCCCTTATTGACGGAGAGGCGTTGCGATTAGTTACGCTTGTAACAATCTACATCGGTGCATTCGCTATGGTTTTACATGGTCACTTATCGTATGGAGTTAAATACTCATCGCGATATCTGCCTGCTGCATTTCTTTTTGGTCTAGGAATTGAAACTTTGGGACTCCATACCGGGTGGCCATTTGGAGTCTATGAATATGACTCAACTCTTGGCGGAGATATCTTCGGTGTTCCATTTGTAGTCCCATTTGCGTGGGTAATGATGATTCATCCGGCGCTCGTGGCTGCACGACGAGTAACAACTAGCTGGGTCTGGCTCTACGGTGGAGCAATTTTGGCAGCATGGGATTTATTTCTTGATCCACTTATGGTTTCAGCAGGAAGGTGGACGTGGGAAGTGCCGGGAGCGCATGTTCCCTTCACTCCAGATATTCCACTATCAAATGCATTTGGTTGGTTGCTTGCAGGAATAACAATTTGCGCACTTCTCCATATCATCTTGCCACGCGAGCGTCGCAAAGAAGGTGCGTCTCTTTCAGCAGTGGATGCGCTCCTACTGTGGACTTTATTTTCAGGGATAGTCGGAAATCTCTTCTTCTTCGACCGACCTGGATTAGCGTTATTTGCAGGAGCGATTCTGGGAGCCATTCTTACTCCATACTTTTTCTCCAGATGGCTTGGCAGTAAAGATTAAATCCTTATGGAGTTAGCTTTCTTTGGATTTTCATATCTCCTGTTATTGATCTCAATTTTCAACTTCTTCAGTATAAGAATCCCTAGAAATACAGAGCCTGTGACTCAATCTGTAACAGTTCTGCTTCCTGTTCGCGATGAGGAGCGAAATATTGAAGACTGTATTAGAGGTTTGAAATCACAGGTAAACGTGCCACTTCTTCGATTCATCATTATTGATGATCAATCAATTGACAACACCGCCGAACTAGCGAGACGTGCAACCAAGGAAGATTCTCGATTTTCAATTATCAACTCCCATGGTCCACGTCCAGGATGGCTTGGAAAAGTATCTGCTCTGCAACGTGGATTCGATGCAGCAGAATCCGATTACATCATTACTTTGGATGCCGATGTGCGACTGCAGCCATCTGCTATTTCACTTGCAGTCAATCAATTAGAAGACCTTACGCTTGATTTCATATCACCGTATCCACGCCAAGAGTCGGGCTCATTGATTGAAAAGTTAATTCAGCCATTGCTCCATTGGTCTTGGATGGCCACGGTAATTCTCAGACTTGCGGAGAAAGTGCCTCATCGCTCGACTGCTGTAGCAAATGGACAATTCTTTGTTGTTCGAAAGAGCGCCCTTGATTCAATTGATGGATTCACTTCAGTTCAATCCAAAATTCTCGATGATATTGAAATTGCACGCTCACTCATTGCGGCAGGTCATCACGGAGTAGTTACTGAAGGTTCTGCAATCGCACAGACTCGCATGTATCGAAATTTCAATGAGATAAAGCAGGGTTACGGTAAATCACTTCATAAAGCATTTGGTGGTGCAATCGGTGCGACGGTTGCTATCGCGTTTGTTTTCATGACCGGAGTACTGCCAG
The DNA here is from genome assembly GCA_026392935.1 of Actinomycetota bacterium. Lineage (GTDB taxonomy): Bacteria > Actinomycetota > Actinomycetes > Nanopelagicales > Nanopelagicaceae > Planktophila. Next base: position 2,449 of record JAPLBE010000022.1, on the reverse strand, counting down.
TGATACTTATCTTTCTCGGTTCGCCACTTGGCTGGTTTGTGTATTTAACTATTGTGTCCACCAGAGCCCTGAGTGATATTCGTGCGAAATCAACACCAATCTATGCAATTCTGCATCCTGTTTCTTCATTAATATTGATCTACCTCATCATCTACTCATGGAATAAACGGGGCGTAATCCAATGGAAGGGACGCACCGTATGACAGGCCATGTTGGAAAGGTAAAAAACCCTGAGCGCATTGCGGTAATCGGTGCGGGTATTGGCGGTTTATGTACTGCAGCTCGTCTTGCAAAAGCTGGACATCTGGTCACGATCTTTGAATCTTCGAATCGCACAGGTGGAAAATGTCGAACTGAGTGGATCGGTCGATACGCCTTTGATACAGGTCCTTCTCTGCTCACGCTACCCGCTGTGTATCGCGATTTCTTCCAGCGAACTGGCGATGTCATGGGACGGGTATTGGATTTGGAGGAAGTTAATCCTTCATTTGATTACCGGTTCAATGACGGCAAAAGTGTTCAGTTCGCCAATTTATCTCGAAAGAAAACTTTGGACGCCATCTCAGAATCACTAGGTGAACAAGACGCACTTGAGTGGGACCGTGTCATGCTCCAAGCAGAAGCCATGTGGGATGTTTCGCGTGAACCATTTATCGAGTCTGAACTTAAATCTCCGCTCTCACTTCTCAAACGCCCACGGCTGATGCGTGATCTCAAAATTATTTCGCCATGGAAGACACTCCGTGGAATCGGGATTAAGAGCCCTTACCTTTCAAAGATAATGGATAGGTACGCCACGTACAGTGGGTCTGATCCGCGGTCTGCGCCAGCAGTGCTTTCTACTATCGCATTTGTTGAAGAGGCTTTTGGTGCATGGCATATTAAAGGTGGCATAGGAAAACTCTCAGAGAGAATAACGGAGCGCTGTGAAAAACTAGGTGTCAAAATTATCCTCAACACATACGTAGATGAAATCACCGTGAAGTCAGGCACAGTAACTGGAATTAACGTAAACGGTAATTTTGAAGAATTTGATCGCGTTGTAGCAAATGCAGATGCTCTAACCGTCTATACAAAGTTACTTGCTCCAACAAATAAAGTTATGAAGGTTCGTAAGCAACTAGCAAAATCTGAACCGTCACTTGCTGGCTTCTCATTGTTGCTTGGCTTGAAACCTAGTCAGAACGAACCGATTGCACATCACACGATTCTTTTCCCTGAAAATTACGACTTAGAGTTTGAAGCTATCTTCACCTCCAAGACTCCAGTAGAAAAGCCAACGATTTACATTTGTGCTCCTCGAGATCCTCTTATGGTCAAAGATCCAGGACATGAGGCATGGTTTGTACTGGTAAATGCTCCGCGGCACAGCACATCAGGTGATGGTTTTGACTGGAGTAATAAGGACTTCTCACATCAATACGCAAACCAAATCATCAACCAAATAGAAGCTGCAGGAATTTCCATTCGGGATCGCCTTGAAGTTCTAGAAATCAGAACCCCTCTTGATTTACAGGAGTCTGTACACGCGCCCGGTGGCTCGATTTATGGAAATTCAAGTAACGGCGCACGTTCAGCATTTTCTCGCGCTAAGAATCGTTCGCCAATTAAAGGACTTTATCTGGTGGGTGGATCTGCCCATCCTGGTGGCGGATTACCACTCGTCGGATTAAGTGCAGAGATAGTTGCTAACGCAATTTTAGAAAACTAATTCGCATCACTCGAAGGAAACTGTAGATAAGCGCTGCGAGAAATAGATATGAAAGTATCTCCAGTCCAGGTAAATCAAGAATGACAAGCACGAAAGCGATTGCTAAATAGCTGGCACGTACTGGTCTCTCAGTCGGAGTTACTTCACCAATCTCGCTATGTCCAAGGGATGCAAGTCGCGCGCGGATATTCTTGAGTTGATGCAATTGTCCACATTGAAATAACCACCCATGCAGGAATTCCAATTTTCCATCCTGCGTATAACCAGCATGCCTCTGCGATTCGATCCGCAATTGAGTCAAGGACTCCACCCCAATTACTTTCTCTCCCTTGCACAATCGCAACGCTGCCATCGATTCCATCCATCATCAGTGAAAGAACTAGCAGCAAGAGCGCAATCTCTGGCGAATTAGTTGCAGCCATTGCCACAGCAGTGAGCAATCCCAGTGCGGTAAGTAGGTTAGGAGAAATTCTCAGTGCTGCGCATAAACGCGCAACTCGGTAAGAAATAATGAGCCAAATTCTTACCGCACCTGTAATCGGTGCTCCCCCATGGATTTCACTCCATCGTTGCGTAAATTCTTTCTCACTCTTGAGATTCACCGATCATCCTTAATCTGAGAATAAATCTCACGTGTGGCAGTTGAAGAATTCATTGTGTAGAAGTGAAGTCCAGGGGCTCCGCTCTCCAGTAATTGATGGCAGAGATTTGTTGCAATCTCCACACCTAACTTACTGA
>JAPLBE010000001.1 GCA_026392935.1 Actinomycetota bacterium | reverse complement strand
TTTCTTATACGCCGAAGGTGATGGATTCGTCCCACCTAGTACTAACGACTTCAATCTTCCTCCCATTACTGAATCTATTCCGTGGCTTACTAAGCCCGTTCTTCTCGTATTTCTCTCAGTAATTCTTGTATCAATATTCTTCATTCTTTCTTCACGTAAAGCTGCAATCGTGCCATCAAAGCTGCAATTCGCTGGAGAGAGCATCTACGGATTCGTACGTAATGATTTAGCGCGTGATGTGATTGGCCACGAGTTCATGCGCTTTGTGCCATACCTCTTCACGCTCTTTACCTTCGTGCTGACCAACAATATTTTTGGAATTGTTCCGTTCTTGCAATTCCCCGCAATGTCGCACGTTGCATTCCCATATGTTTTGGCGATATTTACATTCTGCGTCTTCCATTACGTAGGTATTCGTAAGCAAGGTTTACTCAAGTACCTCAAGGAAATTGCTTTTATGCCAGGTGTTCCAAAGCCTGTCTATATCTTGCTGACACCTATCGAATTAGCAACATTCTTCCTTGTGCGTCCATTGACGCTTTCACTTCGTCTCTTTGCAAATATGTTCGCGGGCCACTTGTTGTTGCTCGTCTTCATTATGGGAGGTGACTACATGATGCGTGATCCAAATCTGCTCATGAAGTTGTTTAGCCCATTCTCATTTGCATTTGGTATTGCCCTTACATTCTTTGAATTTATGGTGCAATGTCTACAGGCTTACATCTTTACCCTGCTCACAGCTCTATACATCGCCGGCGCCCTTGCCGACGAGCACTAAGTAAGAAACTAACGAAAGGTAATAAAATGGAAGGCACACTCAACCTGGTCGGTTTTGGCCTATCAGCAATTGGTCCAGCTATTGCGACAGGAATGATCTTCGCTGCGTACATCAATGGCGTAGCTCGTCAGCCAGAGGCACGTAGCGTTCTCCAGCCAATCGCGTTCCTCGGATTCGCGCTCGCTGAAGCTCTTGCACTCTTCGGTCTTGTTCTCGCATTCGTTCTCTAATTAATCGGAAGTAGAAAGAGAAAATTATGCGCTCATTTAATTTAGCTGCTGGGGGAGAACCACTTAACCCACTGATTCCGCACACAGCAGAATTAGTTGTCGGTGCAATTGCATTCACACTTCTCTTCCTGGTGCTTCGCAAGGCAGTTGTGCCAAAGTTTGAAAAAGCTTTCACAGATCGCGCCGAAGCAATTGAAGGTGGCATCGAACGTGCTGAGAAGGCGCAGCAAGAAGCGCAGCGCGCACTTGTTCAGTACAACGAGCAACTTTCATCAGCACAAGGTGAAGCATCAAAACTTCGTGAAGAAGCTCGCATTCAAGGCGCGGCAATTCTCGAAGAGCTTCGCACAAAGGCTCAGGATGAAGCAGCACGCATCACTGCGGCAGCACACGCATCTATTGAGGCAGAGCGTCAGCAAGCAATCACATCACTTCGCAATGAAGTGGGTGCACTAGCTGTTGAACTTGCATCAAAGATCGTCGGGGAAGCTCTTGATGACCAGGCCCGTCAATCACGGATCGTGGAACGCTTTATCGAAGATCTCGAAAAGTCCAAGTAGTAAGCAAAAGTAAGTAAGAGAAAAACAGAGAGAAGAGTATGAGAATCCATCTCGGAGGAAGCAGCCGTCAATCACTTGTGATTGCACGCGGCAAGCTCGATGCTGCCGTCAAGGGCGCAACAGCGGCTAACGCATCTGAGCTTTCATCTCACCTCTTCTTCGCAGCCGAAGTTCTTTCAAAGAACACTTCAATCCGCCGCGCATTTGCAGATCCTGCTCGAGATGGTGCCTCTAAGGCAGCGCTCGTTAAGGATCTCTTTGCAAAGTCACTTGCTCAATCAGCGCTAGAAATACTCACAGCGGTATCGACACTTCGTTGGTCTGCTGCAGGAGACCTAGTGCATGTACTCGAGCAGCTTGCGATTGAAGCCGAGGCATCTGCTGCGAACCTCAATAATGAACTCGATCGCGTAGAAGACGAACTCTTCGAAACTTCCCGACTCATCGTTGAGAACTTTGAATTGCGTAAGGCACTTGTGGGAACTGGAACACCTGAAGCTAAGTCTGCGCTTATCTCTGAAGTACTATCAAAGAAGGCATCTGCGTCGACTGTAAAACTTGCAGTTGCACTTGTTACAAGCCTTCGCGGCCGCAGTATCGAGGCAGCATTTGCTGATTATCTCTTCGGCCTAGCAAATCGTCGTAATCGACTGATTGCAGTAATCCGTGTGGCATCAGAAATTTCTGATTCACAGAAGACTCGCCTAGCAACTGCGATTGAAAAGCAGGTTGGCCAGCCAATCCGCGTGAATATAGAAGTAGATGCATCAATTCTTGGTGGCGTCTCAGTGAAGTTTGCAGACGAACTTGTAGATGGAAGCGTTTCAACTCGACTTGCTAGCGCCGGACGTGCACTAGCTGGAAATAAATAACAGGAAATAAAGGGGAAACTCATGGCAGAGCTCAAGATCCAACCGAATGAAATTCGGGATGCCTTAGCGAATTTCGTTAAGTCATACGATCCAGGCACAGCGGCTCGTGATGAAGTCGGAACAGTAAGCCAGGCAGGCGATGGAATCGCTCGCGTTGAAGGACTTCCTTCAACAATGGCTAACGAACTTCTTCAATTCGAGAACGGAACACTAGGTCTCGCACTTAACCTCGACGTGCGTGAAATCGGTGTTGTTATCTTGGGAGATTACGCAGGCATTGAAGAAGGAACGTCAGTACGTCGTACAGGTGAAGTTCTCTCTGTTCCTGTCGGCGACGGATTCCTTGGCCGTGTTGTTGATCCACTTGGTCGACCAATCGATGGCAAAGGTGAAATCAAGCCAGATGCACGTCGTGCACTAGAACTTCAGGCACCATCAGTAGTTCAGCGTCAACCTGTTAAAGAACCAATGGCAACAGGTATTAAGGCAATCGATGCAATGACAGCAATCGGTCGTGGGCAGCGTCAGCTAATTATTGGTGACCGTCAGACTGGTAAGACTGCAGTTGCTATCGACACGATTATTAACCAGCGCGAAAACTGGCTCACCGGCGATAAGAAGAAGCAGGTTAAGTGCATCTACGTTGCTATTGGTCAGAAGGGTTCAACAATTGCATCCGTAAGAGGTGCACTTGAAGAAGCTGGCGCAATGGAATACACAACAATCGTTGCATCTCCCGCATCAGATCCAGCAGGCTTTAAGTACCTTGCACCGTATACCGGTTCTGCAATTGGTCAGCACTGGATGTACAACGGAGAACATGTTCTTATCGTCTTTGATGATCTTTCAAAGCAAGCTGAGGCTTATCGTTCAGTCTCACTTCTCCTTCGTCGCCCACCAGGCCGCGAAGCGTATCCAGGTGATGTTTTCTACTTACACTCACGTTTGCTAGAACGTTGCGCAAAGCTTTCCGATGAACTCGGTGGCGGATCAATGACTGGTTTGCCAATCATTGAAACTAAGGGAAATGACGTTTCAGCGTTTATCCCTACAAACGTAATTTCTATTACTGACGGTCAGTGCTTCCTTGAAACAGATCTCTTTAACGCAGGCGTTCGTCCAGCGATTAACGTAGGTATCTCTGTTTCTCGTGTTGGTGGTTCTGCGCAGACTAAGGCGATGAAGAAGATTGCTGGTCGTCTTCGTCTTGACCTTGCACAGTTCCGTGAGCTCGAAGCATTTGCTGCTTTCGGTTCAGACCTTGATGCTGCATCAAAGGCTCAACTTGAGCGCGGTGCACGTATGGTTGAACTTCTTAAGCAGGGTCAGTACTCACCATATTCACTCGAACGTCAGATTGTTTCAATCTGGGCGGGAACATCAGGTGCCTTAGATGATGTTGCTGTCGCTGATATTCGTCGCTTTGAAACAGAGCTACTCGACTTCATTGGCCGCGAACGTAAAGATATCTTTACCGTGATCTCTGAGACAAAGCTGCTCGAAGATGACACTGTGGCAAAGATGGTATCTGCGGTTGCAGATTTCAAGAAGCAGTTCAAGTCATCCGTTGCTCCAGCACTGAACGAAGCGGCTGCAAAGGCCCTCGAAGGTGAAGCAGCAGAAGCGATTACAAAGCACGTTCCTCCGGCGGTGAAGAAGTAACCCATGGGTGCTCAACTTCGCATATATCGCCGACGGATGCGTTCCGTTAAAGCGACTAAAAAGATTACGAAAGCTATGGAGTTAATCTCTGCTTCTCGTATCGTTAAAGCGCAGCAACGTGTTTCAGCGTCGACTCCTTATGCAAACGAGTTAACACGTGCGGTATCTGCAGTTGCATCATTTTCTTCAACGAACCATCCATTGACCACTGCTAATGAAAATCCACGCCGTGCAGCGATTTTGATTATCTCTGCAGACCGCGGAATGGCTGGAGCGTATTCAACGAATGCGATTAAGGAAGGCGAAAAACTCGCCGCTCTTCTTCGTGAACGTGGGCTTCAAGTCTCTAACTTCCTCGTTGGCCGTAAGGCAGTGAACTATTACAAGTTCCGCAATCGCGAGATGGCTGGAACATGGACTGGATTCTCAGATAACCCAACGTATGAGAATGCAAAGGAAGTTGCAGATGCACTTCTTTCAGCATTCCTTGCGGATTCAACAGATTCAAATGTTGGTGTCGATGAAATTCATATCATCTTCACTCAATTTAGATCGATGTTGACTCAGGAAGCCACTGCCAAGCGCATGATTCCGTTAGAAGTTGTTGAATCTTCAGAGCCAGTTCCAACGAGCTTGCTACCAATGTATGAATTCGAACCAAATGCGGCTGAAGTTCTTAATTCTCTTCTTCCACGTTATATCGAAGCACGTATCTTTAACGCGATGTTGCAATCGGCAGCCTCTGAACATGCTGCACGTCGTCGCGCTATGAAATCAGCAACTGACAATGCTGAGGATCTCATCAAGTCGCTCACCCGACTTGCGAACGCTGCCCGTCAAGCAGAAATTACCCAGGAAATCAGTGAAATTGTTGGCGGCGCAGATGCGTTGGCCTCAGCTAGTGCAGGGAGTGAATGATGTCAGCAACAGGTAAAGGCCGCGTAGCCCGAGTTATTGGACCAGTGGTGGATATTGAATTCCCCGCAGATTCGATGCCATCGATCTTTAACGCGCTTCACGTAGAGACCACCATGAGTGGCACTACTCGTACCTTGACCCTCGAAGTAGCGCAGCACATTGGAGATAACCTCGTGCGCGCTATCTCAATGCAACCTACGGATGGAATGGTGCGCGGTGCTGAAGTAACAGACACTGGCTCAGCAATCTCTGTCCCAGTTGGTGATGTAACGAAGGGCCACGTCTTTAACACTCTCGGAGAATCACTCGACGTTCCAACGTCCTCACTTGATATCAAGGAACGTTGGTCAATTCACCGTAACGCACCAGCATTCGATCAGCTCGAGTCAAAGACAGAGATGTTCGAAACTGGTATCAAAGTTATCGACCTTCTTACACCGTATGTAAAGGGTGGAAAGATTGGCCTCTTCGGTGGTGCAGGTGTTGGTAAGACTGTTCTTATCCAGGAAATGATTTATCGTGTAGCTGAAAACTTCGGTGGTGTATCTGTATTCGCCGGTGTTGGTGAGCGTACTCGTGAAGGTAACGACTTGTTCCTTGAAATGACAGAGACGGGCGTTATCAATAAGACAGCCTTGGTCTTCGGTCAGATGGATGAACCACCTGGCACGCGTCTTCGCGTTGCATTGTCAGCACTCACAATGGCTGAGTACTTCCGCGATGTTCAGAAGCAAGACGTATTGCTCTTCATCGATAACAACTTCCGCTTTACTCAGGCAGGTTCTGAAGTATCAACACTTCTAGGACGTATGCCATCTGCAGTGGGCTACCAGCCAACACTTGCAGATGAAATGGGTCAGCTACAGGAGCGCATTACTTCTACTCGCGGTCACTCAATTACATCTATGCAGGCAATTTACGTTCCTGCAGATGACATTACTGACCCAGCTCCGCACACAACATTCGCGCACTTAGATGCAACTACAGTGTTGTCTCGTCCGATTTCAGAGCTTGGTATTTACCCAGCTGTGGATCCACTCGATTCATCATCTCGTATTCTTGATCCGCGTTACATCGGCGAGCACCACTTCCGTGTTGCTAACCGCATTAAGCAGATCTTGCAGCGCTATAAGGACCTTCAGGACATCATCGCTATCTTGGGTATCGATGAACTTTCAGAAGATGACCGCGTACTCGTAGGTCGTGCACGTCGTATCCAGCGCTTCTTGTCACAGAACACATTCGTGGCAAAGGTCTTTACAGGTCTCGATGGTTCATTCGTTCCACTAGTAGACACAATCGCTGCATTCGAAGCGCTTGCTGATGGAAAGTACGACCACGTTCCAGAACAAGCATTCTTCATGTGCGGTGGCCTCGACGATGTTGAGCGCAAAGCTGCTGAACTAGCGAAGAACTAAGTCAGGAAAAAACATGGCTCTTAACGTCGCACTAGTATCGCCAACACAACAGGTGTGGTCAGGCGAAGCAACTTTTGTCTCTGCTCGCACCACAGAAGGTGATCTGGGAGTTCTTCCAGGTCACGCACCTTTGTTTGGCGTACTAGTCGACGGAGCTGTAAGCATTAAAGGCTCTGACGGTTCCGTGAAAGAGTTCAACGTCCGCGGTGGCTTCTTATCTGTTTCAAATGATCGCGTTTCTATTCTTACTGAGAGCGTTGATTAAGTTTACTTAAGAAGAATAAAGTCAGATATTCGCTTTTTTGGGAAAACTACATCCGTGAAATCAATGGTCTCACTTTCGATTTCAAAAATATACCTGCCTTTCTGCTTAATCTTCGGAGAAGTACTTAGAAAGACAATCAATTCCTGAATTTCTTCTTCGCTCAACCAAGCTATTGGATCAGAAAATGATCTGAAGCCCATTATCTGAGCTACTTGCTTGAGCAAAGTTTTGGAATTGGTATCCAATAGATTCTGCTTACTTCTAAAGAAGACAGCATCAGGATCTGTCTGATAAAGTCCGCTCATCCAATACCGGTTGAGAGAATTGCAAATGGAATTCCAAGCCCCTGGTCCCGATGAATCTTCTCTTCTTTCTGTGTTATCCCAATAAGGCGCTGTGTCAGGACCAACACGTGCACCATCAAATATTCCTAGTGATGCAATCATAGGAATTCCTGAACCTAGGAGATAACTATCGTCACCAACTGCATGTCTAATTGTTTGCATTGCCTCTCGGTAAGCCTGTTCACGGTCAATTTGAACACTTCTCACCCCCGGTAAAGCTCCGGCATACATGAAATCTAGTTTAAAGTATTTGAATCCCCAAGATTTGATTTCTTCAAAAAGGGTATGTAAGTATTCTTTGACTTCTTGCAATGTGGAGTCGAAAGTAAAATATTTAGTCTCCCAGTTGTATCCAGCGATCACAGGTGTTCCAGTTTCATCTTTTAGGATCCAGTCAGGGTGTTCTGTGGCTATTTTAGAATTTGGTAAACAGATTAGGGGCGCTAACCAAATTCCAGGAGTTTTGCCTTTACTACGAATGTAGTCAGCCATATGCGCCATTCCACTGGGAAACTTGGTATTAGCACTCCAATCTCCGATATTAGTCTCCCAGCCATCATCAATTTGAATAACATCGATAGGAAAGGTTGCTAGTTCGTCAATGGAGTCCAGTAATTTCTTTTCACTGATATCTTCAAAAAATGTGTACCAACTACTCCAAACTGGCCCAGATTCCTTAATTTTAATTTCAAATCTTTGTTGAAGTAGATTTGTATATTCTTTGAATACTTCGGTTTCTTCTCCATAGCTAACAAACCATTCAGAAGGTGAATTCCCTTGTTGGGCAGTTATTCTCTCTTCATTAGCGATGATCACGTTGTTTCCTACCGTCAGTGCTCCAACAAGAAGAACCTTGCCGTTAGCATCACTCAGGGCGCCAACACCAGAACCTGCATGAAGCCCCTCATGGAAGTGCTCAGAATCATCGGCTGTAAGCAAACGCAGGGGATTCCCATAAATTTTCAGTGGCTTTTCGGTTATTTTGCGCCATCCAGTTGGAGACCATGAATTCCAACCATGGCGGTAGAACTCGGGATTACTCATCTTATGGAGAATTTCCAGCCCCGGGCTGCTGAAAATATACCCAGCACCGATTTTGGTGACTTGTCCTTGTGAGGCGACTTCGAATGATGCCGCTCCAAAGACAATTTGGGAAGTCGACATATCTTGCACCTCACTAATTCCTTCAGAGCCCAGTTCTGTTCTTTTTGCGATATGCCAATAAACTAGTGCAAAGGTACTAGTTTTGCAAGTTCGCGACATAATTTTAACCAGGAGTAAATTTGAAAGTCAATAAAGGGCCAGGGGAGCTCTCAAGATTTCCACAGGCTGGAAATAGAAGCGGCTTAAGAATTACTAACAGTTTGGCCGTGCTCCAACTTATCCAGCAAGAGGATCACACCTCTAAAAGTTTAGTGGCACATCTAGGCATATCTAGGACGGCTGTAGAGACAGTACTTGCCGAACTTATGGAATCAAAATGGATAATTGCTCGCGCAAATAAAAATGAAATAGATGAGTCGGCATCAGTTGGAAGACCCACCAAATCATTTACTCTTAATAGTGATGCCGGCTGTATCGCATCTTTAGATATTGGGGCTCATCACATATATGCAATTATTGCAGATTTACATGGCAACACCCTGGCATATGAGAATGAAAGTATTTCTGAAAATCTTTCTGCAAACTCTCGACTCTCGCAATCCAATAAAATCCTAACAAAAACTTTAGCTCTGGCGGGGAAGTCTGCTGATGATCTGTGGCTCCTCACACTCGGTTCTCCTGGAATTGTTGAAAATGGCGTCGTAACATTCTATGGCGGCCACGGCTTACCTGGTTGGGTGGGATTAGATCTGAAGGCATTCTTTATGCAAAAAGTTCAATGTGAAGTAGTTTTGGAGGGAAATGTAAATCTCGGAACAATTGCGGAAAAATGGAAGGGAAAGGCCGTCGAGGCAAAAGATTATGTCTATTTCTATAGTGGCACCCGTACTGGATTTGGATATTACTTGGATGGACTATTGAGGCGTGGCAGTCGAGGAGCCACCGGTTTGATTGGCCACCTTCCTGAATTGCGCTGGGATGAAATTGAAAATTCCCTGTACATCAGGAGTGATAGTGAGACAAAAACACCCGATCTCTCCCAGTTGTTCACGGACGCCAGGTTAGGTGTTCCCAAAGCAAAGAGAGCGGTAGAAGAATTCTCTAAAATGCTAGCACTCGGCGTCTCCGCGGTTTGCCTCACGCTTGATCCTCAACTGATTGTGATCGGTGGGCCAAACTCAACGCACGGGGATCTGTTTCTCGAAACTTTTCGGCGTGAGCTAGCAGATCGGTACCCCATGAATATCCCTGAGATAAAGCTATCAATTCTGGGACTAGAGGGACCATGTCTTGGAGGCGTCAAATTAGCTCTCGATCTCATCCAGGGTCACCTCCTCCAAATGGGGAATGAGGGTAAATCACTGCCAAAAAGCACCCCAACAGAGTGGCGGCAAGCTGTTCGTCAGCTGGCCCAGCCGTAGAAAATTAGGACTTGAGCCTAAAATAGTTTTGCGTACAGGGTTGCAAAATACTTGAAGAGGGGTATTCTCGGCGGTGTTATGTTTTTTAAAAACATAATCCACCAAGTCAGGGAAAGGACCAAGAATGAAAATTTCTGGAAAAATCAAAGGGGTTGTTTTCGCCTCGTTGTTGGCACTTGTAGCGTCAACGTCGGGTGCAATAGCAGCCGGAGGGGCACCTTCGCCCTCAACAGTGTCAAAGAGCATTACAAAAAAGCCAATAACTCTTCGGGTGTTTACTACAGCTCCTCAAAACAAGGTGTCCGAAGCCGTTGCTAAGGAATTCCAAAAGAAGTATCCGAATATCAAAGTAGTAGTGCAGGCAACTGATTTCCCAAACTATTCTCAGGGTATTCAGTTGGCTTTGAAATCAAAGAATGGGCCCGATGTTGCTCTAGCTGCAAATGCTTTTGATTCGAAGAACGGCCTCACACTCAATTTGGCTAAGTACAGCAGGCTTTATGGTTGGAATAAAACTATTCCCTCTACTATTGCACAGCAGTGGAAGGTAACTGAAGACTATAAGTCAATGGCGGGATCGATTCAGGTCGCGCTCCCGACCAATATAAATATTGTTGGTCTCTACTACAACAAGGCTCTTCTCAAGCAGGCTGGAATCACAACCCCACCAGTGTCAATGGAAGATTTTGAGAAAGCACTAGCAGCAGCCAAGAAAGCTGGCCTAGTCCCATTGCAAATGGGTAACTCACAAGGACATGCTGCATTTCTAGTCCAAGGTATTGGACAAGCAACCGACGGTGCGAAGTCAGCAGCAAAGTGGGCACTCGGAGTTACTGGATCCACTTTCGATACTGCTGGAAATAAATTAGGTGCTAGCAAGTTATTGGCATGGAAAGAAGCAGGCTATATTCCGTCAGACGTTAACAGTTATTCACTTCAAGATGCTGTGAAGAATTTTACTCAGGGTCAAGGAGTATTCCTTAACGATGGCAACTGGGATGCGGGCACAATTGATGCTGCAATGGGCGACAACGTTGGGTTCATTCCGTTCCCAGGGAAAAATGTTGTAGCTATTGGTGGTGGCGATGCTTTCCAAATAGCCTCAAATTCCAAGAATAAGGATGCAGCAGCAGCTTTCCTTGATATGTTGATTTCTGCACAAGCAGCGCCACTTGCTTGGGCTAATGGTTTTCTACCGACAAACGTCGGATCAGCCAAGGGATCAACAAGCCTTCAAAATGACATTCTTAAGGCTTATGGAAACATCAGTAAAGCTAACGGAATTGTGAGTTTCAATAACAACGTAACAAGCTCTATGAATCAGACTCTCACAACTACAACACAGGCACTACTTGGCGGACAAATGTCCGTTGCAACGCTAATCAGCACAGTTCAGGCTGATTGGGCAAGCAGTCGATAGTCGCTGAGTAGGAATAACAGCAATGAAAAAGGGCAGGAATAGCTCATCTGAAGCAATTCTATTTGTTATTCCTGCCCTTTCTCTATATCTACTATTTGTTATAGCCCCATGGATTTCCGCAATCTCATTCTCGTTCTTTAATTGGGATGGAATAGGTTCTGCAGTCTGGAACGGGTTCAATAATTATTCAGAAGTTTTCCGTGATCCTGAGCAATTTAATTCAATTAAACACTCACTGGTGCTAATCGGATTCTTTTCGGTCGTACCTGTTACTTTAGGCCTGGTTTTGGCGCATCTAATTTCAAACCTTGAAACCACTTCCCTTATAGGCAGAATGTCTAGAGTTGTAATCTTCCTACCCCAGGTTTTGCCACTCATAGCAGTGGGAATTGCGTGGAAGCTCATATATTCATCGCAAGGAGTGCTGAATCAGTTTTTGGAAAATGTAGGGTTAGGAGCAAGCACGCGAGGTTGGCTAGGCGATTTCAATTTTGCCTTACCTGCAATTGGCTTTGTTGGAATTTGGCTAGGAACGGGACTTTGTCTTCTACTATTTAACTCAGGTATACAGAAAATAGATCAGCACCTCTACGAGGCTGTGCAACTGGATGGCGGAGGGAGAATTCGCGCATTTACAAGCGTCACTGTTCCTTCCCTTCGCCCGGAAATTAGGTTTGCTTCGACAATAACAATGATTGCAGCGCTAAGTGGATTTGATTTAGTTTATGTCATGACTAACGGCGGACCCGGAGGCGCGACCTTGGTACCGGGACTAGAAGTATTTAGACTCGCTTTCTCATATAATCGCTTTGGTCAAGCTTGTGCACTGGCGGTGGTTTTAAGCCTCATAACTTTTCTATTCATACTTCTAATCAACAGAGTGCTCAAGGATAATTAAGTGACTAAATATGAATCCGCCTTTTCGAAAACGTTTCTTATATTTATGGTGGCATTTACCATCCTTCCCATATTTGCAATATTAAATATCTCCCTTCAGCCGGCAGACGCATTGAGCACTGGGCTCTCATTTTCATGGGACTTGAATTTCCAAAACTATGTAGACGCCTGGAGTATGGGAAACTTTGGTCGTCTTTTCATAAATAGCCTTGGAATTTCTCTCACGATTATTCCTCTTGCAATATTTTTCGCAATTTTAGGAGGATTTGGATTCTATTTCTTTAATTTTCGAAACAAAAAATATCTTTTCAATTTCTTTCTTCTAGGAATGACCCTTCCATATGAAGCAATAGTTATCCCGCTCTATTATGGACTTAACTCGGTAGGTCTTCTCAATACAAGTTGGGCAGTTATTTTTCCTTTGCTTGGCGGATTCATGCCTTTTGGAATCTTTTGGCTGCGCTCCTATTTTTCATCCTTGCCAAATGAACTAGCAGAGGCAGCATCAATTGATGGGGCTACTTCCCTTCAAATCCTTATGAAGATAATCCTTCCGATTTCTAAATCTGCAATCGTTTCTCTTGCAATCTTTTACTATATTTGGTCCTGGAACCACTTCATTCTTTCGATGATTTTGATCCAGGACGCTACTCGTCGCACTGTAACGACCGGTCTTACGGCATTTGTAAATCAATATAGTCAGAATCTCCCTCTACTTTGCGCTGGCACGATGACGGTAATTGCGCCGACAATTCTCTTTTTTATACTCTTTCAAAAGCATATTGTTAAAGGTATTTTGGACGGGGCAGTGAAGTGATTTCAGAATTACCTCTAAATGAGTTGCAAACCTACTTGGGAAGAATGGCAGCTCCTGATGATTTCAATGAATTCTGGCACGACTCGGTCGGAATGTTGCATAACCATAACGCTCATCTTAGATATGAGAGCAATATCAATACAAACGATTTTGCAATTTGTAGCGATCTCTTTTTTTCTGGACTAGGTGGAGCAAAAATTCACTGTAAATTTGCTAGGCCTAAATTTGCCGATGCACCTAGCCCTGCTGTCATCTTGTTCCATGGGTATGGGGACTCAAGTCCTGACTGGTTTAATCTTTTCCCTTACGTAGCATGCGGATACGCGGTATTAGCTCTAGATTGTCGTGGACAGGGCGGCTTATCGCAAGATTCTGGAATTGAATTTGGAAATACATTTTTTGGTCATCTTATACGAGGTATAGAAAATGGCCCGGAGTCTTTACTGTTTCGCTACATCTATTTGGATTGCCTATTGGCAGTGCGCATATTGATGAATTTAGATGGTATCGATGAAGGAAGAATTGCATCTATCGGGGCATCGCAGGGTGGAGGACTCGCTGTCGTGGCGGCTGCATTGGAACCCAAAATCCACACTCTTATTTCCATTTACCCCTTCTTAAGTGATTATCTTCGAGTTAAAGAGTTGCAAGCAGATAGAGATGCCTACGCGGGATTGTCTGAATATTTCCAGCTTTATGATCCCACTCACAGCAACGCAGATGAATTTTTTAGAAAAATGAATTACATAGATGTTCAACATTTTGCGTCTGATGTTAGAGCGAAGACTCTGATGGTCACTGCCTATAAAGATGAAATTTGTCCCCCGTCTACCCAATTTGCAATCTATAACAAGATTACGGCTGAGAAAGAGATGATGTCTTATCCAGACTTTAAACATGAGAAATTACGAGGACTTGATGACTACGTCCTGAGATTTCTAGGCGAAGGCTTCAAGGAGACTGCCAATCATTAAGACGATTTCCGGATTTGATTATCAGGCGAAAATTGACCTTGAAAATGCAGCTCTCGTTTCACTCCACTATCAAGGAATCGAAATTGTCAAAGAGTTTGCACGGGATCGAGCTAGAGAATATTTCGCAGGGCAGGTACTTGCGCCTTGGCCGAATCGAATCAAAAATGGAACTTATTCAGTTGGTAGTAAAAAGTTTCACCTGGAGATAAACGACAGGGAGACTAATTCAGCACTTCATGGATTCGCATATGAATCATTGTGGGCAATTACGCGAGAAAGTTCATCGGATGTCTATCTTGAGGCTTCGATATTTCCCAAAGATGGGTATCCGTTTTCGCTAAAAATGGAGTTATGCTACTTAATTACATCAACCGGTTTGAAAATCACTATTTCAGCCATCAATGTCGGGGAAGATATTGCACCTTATGGCGCGGGGTTCCATCCCTATTTTAGCGCTGGCACAACTAATTGCGTCGATAACTTGGAGTTAGCCTTTCTTTCAAACTTCCACCTTGAAAATGACGAATCGACGCTTACGCCAACGGGTGTAGCAATTTCCGATGATACAAAGTTTTCATTTCACAAAAAGAGAAAACTTTCTTCTAGAAAAATAAATCACTCATTCAAAGTTAGCCCAGATTTCAATCCTCTAATTCAAATCTCTAATCCTGAAGGCAAGATTTTTGAAGTTAGGCCGATAAAAGGAGTTGAGTGGATTCACGTTTACACATTTGACTTTGCTTCTGAGAACGTTGCGAGAACAGCTATTGCGATTGAACCCATGACATGCCCAGGGAATTCATTCAACAATGGATACAATCTAATTTGGTTAAAACCTTTAGAATCACACGTTTTTTCATTTGAAATCGCAATGTCTGATTAATCGATTTTCGAAATATTCAAAAGAATGTTATTCGCGAGTAACTTTCGCGCCTAGCGCAACCAACTGCTCAGCAAAGTTTGGATACCCACGATCGATGTGGAATGCCCCATCGACGGTGGTTTCGCCTTCTGAAACAAGGGCTGCTAACACAAGCCCAGCACCTGCACGAATATCAGTTGCCTCAACAGGGGCTCCAGATAGTTGTGGAATACCGTCTATAGAGGCATGGTGGCCATCGACAGTAATCTGAGCACCAAGGCGCATGAGTTCGTTCACAAACATAAAGCGCGATTCAAATACATTTTCAGTAACAATTGAGTGGCCATCGGCTATTGCATTCATGCCGATAATGAAAGGAAGTAAGTCGGTCGCAAATCCTGGATAGGGAAGTGTTGCAACATCAATTGCCTTAGGGCGATGACTCATCTGCACACGGAAGCCATCTTGTGTTGATGTAACTATTGCTCCGGCAGAGGTGAGTTTTTCCAGCATGACTTCCATGTGGTCTGCACGACCACCATGGATTGTGATGTCACCTTGGGTCATGGCAGCGGCGAAGGCCCAGGTGCCGGCGATAATGCGATCGGTTACCGTGATGTGATCAGTTGGGTGAAGTTCCTTAACGCCAGTGATGGTAATTGTTGGAGAACCAAGACCATCAATTTTTGCACCCATGCCAATGAGAAATTCACCAAGATCAACAAGATCTGGTTCACGGGCTGCGTTATCAATTGTTGTTACACCTTGTGCAAGAACTGCAGCAGTCATTAAGTTTTCTGTTGCGCCAACAGATGGAAAATCTAATTCGATTGATGTGCCAACCAGGCCATGAGGAGCTTCGGCAACAACATATCCGTGCTCCACATGCGCCTTTGCACCGAGTGATTCAAGACCTTTTATATGGAAATCAAGGCCGCGTGAGCCAATTGCATCTCCACCTGGTAGTGCTACTTCTGCACGACCAACGCGTGCAACAAGTGGACCGAGCACATTTATTGATGCACGCATCTTTCGTACAAGATCGTAATCTGCACGGTGCAGTGGTTGCTTAGGCACATCGATTGTGACGGTGTCACCCTGATGTGTGACAGAGCATCCAAGGCGCGTAAGTAAGTCGGACATGATCTCGACATCTGCGATTTCTGGGACGTTTCGAATAGTGGACTTACCGACGGCTAATAGCGAGGCTGCCATCAATTTCAAGACAGAATTCTTAGCGCCAGTGACTGATACTTCGCCCTCGAGGCGGCAACCACCGGTGATCCGGAAGCGGTCGTGGGACGAAGATGCCATATCCGAAGTCTACTTATAGGCTAGGGACATGGTTAATTTAACGCGTATTTACACAAAGACAGGCGATGACGGAACGACTTCTCTTGGAGATATGAGCCGCACCTCAAAGAATGACCCTCGCCTTGAAGCATATGCAACTGTTGATGAAGCGAATTCAACAATTGGCGTAGTGCTTGCAACAGATGAATTAACCGATGATGTTCGTGCACTCTTGGTTCGAATTCAAAATGATATGTTCGATGTGGGAGCAGATCTCTGCACACCTGTGGTTGATGCTCCCGCTTTTGAACCATTACGTGTTCTTGAATCACAAGTAACTTACTTAGAAGAACAAATCGATAAGTACAACAAAGGACTCGAATCTTTGCGTTCTTTCGTACTACCTTCTGGAACCCCAGCGGCAGCACACTTGCACGTCGCTCGCACAGTTGTTCGACGTGCAGAACGACGTACATGGGCTGCGATTCACGCATTTGGCGGCGGTGTAAATCCACTGACCGCTAAATATCTCAATCGTTGCTCTGACTTACTCTTTGTTCTTGCGCGTTATGCAAATAAAGAGATTGGTGATCAGCTTTGGGTACCTGGAGCTAATCGCTAGTTAAAGTCTTTATCTGAAATCTTTGAGGTGTGCACGAGCTGCGCTCTCTTCTTCAGGGAACACAAATAGTCGAGGACCCTCTTTAGTCTGTGTGAGCGTTGCTCTAATTCCAACTGCAATTAACTTCTGGCGCAGAATCTCGCCTTCTATGTGGTTAGTTGGCTGTGCAACGGCAACTAGAGTTCCATATTCATCTGCAGCGCCTTGTGCGGGCACTCGCTCCACGAGAGATTTTCCTCGGGCAGATGTCCACCTCAAGATCAGAATAAGAAATAGCACCACTGGAAAACCAGCAAGGCTCATGAAGAAGAGGTGGTTATTTACTCCGCCGAGCATTATTCAGTGACCTCTACGTAGGTAGAACTTTGAACATCATCTGGCTTAGGTTCTTGATGGCAGATTACTTCGATATCACTTATATATTCCAGAGTTTCAATTGGTTCTGGCGAAACTAGCAGAATCGTTTTAACTTTTTGGGGCTCACTCGGTCCATTGATTGTGCGCAATTTCCCAAGCAGGACCTTCTCTTTGGAGTACACAAGTGAATTAACTTCCCACCAAACACAGCCCGGCTCCGACGCAACCTGAACCGCTCCGCATACAAACTGGCTGCATTCCTTAATCTTTGAGGCCAAGATCCCACTGGCAGATAGAACACCTACCAATTGCTTGCTTGTAGGCACCTTGGCATACACGCCATCTGCATATTCAAATCCTGCTGGTGGCCATTTCGGTTTAGGTGATGGAGAAAGTTTAATTTTCTTCTTCTTGCGAGGTTTTGGTTTTGGTTTTGGCTTAGGAGTCGCTTTTTTTGTTGCAACTGATGTCGTTGCTTTCACAGTTGCCTTTGCGGTGGCCTTTACCGAGACCTTTACAGTCGGTTTAGGTGTGGGCTTCTTAGTTGCGCCATATGCTGTTGATGTAGAAAGCGTTAAGGCAAGTGCAAGAAAGAGAGCAACTTTCTTCAGTCGCGCTCCCATTTGAAACTGCGAACTGCCCACAGTAATCCCAGTACTAGCCATGCGGCAATAATGGCAAAGGTTCTGCCAGTTTCCCAATTGCCGGCAACTTCACGCGTAGCAAAGGAGTCAGGCAGGAAGACTGAACGCGCGCCTTGAGTCATCCATTTGAGTGGGAATACTGCAGCAACTTGCTGCATCCATTGTGGAAGATCGGTGAAGATAAAGAAAACTCCACTAAAGAATTGAAGAACAATCACAACTGGTGAAACCACAGCAGATGCACCGCGCCCACTCTTTGGAACATTAGAAAATGCAATTCCAAGTACTGTCGAACATGCGCTTCCGAGAACTAGGAGCGCAGCAAGCAGTAACCATTTTTCAGCAGTTGTAGGTAGATTTACTCCGAAGAAGGCAACGCCAGCAGCAAGTAACAGCGCTACTTGAATCAACATACTTAACGTAACAAGAATTGCTTTTCCGATGAAGTAGCTACTTGCTGGCATCGGAGTACCGCGTAGTCGTTTCAGCGTTCCGAAATCACGCTCCATGGGAATCATGATTGCAAGCTGCTGAAAACCAGTATTAACAAGCCCTGATGCAATCATTCCGGCAACGAAGTACTGACTAAATGTGACACCTTCTGCAATTGAATTCGAGAAAACTGAACCGAATATCGCTAACAAAATCAATGGGAAAAGCATGGTGAATACAACTGATTCGCGTTGGCGCATAAACTGCTTAATCTCTAATTTACCGCGTTGAATACCTATCGAAATTGCAGTGGGTGACTTGCCAGTCGATTTACTCATGAGTTCCCCCAATCATTTCGAGGTAGATATCTTCAAGGGATGCACGCTTAACACTGAGTTCTGGAATCTCGCCAGTAAATTTCTCAGATAGTTTCTTCACAAAATCGGTTGGGTGCGCGCTACGTTCAGAGCGCAGAACATCACCTTCACGCCATGTAATCGTGGCTAAGGAGTTTGCCCGTCCACCCAATTGATCAGGTGTAGAGACTTCAATTATCTGACCTTTGTTAATTACTGCAACACGATCGGCTAGCGCTTCAGCTTCATCCAGATAGTGAGTAGTCAAAAGGATTGTGGCACCCTCATCTCGTAACTTCTTAATGAGGGCCCAGAATGCACGTCGTGCTTCTGGATCAAATCCTGTCGTTGGTTCATCGAGGAAAATTAGCTCTGGATTTCCGATGATGCCGAGTGCCACATCTAATCTACGACGTTGACCACCAGATAATGTGCGCCCGAGTGCATCTGATTTCTCAGTGAGGCCGACTAACTCGATTACTTCGCGAGCATCTTTAGGACTGTCGTAATAATGGGCAAAGTGTGAAACGGATTCGTAGACTGTCAGATCTCCGGCATCCAAAGTTGATTGAAGAACTATGCCAAGTCGATCTCTCCAGAGTTGACCTGCATGACCTTTTGTTGCGGGATCAAAATCGAGTACCCGCACATCACCAGAATCGCGATCGCGGAAACCTTCAAGAATTTCAACAGTGGTTGTCTTGCCAGCACCATTTGGGCCCAAAAGTGCAAAGATTTCGCCCTTTTTTATCTCAAGATCAACGCCATTTACTGCAGCGGTGGAACCATAGCTTTTCCGTAGACCCGAAACGCTAATGACCGTGTTCACATGGCAATCTTGTCACTTTCACCGCAAAAGTGCGAGAAAATAGAATCATGAGCCCGCGTAAGAATTACCCCAAAAACCGTAGGCCAAAAAGCTCTGATGATGAGCCAACACTGAATCCTTCAAATCAAAGTTTTGAAGAAGATGAAAATGGACTTTGGATTGTTAGAAAACTAACTGGTTCCGCTGCAAATAAACCGTATCGATGCCCTGGATGTGACCAATTGATTCCGATGGCAACTCCACACACTGTGGCGTGGCTAGATGGCGATGAAGATAATCGCAGACATTGGCATAATGCATGCTGGAGTAAGAGAAACAATCGCAGACCACGAATTGAGAGAACGCGTAACGCACCTCGACATTAGGAATTAACTCAATCTGCCTTTAAGTAACTTCGTAATGCCAACGATCAATTTATCGCTGGCATGAGTGCGCGAGAAACTTGTAAATGCGATTGGCAATTGAAAACGTGCGCGGACAACAGAACGTGGGTAAGTAAATTCAAGAATTCCCTCGGGTCCATGAATTCGCCCATAGCCGCTGTCTTTTACGCCACCGAAGGGAACGGAATCCACTGCAGCGAATGAAATGACAGAGTTAATTGAGACCATTCCAGTGTGCAACTGGGATGCAATAATCCTTCCGCTTCGCTTGGACCATACAGAAGCACCTAGGCCGTATCGAGTTGCATTAGAGAGAGCAATCGCTTCAGGCATATCTTTAACTCGGTTGATCGCAATTGTTGGCCCAAAAGTTTCTTCAGTCATTGCAATTGAATCTTCGGGTACATCACAGAGAATTACAGGTTCGACATATGGAGCTTTAACTGAATCTGATCCACCCATAAGCACCTTTGCACCCCGTGCGATGGCATCGTCAATGTGGCTCTGAATAATTGGAATTTGTTTAGGCATTGTTGTTGGACCGTATTTACCGTGCCCCGGTGCACCAGGATGAATATCCTTAGCAATTTCTAGAACTTTCGCAATAAATTTGTCCGCCACTCTTTCATCAACATAGACGCGCTCGGCGCCGATACAAGTTTGCCCTGCATTTGAAAAGGCTGACCACACTGTCGCATCAGCAGCTCGTTTGATATCTGCATCATGAGCCACGATGACGGGATCTTTACCACCACATTCCAGAACTACCGGAGTCATATGTGCAGCACACGTTGCAGCAACAATTTTTGCTGTACGAGTTGAGCCTGTAAATGCCAACTTATCAACGCCGCTCTCGCAGAGATATTTCCCTGTTTCTCCAAGACCTGTAATACAGATAAAGACATCCGATAGCAGCGAGGAATCCATAAATGAACGAGCAAGGAATTCGCCAACTCCAGGTGTGTATTCACTCGGTTTGAAAACAACCGTATTGCCAGCTGCGAGTGCGTAAGCAATTGACCCTAGTGGGGTGAAAACAGGATAGTTCCAAGGACCGATTACTCCAACAACTCCGACAGGTGAGCGTTCAACTGTTGCAGACATATTTGCCATCAACAATCCGGGGGAGCGATGTGAAGTTCGCATAACAGATTCTGCATGTCGTGCAGCCCAAGCAATGTGTCCAGCGGCGAGTGCAGCTTCTAACTTTGCATCACTAATTGGTTTTCCAGTTTCCTCGGAAACAACTGCTGTTAGTTCATCCATATGTGCAAGTAAATAATCACTCCACTTAAGTAACATTTTACGACGCCCACGAAAACCTAAACTGCGCCATGCAATCGATGCCGTACGTGCCGCATTTACCGCGGCTCGAACATCGTGCTCTGTCGTCTGCGGATAGCTTGCAATCACTTCACCGGTTGCAGGATTAAGTGATTCGAATAATGCGCTTTTTGTTTCAGCCATAGGCCAAGACTAGACTGCAACCAAGACTAGACTGCAACTATGTCGGAACC
>JAPLBE010000017.1 GCA_026392935.1 Actinomycetota bacterium | reverse complement strand
CTCACTGATTTATACCTGTGGGCAGAGCGCGCACTACTTGCAGGGGATCAACAGGAATTTGAATCTCGACTAAATCGTTTTATACCCCACGTGGCAAAATGGATTTCAAACCTAGAGCTACTTATCGCTGCTGAGAAAGATGTTCTTTACAAGCGCGGAATTATCGAGACAAACTATTGTCGAAATCCCACACTTTCGATAGACGCGCAGACTTCATCAGAAATCGATGAAATGCTCTCCCTTATCGAGGAAGTACAGGCACATGGCTGATCTCTACACACTTGGGGAAGTCATGGCACTTTTTCTTGCTACCGATACAGATGATGTGGCGACTGCAGAAAAATTCAACTTATCTGTTGCGGGAGCTGAAGGTAACGTTGCTGTAGCCGTAACGCGACTTGGCTTAAGTGTCTCTTTGATTTCCCGATTAGGTGCTGACCAATTAGGTAAAAATATTCTTGCAAGCTTAAAGCGCGAAGGGATAAATGTAGATGGTGTTAAAACTGTAAATTCATATACGCCCGCGCTTGTTCGCAACCGAGGTCAAGAGAATCCGATAGATGTCACCTACCTTCGTAGATCATCTGCTGGTTCGACAATTTCTGCTGAAGATGTAGAAGAGAAAGCAATTGCTTCATCTCGCTGGGTACATGTAACTGGAATATCAGTTGCAATTTCTGAAAGTTCGGCAGCCGCCGTTGCGAAAGCAATGGAATTGGCCCGAAAGAACAGCGTTCCAATTAGTTTCGATATTAATTTGCGACGTAAGCTCTGGACCGAATCTGAAGCTTCCAAAGCTCTACGTTCATTAATTCACGATGTTGAATTAGTAATAGGTGGAGTAGATGAATACGCAGTTGTATGGGGAGGCAAGGACCCAGAAGAGAATCTTCGATTAGCCAGTGTCGCAGGTGTAAAGACGGCAATCATGACTGCTGGGGATCAAATGATGCGCGTATTGCATGATGGCGAAAGATTCGATGTGATGCCAGATGTCGTAAAGACTGTTGATCCGGTTGGCTCTGGTGATGCTTTTGTTGGTGGAACAATCGCAGGAATTCTAGGTGGACTAACGTTGCGTGAAGCAATACTGCAAGGAAGTAAGTGTGGTGCACTTGTGGCATCTCAATTAGGGGATTGGACTGGACTTCCAAAGGGCGCATCGGGTGTCATGTCGCAGAGTTTGGAGAATATTTCGTGAGCGCGCTAGAAAACATTGAGAAGAGTTCTATTGTTGCAATCATTCGTACTAAGACTGCAGCAGAGGGTAGAAGTGCTGCTGCTGCACTGCACAGCGCGGGCATTACCTTGTTTGAATTCACAACCACCACACCAGATGTCTTTGATTTAATCGAGGAATACTCTGCTATCAAAGGCATCACAGTTGGGGTGGGAACGGCCATGAGCCCGGCACATGTCATTAGTGCGAAGAAGGCAGGAGCTACTTTTGTGCTCTCACCACACACGGATGCTGCTGTCATTAAAAAGACCCTTGATCTCAACCTTCTCTCTGTTCCCGGTGTTGCAACACCTACCGATGTAGCGCGAGCGCTACAAGCAGGCGCAAAAACTTTGAAACTTTTTCCAGCATCGCACTTTGGACCCGCCTATCTCAAAGCAGTTCGTGATCCGTTCCCAGATGCTCAATGGCTAGTTACCGGTGGAGTCAGTGTTGAAAACATTAAAGATTGGTTTGCAGCAGGTGCGATGGGCTTCGGAGTCGGGGGACCTTTAATGGGCGGAGGAATTTCAGAGATTCCATCTCGTGTCGCAGCTTTCGTCTCTGAAATCCAGAAAGTGAAATCAGGTAAATAATGAAGATAACTAAAATCACTACGACAGTTGTCAATGCAAAGATGCGCAACTGGGTGGTTGTCCGGGTTTATACAGATGTCGCAGGACTCATTGGAATCGGTGAAGCGACCCTTGAGTTTCAAACACGCGCAGTAGTGGGTGCTGTTGAAGATTTAGCACCCTTACTTGTCGGACGCGACCCACGTGAAATTGAACGTAACTGGCAGATTCTTTATCGCCATCCATTCTTTAAAGGTGGAGCGGTGACAATGTCTGCAATCAGTGGAATTGATCAAGCGTTATGGGACATTTCTGCAAAAGATCTTAACGTTCCGCTATGGCGCATTCTTGGCGGTTTAGCACGGGATCGAGTTCGCATGTATGACCATCTTGGTGGTGGAAATTCTGATGCAGTGTATAACTCTGACACAGTGAATTCTTTTGAAGAGAAGATGAAGCAGAGTATTAAAGATGGATTTACAGCTGTGAAAATTCTCGCTGTCCCACAATCTGCTCCACTTGGTGATGCCGCAAAACTGCGCCATGCGGATGAGTTAATGGCAACAGCAAGAAAAGCTGCAGGACCTGATGTAGATATCATGATTGATTTCCATGGTCGCACTACTGCAGCAATGGCAATTCAATTTGCTGAAGTTTTAGCTCCATATAAGCCACTCTTTCTCGAAGAGATTGTGCCCCCAGATCAACACGAAGCACTGAAGCGAGCACGTGCAAAAATCACTGTTCCCCTTGCGACAGGTGAGCGTTTGCTGCACCGCACAGAATTTCTTCCCCTTCTGGAAGATGGACTTATCGACGTCGCCCAACCAGATGTATGTCATGCAGGAGGAATCACTGAGTTACGTAAGATTTCAGCGCTCTGCGACACATTTGGCGTCACTATGGCGCCACATAACCCACTTGGCCCAATTGCAACCATGGTGAACGTGCACCTTGGTTTGACTACGCCAAACTTCTTAATCCAAGAAGTGATGCGTTCAGATGTTTCTTGGCGTTCAGAGGTCTTCTCCGGCGTTCCAGAAATCAAAGATGGACATATTTATCCTCCGACTGCGCCAGGTATCGGCGTTGAGATGGATGAAAAAGAGGCAGCAAAACACCCATTTGTATCCGGAAATCCGGTTCAATGGTTCCATAACGATGGCTCAGTAGCAGATTGGTAGAAAAATGAAACTACAGAATGAACATGTATTTGTAACAGGCGGAGCGGCTGGAATCGGAGCAGCAATAGTTTTAGATGCTGTGCAAGCAGGAGCCCGAGTCTCTTTTTGTGACATCGTAGTTCCGGCGGGCGAAGCCTATGCAGCCGAATTAACAGCCCAAGGTTTTAAGGTAATGTTTCATCAAGCAGATGTAGGCAAGTTTGATTCACTCAAAGTTGCCCACGATGCGATTGTCAAAGAGCTTGGTCCAATTACATGTCTTGTTAATAATGCGGGCGTGAATTCAAATGCAGATGCCGTTGAGATGACTGATGAAGAATGGAACAAGTTCTTCGATGTAGATCTCAAGAGCGTGTGGCATACAGCCAAATTAGTACTGCCTTCAATGCGCGCAGCCAAAAAAGGTGCGATTGTTAATATTGCGTCTATCCACGCGCGCATGACGTACCCAAAGTATTTTCCATATGCGGCTGCAAAATCAGGAGTCATCGGCCTGACACGCAACTTGGCACTCGATGAAGGAATTCATCAGATTCGCACTAATGCGGTCTCACCCGGATACACACTCACACCATTACTGGAGTCCTGGTTTGAAATGCTTCCTGAAAAGAAGGCAGAGTCAATGGCCGTGCAACCAATGGCTCGCATGGCAAAGACTTCAGAGATCGCAAAGGTAGTTACCTTCTTGCTCTCAGCTGATGCATCCTTTGTGAACGGTGCCGACTGGATCGTTGATGGCGGTCTGAGCTGCCGATTTGCATAAGCACTGGTAAAACCCCAGGTCAGTAAGGCAAAGATCAGGCATATGGTGACGAACAATGGTTGACATTCAATTCTTCATAAGAAAGTATCTATCCATGAATTCAGCTAAAGGCGCTCTAGAAAATCTCCGTGTTATCGATGCAACGCAAATGTTGGCAGGACCCATTGCCGGAACTCGACTGGGTGATCTTGGTGCGGATGTCATAAAAATTGAACCGCCAGTAAATGGTGAATTCAATAGAACTCGTGGATTCGAAGATCGCCAGAGTAATGGTGAGATGACAACGTTCCTTGCTGTTAATCGCAATAAGCGATCACTGTCTATCGATCTTAAAAGTCAAGAGGGCAAAGAAGTTCTCTACGAGTTAGTTAAGAAGTCAGATGTGTTCTTACAGAATTTTAGATATGGAACTGCAGATCGCCTTGGAATCGGATACGCAGATTTAAAAAAGATAAACCCAAGAATCGTTTACTGTTCAATTTCTGGTTACGGCTCTTCTGGTCCTTATCGCGATCGCCCGGGACAAGATCTCATTGTTCAGGGGTACAGCGGTTCAATGTTTAGCGTCGGAGCTCTCGGGGATGATCCAACACCGAGTGCGTTGTGGGGCGCAGATGTCATGACTGGATACCAAGCAGTGATTGGAATTCTTGCAGCAATCGAATCACGCCATCAATCTGGCACTGGCCAACATGTTGAAATTGATATGTTGTCAGTTGTTATGGATTGTCAACTCCAAGAGATTGTAACTTTTCTTAATACAGGCAGAATGCCAACTCGAATGGAAGAACGAAGTGCGCATGCATCAATTCCCGCTCCTTACGGAGTCTATAAAACTAAAGATGCTTGGTTGACACTGGCCATGGTTCCACTACCCGTACTTGGAGAAGTTTTGGATAACGATTTCTTGCGCTCATTGGATCACTACAACGATGGACATAAACATCGTGATGAAGTCTATAAGTTGATTCGAAATAGCTTCCAAGATAAGACCACCGCCGAGTGGATTGAAATCTGCGACAGAGTTGGCGCTTGGTGTGGACCTGTTCACGACTACGAGGGATTAATGAATGACCCACACATTATTGAAACGAAATACATCTGGGAGCAACCACAGTTGCGTGGAGGAAGTGCTAAAACAGTGCGCCCACCGGTGCGCCTTTCAGATACCCCTCCATCTATTCGACGTGGAGCACCTGCTTTGGGTGAACACACGAAGGAAATCTTGATCGACCTCCTGGGAATGCCAGCCACGAAGGTTGAAGAGCTTATTAAATCTGGCGCCGTCGGAACAGTGAAGGAGTAAAAAATGGCAGCACCACTATCAGGGCAAGTCGATTTTGAGGTGCACGGAAAAGTTGCGCATCTGATTCTCAATCGCCCAGAGAAGATCAACGCAATGACAGTAGTGATGGATGGGCAGATGAATAGCTACATCTACGAGATCAATAACAACCTCGAAATTCGTTCAGTAGTTCTCTATGGCAAAGGTGAAAAAGGTTTTTGTGCAGGAAGTGACCTCACTGAGCTAGATGAGTATGGAACAAATTGGGAATACCGAAACCGCTTTGATCGTAATCTTGATTACGCACGTGCAATCTGGCTTATCAAGAAGCCTGTAGTTGCTTCCCTTCATGGGTGGGTAATCGGTGGCGGACTTGAAATGGCTTGTGCCTCAGATATTTGTGTGGCTTCACCAGAAGCAAAGTTTTTGGCTGGTGAAATCCGATGGGGATGGCATGGCGGTTCTGGCCAGACACAATTACTTGCGCACAGAGTTGGTCCTGGAAATGCAAATCTATTTCTCTTGCATGGCGAGCCTATTTTAGCGGATTCAGCACTTCGTATGGGTCTAGTGCAAGAGCTTGCGCCAAGAGAAGAAGTTCTCAATCGTGCAATTGCAATTGCAGAATCCATTGCGGAGAAAGCCCCAATTGCGGCTCAGATGACAAAGCACATGGTGCGTATGTCTCAGAGCATTCCTCTTGAAACTGCGTTGCTCTATGAGAACGATTCATTTGCATACTGTATGACAACTGAAGATGCAGCTGAAGGACAGAAAGCATTTGCAGAAAAGCGTAAACCAGAATTTAAGGGACGATAAAAACATGACACAAGCACCGGCACTTCCATCGCGTCAAGAAAGACTCGTACTCCTTGAAAAGGTAGGCAAGTCACTTCTGGGAATGCCATATAAGAGTTGGAACTTCGGAGATTCAACTGGTTTCGAAGGAATTTTAGAGACAGGGCGGTTGCTCAAGGATCCCGCCTACTTTTCCTTCGCAAATGGCTGGATTCGTGCGTGGGCAAGTCGACCAGAACCATTTCGTCGCCTTGATTGCACAGCGCCAGGAGTAGCTATGGTTGAAGTTGCTCATGAGACTAAAGATAAGAGCATTATCGAATCACTCAATCTCCTCGCTGCGTATCTGATGAGCCGAACAAAAGATCGCGGAATTTATGACACATGGGAATCTCTCTGTTTGATTCCACCATACGGTGGGGAAGAACTACCTAAGAATGAAGCTGAATGGCTTGGAAAGCCACCAGGGGGAACATGCATTGACTGTCTTCACTTTGACCCACCATTTTTTACAGCGCTTGGTAAAGAAACTGGCAAGAAAGAACTCATTGATGTTGGTGTTGAACAAGCACATGGATATATCGATGCGCTGCAGAAGGAGAATGGAATTTTTGATCACTTCTTCATGAATGGAGTCGAAGGAACATGGGCGCCAGGCTGGGGTCGCGGCCAAGGTTGGGCGCTGCTTGGCATGCTCGATGTTCTCAAGAATATTCCGTTGGATCATCCTGGGCGAAAGAAAATTCAGGATGCTGCAACAAAACTCATCTATGCAATGATCAAACTGCAACGCGCAGATGGTCGTTGGTGGTGTGTTGTTGATAGCGAGCGTTCCGGTGAAGAAGGATCTACCGCAGGTTTCATGGCAACGGGCTTTGCTCGAGCTATTAAACTTGGGATTGTTGACGAAGCGATTGTTAAACCAGCGATGATAAATGCACTTGCTGGAGTCATTGCAGATACTGATGCAGCAGGAGAACTTCAAAATGTGACAGCCGCAGTGATGGCATCAACACGAAAGTCACACTATGAATTTACTCCGCGCGGATTCTCTGTTCCATGGGGACAGGGGCCATTAGCACTTGCTATCTGTGAAACGGATTCACTTCTATGAAAACCAAGATAGCTCGCAATTTGCCAACTCAGATTGTGATTTCGCTCGGCAATCAAATAGTTTCAGGAAAGATTGCGCCAGGATCTGTGATCACCTCTGACGTGTTAGAGGCACAGTTTGGCGTTAGTCGCACCGTTGTGCGTGAAGCCCTCAAAGTGCTTCATGACAAGGGTTTAACGCGAGCACGCACCAAAACCGGGACAATTGTTTTAGAACGTCATGAATGGAATTTATTGGATCCAGATGTTATCTCTTGGCTTCAAGCTTCAGGTCTTGGACGTGAACTAGTACGTGACCTTGAAGAAGTCCGTGCCAGTTACGAACCTTGGGTTGCTCGAATTGCTGCCAAGCGCCGTGGAAGTAAAGATATTTCAACACTGACAAATTCGCTGAAGAAGATGACGGATGCCTTTTATCAAGAGGGACCACAATCAGATGCTATTGGAGAAGCAGATGCGGCATTTCATCAAGCCCTATTGGATGCGACGCAGAATGAGTTGATGAAACGTATTGGCAAACTATTTATTCCACTGTTAAAGATTAGAGATGACATGGTGCGCCATGTCGTTGATGATGGAGGCTTCCTAATTCAGCACCAAGCAGTTCTTGACGCAATTGTCGAAGAAGATGCAGACCTTGCAGAAGCGGCAATGAAAGTGCTCTTGAGCCAGGCTATTCAGGCATCGACAGATGCTCGTAAGCAAGGCATAAGAAAATGAGTGCGTTGCCAGTTTTGCCAGATGAGTTGCTCTATGTGCAGCAAGGGGCTGTTGCAACGATTACCTTAAACCGCCCAGACAAACTAAACACAATGACACCTGCAATGGGTAAAGCTCTCATGCAGTTGGTGACCTATATCAATAGTGAAGAATCTATACGAGTAGTTGTTCTGACTGGGTCAGGAAGTAAAGCCTTCTCTGCTGGAAGTGATATCAAAGTTCTTGATGATTATGGATCTAATTGGCAACTGCGAAATCGTGTGGATTACGCACGCGGGATTTGGAAAATTCGTAAGCCAGTGATTTCGAAAATTCGGGGCTACTGCGTTGGTGGCGGACTTGAAATGGCGCTCATGTCTGATATTCGATATGCAACACCTGATTCAAGATTTGGTGCAGGCGAAATCAAACTTGGATGGCATGGTGGTGCAGGAAATACCCAGCTGCTTCCGCGAGTAATGTCCTCTGGTCGAGCGCTAGAAATGTTGCTTACGGGCGACCTGGTCAGCGCGCAAGAAGCGCATGACTGGGGACTAGTCGACCGAGTTTTTGAAGAGAGCGAAATTGATGCAAAAGTTGATGATCTTGCATCTCGAATCGCATCGAATGCGCCAATCGCGGCAGAGCTTTCAAAGCACCTTGTGCGAGTTTCGATGTCGACTGCTATTGAAATTGGCCTTCAGTACGAGAATGATACTTTCGCATACTGCTTCACAACCGAAGATAGCGATGAAGGTCGCGCTGCATTTGCTGAAAAACGAAAACCAATATTCAGAGGAAGGTAAGTAAAAAAGAATGGAAATACTCCCAGGCTTACACCGCATCGAATGCCCGATTGGACCTCGCTATGTTGCGATCTATGCAATTGTTGGCAAAGAAGAGATTTTGATTGTTGATACTGGTTTTGATGCTTCGATACGCGAAACGCTAGTTCCCTATTTTAAGGAGCATAAACTCTCGCTCAGTAAAGTTCGTTATGCCATCAACACGCACTCTGATTATGATCATACGGGCGGCAATGCGGCTGTAAAAGAGCTGATGCCAAATGCACTTATTTGTTGTGGCGAGCGAGATCGTCCGATGATTGAAAATCTACAGCTCATGATTGATGATCGCTATAACGAATTTGCCCATGATCACGATTTTGCTGAGTCACAGGAAGCAATTGATTTCATACGTACCGTAGCTTTTGAAACCAAGATTGATATCGGTTTTGCAGGTAACGAACGCATCGACTTGGGTGGCCGTATGGTTGAAATACTTCACACACCTGGTCACTCATGGGGACATGTATCTGTTCTTGATGAGCAAACCGGCGCTGTAATCATCGGAGATGCAGTTCTTGGAGAATCAGTTCTACTTGCAGATGGCGCTCCAGCTTTTCCACCTACCTACAGATTCGTCGAGGCTTACCGTTCATCTATTCGATTACTTAAGGGATACAAGCCAAGTGAAGTTCTCACTTCTCATTACCCGCGCTATAAAGGTCAGTCGGGACTTGATTTCCTTGATATATCACTTGCCTATACAGATCGAATTGAAAAAATCTGTTTCGAGACAATTCAAGCGGCCGCGAAACCAATTACCATGCTAGAACTTATAGAGATCTCCCACGATCGAATGGGGCCATGGCCAGATCCTGTTTACAAGTACCTCGTGTATCCAGTTCTTGGGCATTTGGAAGTCCTTGAGTCCTACGGCAGAATCAAGAGAAGCAAGAACAGTGCAGGAGTAGATACTTTTAGTATTTAACTCAAGCTTCTAATTCGTATTAACGATTTTAAAAGCTTCTGCAATTCGACCTTCAGGCAAACCACCTATACCGGCGTTGCGTTGTCCCCATTCGCGAAGCATGTTCTCTAATTCTGCATTATGTGATGTCTGCGATGCATGCTCTTTGAGAACTTTTACTTTGAGATCAAAAGTGTCAGTGATGTCAACGAAGTGATCAGGGTGAGCAAAACCCATCATCCATACTTCGCGGACTCGCCAAGGCTCTAAACCTTCTTTCTCAAGTAAATCTGTAAATGCATAAGGATTTCTAGAATCTGGATATACAGCTTGAATCGCTGCTTCACCTGCAGCTAAATGATCTGGATGACTTGCACCAATTCGTTCCCAATTTCTTTCTGGTGATTGACAGACCATGCGATCTGGTTTTACGCGGCGTATTTGGCGCACAAGATCTTTTCGTAACTGAAGAGTTGGCTCAAGATGGCCATCGACATAATTGAGGAAAGTAATATCGGTAACGCCGATGACGGCGCCGGCTGCACGTTGTTCGCGTTGGCGAACTGCTGGCATTTCTTCTTTTGTGTATTCAGATTCTTCGCCGCCTTGGTCACCGTTGGTGCACAGAACATAGGAGACCTCTATTCCCTGTTTAATCCATTGCGCGATAGTTCCTGATGCTCCAAAATCCGAATCATCGGGATGGGCATTGATAACTAAAACGCGCTTGATCTCTGAATCTGATATCGGCTCCATGACATACAAGCCTAATAGACTCCGCGGCATGACCTTGACCGACCCTTTGCTAGACGGATTAAATCCGCAGCAGCAGAAGGCCGTTTCTCAAGCAGGAACTCCATTATTGGTCGTAGCGGGTGCGGGTTCTGGAAAAACTCGCGTTTTAACTCGCCGTATCGCCTACATCATGGCTCGTCGAGAAGTTCGCCCATACGAAATTCTTGCGATTACATTTACTAATAAAGCTGCTGGCGAAATGAAGGAACGTGTTGCCGAGCTGGTTGGCCCCGTCGCAAAATCAATGTGGGTTTCTACATTTCACTCATCGTGTGTCCGAATGTTGCGTCAAGAAGTTGAACGCCTTGGCTATAGCAGCACATTTAGTATCTACGACTCTGCAGATTCCCAAAAACTTATTTCACGCGTCATGGAATCTCTCAATCTTGATTCCAAGAGATACCCGGCTCGCCAATTTCAAAATTTGATCTCAAATGCCAAAAATGAACTACAGACTCCCTATGAATATTTAAGCCATGCCACTAATCAATTTGAAACTATCGTTGCTGACGTTTACACCTTGTATGAAAAGAGGCTTCAGCAGGCAAATGCTATGGATTTTGATGATCTGATTATGAAAACTGTTCAAGTCTTACAGAAGTTCCCAGAAGCAAAGGCTCGCTTTCGATCAAGATTTCGCCACATTTTGGTAGATGAGTATCAAGATACAAACCATGCACAATACGTATTAATCAAGGAACTCACCGGGGTTGAGGGCGATGGATATCCGCTTGCCGAGCTCTGTGTTGTGGGCGATGCAGACCAATCAATTTATGGCTTCCGCGGAGCAACAATTCGAAACATTTTGCAATTTGAAGTCGATTACCCAAATGCAACGACCGTGCTGCTCGAACAAAACTACCGCTCAACACAGAATATTCTCAATGCCGCAAATGCAGTCATCACTAAGAATGCATCTCGAAAAGAGAAAAACTTATGGTCCGATGCAGGTTCAGGTGCGCCACTAGTTGGTTATGTCGCAGAGTCTGAATACGATGAAGCAGAATTTATCAAGGATGAAATTCGCTCTTTACAAGATATGGGTCACTCAACTCCTGGAGATACTGCCGTTTTTTATCGTACAAATGCCCAATCTCGCATCTTTGAAGAAATTTTCATGCGAGCTGCAATTCCCTACAAAGTGGTTGGTGGGCTTCGATTCTACGAGCGCAAGGAAGTAAAGGACTTACTGGCATATCTGCGGGTACTCGCAAACCCAAACGATGAGGTTTCACTTCGCCGAATCATCAATTTTCCAAAGAGGGGAATCGGTGATCGCGCACTAGAGGAGGTAGAGATTTTTGCAGACGCTCAAGGGATTTCATTCTGGAACGCGCTCCTTCGTGTCTCGGAAGCAACAGGAGTGCCAAATAAAGCCTCACAATCCATTGCGCAATTTACTTCGATGCTTACTGCACTTCAAACTTTAGTCGAGGCAAAGATCAAACCTTCAGTAATTATTGAAGCAGTACTTGAGCAATCAGGACTTTTGACTGAACTTGAAGCCAGTACGGATCCCCAAGATGAAGTTCGTTTAGAAAACTTAAAGGAGCTTGTCTCGGCATCTATGGAATATGAAGAACGTCCGATAGATGAACTTATCGAAGATGAAGAAATCTCTCTCTCAGGATTCTTAGAAAAAGTCTCGCTAGTTGCAGATGCAGATGAGATTCCTGATGGAGAAGATCACGGTGGAGTAGTAACGCTCATGACATTACATACAGCGAAGGGTCTTGAATTTCCCACAGTGTTTCTTACTGGGATGGAAGATGGAATTTTCCCTCATGCTCGCACTCTAGATGATCCCAATGAAGTTGAAGAAGAACGACGATTGGCATACGTTGGGTTAACTCGTGCAGAGAAACGTCTCTACATATCTCGAGCTGAGTACCGTTTAACTTTTGGTACACCAAAATACAACCCCGCTTCACGATTCCTCGATGAGATTCCAACAGAGTTGATTGAATGGAAAAATGAAGGCCGATCAACGTTTACGACTTCATCTTCAATTAAGAAGTCCCGTCTGCCATCTGGACCACCACCTCGCGCAACTGGAAAGAAGTCCACTGCAATGGTTCTTGAAGTTGGACAGCGTGTGTCACATGACACATTTGGACTTGGCACAGTTGTTGCACTCGCTGGCGAAGGCGATAAATCAGAGGCAACCATTAATTTCGGCGCATACGGTGATAAACGCCTACTTCTGCGCTACGCCCCTGTCACTGCACTATAAATAATGACCTTAAGATTGGGCTCTACATGCCCGACCTTTTGCTCACGTGAAGGAGCCAATTAGTGGATCTCTACGAATACCAAGCCCGCGATCTCTTTGAAAAGCACACAGTTCCTGTTTTACAAGGTGCTGTTGCAACAACAGCAGATCAAGCACACGATGCAGCAGCGAAGATGGGCGGCAAGGTTGTCGTAAAGGCACAAGTTAAAGTTGGCGGACGCGGAAAAGCAGGCGGCGTAAAGCTTGCAGTTGATGCAAATGATGCGAAAGAAAAAGCTGGCGCAATTCTTGGAATGGATATTAAGGGCCACACAGTTCATAAAGTGATGATTGCCCAGGCTGCTCCGATTGCATCTGAGTATTATGTTTCAATACTTCTCGACCGCTCAAATCGCACATTCTTGGTTATGGCATCTGTCGCCGGCGGAATGGATATTGAAGAAGTCGCTCGTACAGCACCAGAGAAATTGGCAAAAGTTCCTGTAAATGCAGTTGACGGTATTTCATTGGCAAAGGCAAAAGAGATTGTTGCACAAGCACAATTTCCAGCAGATGTGGCAGATCAAGTTGCAGAAGTTCTAGTTAAGTTATGGGAGACATTCCAATCTGAAGATGCAACTCTTGTTGAAGTAAACCCACTCGTAAAAACTGAAGACGGTCGCGTGGTTGCACTCGATGGAAAAATCACTCTTGATGACAACGCTGATTTCCGTCAGCCAGATCATGAAGCGTTAGTTGATCACGACACAGCAAATGCTCTTGAGGCAGCAGCAAAGGAAAAGGGACTTAACTACGTCAAACTTGATAATGGCCAAGTTGGAATCATTGGAAATGGTGCTGGACTTGTGATGTCGACTCTTGATGTCGTTGCATATGCTGGAGAAAAATTCGGCGGAATGCGCCCTGCGAACTTTCTCGATATTGGCGGAGGCGCATCTGCACAGGTTATGGCCGATGGTCTCTCAATCATTTTGGGTGATCCGGATGTAAAGAGCGTTTTTGTTAATGTTTTTGGCGGCATTACAGCATGTGATGCAGTCGCTAATGGAATTGTTCAAGCGCTTGATCTTCTTGGACCGAAGGCGACAAAACCAATTGTGGTTCGACTTGATGGAAATAACGTTCTTGAAGGACGCGCAATTCTTAACGCCGCAAAGCACCCGTTGGTAGAACAGGCCGAAACTATGGATGGAGCAGCATCACGCGCTGCAGAATTGGCGGCAAAGTAATGTCTATCTTCATTAATTCTTCGAGCAAAATCATTGTCCAGGGAATGACTGGATCTGAAGGAACAAAGCACACTCGTCGCATGCTGGCTTCCGGTAGCAAAGTAGTCGGTGGAGTTACGCCAGGCAAAGGTGGGCAGGTCGTAGATATCGACGGAACTTCGCTTCCAGTGTTTAACACTGTCGCAGAAGCTATAGCTGCAACTGGTGCAAATGTTTCAGTTGTTTTCGTTCCACCAAAGTTTGCCAAAGCTGCCGTTATCGATGCAATCGATGCCAAGATGCCACTTGTTGTTGTTATTACAGAAGGTATTCCAGTACATGATTCTGCATACTTCTACGCATATTCATTGCAAAAGGGAACTACTCAAATTGTGGGACCAAACTGCCCAGGACTTATAAGCCCTGAGCAATCAAATGTTGGAATTATCCCTGCAGATATCACAAAGCGCGGACCAATTGGCCTAGTTTCAAAGTCAGGAACACTTACCTATCAGATGATGTACGAGCTTCGCGATATTGGATTCTCTACAGCAGTTGGAATCGGTGGCGATCCAGTGATTGGAACAACTCATATCGATTGTCTTCGTGCATTCCAAGATGATCCTGATACCACCGCAATCGTCATGATTGGTGAAATTGGTGGAGATGCCGAAGAGCGCGCTGCAGCCTTTATCGCAGAGTATGTAAAGAAACCTGTGGTTGGTTATGTTGCAGGATTTACCGCACCTGAAGGTAAAACAATGGGCCACGCAGGTGCAATTGTGTCTGGATCTTCTGGAACGGCTCAAGCAAAGAAAGATGCTCTTGAGGCTGCTGGTGTAAAAGTGGGGCAAACTCCAAGTGAAACTGCGCAATTGATGCGCGACATCCTAGGTCGTTAAGTTCACGATGCAACGCGTCCTTTCGGTCTCGTTGTCTCATGTTCTTCGCAGTGCCGCTTTTCTTATTCTTCCATTCTCATTTGTTTCACTTGTTGCATGGGCAACTGCAGGTAGCGCGTCGGGAAGCACTACTGACCCAATTCGCGGTGCAGTGTGGATTTGGCTTGGGGCTCACCACATTCCGTTCCAGTTAGCTCTGCCGCCATCAGGAGTTTCTGGATATCTCACATATCTACCAATTGGTGCAGTAGTACTTCCATTTATCGTAATCCGAACTACTTTTGCACGCGCACTTGATCGCTTAAAAGGTGACTTTCACGATCTCAATGCAGTCAGATTAATCTTCTCAATTATTTATGCTGCGATAACTACGGCTCTTGCCTTTGCTAGTAGATCAGTGGCAATTGCTCCGCAATGGTATTTGGCTCCAATTTTTGCTTTTCTCATTTCATTTCTTGCATGCATGACCGTTGGTTATCGACTTACCCCGTCACGGACATTGTTGACTGCTTCACGTGTCCTCGCACTGATGTTTGGTGTCGCATTCATTGCCGTATCAATACTTATTCTCGTTAAATTCTCGCTGGTAAAGGACATCACGACTTCACTGCAACCTGGGATTTTTGGGGGATTGCTCTTGCTCATGTTGAACATTCTTTATCTTCCAAATGCTGCGGTGGGAGTTGCTGCATACTTTTCAGGAACAGGTGTCGCAGTAGGTGCCGGAACAATAGTGTCACCACTCTGGTATCAGCTCGGGCAAATTCCAGCACTTCCACTCTTGGGGATTTTGCCGGTCTCTCAGCAACCAGTTGCTGTAATCGGAGTTGTGTTCTTTATTAGCATTGGCGTATTACTTGCCTTTCTTGCTCGCGAATTTCAACTCCAAGGTCTGATTCAAGCTTTTGCAATTACTATTGTAGGAACACTACTTATTGCCTACCTTGCAAGTGGTTCTTTGGTTACAGCTGAGATGGGCGCACTTGGAGTCTCTATCTGGAAATTTACACTCTCGCTATTTGTCGAAATTGGAATTGGTCTGCTCGCAACAACATTCATTCTCAATAAGGTACGTAAGTGAAACGGGTAGTAATTCTTGCTTCTGGAACCGGGACACTGGCACAAGCAATCTTTGATGCTCGAAAAGACCAATTAGCTGAAGCAGATATTGTCGCCGTTATATCTGATAAATCAGATTCACAAGTACTTCAGCGAGCAGAAGCGGCTCATATCGAAACTTTTGTTATCCCAATGTTGCCAAATCGCACTGAGTGGGATCGTGAAATGGAAACTCTGATCGCTGCGTTAAAGCCAGACTTAGTTGTCAGTGCGGGATTCATGAGATTGTTATCAGAAAAAATCGTTACGAGATTTAAAATTATCAATAGCCATCCCTCATTACTTCCGTTATTTCCAGGTGCTCACGCAGTCAGGGATGCACTTACATCTGGAGCAACAGAGACCGGCACGAGCATTCACTGGGTTGATTCAGGACTCGACACCGGCACCGTGATTGCCCAGGAGCGACTCGAAATTTTTGCGGGGGATACCGAGGAGTCTCTTCACGAACGCATTAAGATTCTGGAACGAGGTCTCATCGTTGTGACCATTGCTCAACTGCTCATCAACCTGGAGAAGCACAATGGCTAACAGAAAACAGATTCGACGTGCACTTGTTAGCGTCTATGACAAAGAGCGCCTCCTTGAACTCGGTAAGTGTCTTGCAAGTGCTGGGGTAGAAATACTTTCAACTGGCTCTACTGCCAAAACCCTCCAAGGTGCAGGGATTGCCGTCACTGAAGTCAGTAGTTACACGGGCTTTCCAGAGATTATGGGAGGTCGGGTTAAGACCCTTCATCCAAAAATTCACTCTGGAATTTTGGCGGATCAGAATAATCCTGAACATCTGAAAGCAATTGCAGATTTAGAAATCGAACCATTTGATTTAGTTGTCATCAATCTCTACCCATTTGCATCAACACTGGCATCGGGTGCTGATTTTGCAGA
This sequence comes from Actinomycetota bacterium, assembly GCA_026392935.1. Taxonomy (GTDB): domain Bacteria; phylum Actinomycetota; class Actinomycetes; order Nanopelagicales; family Nanopelagicaceae; genus Planktophila. Next base: position 82,215 of record JAPLBE010000017.1, on the reverse strand, counting down.
GTGCATCGAACAAATTGATATCGGTGGTCCTTCGATGTTACGTGGTGCGGCAAAAAACCACGGATCTGTTGCTGTTGTATGCAAAGAATCGCAATACGACCGCGTAATCCAATCCATTAAAGCCGGCGGATTTACTGATGAAGAAAGAAAATTACTGGCACTTGAAGTTTTTAGAACAACTGCTGAGTACGACCTCACTATTGCAAGTTGGTTAGGTTCCACCGTAAGTGCTGATATTGAATCAGTTGATTGGCTTGGTTTGATTTGGAAGCGTGAGAATTCACTTCGCTATGGAGAGAACCCACATCAGCGGGCATCTATTTTCCGCGGGGGGCCTTCTGGAATCGTCAATGCTGTGCAATCGCATGGCAAAGAAATGTCATTTAATAATTACACCGATGCAGATGCTGCTTGGAGAACTGCGTTAGATCATGCGCAACCATGTGTAGCGATTATTAAACATGCAAACCCTTGTGGAATCGCAGTCGGTACAGATATTGCAGATGCATACATAAAAGCACATCTGTGTGATCCAGTTTCTGCATTTGGTGGAGTGGTTGCGGCAAATCGCACCGTTACAGTTGCCATGGCTGAACCACTTTCTCAAATCTTTACTGAAGTAATCATTGCGCCAGATTACGAACCCGCAGCACTTGAAATCTTGATGAAGAAACCATCACTCCGAATTCTTACCTGCGCAGTTACTCGAATTTCTCCACTCGAACTTCGCCCAGTTTCTGGTGGCGTTCTTGTGCAAGAGACAGATCTCATTAACGCCGAGGGTGATAATCCAAAGAACTGGAAGCAAGTAACAGGATCTGCAGTATCGGCTGAAGATATGCAGGATTTGGAATTTGCATGGCGATCCGTGCGCGCGGTGAAGAGCAATGCAATCTTGCTAGCTAAAGGTGGCGCATCTGTTGGCATTGGAATGGGACAAGTCAACAGAGTTGATTCTGCAAAACTTGCGGTGGACCGTGCCGGTGATCGAGTTGCCGGAAGTGTTGCGGCATCTGATGCATTCTTCCCATTTGCCGATGGAGTCGAAATTCTCACCGCTGCCGGAGTGCGAGCAATTGTTCAACCGGGAGGCAGTGTTCGAGATGAAGAGGTAATTGCGGCAGCTGAGAAAGCTGGCGTAGCAATGTTCTTCACCGGTACTAGGCATTTCTCTCACGCATAATTGACCTAATAGGATGGCCGCATGAGCGCACAAATACTTGATGGAAAAGCACTTGCTGCCTCAATTAAGAGAGAGCTAGCTCTTCGCACTGCAAAGCTAGTCGCACGCGGAGTTACTCCAGGACTTGGAACAGTCCTAGTTGGTGATGACCCAGGGTCGCATTCATATGTTGGCGGTAAGCATCGTGATTGCCAAGAAGTAGGAATCAATTCGATTCGGATAGATTTACCAGCAAGTGCAACGCAATCTGATGTACTCGCTGCAATCAAGGACCTTAACTCTGCTAAAGAATGCACTGGTTACATTGTTCAACTTCCCTTGCCTCGTGGCATCGATACGCAGGTAATACTTGAAGCAATAGATCCAGCTAAAGATGCTGATGGTTTGCACCCACTAAATTTAGGTCGACTAGTTGCTGGTTACGATGCACCGCTTCCATGCACACCACGTGGAATCGTCGAACTCATCAATCACTACAAGATTCCACTCGCAGGAGCAGATGTTGTTGTCATCGGACGCGGTCTCACTGTTGGACGACCACTTGGCCTTCTCTTAACTCGCAGAGAAGAAAATGCCACCGTGACTCTGACACATACAGGTACAAGAGATTTAGCAGCGCACACTCGTCGCGCAGACATTGTTGTTGCCGCCATTGGTCAGGCACATTTTCTTAAGGCAGAAATGATTAAACCTGGCGCAGTAGTAGTTGATGTTGGCATCTCACGCACAGATGCAGGCCTACTCGGTGATATTGATCCTGGCGTTATGGATATTGCTTCGTATGTTGCGCCCATGCCTGGGGGAGTCGGCCCAATGACTCGCGCGATGTTGCTCATGAATGTGGTCGATGCATGCGAGAGATAAGTAGCCTTCAACTTCGGATTGCATACATTCTTACAGCACTCGGCGTTGTTGCTGGCGTCGCAAGTTTTGTGCGCACCGGCGCTCTACTGATTGCAGTCGGGACCGCAGTGATTTCCCTTGCCCAGTCAGGTAAGGGCAGGTTTGAGCGCTATCTCCCGCTGACTATCGCAGTTGTACTCTTTGGGCTGGCAATTGCACTTCCTAAGGGGTTGTAGAGTTCTCTCGACGTCAAGATAAACCAGTTCACATACCAGATCGACAAAAAGGATAGCCATGGCAAAGAAAGTCACCGTTGTAGGTGCAGGTTTCTACGGATCAACGACAGCTCTTCGTTTAGCTGAATACAACATCTTTGACGAGGTTGTCCTCACAGATATTCTCGAAGGAAAGCCAGAAGGTTTGGCTCTTGATATGAATCAATCTCGATCTATCGAAGGATTTGAGACAAAAATTACTGGAGCCACTACAACTCCAGAAGGCGCAGGATATGAAAAGACTGCAAACTCTGATGTAGTTGTCATCACCGCAGGTCTTCCGCGCAAGCCAGGAATGAGCCGCATGGATCTTATTGGCGTTAATGCCGGAATCGTTCGCGGAGTTGCTGAAAATATTGCAAAGCATTCACCAAATGCAGTAATTATTGTTGTCTCTAATCCACTAGATGAAATGACAGCACTTGCACAGCTTGCAACTAACTTTCCAAAGAATCGCGTGATGGGCCAAGCAGGAATGCTTGATACTGCTCGCTTTACAAATTTTGTTGCTGAAAAACTTGGCGTTTCAGTATCTTCAGTGAAGACTCTTACTCTTGGATCGCACGGTGACACGATGGTTCCGGTTCCAAGTCGATGCACAGTTAACGGAGCACCACTTTCTGAGAAGTTATCTCAAACTGAGATCGATGAACTCGTTGATCGCACTCGTAACGGTGGAGCCGAAGTAGTTGCGCTGCTTAAGACTGGTTCTGCTTATTACGCACCATCTGCTGCTGCAGCTCGTATGGCAAAAGCTGTTATCGAAGATTCTGGTGAAGTCATGCCGGTGTGCGCTTGGGTCGATGGCGAATATGGAATTTCTGGTGTTTATCTCGGTGTTGAAGCCGAGATTGGCAAAGCTGGAGTTCGCAAAGTTGTTGAGAGCGCTCTGACAGATTCAGAAGTTGCTTCACTCAAAGAAGCTGCAGAAGCTGTTCGCACAAAACAAGCAGATGTACAGACCCTCTAAGTAGAAAATCGCAACCGGGAGAAGATAATGGCAAAGATTAAAGTTGAAGGAACAGTTGTAGAACTAGACGGCGATGAAATGACGCGCATTATTTGGCAATTCATCAAAGACTCACTCATCCTTCCTTATCTCGATGTAAACCTGGAGTACTACGACCTTGGTATGGAAAATCGCGATGCAACCGATGACCAAGTAACAATCGATTCTGCTCGTGCAATTCAGAAGCATGGCGTAGGCATCAAGTGCGCGACAATCACGCCTGATGAGGCGCGGGTAAAAGAATTCGGCCTTAAGAAGATGTGGAAGTCACCTAACGGAACAATCCGTAATATCTTGGGCGGCGTAATCTTCCGCGAGCCAATCATCATCAGCAATGTGCCACGTTTGGTTCCTCACTGGACCAAACCAATCGTTATTGGTCGTCACGCTTTTGGTGATCAGTACCGAGCAACAGATTTCAAAGTTCCAGGTCCAGGAAAATTGACAATCTCATTTGTGCCAGAAGATGGATCTGCTCCCATTAACACCGAAGTGTTTAATTTTGAATCTTCAGGTGTTGCTATGGCTATGTACAACGTCGATGATTCAATTCGTGACTTTGCGCGCGCATCATTGAATTATGGTTTACTCCGTAAATTCCCGGTATACCTATCAACTAAGAACACAATTCTTAAGGCATACGACGGTCGCTTTAAAGATATTTTTGAAGAGATTTATGTAGCAGAATTCAAATCACAATTTGATGCCGCAGGAATCTGGTACGAGCATCGCCTTATTGATGACATGGTGGCGATGTCACTTCGTATGGATGGCGGATATGTCTGGGCATGTAAGAACTACGATGGTGACGTCCAATCTGACACCGTGGCGCAGGGTTATGGCTCACTTGGATTAATGACGTCAGTACTTATGACTCCGGATGGAAAAGTTTGCGAATCAGAAGCCGCTCACGGAACTGTGACTCGTCACTATCGTGAACATCAAGCAGGCAAAGCAACATCAACAAACCCAATTGCTTCAATCTTTGCTTGGACTCAGGGGCTTGCACACCGTGCGAAGCTTGATAACAACACAGAGCTTGCAAAGTTTGCAACAACACTTGAGCGTGTATGTATTGAAACAGTTGAACAAGGAAAGATGACAAAAGATTTGTCACTTCTGATCTCTAAAGAGGCGCCATATCAAACGACTCAGGAATTCTTGAGCTCAATTGATGAGAACCTAAAGAAAGCTATGGCTTAAGTAATTTATGAACCAGAGCGGTGGTGCAATCGCACTTGTAGGCTCTGGTGAATATTCAGTCGCGATGCAGGAGCTGGAAACTCAGCTTCTGCATCGTGCTATTTCCCTAGGTAAAGACAATACATATATACAGATTCCAACTGCTTCTTCACATGAAGGCGATTCAAGCCGAGAAAAGTGGAAACGTTTAGGCCAGGCACAATCTGATCGAATTGGTAGCAGATGCGTGTACTTACCAATCCACGAACGTGAAGATGCATTCACCGAACACCATGTGCAACTTATTAAGGATGCCGGACTGATTTATTTTTCAGGGGGAGATCCCCACAGAGTCGCAGAAATATTTAGCGGCTCACCTCTGTGGGATGAAATCGTGAACCAGTGGCGCACAGGAACTTCACTTGCCGGATGTTCTGCTGGAGCGATGGCATTTGGTGGAACAATTATGGGCATACGTAAATCACACCACAGTCCGGGACTGGGTTTGCTTCCAGAAATTGAGGTAATTCCACATTACGACAAGATGCTTGGTTGGTTACCTGACCGAGTAGCTTCGTTCATCGTGCGTTCTGATTCAGAGTCAACTCTGCTTGGGATCGACGAGAACACCGCTGCGGTGTATACCGATACTTGGAGAAAATTCGGTATTGGAAAGATTCATGTACTTCGTGGCACATTTAATCTCGTTAGTTAATGCGAACCCCGGTCGTAGAGTCGAATAGGTGCACTGTTCCTGGAAGATTTGCAACAGTAACTATTTGACCAGCTTGAGGTGGATTCTTTGGATCCCAGCGAACAATCACTTGTGCACCCTCATCGACAACATTTGAGAAGGTGATGTTCTTATCTGCTGGGCGACCATAAACAAATGCATCTGAACCAAGTTCTTCAACAACTTCGACATTTACCTGGAAGCCTTTTTCTGCAGGAACCCAACCTTCTGGGCGAATTCCTACAGTTACTGAAGAACCCGCAGAAGTTGGAACATCAATATCAAGATCACCAAGATGCGCTTTGCCACCAGAGACTGGGGCAACGAGTAAGTTCATGGCTGGAGATCCGATAAAGCCAGCAACGAATGCATTGATTGGCTTGTCATACAAGTTACGAGGTGTATCAACTTGCTGAAGCAAGCCATCTTTAAGAACTGCAACGCGATCTCCCATAGTCATTGCTTCAACTTGGTCGTGAGTGACGTAGACAGTGGTGATTCCAAGACGACGCTGCAAGGCAGCAATTTGTGTGCGAGTTGCAACACGCAACTTCGCATCAAGGTTTGAGAGAGGCTCATCCATCAAGAACACTTGAGGTTCGCGAACAATTGCGCGACCCATCGCTACGCGCTGACGTTGTCCACCAGATAGTGCCTTTGGCTTGCGCTCTAAGTAAAGTTCTAGATCAAGCAGCTTTGCAGCTTCGCGAACACGCTTGTCACGTTCTGCTTTATCGACTCCAGCAATCTTTAGTGCGAAGCCCATATTTTCTGCAACTGACATGTGTGGATAGAGAGCGTATGACTGGAAGACCATCGCGATATCGCGATCTTTAGGAGCGACATTTGTTACGTCGCGATCACCAATAAGAATTCGACCTCCGTCGATTTCTTCTAGACCGGCAAGCATGCGAAGTGATGTTGATTTTCCGCAACCAGAAGGCCCGACGAGAACAAGAAATTCACCATCTGCGACAGTGAGATTGAGTTTATCTACAGCAGGAACTGTTGTTCCTGGATAAATGCGTGACGCATTTTCGAATACGACTGATGCCATTTTTTCACTTTCCTTATCCGGGCAGGTACGTGCCCGACGATCCGAGGATTAAGGTGCTGGTCGGTTGACCAGCGTGGCCAAGGCTATGTCACCCAGAGACGAAAGTGAAGCCATTTTCGGTAGACTTCTCCCATCATGGAAAGCCACCCCAGCGGTTCTCTCTTCTCAGCTATTTCTCTTGTCGTTGCACTTATGGTTATTGGTGGCCTTTTTGTTGCCGCCGAAATCGCCCTTATCTCACTTCGAGAGAGTCAGATCAAGCAGCTTGCCACTAGAGGAAAAGCCGGACAACGTGTTGCGACACTTGTAAGTAATCCCAATCGACTTCTGGCAGCGCTACAAGTTGGCGTTACTGTGACCGGTTTCCTCTCTGCTGCTTTAGGTGCAGAAAAGCTTGGCAACTTTGTAATTCCATGGCTCGAAGACTTAGGCCTTGCGAGTAGAAGCGCCTCAACTGCTTCTCTGGTGGGCGTTACTCTGATTATCGCTTACTTCTCATTGGTTTTTGGAGAGTTAGTTCCTAAACGACTTGCGTTGTATCGCAATGAGCAAATCGCGCTCGCATCTGCGGGGATTATTGGAGTTCTGACAAATCTATTCCGTCCATTCATTTGGATACTTTCGCACTCTACAAACTTGGTCTTAAGGCTCATCGGTATTGACCCTAAAGAGCAACGTGCACAGATTTCAGAAGAAGAACTTCTTGATCTTGTTGCTGGCCATGCTGCTTTGACGGATGAAGAGCGAGATATTGTTGAAGAAGTTTTCAACGCGTCAGAGCGTCAAGTACATGAAGTTATGGTGCCGCGCACCGAAGTTGATTTCATGGATGCATCTCTTACTGTTGGCAAAGCGATTGCACTTGCCATCGAGAAGGCACATTCTCGCTACCCAGTAGTTCGTGGTTCTTCAGATGAAGTAGTCGGCTTTATCCATGTGCGTGATTTGCTCGATACAAGTCTTGCTACTTCAAATGCAAAGATTCAAGAACTTGCAAGAAACATAATGTACTTACCTGGCACCAAAGGTATTTTGCCTGCCCTTACTGAGATGAGAAAACAGCGCCAGCATCTAGCCATTGTTCTTGATGAGTATGGTGGAACTGATGGAATTGTTACGCTGGAAGACTTGGTTGAAACATTAATTGGGGATATTCGCGACGAGTATGACAACGATGAAACTGAAGTTTCGCAAGAATCACGCACCGGTGATTTTGAAGTTGAGGGCCTCATCTCGCTTGAAGATTTGAGCGAACAGACTGGCATTGACTTACCCGAAGGACCGTATGAGACTGCAAGTGGCTTTGTAATGCACTATTTAGGGCGTATTCCTGTGGAGAATGACATCGTTGGCGTCAACGGCGTTCGTATTACCGTTCTGAGTATGGAAGGTAAACGCGCTGGCCGTCTATTGATCTCGCGCAACTACTAAGGCATGCAAGAATTGAACCCATGAAGCGCGTCTTATCAGGCATTCAACCTACGAGCGATTCTTTTCATCTTGGTAACTACCTTGGTGCCGTAAAGCAATGGGTTGAACTACAAGAAGAGCACGATGCTTTTTATTGCATCGTAGATTTGCACGCTCTTACAGTCGAAACGGATCCGGCACTTTTACGTAAACGGACTTTGGCATCAGCGGCGCAACTACTTGCCCTCGGAATTTCTCCAGAAAAGTCAACCCTCTTTGTGCAATCTCAGGTTCCACAGCACAATCAACTTGGCTGGATTATGGAATGTCTAACTGGCTTTGGTGAAGCAAGCCGTATGACCCAGTTCAAAGATAAATCTTCTAAGAGTGGCGCTGATTCCTCGCGAGTTGGGCTGTTCACATATCCAATGTTGCAAGCAGCCGATATTTTGTTGTATCAAGCGCACTTTGTACCAGTAGGTGAAGATCAACGTCAGCATATAGAACTCACAAGAGATTTAGCAGGAAGATTTAACACTCGCTATGGCCAGACATTCCAACTTCCAGAAGCCTATATTTTAAAAACTGCCGCCAAAATTAATGATATTCAAGAACCAACAGCCAAAATGAGTAAGTCCTCTGGCGCTGTTGCAGGTGTTATTGAAATCATGGACTCACCCGAGGCAAATCTTAAGAAGATAAAGAGCGCTGTTACCGATGCGGGACGAGAGATTACATTTGATGTCGCGCAGAAGCCAGGCATTAGCAATCTACTCACAATACATTCAGCACTTTCTGGTCAGAGTATTGATGCACTGGAAAAGGAATTTGCAGGCAAAGGTTACGGCGACTTCAAAGCTGCAGTTGCTGACGTCGTTGTTGAGTACCTTCGCCCGATACGTGCGCGTGCACTTGAATTACTTGAAGATGAGAAACATCTACTGGATATTTTGCATCAAGGCTCTGAAAAGGCTCGTGCAGTGGCAAGCCAAACTCTTGAAACCACATATAAGAACTTGGGAGTAGTTCTCTAGTGAAACTCCGCCTCGTTCTTGCGCTTGCGCTTGTTCTGGGCGTGCTTGCACCGGCCCCAAGTTTTGCAGATTCAGTAAAAATCGGTATTGCATACGATATTGGTGGCCGTGGAGATAAATCTTTCAACGATGCAGCCGCTGCCGGAATTGAGAAGGCTCGCAAGACGCTCGACTTTACCGTTGAACCCGTTGTAACAGATGGAACATCTGCAGATCGCGAGAAGAGAATTCGCAGCCTTATTGCAAAGAATTGCAACCTTGTTATAGCTGTTGGTGGTGGGTATGGTCCAACTCTGCAGGCACTGGCATTTGAATTTCCTGATACACAGTTTGCAATCATTAACGATGCGAGTGTTGCCGCAGTAAATGTCAGCTCTGTTATTTTTGCTGAAACTCAAGGCGCTTATCTAGCAGGATTCAGCGCAGCTCAGATTTCAAAGACTGGCAAAGTAGCCATGATTGCCAATACCAATCAAGCCGATTTATTCAAAAATGGGTTTTCCGCGGGTGTACTTTCAAGCAAGAAGAAAGTTATTCCAGTTGTGAAGTACGTGTCTGGTTCATATTCTCTTGCCGCGAGCCAAGTAATTTCTGCTGGTGCAGATGTCATCTTTCTCAGCACGCAAGGTTCAGATTTTGAAGTATTCAAAGTGATAGTTGCAAACAATGCGAAGAAGAATAGTAAGTCGGTGGGCCTCATTAACATTGAACCCGATCAATACTTAGCTGTAACAAATCAGACCAAGAGATTCTTAGTAGCCACCATGGTAAAGAGAGTTGATAAGGCAATCATTGATATTATTTCCAAGACAATTGATGGGGACCAGTTCTTGGATTACCTAGACTTAGACGCTGGGTTATTCGGTAAGCGCTATGGCATTACTGGTGGGGGAATTGAATTCACGATTCGATCCAGGGAGTTGCAGAGCAAAGGCGAGGCAATCAATATTGCTGCAGCATCTGCTGAAAAAATCCTCGCATAGCACTCAACTAGTACTTGAGAGTTTTCCAAACTGTTACATGCCACACCGATGAAACCACTCCGATATTTTGAACTTTTTCAGCGTGAACAACTAGGCTCGCCTCTAAAGCACCACTTAATTATTCCTTGGAGGAACCTTGAAGAAGACACTTAAGTTTGTAGCAGTATTCGCTGCTGCAGCACTCGCATTCGGCGTTTCAGCGCCAGCTGCAAACGCAGCAGCAACAAAGGCATGTTTAGCACTCGATACAGGCGGCGTTGACGACAAGTCATTTAACGCATCAGCTTGGGCAGGCGCACAAGCAGCGGCTAAGGCAAATAAAGACGTAACAGTTAAGTACCTTGCTGCGGCAACGGATGCTGATTACGCACCAAACATCAAGAAGCTTGTAGACGAAAAATGCACAATTATTGTTGGTGTTGGATTCCTCATCAATAGTGCAATCGTTGAAGGAGCTAAAGCCAACCCAACAGTGAACTTCGCAATCGTTGATCAAGATGGACAAGACCACGGTCCAAAAGGTGATGTTTATCCTGGAAAAACGTTTAATAACCTGAAGCCACTTGAATTCTCAACAAATGAATCAGCTTTCCAAGCTGGTTACGTAGCAGCTGGCGTTTCAAAGACAGGCAAAGTTGCAACATACGGCGGACTTAACATTCCACCAGTCACAATCTTCATGGATGGATTTGCAAAGGGCGTTGCGCACTACAACAAGGCTAAGGGCAAGTCAGTCGCAGTTCTTGGTTGGGATACAGCTAAGAAGGACGGAACATTCGTCGGTGGCTTCTCAGATTCAGCTAAGGCACTTCAGATTTCTAAGAACTTCGAGCAGCAGGGTGCCGATGTAATCTTCCCAGTTGCCGGTGGACTTGGTGGAGCAACAGCAGGTAACTCAATGACTTCAAAGAAGTCAGTTGTTATCTGGGTTGATACAGATGGATTCGTCGCAGCTCCACAGTACAGAAAGGTACTTCTTACATCTGTAGTCAAGGGTGTTGGAACATCAGTACAGGCTGTTATCGCTGATCAAGCTGCTGGAAAGTTCTCTTCGACAGGTTACAACGGTAACCTCAAGAATGGTGGAACATTCCTTGCTCCTTACCATGACTTGATCCGTATGGTTCCTACAGCGCTACGTACCGAAGTTACAAAGCTCGGCGCTTCTATCCGTAGTGGAAAGGTTTCAGCTAAGTAATTAGTTGACCAATCAGTTACAAAACTGGGCTAGCACTTCGGTGCTAGCCCAGTTTTATTTTCCCCATGCTTTCTAAAGTGCACGAAAACTAGTAGATTTACGCACATGTCACTCGAATTGCGCGGTATCACTAAGCGCTTCGGGTCCCTCACCGCAAATGATTCCATTGACCTTGCAGTAGGTGATGGTGAGATTCATGCAATCCTTGGTGAAAATGGTGCTGGCAAGTCAACTCTGATGAATATTGTTTATGGATTGCTCGCTCCCGATGAAGGAACAATTAGCGTTGATGGAAAAGTTGTCAGCATTGATTCACCGTTAGATGCTCTCGCTGCTGGCATCGGCATGGTGCATCAGCACTTCATGTTGATTCCAGTATTTACGGTCGCAGAAAACATCGTCCTAGGCCACGAAAAAACCAAAGGTCCTGGCCTTCTCGATCTTGAAGCCGCGAGAAAAGAAATTTTAAGAGTCTCAGCAGAATTTAATTTTGATATCGATCCCGACGCACTTGTGGAAAATCTTCCAGTTGGACTCCAACAGCGCGTTGAAATAATCCGAGCCCTGATTTATGACGCAAAAGTGCTTATTCTCGATGAACCTACCGCAGTACTGACTCCCCAAGAAACAGATGAGCTACTGCGCAATATGAAGAAACTAAAAGCAAAGGGAACTTCGATCGTCTTCATTACCCACAAACTTCGCGAGGTGAAAGAGGCAGCTGACAAGATCACCATTATTCGTCGTGGCAAAGTTGTCGGAACGGCATCACCATCTGCTTCACAGGAGGAACTGGCATCTCTCATGGTTGGTCGTCCGGTCTCACTCGATGTTGATAAGAATCCTCCGCAATTGGGTAAAGTCATGCTCGATGTAAAGAATCTCAGCATTTCAGATCACACAGGACGCGCACTTGTTAAAGACGTCTCGTTCGAACTTCGCACCGGAGAAATACTCGCAGTTGCAGGAGTGCAAGGAAATGGGCAATCCGAATTGGCGGAGGCTATCGTGGGATTGCAAGAACACGTGCAGGGCTCAATCTCACTTGATGGCGTTAACATCACTAAATCATCTGTTCGTGAAGCACTGCATTCAGGAATCGCATTCGTCCCAGAATCACGTGAAGAAGATGGACTGATTGGATCCTTTAGTATTGAAGAGAATCTGATTCTCGACCTTCATGACGTGCCTCCTTATGCCAAAGGCCCTGTTATCTCCCAAAGCGTTGTCTCGCAAGAAGCTGAAAAGCGAGTAACCGAATTTGATATCCGTACTCAGTCAGCAAAAGACAGTGCATCATCGCTCTCTGGTGGAAATAAACAGAAAGTTGTCCTTGCTCGCGAACTCTCGCGTCCTGTGAAGTTGGTAGTTGCTTCACAACCAACACGCGGGCTAGATGTTGGTTCCATTGAATTTGTGCACGAGCGCATTATCGCTGAGCGAGAAAGTGGCCGAGCAGTACTTCTCTTTAGTACTGAGCTCGATGAAGTTTCCGCACTTGCAGATCGCATCGCTGTGATGTATCGAGGAGAGTTTATTGCGATTGTTCCTGCAACTACATCACGTGAAGATTTGGGTCTTTTGATGGCAGGAGTACATCCGTGAAGTTAAGGAAATTGATTTTGCCGGCTCTCTCGTTTGCGATGGCGCTCCTTGCCAGTGGATTACTTGTGGCGCTATCTGATGCAAAGGTATTGGAGTTAAAGAACCAACCTTTATCAATGATCGGCAAAGGTTTTTCAGTTGCAGCTGGCGCTTATTGGGCGCTCTTTCGTGGATCTATCTTTGATCCACAACTTGCTGAAGGCCATTTCTTCCAAGGTTTCTATCCACTCTCTGAAACTCTCGTTGCAGCCTCGCCACTAATCCTTACCGGTTTATCTGTTGCACTGGCTTTTCGTGCAGGCCTATTTAATATCGGTGCGCAAGGGCAATTTATTGCAGGTGCAATCGGAGCAAGCTGGATTGGCTTTACATTTGAACTTCCCATCGTTCTTCACGCGATTGCAGCAATAGTTGTAGCAATGCTCTTTGCCGGTCTTTATGGTGGTTTTGTTGGATTCCTCAAAGCTCGCACTGGCGCTCATGAAGTTATCGTCACGATTATGCTCAACTATGTTGCGGGATATTTCTTGCTCTGGTTGCTCAGCACAACTGCTTTCTTGCGTCCAGGCAGACAAGATCCTCTAGCGCCAGAAGTAAGCGAGAACGCGCGCTTACCGCATCTCTTTGGTCCAGAGCTACGTGCCAATTTTGGTTTTATCATTGCTTTGTTAGCAGCAGGTGGAATCTGGTGGCTACTCACGCGCAGTACATGGGGATTTAGATTCCGCGCGGTTGGTGCAAATGCTGCTGCATCACGCACTGCGGGTATTTCAGTAGCTCGCGTAACGACATCGGTAATGTTTATTGCAGGCGCACTCGCTGGCCTTGGTGGAGCGGTTCAGATTCTCGGTTCAGAATATGCCATGACGTCAGGTGTTGGTGGAACTTTTGGATTTGATGCAATCACTGTTGCACTTCTTGGTCGAGCAACACCCATCGGTACAGTCTTTGCAGCTCTTTTATTTGGCGCACTCCGCGCAGGTGGATTAACAATGCAGGCGAGTACTGAAACACCGCTCGACTTGGTCTTGGTTATTCAGGCTCTGGTTGTTCTCTTTATCGCAGCACCTACACTCATTAAAGCGCTCTTCCGCCTTAAGAACGTCGATGCGGGCCAAACTATTGCTTCGAAAGGTTGGAATGGCTGATGAGTACTCTTGAAGTACGCGCACTCTCTGCGCCAGAACGCCGACAGAAGCGCGGAATCATGACAATGGCAAGCCTTGGAGCCTTTGCGCTAGCTATTTTCGGGTTACTTCCAAAGACGGGACAACCTGTCACCTACAGCTTTGTTCTAGGCAATGAATGGGTAATCACAAAAGAGATTATTGTTAATTCAAAGACTGGTGGGCTTTTCTTTGCAGTGATTGCTTTGCTTGCAGTTGGTATTGCAACGCTACAGTTTCGTGCACGAAAAACAAATCGTGCTGCCAGTGCACTATTTGGTGCAGCATTTCTTATGTCATTTCTCTGTTGGGCAGCTGCCGGAAAATTCATTCCGTTCACAGGTCTTTTGCAAGGGGCGCTTTTCCTCTCAGTTCCACTGATCTTTGGAGCGATGGCTGGAGTGCTCTCAGAGCGTTCCGGTGTTATCAACATAGCAATCGAAGGACAGTTGCTTGCTGGTGCATTCATGTCAGGTGTCATCGCATCGTTGACGCAGAATAAAATTGCTGGACTGATCATCGCCCCATTTGCGGGAATGGCTATTGCTTGGTTGCTAGCTGTCTTTGCGATCAAGTATGGAATCGATCAAGTGGTTTTAGGCTTCGTCCTTAATGTTCTCGTCATTGGACTCACTGGTTTCCTCTATAAGAGATTGCTCATTCCATATCAATCGACATGGAACTCAGGTGGAACTTTTGCCCCCATCGAGATTCCGATACTTTCTAAAATTCCAGTTATCGGTCCTACCCTCTTTACGCAGAGCATCATCGTTTACTTGATGTATGTGGCAGTCATCGTTATTCACATTGCACTCTTTAAATCTAAGTGGGGATTACGTACTCGCGCCGTGGGAGAACATCCAACGGCTGCTGAATCAGTTGGAATTGATGTCAATAAGATTCGTTTCCGCAACGTTCTAATTGCTGGCGCTGTTGCCGGTTTGGGCGGTGCCTTCTTTACACTTGGTGCAGTTGGCGCATTCAGTAAAGAGATGACTGCCGGTAAAGGATTTATCGCACTCGCTGCACTTATCTTTGGTCGTTGGAGCCCGCTTGGAGCGGTAGCTGCAGCGCTTATTTTCGGTTTTGCAGATAACTTACAAGGTTTGCTCACTATTACTGGAACACCAATTCCATCAGAATTTATGTTGATGGCCCCATATATTGCAACAATTATTGCTGTTTCAGGTTTTGTAGGAAAAGTTCGAGCACCAGCAGCTGATGGAGTTGCCTATAAACGTGGAGGCGGTTAGTGGGTATGGATATTAATTGGGAGCTACTGCGCACCGAAGCACTTGGTGCAATGAAGAAAGCTTATGTTCCTTACTCTAGGTTTCCGGTGGGTGTTGCCGCTCTAGTCGATGACGGGCGGGTTGTCACAGGGTGCAATGTTGAAAATGCTAGTTACGGTTTAACACTGTGTGCTGAATGTGGCCTAGTTTCTTCACTCATTGCATCAGGTGGTGGGCGACTTGTTGCATTCGCATGCGTAGATATCTCAGGAAATCCATTGATGCCATGTGGACGATGCCGTCAATTGCTTCAAGAACATGGCGGATCAACTCTGCAATTAATGACCGATCAAGGCGTAAAAACACTTAATGATTTACTTCCATGGGCTTTTGGTCCCGAAGAAATTGAGAATCGCCTTTCATGATTGAACCCTTTGCTGCCGTAGAAATCATTGCGGCCAAGCGTGACTCGCACGAGTTAACCGATACTCAAATCGACTGGGTAATTGATGCCTACACCCGAGGTGCTGTAGCAGACGAACAAATGTCGGCGCTTTTGATGGCCATACTTCTTAATGGCATGAACTCTCGCGAAATTTCACGTTGGACAAATGCCATGATTAATAGTGGCGAGAGAATGAACTGGTCGGCACTTGATCGAAAGACTGCTGACAAACATTCCACTGGCGGCGTTGGAGACAAAATCACTTTGCCGCTTGCTCCACTTGTAGCTGCATGCGGGGGAGCAGTTCCACAACTTTCTGGTCGCGGCTTAGGACATACTGGCGGAACGCTCGACAAACTTGAATCTATTCCTGGTTGGCGTGCATCGCTAACAAATGATGAAATGCTCAAAGTATTACAAGATACCGGCGCAGTAATATGCGCAGCTGGTGCAGGACTAGCACCTGCCGACAAGAAGTTATACGCACTGCGAGATGTGACTGCAACGGTGGAAGCTATTCCACTTATTGCATCGTCAATCATGAGTAAGAAGATCGCCGAAGGAACATCAGCACTTGTTCTAGATGTTAAAACAGGCAGCGGGGCATTTATGTCAGATCCAAAGAAGGCAGCTGAACTTGCTCGCACTATGGTGCAACTTGGGAAAGACGCCGGAGTAAATACTCGTGCATTGGTTACAGCTATGGATGTTCCTCTTGGGCTAACTGCCGGAAATGCCCTAGAAGTGCGTGAGTCAGTAGAAGTTCTCGCAGGTGGGGGCCCTGCGGATGTTGTTGAGCTAACAATAATTCTTGCGCGAGAAATGATCGATGCAGCAGGAATAGTTGGCAAAGATCCTGAAACAGCTTTGAAAGATGGAAGTGCGATGGATCATTGGCGCAGAATGATTTCTGCACAAGGTGGCAATCCAGATGCAGCGCTACCTATCGCCCGTGAGCAACATGTTGTTACGGCCCATGCGTCAGGAATAATCACAACGATGGATGCCATGAAAGTTGGCGTGAGTGCATGGCGACTTGGTGCTGGGCGTTCTAAGCAGGGCGAGAAAGTTCAGGCAGGTGCAGGAATTGAGCTCCACGCAAAACCAGGGGATCACATCACAGCCGGTGCGCCTCTCATGACGCTACATACAGATGAACCTGCGCGCTTTGAAAGGGCTCTGGAGATCCTCCAAGGCGCTGTCACAATCATCGAAGGGGGAACAGTTAACCGTTTGCCCCTAATTCTTGAGAGAATTCAATAATGAGCAACCTAACTAAAAAACCAACGGCTGAACAAGTAAAGCGTTTACCGAAAGCGTTGCTGCATGATCACCTTGATGGTGGTCTACGTCCACAAACAATTATTGATATTGCCAAGGAAATTGGCCATGAACTACCAACGTACGATGCAACAGAATTAGCAGAGTGGTTTAGAGCATCATGTGATTCCGGTTCCTTAGTTTCATACTTAGAAACTTTTGCTCACACAGTTGCAGTGATGCAACGCAAAGAAGATGTTGTTCGTGTTGCTCGCGAGTGCGCAGTGGACCTAGCACGTGATGGTGTTGTGTATGCAGAAGTTCGTATGGCCCCAGAGCTTTTAACGGAAGAAGGAATGTCACTCTCGCAAGTAATCGAATCAATACTCGAGGGGTTTCGCGCAGGTGAAGTCGAAGCAAAATCTGAGGGAAATAGCATTCGGGTTTTGTCTCTACTGTGCGGAATGCGTCAGAATGAGAGATCCCAAGAGGTTGCTGAACTTGCAGTGAAGTACCGCGATCAAGGCGTTGTTGGTTTTGATATTGCTGGACCGGAAGATGGTTTTCCACCTAGTGATCAGTTGGACACATTTGAATACTTGCGCAGAGAAAATGCACACTTCACTATTCATGCTGGTGAGGCATATGGTCTGCCATCAATCTGGGAAGCGATTCAATTATGTGGCGCAGAACGCCTTGGTCATGGCGTTCGCATTACTGACGATATTGATTTCAACCATACCCCGGCTCGATTAGGTCGACTTGCTGCATATGTTCGCGATCGCCGTGTGCCACTTGAAATGTGTCCATCATCAAATATTCAAACCGGTGTCGCAGATTCATTTGCACATCATCCACTGGCGAAACTTGCGAAACTTCGCTTCCGCGTCACAATCAATACTGATAATCGTTTAATGTCTGCAACATCCATGAGCCGAGAAATGACAGAGATGGTTAAGCAATGTGATTGGACATTCCAAGATTTGCAGCGCGTGACCATTAATGCACTCAAGAGCTCTTTTATTCCATTCGAAGAGCGTCTAGCAATTATTGAAAACGTTGTAAAACCAGCCTATTTAACTATTGCAGGAGAGTAAGAACTCTTAAACTCCTACCGAGTGCCAGACGGTTTTGGATTCCATAAAGGCAAGAATTCGTGCGGGAGTCTTTCCTGATTCAAAGGAGTGAATCCTTTTGAGGTTCTCAGCTCCTGCTTCTTTGAGAGCGCCCTGTTTCTTCTTTTGAATTCCAGAAATATCAAAGCCATCAATATCCATGTGAGAAGCTGCCCACGGAGCTAGTTCATCAAGGGAACCTGTAAGAATATTGATTACTCCAGCAGGAAGATCACTTGTTGCCAGTACTTCAGCAAATGACATTGCAGGAACTGCTAGGCCTCCGGGCACGAGCACAATGGAGGTATTGCCAGAAACAACTGCTGCACCAAGTGCATCGATAAATTCAAGGAAGTTATCTGAGGCAGCAATCGCAACTACACCTTGTGGTTCAGAGATAGAAAAGTTGAAGAATGGACCAGATACTGGATTGGTTGCACCGCTGACTGCTTGAAGTTTGTCGCTCCACCCTGCATACCAGACCCATCGATCGATAGCTTGCGCAACCAGCGACTTCGCTTTTGCAGAATTGATCTGAGAACTAAGGGCAATCTCGGATTCAAATTGATTCGCTCTACCTTCAAGCATTTCAGCAATTCGGTAAAGAATTTGACCGCGGTTATACGCAGTTGCCTTTGACCATCCAGATTGTGCTGCGCGTGCTGCAGTGACGGCATCACGCAAATCTTTATGGGATGCAAGTGCTGGGTTAGCAATGAACTCGCCATTCTTTGCAGTCACTTCAAAGACGCGACCAGATTCACTTCGTGGAAACGCGCCATTGATGAAGAGTTTGTAAGTCTTTTTCACTTCTACGCGAGACTCTTTCTTAGTAGCCATTTATTTCGCCCCGGTTTCTTTACCATTTTTCAAATACGCAGCTAAGCCATGTTTGCCACCTTCGCGGCCCCAGCCAGATTCCTTATAACCACCAAATGGCGATGCCGGATCAAATTTATTAAATGTATTTGCCCAGATAACACCAGCTTTAAGGTGTTGGCTTGCCCAGAAAATACGGGAGCCTTTCTCGCTCCAGATTCCTGCAGAGAGACCAAAGGGAGAGTTATTCGCCTTATCTATAGCCTCTTGCGGAGTTCTAAAGGTCAACACTGAAAGGACTGGACCGAAAATCTCTTCCTGTGCAATGCGATGGGCTTGAGTTACCCCAGTAAAGATTGTGGGAGCAAACCAGTAGCCCTTATTCGAAAGAGTGCACTGCGGACTCCAGCGTTCTGCTCCTTCAGCATCTCCAACAGCAGAGAGTTCATTAATTTTGTTTAGCTGCTCTTTAGAATTTATCGCACCAAGATCTGTGTTTTTATCGAGCGGATCGCCCACTCGAATCTTTGCCATTCTTACTTTGAGTTTTTCAATAATCTCTTCGGCGATGCTCTCCTGCACAATCAGACGGGATCCGGCGCAGCAGACATGGCCTTGATTGAAGAATATTCCGTTAACAATACCTTCTACAGTTTCATCGACAGGTGCATCGTCAAAGACAATATTTGCACCTTTGCCACCAAGTTCAAGAGTTGCCTTCTTATCAGTTGAAGCAATAGCACGAGCAATCTTCTTGCCCACATCTGTCGAACCAGTAAAAGCAATTTTGTGAATTCCTGGATGGTTCACAATTGCTGCCCCTGTAGAACCATCTCCTGTAACGATGTTTACTACACCATCAGGAAGTTCAGCTTGCTGACATACTTCAGCAAAGAGAAGTGCCGTGAGCGATGTTGTTTCGGCTGGCTTAAGTACTACGGTATTTCCTGTTGCAAGCGCTGGTGCAACTTTCCATGCGAGCATTAGAAGTGGGAAATTCCAAGGAATGATTTGTCCGGCAACTCCGTAGGGCGCAGGAGAGTGGCCAAGACCTGCATAATCTAATTTGTCAGCCCACCCTGCATGATAAAAAAAGTGTGCCGCAACGAGTGGAATATCGATATCCCGGGTTTCGCGGATTGGTTTTCCATTATCAAGGGTCTCTAGAACTGCGAATTCACGTGCGCGCTCTTGAAGAATGCGCGCAATGCGATAGAGATACTTTCCTCGCTCTTTGCCAGTTAATTTTGACCACGTCTTTGTATACGCTTTCTGCGCAGCCATTACGGCTTTATCAACATCTGAAGCTCCACCTAAAGATATGTGGCTCAGGATCTCTTCAGTAGCAGGATTGATTGTGGGAAAGTGCTTCTTTCCAGCGACAAAAGATCCATTGATGAAGTGGCCATACTTAGGCTTGATAGAGACGATAGATCGAGATTCAGGCGCCGGTGCGTATTCAAAAGTCATTGATGGCCTCTTCTAATCAATCGTGACGTAGTTGGGGCTAGCGTAGTAGCCATCGGACATTTTCATGCGTTGCATCAGTAAATCATTGAGCAGTGCGCTGGCGCCAATGCGGAAGAGATTGGGAGTTAACCATTCTGGCCCGGCAGTTTCATTGACCAGAACAAGTTGCTTGATTGCATCTTTTGTTGTTCTGATGCCACCAGCAGGCTTGACTCCAATTCTACGTTTCGTCATCGAGTAGAAATCACGTACTGCTTCAAGCATTACGAGAACGACTGGAGGAGTAGCAGCCGGCGCAACTTTACCGGTAGAGGTTTTGATGAAATCAGCTCCAGCAAGCATTGCAAGATAAGAAGCTTTGCGAACATTGTCGTAGGTAACAAGCTCTCCCGTTTCAAAGATCACTTTGAGATGAGCTTTATCCCCACAGACTTCTCGAATCTTTACAATCTCATCAAAAACTAACCCATATTTTCCCGCAAGGAATGCACCGCGATCGATGACCATATCAATTTCAGCAGCTCCTGCATTGATTGCATCTTGCGTATCTTGAATCTTGACTTCCATAGATGCACGCCCCGATGGGAATGCTGTAGATACCGCTGCTACCGGGACATGTTTTCCACCAATTGCATCAAGATGAGTGCGAGCAATTTCGACCATATCGTTATAGACACAGATCGCACCGACACTTGGAACAGTTGGATCCGTTGGATCGGGCCTGACTGCCTTTGAACATAATGCACGCACTTTGCCAGGTGTATCGGCGCCCTCTAACGTTGTGAGATCTACCATGGAGATTGCGGTCTCAATTGCCCACTTCTTGCTCGAAGTTTTTATACTTCTCGTTGCAAGCATTGCTGCGCGAGCTTCGGCCCCTACTTGGTCAACTCCAGAGAGCTGATCAAGGAAATGAATAAGAGATTTCTCTGATCCATCGACTAGGCCATAGAAACTCATGAAAGTAATTCTTTCAGAGGCTGACGAATCTCGTCGAGCAATTTCTGTGATTCCTCTGACGTTCTCGTAACGACTTCGATGTAGCACTTGAGCTTCGCCTCCGTGCCTGATGGGCGGATAATTATGCGAATTCCACCTGAAAGCCAGAGTCGTAAACCATCAGTTGATGGCAATCCATCTTTCGGCGCTGCTAGATCATCGATTGCATCCACTTTTCGTCCCGCAATTTCACGTGGGGGATTAATGCGCAGCTTGGCAAGCAGATGAGTAATTGAAGAAAAATCTGAAACACGGATTGAAATTTGTTCAGTTCCATGAAATCCGTGACGTTGCCATACTTCATTAAGCAAGTCGCTGATAGTGAGGCCTTGGTGTTTGAGATCAGTTGCCACTTGGACAAGGAATAGCGCTGCGGAGATTCCATCTTTGTCATTTACTGTCCCAGAATCTACCGAGTACCCGATGGCCTCTTCATATCCGAATGCTAAGTTCTCTATTTTGGCTAGCCATTTAAATCCAGTGAGGACTTCTCTAAAATCGATATCGTAATGCGCACTAATTTTGCGAAGTGCCGATGAAGAAACTATTGAATTTCCAAAGGTTCCAGCAGGTTTGGTGCGTGCAATCCATTCACCAAGAATGATTCCGAGTTCATCTCCGCGCAGCATGCGCCAGCCAGTATTTGGGTCATTAATTGCCGCTGCACATCTATCTGCATCTGGGTCATTTGCAATTACAAGATCTGCACCAAAATCACGAGCTTTCTTAAGTGCTAAATCAATTGCGCCAGGTTCTTCAGGATTGGGGAATGCAACCGTGGGGAAATCAGGATCTGGAGAGCACTGCTCATCAACGAGAATGAGTGTTGCAAAACCTGCATGGTTAAAAACTCTCTGAATCGTTTCAGTTCCAACGCCGTGCATAGCGGTATACACGATTTTTAAATCACCAGGACGTGGCGCCAACGTTGCTGTTCGACGCACATATTCAGTAATGAGATCTTCACCAAGCACAGTCCAAGAGGTGCCTCGTTTTTGGGATGAAAGCGATGTAACGGCGTCAATCTCTTTCGCGATATAGCCATCTGTCGGATTAACAATCTGCGAAGAGGCGTAATTGATTCCATCGGCAACTGGGCCTATATAAACTTTGTAACCATTATCTTGCGGGGGATTATGGCTTGCAGTAATCATGATTCCGACATCACATCTGAGAAATTCGGTTGCAAATGCCAATACAGGTGTTGGAAGCGGCCTTGGTAGTACGAAGACTTGCATTCCGGCCCCGCTCATTATCTCTGCGGTCTCACGTGTAAAGTCTTCAGAGCCATAACGAGCATCACGACCCACTACAACTTTGCTCATTCCGCGCGCTTTCATATAGGCAGCGATTCCAGCAGCGGTGCGACCGACTACGGCGCGGTTCATACATGAAGGCCCGGGTCCAATTGGTCCACGCAAACCTGCAGTGCCAAATTGTAGAAAGCCACTGAAGTATTTTTGAATCGTGGCTTCATCGCCCGAATCTAAAAGCGCTTGCAGGGTAGCTGCTGTTGATGGATCTGGATCATCAGAAATCCATGACAGAACTTCAGCCTGCAGCGCCTTATCCATTAACGAAGGTTATCTTTCTTAAATGAGTTTAGGAATAGTTGAACTAAGAAGTGCTCCCATGCGATCTGCAGCAGCTTTTCCAGCAGCAATAACTTCTTCGTGATTCAATTTTTCTCCAGTAACTCCTGCAGCTGCATTTGTTACTAGTGAGATTCCAAGAACTTCAGCGCCGAGTGCATGTGCAGCAATGGCTTCAGGAACGGTGGACATACCCACTAAATCTGCACCCATTGTGCGCATCATCAAAATTTCCGCAGGAGTTTCATATGTTGGCCCGCGCCAATGTACGTACACGCCTTCTTCAAGACTGGAATCTTCTTGCTTTACGATGGCTCTAATCCGCTTGCTATATAAATCTGTGAGATCGATAAAAGTTGCACCCGATAGTGGTGATGCTGCAGTGAGTGAAATATGGTCGCGAATAAGCACTGGTTGTCCAACTTTATATTTTGTATTAATTCCACCGCAAGCATTTGTAAGAATCACAACTTTACATCCAGCTTTTACTGCAGTTCTTACACCGTGCACCACCGGCTCCATGCCTTTACCTTCATAAAGATGTGTGCGCCCAAGAAATACCAATGCACGAATTTTCTTGCCATTTTCGACGAGTTCATATGAGCGAACTTTTCCGGAGTGACCTTCAACTGCTGGCGGAAGAAAACCGGTTAATTCATCGGCATTGCACTCATAGGCGGGTGCTCCAAGGGCATCTGCAGCACTGACCCAGCCTGATCCCATAACGAGTGCAACATCATGAGATGCGACCCCGGTGCGATCGGCAATTTCTTTAGCAGCTTGTGTTGCAGCAGCAAGTGGATCTGAGTAAAGAAGCTCTGTTGAAGTCATGCCTCAATAATGTCACAGAGAACAGTTCCACTGGCAACTGTTTCACCTATGACAGCCTTTAAGTTTTTAATCACACCGCTTTTATGTGCATTCAGTGGCTGTTCCATCTTCATGGCCTCGAGCACAATTACTAAATCACCAGCCTCAACGCTTTGACCTTCTTCAACGGCAATCTTTACGACTGTGCCTTGCATGGGGGATGAGAGTCCTGTTCCAGAAGCACCACCGCTAGATACTTGTTTTGCGCGGTGGCGCTTAACAACGGGTTCCGGCGCATGAACAACAATTTCAAATCTCTTACCGTTCACTTCAGCTACAAGTTTCTCTGCTGCAACCTTTGTTTGAATATCTGCTGCAACAGTTTCAAATGCAGGAATCTCATTCCTAAACTCATTTTCAATGTAACTTGTGTAAACCTTGAAATTCTCGGTGTATGCAGGATCTTCAAGAATTGCACGGTGGAATGGAAGGGCTGTTGCCAATCCTCCAATTTCGAATTCAGATAGTGCACGACGAGCACGTTCAATTGCTTGCTTTCGTGTTGCGCCTGTAACAATCAGTTTTGCAAGTAAAGAATCGAAATTTCCACCGATCACATCTCCATTGCGGAATCCTGCATCAATTCGGACGCCAGGCCCAGTTGGAATGCTCCAAGAAGTTATTCGCCCTGGAGCTGGCAAGAATGAGCGACCAGGATCTTCACCGTTGATTCTGAATTCAATGGAATGTCCGCGGACAACTGGATCATCAAAACCAAGGCTCTCACCCATCGCGATTCTAAATTGTTCGCGTACGAGATCGATCCCAGTTACCTCTTCAGATACAGGATGCTCTACCTGCAGACGCGTATTAACTTCAAGGAATGAAATAGTTCCATCAACGCCTACAAGAAACTCGCACGTGCCCGCACCGATATAGCCAGCTTCCTTCATGATTGCCTTACTTGACCGATACAACTCTTCGTTCTGCGCATCAGTGAGGAATGGCGCAGGGGCTTCTTCTACGAGCTTTTGATGTCTGCGTTGTAAAGAACAGTCACGAGTGGAAACCACAACTGCATGACCGTGTTTATCAACTAATACTTGTGTTTCTACGTGACGAGGTTTATCGAGGTAACGCTCTACGAAGCATTCCCCTCTGCCAAAACCTGCGATTGCCTCACGCACAGCCGAGGCATATAGCTCTGGAATTTCTTCCATTGTGTGCGCAACTTTCAATCCACGTCCACCGCCACCGAATGCAGCTTTGATTGCAACTGGTAATCCGTGTTCCTTTGCAAAGGCCAACACTTCTTCATGACCAGTAACTGGATCTTTAGTGCCCGCGACCAATGGTGCACCGGCTGCCGATGCAATGCGACGAGCCGAAACTTTATCTCCAAGAGCGCTGATTGCTGCAGGAGGCGGTCCGATCCAAATCAATCCTGCATCGATAACAGCTTGAGCGAAGTCAGCATTCTCAGAGAGGAATCCATATCCTGGGTGCACTGCATCTGCTTTTGATTCCTTAGCGAGTGCAATAATTTTAGGAATATTCAGATATGTGTCTTTGGCCAATGTTCCATTGAGTGAAAAAGCAAAGTCTGCGCTCTTTGTGTGTAGAGCATCGCGATCTTCTTCTGCATACATGGCGACACTTTCCAGGCCATGATCTTTACAGGCACGAATAACGCGAAGTGCAATTTCACCTCGGTTAGCAATCAGTACGCGCTTCATGCCATCTCCTTCACTTGGGGCCAAGAGTATCCAAGTTGTTTCATGGCGCTACGAAGAAAAGGCATCGAAATTCCAACGACATTGGTGTAATCGCCTTCAATCACAGGAATAAAAGGTGAGCCGAAGCCATCTAAGGTGAAGCCACCAGCAACATGGAGTGGCTCTTCAGATGCAACGTAATCATGAATCTCTTCGTCAGTCATATCCGTAAATGTAACTTTAGTAGTCACTCGATCTGCAATTTCAACCCCGCGTTCGGTATCAATAATGCAGTGGCCAGTATGGAGTAAGCCTGATCGCCCACTAATCTTCTTTGCGCGGTCAATAGCAATTTCTGGCGAACCAGGTTTTCCAAATGAAACTCCATCTACATCAAATGTTGAATCACAACCGATAATGATTGCTGGGTAATCAATCATCTCTCTAACAGTGTGAGCTTTGGAGATCGCCAATGCAATGACCATATCTTGTGGAGTCATTTCATTAAAGAAATCTGTTTCTTCATCCACATTACTGACGATTACTGTTGGCTTAAGTCCGGCGTCTTCAAGCAACCTACGCCTTGAAGTTGATTGTGAAGCAAGAACGATTCTAGGCATTACTTGTGCTTTCTAGCGCCGAAGGTAGTTTGGTGTGGCAGCGGTTGCCTTAATTGCGGAAGTGCAAAGACACTTCTCTTAATAACTGGCTTTAGATCGACAGACTTGTGATTAGCAAGTACCGCTTGTAGCGCGAGAAGTTCCTCTGGAGTCGGATGCCCAGATACGACAGTAAATTTCATGGTTAGAGTGGAATATTTCCATGCTTACGAGCAGGCAAGGTGTCACGTTTAGTTTTCAAGGTACGGAATGCCTTCGTGATGTACTGACGTGAATCCTCTGGCTCAATAACGCTATCGATTGTTCCACGTTCAGCAGCGAGATAAGGATTTGAGAATTTCTCTGTGTATTCAGTAATCAGTTCTGCTCTCTTAGCATTCTGATCCTTCGCTTCTGCTAAATCTTTACGATAGAGAATATTTACGGCACCTTGTGCTCCCATTACGGCAATTTCAGCAGATGGCCATGCGAAGTTGATATCGCTACCCAAATACTTTGAACCCATAACAATAAAGGCTCCACCATATGCTTTACGTGTAATCAATGTAACCAGTGGCACTGATGCTTCAGCGTAGGCATACAGTAGTTTTGCACCTCGACGGATAATTCCATTCCACTCTTGCTCTGTTCCAGGCATAAATCCTGGAACATCAACCAAAGTAAGAATAGGTATATTAAAAGCATCGCAGAATCGCAAGAATCGCGCAGCTTTCTCGGATGAGTTGATATCAAGTGTTCCAGCGAGCTGTGAAGGCTGATTTGCAATCACGCCAATAGATTGACCTTCAATACGCGCGAATCCAACAACGATATTTGGTGCATAGAGTGCATGAACCTCCAGGAATTCACCTTCATCGACAATTGCCTGAATCAAACTCTTCATGTCATAAGGCTGATTTGGGCTATCTGGAATCAATGTATTAAGAGCAAGATCCACTGTGTTTTTATCAAGTGTCTGAGTTGGTGGCAGCACTGGAGATCCATCCATGTTATTTGACGGCAAATACGAGAGCAGTGCCTTTACATAATCAATGGCATCTGCTTCGGAGTCTGCCATGTAGTGAGCATTTCCAGATTTAGTGTTATGGGTAAATGCCCCACCAAGTTCTTCCATTCCTACATCTTCACCAGTGACGGTCTTAATCACATCAGGGCCGGTGATGAACATATTTGAAGTTTCCTTCACCATCACAGTGAAGTCAGTGAGAGCAGGAGAGTATGCAGATCCACCAGCACATGGCCCAAGAATGAGTGAGATTTGAGGGATCACACCTGATGAACGAGTATTGAGACGGAAAATTTTTCCGTACCCGTTAAGTGAAGCAACTCCTTCTTGAATACGCGCCCCGCCTGAATCATTAATTCCGATCAACGGAATTCCAGACTTAAGTGCGAACTCCGCAATCTTTACAATTTTTTCAGCATGAACTTCACCAAGTGATCCACCGAAAACTGTGAAATCTTGGGAGTAAAGAGCAATCGGACGACCATCTACAGTCGCAGTTCCGATTACTACGCCATCTCCGTAGGGGCGATTTTTTTCCATTCCAAAGTTCTGAGCGCGATGACGGGCAAACTCATCAATTTCTGTAAATGAATCTGCATCAACAAGCATTTCAATACGTTCGCGAGCAGTTCCCTTACCTTTGGGATGTTGCTTCTCACGGGCTCGATCCGATCCAGCATGGACAGCTTCATCAATTCTTTCGCGGAGGTCTTCGATTTTTCCGGAAGTAGTGTGCAGATCTGGGCTCATGAGCATAAGGTACTAGTCGTGAGCATAGTTACGCCAAGACCGCCTCTGGATGTTTCGCTGATCTCCGAAAAAATCTCGCGGTACTGGCGGGTAAGCGTGGTCGAAGTCACCGGCTCGACGCAAGATGATTTATTGGCTTCGGTTGAAAGAAATGATGCGCGTAATGGAGATGTACTTGTTACAGAATTTCAAAGCGCTGGAAGAGGAAGATTAGATAGAAAATTTGATGCACCACAATCGAGTGCCCTGATGTTCTCACTTTACTTACAACCTTCGCGCGATAAAAGTGATTGGTCTTTCTTGCCATTGCTCAGCGGGTTGATAGTTTCATTAGCGCTTGCAGAACTAGATCCAGGTTTAGAAGTTTCACTTAAGTGGCCAAACGATTTACTCATTGGTGAAAGAAAAGTTGGTGGCATCATTGCTCATGCAACAGAAAAAGGAATTGTCGTAGGAATCGGAATCAATGTTGCCATGACTGAGTCAGAACTTCCTGTTACGCATGCAACCTCACTTGCACTTAACAATTATCGTGAACTCGATAGAAATGTGATTTTGTCTCGTATTCTTACCCAGTACGAAGAGATTTTCTTACGTTGGCAAGCTGGTGAGGATTTACGTCATCTCTACCGCGAACGCTCTTCCACTGTGGGCAAAGAGGTTCGCGTCGATAGTCAACAGGGTGCTCATATCAATGGGCTTGCAATCGATATTGCTCCAAATGGTGAACTCATTCTCAAAGACGGCACACGAGTTACCGTCGGTGATGTCGTTCATCTACGATAAGGCAGTGACTCAGAGATTCCCGACAGTTGGCGTTATTGGCGCAGGCCAGTTAGCGCGAATGATGGTTGGGCCAGCGGCGGCACTTGGAGTAAAACTTCGACTCTTTGCACACAGTGCATCAGATTCTGCGGCGCAGATTTGCGAGCATGTAGTTGGTGATTACAAAGATTTAGAAGCACTCAAGAATTTTGCAAAAGGATGTGACGTAATCACTTTCGAACACGAGCTCATCCCGCTCTCGGTAATCAAAAGTTTGGAAAGTTCAGGGGTTCGGGTTTACCCACCTTCGACTGCGTTCATATTTTCACAAGATAAAGCTGCAATGCGAGAGAAGCTAAGTAAGTATCCGGCTCCACATTGGAAAGTTATCTCATCGACGTCAGAAGTCGATCAGTATCCGATGATTGCTAAGAGTATTTCTGGGGGATACGACGGTCGCGGAGTGTGGAAAGTGAAATCTCAAGACGAGCTTGCAGAAATTCTAAAATCCACTCCACAGCTGCTTATTGAAGAATTGGTTGCCTTCGATTGTGAAATTGCAGTAATGGTTGCTCGGTCTCCACACGGGCAAGCAACTTCCTGGTCGCCAACCGAAACTATTCAGGAAGATGGAATCTGCACGATGACGATTACTCCCGCGACAAGCATTGATTCAGATATTGCAGAGAAAGCACAACAACTAGCACTTGATATTGCTCAAGAAGTAGGAGTTGTGGGTGTCATGGCGGTTGAAATGTTTGTAAAAGGAAAGAACATTTACATTAACGAATTAGCAATGCGCCCACATAATTCGGGTCACTGGACAATCGATGGATCAAAGACAAACCAGTTTGAACAACATCTACGCGCGATTCTTGATTTGCCACTGGGTGATCCTTCGATGACGCAAACGTATGCAGTCATGGGAAACATTTTGGGTGGAGAAAAGAGTGATATGTATCGACCATATTTACATCTGATGGCCCGAAATCCTGAGCTTAAGTTTCACCAATACATGAAAGAAGTTCGCGTGGGGCGCAAGATTGGGCATGTCACTGCAACGGGTTCTGACCTTCTACAATTAACCAATGATGTGCAGCATGCACGTGACTACATGAGCGGAGCTATTGATGAGTGAGACTAAAGATGTAGCAATCATCATGGGATCTGATTCTGATTGGCCAGTTATGGAAGAAGCGGCCAAGGTGCTGGATGCACTCGGAATTTCTTATGAAGCAGATGTTGTTTCTGCTCATCGCATGCCACTAGAGATGGTTGAGTTTTCTCAACGTGCGAAAGAGCGTGGATTTAAAGTAATCATCGCTGGTGCGGGTGGCGCTGCTCACTTACCTGGAATGGTCGCATCCCTTACTCCACTCCCAGTTATTGGAGTTCCGGTTGCGCTCAAAAATCTTGATGGAATGGATTCGCTACTCTCAATCGTTCAAATGCCGGCAGGAATTCCTGTGGCAACTGTTGGTGTGGGAAATGCGAAGAACGCTGGATTGCTTGCTGCGCGCATTTTAGGAATTTCTAATCCAACAATTGCTGGCAAAGTTGAAGAAGGTCTCAAAGAAATTAATGAGGAAGCAAAAGCAAAAGGCGCTCAATTGAACGCCCGTCGCAATCAAAAAACTGGTTTTTAGTCAGTTCTGCCAAGCGCATGAAAGCGCCATCCGGCAGCACGCCACTTATTGCGATCTAACATATTTCGACCATCAATAATGAATTTCGATTTCACGAGTTGACCAATCACTGATGGATCTAGCTCTCGATACTCTTTCCATTCAGTTAAGTGCAGAATGGCATCGGCACCTTTAACTGCGTCGACAACTTTCTCTTGGTAATCAAGGTTTGGGAATCTCTTGCGTGCAGGTTCAATTCCTTTTGGATCATGCACGACAACAGTGGCACCAGCGGCTTGAAGCTGCGCAGCAATATCCAAAGCGGGTGAATCTCGAACATCATCGCTATCGGGTTTAAAGGTTGCACCCAACACTACAATTTTATACTGAGTAAGGTCATCAGATAGATCAGCACGCACAACATCAATCATTCGCTTACGTGCGCGTATATTGATTGCATCAATCTCGCGCAAGAATTCGAGTGCTTGGTTTGCACCAAGTTCTTCTGCACGTGCCATAAATGCGCGAATATCCTTTGGCAAGCAGCCCCCGCCGAATCCGATGCCTGCTTGTAAGAATCGGTTTCCGATTCGAGGATCGTAACCAATTGCCTTTGCAAGTACTGTTACATCGCCACCGGCTGCTTCGCAGACTTCAGCCATTGCATTGATAAAGGAAATTTTTGTTGCAAGAAATGAATTAGCCGCTACTTTGACAAGTTCAGCGGTAGGTAGGTCGGCGCGAATCCATGGAGTTCCAAGGTCGATAATTGGTTTATAAACCTCCTTTAGAATTACCTCGGCACGATCGTTTGTTACACCAACTACAAGACGGTTGGGTGTCAACGTATCTTCTACAGCAAATCCTTCACGTAAGAATTCTGGATTCCACGCAAGATCTGCTTGGGGAGCAGAAATCGCAAGTTGATCTCTTAAGAGTTGCGCGGTACCAACTGGCACTGTGGATTTACCTACTATTAGTGAACCTTCTTTCACATGCGGAGCAATAGCGCTTACCGAAGCTTTTACGTAAGTGAGGTCTGCAGCTAATCCATCTTTACTTTGCGGAGTACCCACGCAGATGAAATGAACATCAGCATCAGCAACAGTTGCAAAATCTGTTGAAAATGTAAGCCTGCCATTACTGATTTCAGCTGCAAGAAGTGTGTCTAACCCTGGTTCGTAAAAGGGAAGCTCTCCCTTTGAAAGCATTTCTACTTTGCTCTGATCTGTATCCACGCCGACTACTTCAAATCCAAGTGATGACATACATGCAGCATGTGTTGCACCGAGATAGCCACATCCGATGACAGAAAGTTTAAGAGCCATAGCGTGGAGTCTATTGCAGCCTTATTTAATAACGAGCATTCGGCGAGTTATTTCTTCGGCGCACATGGGTTTTCAGCGGCTGTTTTGGTCTTGAATTTATCAACTATCTCAGGTTCAGTCGTTGCGCCATTCGTTGCTTTAGGTGATGGCTTTATTGTGTCGACAAGGGCTTGATCATTTCTAATTCGTGTCCAGAGATCTGCAGAGAGCTCATCATCCCAAATTACTACGGATCCAACACCGGGAACTCTGCCATTAGGGTCAGAGAGCGGAACTGTAAGTGTGCGAATGTTTCCAGATGAAAGATTCCTTAATTGTTTAGCCAAAGTCAGGAGGTCATTCTTATCTAGGCTCTCATCCATCTTCACCGTCGAGATACTTGCGTTATAGAACTTGGCAAGCTTAATCGGATTTAAGAGAGTTCCACTACTTGTGGCTTTACGCACTACTGCACTAACAAATTGTTGTTGACGTTCCATGCGTCCGATATCTCCACGGCCATCAAAATCTCTGGTTCTTACATACTTGAGAGCTTCAAGCCCATCCAGTACGTGCGTTCCCGCACTCATGACCAAGTAACTCTTCGGATCATTAATTGCAACCTTCGAACACACTTCAATTCCGCCAAGGGCATCGACTACACCGGTGAATCCTGCAAAATTTACTTCAATGTAGTGATCAATTTGAAGATTGGTCTTTGCTTCAATAGTTTGAATAAGAAGTGGGGCTCCGCCGAAAGCGAAAGCTGCATTGAGTTTGCCCGGCTTTTCAGGAATATCCCTTTTCCCATCTTGACTGATATGCGCTGGAACATTTACCAAGGTATCTCTTGGAAGCGAGACGATAAATGCTGCATCTCGAGCTTTACTTATATGAATTAAGAACATTGTGTCTGATCGACCGCCAGCCGCAACAGCCGTGGTACCAACTCTCAATTTCTTAATCTGCGCCATGCTTAAACCTTCGCGAGAATCAGAGCCCACGACGAGGTAGTTAATTGCCCGTGAGGTTTTTTCGGGGCGGTCCTTAAGGTTTCCGAAAACACTAATGCGAGAAATTTGACCACTTACTTGACCTAATCCAAGCCAAGAGACCGATGCGAGAACAACGATACTCACAGAGAGTGTTGTTATTATCCGTATCGCACGACGTGTTTTCACATCCGTAGGGTACTTGGACGATAGCGTGGAGGGGTTATGGCGACACCAATACAAGGGTTAATTGGCTCACCGCACCCTGCTGTCAGTGTGATTCTTCCCGTCCTCAATGAAGAGTCACATTTAGAAAATGCAGTGCACTCAATTCTTTCTCAGGATTATCAAGGCCCACTTGAGGTTATCTTGGCAATTGGTCCCTCACGTGATCGCACTGCTTCAATCGCTCAGAGACTCTCGCAAGCAGATGCACGAGTGGTCATTGTTGAAAGTCCCACTGGTAGAACTGCAGCTGGACTAAATCTTGCACTCGGTAAATCTCAGAATCCTGTAGTTGTGCGCGTAGATGGACATGCACAAATTCCTTCTAATTACATTTCACTCGTTGTAGAAATTCTCATCTCCACAGGTGCTGTAAATGTCGGCGGCATGATGGCAGCCGACGGAACGACTCAGTTTGAGAATGCAGTTGCAGGAGCAATGCGAAGTCCATTTGGTGTTGGCGCTTCTCGTTTTCATACTGGTGGGCATGCTGGCCCAGTTGATACCGTCTATTTGGGGGCATTTCGTCGTGAAGCACTCATGGCAATTGGCGGATTTGATGAGCGGTTTACGAGAGCACAAGATTGGGAGTTAAATTTTAGATTGCGAGAAAAGGGCGGCATTGTTTATTTTGACCCACGCTTACAAGTAATCTACCGACCTCGTCCCACTGTCAAAGCTCTCGCAAAACAATATTTTGAGTACGGGCGTTGGCGTCGAGTTGTCTCCAGGAGACATCCAGGAACAATCAACTATAGGTACTTGGCGCCACCAGTAGCACTTGCTGGTTTTATCTCATCGCTACTTTTAGGCGCATTTCTTTCCAGCATATTTCTGATTCCAGCTGCCATTTATGCTTTTTTTGTTCTCATTGCATCTCTCAAAATTGCATCATCAATACTTGAATTCATTATTTTATTGACCGTACTTCCTACTATGCACTTTGCATGGGGCGCTGGTTTCATCACTTCGCCGAAATCTCTTGTTCCAGCCGAATGAGTTACTCATCATGAAGAAAATAGCGGCAGCTCTCTTCTCTGGCGTTCTTTTCTTTTCGCAGTTCCCAATTGCGCAAGCTCAAGCCCCTGTGAGTTTTGCATTCACGGGTTCCGGTTACGGGCACGGTGTAGGCATGAGCCAAATAGGTGCTAAAGCCAGAGCTGTCGCCGGCGAGAGTGCAACAGCCATACTTACCTACTACTACAAAGATGTAGTTGTGGCACCTGTTGTCGATACTCACACAATTCGAGTTAACATTGGAACAGCTCTAAAAAGTTTCTCAGTATCAACAACGCAATTGAATTCAAAAATTGATGTATTCATTGGAGATATTCCACCAACTGCGACTCCAGTGCCAGCGCTGACTATTCCTCAGCAGACAATGGCGTCCTTTGTGATCCAGGGAAAGAGCGTTGCAATCGGCGCAGTAAATGGAAAAATCCTCACTGTGCGTTGGGGAGCCCCAAATACAATCTTGACTTTCTTCGGACCTGGAAACCCGGTTCGATATAAATATGGCCAGATACAAGTGAAAGTTGTAGGTGGAGCCCTAGAAGTGACTAATTCACTCTCAATTCACGACGAATATTTGTGGGGAATTAGCGAAGTCTCTTCTGCTTGGCCTGCTGCCGTACTCGAGGCGCAAGCGATTGCAGCTCGCTCATACGCACTAGCGAAAATTGGAACTCCGAGAAGT
Source organism: Actinomycetota bacterium (assembly GCA_026392935.1). Classification (GTDB taxonomy): domain Bacteria; phylum Actinomycetota; class Actinomycetes; order Nanopelagicales; family Nanopelagicaceae; genus Planktophila. Next base: position 48,094 of record JAPLBE010000017.1, on the reverse strand, counting down.
GCGTGCGATTGCAATGTTTACTCACATATCGGAGATCAAAATTTTGTTGGTTTTTCGAAAGAGGCAGAACCGAAAATTGGAAAGTTGTGGAAGGCAGCAGTTCGGCGAACAAACATTGATACATCAACCAGCCTCGTGATTTTAAATCAAGGAAAACCAATTCAGGCTTATTACTCTTCGTCGTCTGGCGGTGCTACTCAAACGACATTTGATGCTTGGGGTCAGGCAACCCCTTACACACAATCAGTGGCAGATCCTGCAGGGTTAGACCCGAAGTTGAATCCACGTTTTGCACAATGGAGAGCATCAGCAACTCAAGAAATCGTAGCAAAAGCATTTCTTCTTGCAGATATTGTCACACTTGAAATTATTTCGAGAAATTCTGCCGGTGCAGTCACCTATATAAAAGGTACATCTAGTAATGGTTCTACCAAACTGTTACGCGGAGATACATTTAGAAGTAGAGCGAAAATTCCTTCTCCATATTTCAATCTTGCGCAGTCTTTTAGTTAGCGTGCAGAACTGAGTTCAGACCACCCCATGTGCCAGTGCGTGCGACTACTTCTAATCCACCTGTAAGTGAGTTGCGTCGGAATAACACATCATGTGCTCCTGAAAGAGTTCCGGCTTTTACAACTTCGCCATCCGGCAATGTAATTTTCGAAGCTGCAGTGATGTATGTACCAGCTTCAATGACGCAGTTATCACCGAGTGAAATGCCTAATCCTGAGTTAGCACCCAGCAGGCATTTTTCGCCGATAGATATAACTTGCTTTCCACCACCACTGAGCGTGCCCATGATTGAGGCGCCACCACCAACATCGGTTCCATCTCCCACGACGACACCAGCAGAGATTCGACCTTCGACCATTGAAGTTCCGAGAGTGCCTGCATTGAAATTAATAAATCCTTCATGCATCACAGTTGTTCCAGATGAAAGATAGGCACCTAAACGAACACGATCAGCATCTGCGATACGGACACCGCTAGGAATGACGTAATCAACCATGCGTGGGAATTTATCCACACCATAGACAGTTATGTGTCCATATTGCGCTTTAAGTCGAGCGCGAGTTAACTCAAAATTCTCAACAGCGCATGGTCCAGCAGATGTCCAGACAACGTTTGAAAGCAGACCAAAAATTCCATCTAGCGATTGGCCATGCGGTTTTACAAGGCGATGTGAAAGTAAGTGAAGTCGGAGGTAGGCATCTATCGCATCTTTTGGAGCAACAGATAAATCAATTTCAACGGAGACTAGTTCTTTACGTACATTGCGAACAGAATCTGTTCCGACAAGAGCTGATAATGATGCCTCTGGATTTCCGGTAAGTGAGCCTAATGATGGATTGGGAAACCAAACATCAAGTACCGTTGAACCTGAGAGCGTTACAACACCATGGCCGTGAGCTAAAGAAGACATGTTCTAAGCCTAACCCCTATTCTGTACATCATGCGTATCGCAGTATTTTGCTCCTCGTCTCCTTCGATTGATTCGAAGTACATTGATCTAGCCTTCGAACTCGGAGCGGGAATCGCCGAAAGTGGAGCTGAGTTGGTTTCTGGCGGAGGCCACATTTCTGCGATGGGTGCGATTTCCAGGGGAGCGCGCAGTAATGGTGGACGTACGATTGGCGTAATTCCGCAGAAGTTAGTGGATATCGAATTCGCAGATCATGAGAGCGATGAATTAATTGTTGTTGATTCGATGCGAGTTCGTAAGGCAAAAATCGAAGAGCTTTCGGACGCGTTTATCACGCTACCTGGAGGCCTTGGAACCCTAGAAGAACTCTTTGAAATTTGGGTAGGACGCTATTTAAAGTTCCATGACAAGCCTGTGATTATTCTTGATCCATTCGGAATTTATCAACCACTTCATCATCTAGTTGAGCATCTTGAGGAAGAGAAGTTTGTAAAACCTGGAATGCGCGATTTGCTTCATTGGACAACAACTGTTGATGAAGCAATTTCAAAAGCGCATAGTCGGAAATAATATGGGCGAGCATAAACTTTCGATTTCACTTTCAATTCCTGCTCCACAAATCGAAGTATGGCGCCGTATCGCGGATTGGAATTCTCAAGGCGAGTGGATGCTCCAGACTAAAGTCTGGGTTACTTCCGAAAAAGTTTCTGGAGTTGGAACTTCAATTGCAGCCTTTACTGGACCTCTTTATAAGTTTTATCCAAGAATCAAATCTCCTGGTCTTCTTGATCTCATGACAGTGACTCGATGGGATGAACCATCACGATGTGATGTCGAGCATCATGGAAAAATTCTTAGAGGTTCAGGTTCTTTCATTTTGACGCAAGAGAATTCCAATCGAACTCGGTTTGACTGGTCGGAAACAATCATTGCCCCACGAGCACTTTTTCTGCTCGTGGCTCCATTTCTTTATGCTGGGGTTCGCTTATCACTCCTGAAATTTGCTCGTTCTTTCCGATAAGCATCGAGTAATCATTGAAATCCGAGTAATCTTTGAAATATGAGCAATCCCCAGACCTTGGCACAGTTGCTCGCCTCACTGCCAGAAGAAGAAAGAATCATTTTGACGTTGCATTACCTGCGGTCAAAGAGCAGTCAAGAGATTGCGGACATACTCGTCGTTCCGGAGAAATCAGTGATTGCAGTCATCGATAGTGGAAAGAAGCGCCTCACCGCGTTTTTGGGCATGTAAATCCCTCGATTTCACCTCGGGCTGATTCTGCGAGATACTTATCCCTCGCTTCACGCATCCGCCCGCTACCTCACAAGGAGTCCCCACCATGGCAGCAATGAAACCTCGTACTGGTGATGGTCCTATGGAAGTCACAAAGGAAGCGCGCTCGCTCGTCATGCGAATTCCCCTGGAAGGCGGAGGGCGACTTGTAGTCGAACTCAATCCTCAGGAAGCAAATAACCTCAGCGCCGCTCTTGAAGCTGCTGTTGCTCTGATCAAGAAGTAGAGCGGATTTAGAAATTCTTCGCGCAGTTGCTCCCGAGCTTGAATCCGTCGTTGGGGCAGATGTACTTGCACTTGGTTTCACAAAGTCAGAAGATGGAGTTATTTCATTTTTAGGCAGTAAAAAAATACTAAAATCTCTTGAAAAGTTTTTTGAAGTTAATCTCGTTGACGAAGTCTCATTCTTTTCACCTTCTGCCAAAGCAGGGGAGTTGTATGAAATTCCCGTTCTGCACTCGGACTCGCAGGTAGATCGTCTCTACCTAGTTGGGCTGGGAGACGAGAGCCTTACTTCATTTCGAGCAGCAGGTGCAGCTATTGGCAGAAAGATTCGCGGGAAAGCCATAGAAGCAATTTCATTGTGCGCCGAGAGTAAAGATCAGATTAAGGCTCATGGAGTCTCTGCACTTTTAGGTGCATACTCATGGAATCTCAAAACTGAAAAAACTGCAGAGATTCCAACAATTGCAATCGCAACACTTGAAAATGATGCAGTTTCTCGCGCATCAGTGATTGCAGAGGCTCTCTATACGGCACGAGATTTGATTCATACCCCATCGAATATTAAGAATCCGCTCTGGATGGCGCAGGAAGCAAAGAAGATTGCCGATGAAAAAGGACTAGCGATTAAAGTACTTTCAGGGAAAGAGTTAAACAAATTTGGTGGATTACGTGCAGTAGGTAACTCATCACCAAATCCAGGTCCGCGATTTATTGAACTTTCATATATTCCACGTCTGAAAGCAAGCGCTGCAGCGACACTCCCGCACATAGTGATCGTTGGTAAAGGAATTACTTTTGATATCGGTGGAGTCTCACTCAAGCGACCATATGAATTTATGACTGCCATGAAGAGTGATATGGCAGGAGCTGCGGCAGCACTTGCCACAATAAGTGCTCTTCCAGAATTGCAACCACTTGTACGTGTCACGGTATTGATGATGTGTGCAGAAAATGCTCTCTCTGGAACATCTCAACGTCCATCAGATGTCATTACCCAGTACGGCGGCACGACTGTTGAAATCATTAACACAGATGCAGAGGGTCGCTTAGTTCTTGCAGATGGTCTTGCATACGCTGTCGAAAACCTCGAACCTGATTATTTGATTGATATTGCAACTCTGACTGGGTCAGCAACCCTTGGTCTAGGTCGCCAATATGGTGCGCTGTATTCAAGAGATAAGAAACTTGCGCAGCAGTTTGTAGCGCTAGGTGAGTCCAGTGGTGAACGTGTATGGCACATGCCTTTGGTCGATGATTACATAGATTCATTAGAGAGTGATGTCGCTGACCTTAATCACGCGGCAGATAAAGGGGACTATTCAGCTGGTTCTGTCACAGCTGCTCTCTACCTTGAGCATTTTGTTGCAGATTCGCGGTGGGTGCACCTAGATATTGCAGGGCCAGGTCGAAGTGAAACTGATGCTGGAGAAAATGTTAAAGGCGGAACCGGTTTCGGCGTGCGATTGTTCATTGATTGGATATTGTCCATCTCATGAATATTGATCCACATCTGTATGCCGAGACCTTTATTCTTGAAAATTCTGTCAAGCAAGCAGCGCGTGCACGAGGTGCCGAAAATGGCGTAGTAGATGTTTCGCAAGGCGCAGGGGCCTATTTACGACAGCTCGCTCATCAAATCAAAGCGCAATCAGTCGTAGAAATCGGTACAGGATCTGGAGTTGGCTCTCTATGGCTGCTCGAAGGAATGCTCGCAAGTGGAACTCTGACTTCTATTGATGATGAAATGGAGCATACTTCCATTGCAAAACTTGCTCTGGCCGATGCAGATATTGCACAACCACGATTTAGATTGATTACTAATTCAGTAATGGATGTAATGACGAAACTTACAGATCGCGCATACGACCTAGTGGTATTCCGACATAATCCTGAAGACCTAAGTTTTGCAATTTCCGAAGCACATAGAATTCTGCGTAGCGGAGGAGTTTTCGTAATTGATAACTTCTTTGGCGGCGGCAAAGTTCCGGATCCTGCCCAGAGAGACCCTAAAACTGTGGCTCTTCGCGAAGCGGGGAAAATTGTTAAAGCTGATACAGAATCCTGGGTGACTTCTCTTGTTCCCGTTGGCGATGGTTTGTTACTCGCCACCAAGTTGTAGCAAGATATGTATGTGAAGTTTTTGATTACGGAGAAAATGTAGTGAGTGAATTTAACGAAGGCCCTTGGTGGACAGCCCCAAGTACAAGAGGTATTAATCGCTCCATTTCCCTAAAAACCGCAATCGTTCTCGCAATCGTTGTTGGTGTTATCGCGGGAACAGTTGGAGCTTCATCTACTGGGTCACTTTTCGGTCGCTCAGTTAACCTTGTTAAATCAACATCTACTATCGAGCGTCCCGTCGGTTCTGTTGCAGAGATTGCTCAAAGAGTTTTACCTTCAGTCGTCTCTATCGAAGCGGTTGCCAATGACGGCGGAGCTACAGGATCTGGATTTGTCATTGATAGCGCTGGTTATATTCTTACAAATAATCACGTGATTTCAGCGTCAGTCTCTAGTGGTGGAGCCATCACGGTGCGACTCAATGATGGATCAGATTATTCGGCAAAAGTTGTTGGCCGAGATAATTCCTATGATTTAGCGGTATTAAAGATTACTGGTGCGAATGTCAAAGCTTTGCAATTTGGAGACAGCGATAAAATTGCAGTCGGTGATTCTGTTATTGCAATTGGTTCACCGCTTGGACTAACGGGCACGGTTACTCTTGGAATAATTAGCGCCAAGAATCGCGCAGTTACCGCAGGAGAACCACAATCAGATAATTCATATATCAATGCACTTCAAACCGATGCAGCAATTAACCCAGGAAATTCTGGAGGCCCGCTAGTTGATTCAACTGGTGCAGTTATTGGGGTCAACTCAGCTATTGCAACCTTGGGAACAACAGTAAATTCTCGCACTGGCTCTATTGGATTAGGTTTTGCAATTCCAATTAATCAAGCGCGCAAGACAGCAGAGCAGTTAATCAAGAATGGTAAGGCTACATATCCAGTAATTGGAGTGTCAGTGGATATGACGTACACAGGCAAAGGTGCTCTGATAGCTAAGGAAGGCAATGCAATCTCTAAGGGTAGCCCCGCAGAGAAGGCGGGCCTAAAGAGCGGAGATGTCATCACGGAATTTGATGGAAGAGAAATCACGTCAGCTGAAGAACTCATTGTGGTAATTCGCTCACTCAATGTTGGGGACTTAGTGAAAATCTCCTATAAGCGCGATGGTGTACTGAAGAGCACCTCAATCACACTTACGGCTTCACCGTAAAAGGGTAGTCTTGTCCTATGTTCTTTGATTTTGGTGCTGGAGAAATCGTTGGCCTTGCACTACTGGCCATGATTCTTCTTGGTCCAGATAAGTTGCCACAATTCGCAGTAGATGCTGCAAAGTTTGTGAAGAAGATGCGCGCTTTTGCGACCACTGCCACCAATGAACTTAAAGAGAATTTAGGTCCAGGTTTTGAAGATTTACAACCATCTGATTTGCGCCCCAAGGCTTTTATTCAGAAGCACATATCAAGCGTGCTAGACGATGAAGATGAACGTTCCCAAAAAGCCTCAGCAAAAATAGATCCAGATCTTCTATGACAACTCTTGAATTACTTCATGAAGCTCTTGCAACCGTGCAAGATCCAGAGCTGCATCGAGCACTGCCTGAATTAGGAATGGTTAAGAGTGCATCGATTTCAAATAGTGTAGCAACGCTAGAAATCCTGCTCACTATCACTGGATGCCCAATGAAGGACCGTCTAACAACTGATATTGAAAAGGCAGTTCTAGCTGTAGATGGGATTTCTTCGGTTGAGATCACTTTTGGGGTCATGGATGAAGAGCAGCGAGCGAATATCAAAAAGCTTCTGCGTAATGGACGTGAAAGTTTTATCTCTTTCGCTCAAGCAGATTCATTAACCAGAGTTATTGGAGTTGCATCAGGCAAGGGTGGAGTAGGTAAGTCATCACTGACTGCAAACCTCGCTGTGGCTAGTGCGCAAAGGGGATTGCGAGTCGGAATCCTTGACGCTGATGTATACGGTCACTCAATTCCGCGTCTGATGGGACTGATTGGCCAACGGCCAACGGCTATTGATCAGATGTTCATTCCACTCGAATCCTACGGAGTGAAGACCGTATCGATGGAAATGTTTAAGCCAGAACGCACAGATGCCATCGCTTATCGCGGTCCGTTACTTCACCGAGTACTTGAACAGCTTCTATCTGATGCGTACTGGGGAGATCTTGATCTTCTCTACATAGATTTACCGCCAGGAACTGGAGACTTAGCAATTTCATTAGGGCAGCTCGTACCTACCTCAGAAATTCTTGTAGTTACAACTCCACAAGTTGCTGCTGCCGAAGTTGCAGAACGTGCAGGAAGAATTGCCCACCAAATTCACCAACGAGTCATTGGTGTTATTGAGAACATGTCGGCTTATCCATGTGCACAGTGCGGTCACATGACTTCATTATTTGGAGAAGGTGGCGGAGAAGAAACTTCTAAGCGTCTTTCTCAGCTTGTTGGAGCGCCTGTTCCTTTACTTGGCAAGATTCCTTTCGCACCCGAACTTCGCGAAGGAGGCGATGCTGGTAAGCCTGTGGTTATCTCGGCACCAGAAAGCCCAAGTGCGCAGGCGATTGTCGAAATAGTTTCCAAGCTAATTGTTCGAGAGAAATCCCTACTCGGGGTTCGACTCGGACTTGCGTAACTCTTCAACAATCTCTTTAGCCATATCTCCGAGTTCGTTACGCAGATAATCACGTGTTGCAACATCACCAAGTGCAATTCTTAAGCTAGCTAACTCACGAGTCAGATATTCGGTATCGGCAATACTTCTTGAATTCTGCGCACGATCCTCGTTGAGTGTGATTCGGTCTCTATCTGCTTGACGATTTTGTGCAAGCAAAATCAATGGAGCAGCATAGGACGCCTGCAAGGAGAGAATCAGCGTTAGGAAAATAAATGGGTATTCATCAAAACGCGCACTTTGTGGCGCCAATGCATTCCAAATAACCCAACTAAGAACAAAGACTGTCATATACACAAGGAAACGAGCAGTACCTAAGAAACGAGCAAATTTTTCAGAGAGGCGACCAAAAGCTTCAGGGTCGTAATTTGCGCGAAGTGAGCGACGTGTCTCGCGAGGAGTATCAAGGCCGTGGTTGCGAGCCATTTCTTACACCTCCCTTTCTAATTCTTGTGAATCTACAAAACTTGTATCGATGCTCTCAAGTGCCGCAGTTGTTGCTGCCGAATCGCGATGATCATGACGCCAGTTATCTGGCAACAAGTGATCGAGCACGTCATCAACTGTTACTGCTCCAAGAAGTCGGTCATTTGCATCAATGACGGGCAATGAGAGCAAGTTATAACTAGCTAAGTATGACGAAACTGCATGCAATGATGCGTCGGGATTAACGCCCTGAGTGTTGGTATCAACAATAGAACCAAGAAGTGTTGCAGGTGGCTCGCGTAGCAAGCGCTGGTAATGAACCATTCCGATGAATCGTCCAGTAGGGGTCTCAAGAGGTTGGCGGGCAACAAAAATTTGTGAAGCAAGCGCTGGAGAAATCTCACTTTGGCGAACCGCAGCAAGTGCGTCGGCAACTGTGTAATCAGCTGACATCACGATTGGTTCTGTAGTCATCATTCCACCTGCAGAATAATCCTCGTACGTCATCAAACGTAAAACATCTTCTGCATCTTCGGGATCCATGAGGTTGATAAGTTCCTGTGCTCGCTCTTCACCAATTTCTCGGAGCAAGTCAGCCGCGTCATCTGGATCCATTTCTTCTAGAACATCCGCAGCACGTTCACCCTCGAGTTCAGCTAGAAGCGCTACTCGCTCTGACTCATCCATCTCTTCTAGAACATCTGCTAGTCGTTCATCGTTAAGCGCACGTGCAACTTCAACGCGACGCTTCGGTGCAAGATCTTGCAAAACTGCGGCTAAGTCAGCTGCACGAAGATTGCCTAAGGTTGAAAGTAAGTTTGCAACTCCTTGATTAGTCTCATGGTGAGTAAAGCCTGTGACTTCTTCCCATGCAACTGTTGATGTTGCACCTTTTCTACGCAACCCACGGCCTTTGCGCATAATGTGAACACGGGTAATCAGCCAATCACCAGTGCGATTTTGTTCCATCGCCATATCTTCAACAAGAACTGATTCGCTTCCTTCAACTAAAGAAATTGTTCGATCTAGAAGATCTCCCAGCACTAACATTTCACCTGTTCGTGTTTCAAAGCGGCGCATATTGAGAAGTCCAGTAATAACGACGGCACCAGATTCGATAGATGTGACTCGAGTTATTGGGACAAAGACTCTTCGACGTAAAGGAACTTCTACAACTAAACCCAGTACACGGGGAGATTGATTGTTAGAACGCAGGGTCGCGACAGCATCGCGCACCTTGCCAACTGGATCTCCGTTTGGGTCAAAGACTGCTGTACCTGCAAGGCGGGCGAGAAATATTCGATTGATGTTATTTCCGCTCATGGGATAAGAGTAACGGGTGGGCTATCGGCTAGGTTTGCCATATGAAATCAGGCATTCACAATCATACGGAGCTCCCTGCGAGACCCGACCTGATACGACTGATAATCGGGATTTTTGGCATTGGCTCATCCGGTCCGTTGATTGCCCTTAGTGCAATGCCGGTTCCTACACTTATTTTTTGGCGCAATTTAGGTGGAGCTTTATTGACTCTACCTTTTGCAATCAAGCACTCTTTGAATCGGAAAGGAGTACGGCTTGCTGTTCTTGCAGGCGTCGTTCTCGCAATCCACTTTGTAGGTTTCTTTCTCTCGATGCGATTAACAAGCGTTACTGCAGGCACAGCGATAGTTGCAACACAACCTATCTTTGCCGCCTTCTTTGTAAAACTTACTGGCGGACATATACCGACTAAAGCTTGGCTAGGAATGCTCATTAGTTTTACGGGAGTGCTCCTTGTTACAGGTATTGATTTGCAGCTTGATCGCAGATCATTTCTGGGTGATATCGCTGCACTGATATCTGGTGCACTCGCCGCCGCCTACATGCTCATTGGCTCTCGGGCGCAACAATATTTAGAGACTACGTCATATACATCAATTTGCTACTTTGTCTGCGCAATGACCGCACTCCCTATGGCTCTTTTCATGGGTTATGAAATCATTCACTTTGAAGCAAAACAGTGGTGGATTTTACTTGGACTAATTCTTGGCGCTCAAATATTGGGGCACACAATGTTTAACCTCACCTTAAAACGGGTTTCGCCTGCAGTGGTTTCAATGATTGTCTTTTTTGAAGTTCCAGTGGCAGCAATTCTCTCCATGATTTTCAAAATAGGTAAAGAGCCAACTATGATGATTATTCCGGGAGTCATTTTGATTCTTTTTGGCTGTGTCTTAGTTGTGTTGCGCACAAAACCAGAAAGCACAATTGGGTCATGATTGATCTACATACACACAGCACATGTAGCGATGGAACTGATTCTCCATTTGCACTTGTAAAGAAGGCGCTTGCTGCCGGCGTAACGACTCTTGGAATTACAGACCACGATTCCACCTCAGGGTGGAACGAAGCAATCACTGCCATTCAACCTCAGATTCAACTTGTACTAGGTGCAGAAATTTCTTGCCTGACAACTGATGGCATAAGCGTCCATATGCTTGGCTTGTTATTTGATGGCGAGCATCAAGAGATGCAGCAAATGCTGGAAGAGTCAAGAGACACCCGCATTCCAAGAATGCGAAAAATGATTGAATTACTTCGCGCAGATGGATATGAAATCTCTATTGAGGATGTCAATCGCGCAGCACCGATCGGTGCAACTCTGGGCAGACCTCATTTAGCTGATGCACTTGTAGCAAAAGGCATTGTTGCAACCCGCGACGAGGCATTTCTAGAACTCTTGCACAATGATTCAAAGTATTACGTCTCGCATGCGGCTCCGACGCCCACAGATGCTATTTCGGTTATCCGTAAAGCCGGAGGCGTAGCAGTCATTGCTCATCCTTTTGCATCACGCCGAGGTGAAATACTCAGAGCAGAGTCTTTTGGTGACCTACTGGTCGCTGGCCTCAATGGAATAGAAGTTCATCACAGAGATCAAAGCGCTGATGAGCAGAAAGTTCTCACCGAAATTGCAAAAGAACTAAACCTTGCTATAACAGGATCAAGTGATTATCACGGAACAGGAAAACTTAATTCCATGGCAGAAAACACTACTCATCCGGCACAATGGGAGATGTTAGAGTCTGCCACAAACGCTCGAAGGGTTGTCACAGCATGAATTCACTAAGTGCAATTACATTTGCAACACAAGCGTTTGTCACACTCTTTGTAATTATGGATCCACCAGGTGCAACACCAATTTTTCTTGGATTAGTTGGAGATAAATCCCCACGTGAGCGAGTGAAACTGGCGTGGCAAGCCGCTGGCGTATCTCTCTTTGTGATTGCAAGCTTTGCATTCTTTGGTCAATTCATCCTCGAGTATATGAATGTTTCTATCGAAGCACTCCAAGCTGCAGGTGGGTTGCTACTGCTCTATGTGTCATTGCAATTACTCACTGGAACATCTAAAGGTGGAGCTGATCAGACGAGTTCGAATATCGGAATGGTTCCACTCGGTACTCCACTGCTTGCCGGTCCCGGCGCAATTGTCGCAACTATGATTTATGTGCAGAAGGCCGATACAAATGCACAATTTCTAGGTCTTGCACTCGCAATTCTTGCGGTGCACTTGATTATTGGAACAGTCTTGATGGCATCAACCAAGATTGTGGGAATAATCAAAGATGCGGGAGTTACTTTGTTAGCGAGTATCGCGGGGCTTCTTCTTGCTGCGATTGCGGTACAGATGCTTACAAACGCGATTAAAGCATTTACTGCTAGCTAGTAATTCGCTTTGTTCTCGTGCGCTCACGCTTAGCGCGAGGTTCTGACTTCTCTATCTTTTCTACTTTTGCATCTTTGGCAACTTTTGGAGTGGTGCTTTTTACTTTAGAAATTCGACCAGTTGATCCGGCTGGGATATTGAGCATTTCATAGAGATGTTCAGAAGATGAGTAGGTTTCTACAGGTTCCGGTAATCCCAAAACCAACGCAGTATCAATCATCTTCCAACGTGCAAGATCGTCCCAATCGACAAAGGTGACAGATATGCCATGAGCACCTGCTCGGGCAGTTCGGCCGATGCGGTGTACGTATGTTTTTTCATCTTCCGGGCATTGGTAGTTAATAACGTGGGTGATTCCATCGATATCAATTCCACGAGCGGCAACATCTGTGGCAATCAAAACGTCAGACTTACCTGCTTTGAAATCATTGAGAGCTTTTTCGCGAGCCGATTGTCCAAGATCGCCATGAATAGTTGCTGCACGGAAACCTCGTTCGACGAGATCATCAGAAGTTTTCTGTGCCGTTCTCTTAGTTCGGCAGAAGACAATTGTTGGGCCACGTCCGTTGGCTTGCAAAATTCTTGCCAGCATTTCGATTTTGTCCATTGCGTGGGCGCGAATGACAAATTGCACAATTCTAGAAACTACAGCGCCTTCATCTTCATTGTCTTGAGTTCGAATATGAACTGGTTGATTCATGAATCTACGAGCTAGAGCGATGATGTCACCAGGCATAGTTGCTGAGAAAAGCATCGTCTGCTGACGCGCTGGAGTGCTTGTGAAAATCTTCTCGACATCGGGCAAAAAGCCTAAATCAAGCATTTCATCTGCTTCATCAAGCACTACTCGTGAAACATTCTTTAATTTAAGTTGTCCTTGGCGATAGAGATCGAGAAGTCGACCTGGGGTGCCAACAACAATCTCTACTCCATTTTGAAGCGCTTCGATCTGCGGCTCAAAGGCACGGCCACCATAAACGGCAAGAGTGCGGATACCGCGATTAAATGAAAGCTCTTCGATATCTTTTGTGACCTGAACGCAAAGTTCGCGGGTAGGAACAACAATGAGAACTTGTGGATCTCCTTGATTAACAAGTGCTGCCCAGTCTGAATCATTTGGAGCAATTACTCGCTCGATTACAGGAATTCCAAAAGCGAGAGTCTTTCCTGTGCCTGTCTTGGCTTGACCGATGACATCGCCATCGGCAAGTGCAATAGGCATCACCATCTCCTGAATTGGGAATGGAGAAGTAAAACCATGTTGATTTAACGCATCGATAGTCTCTTTGCGAAGAGGAAGGTCTGCGAAAGTTAGGGACACTTAGTTGGCACCAAAACCGACGCGGCGTTCGGTTGGTTGCCCGATTTCTACGTACCCGATTTTATCTGCAGGGACAATAACTTCATGTCCGCGCACATCTGTAAGAATGAGTGGAGTTGATGCAGAGAGAGCTGCAGTTACTGCGGCTCGAATCTCATCAGGTGTAAGTGGGCATTCAAATGAAAGTTCGCTATTCACGTGTGTAATTGAAATTCGAACTTGTGATGCCTTCTCTGATTTCTTTGAGCTCATGGCTCTATCTTAGAGTCAGACTTCAGTACGGGGAAATCCAGAAATACCGCGCCACATGAGGGTTTCAACGAGTTCAATAGCCTGCTGGCGAGTGAGTTTGCCATCTCTTTCTAGCCAATGACGTGCAGTTACTTGCACATAACCGATTAGCCCCACACCTAACATCATCGCCTCTTCGCGAGGTAGCCCAGTGTCATTAGAGATCACACCGCTAACAGCAGCTGCGCAGTCATAGGTCATGCGGTTCAATCGTTCGCGAACTTGTGGCTCGACATTCATATCACTTTCAAAGAGCAATCTAAATGCTTCGCCTTCATTTTCAATAAAATTAAAATATGCATCAATAGTCACGTGCACACGCTGTTTATTTTCTGGCGTTGATGAAATTGCTTTTTGAAGCTCAAAGACTAAAGAATCAATGTGTAGATCAAGAACCGCAAGGTATAAATCTAATTTTGATGGAAAATGCTGATAGAGAACTGGCTTACTTACATTGGCGCGGTCTGCAATCTCATCCATTGCTGCTGAGTGGTATCCGGCAGCGGTGAAAACTTCGAGCGCTGCAGAGAGCAAAATGGCTCTTCGCTCGTCACGAGGAAGGCGAGATTTGTCTGAACGCGAATTGCTTGCAGGAGCAGTATCTATAGTCATTGAGCGCATCGTACAGAATTGGCAGGTAAGTTCACAGTACGGCAGAATTGGCGCATGAAGACTCCTCCGCTTGTTACGCCAGGTCCAGCGCTCACTGTCGATGAAGTTCGTCGATATAGCCGCCATCTGATCATTCCTGATGTAGCGATGGCGGGCCAACAGAGAATGATGAACGCCAAAGTTCTCTGCGTGGGTGCAGGAGGATTGGGTTCTCCAGCGTTGATGTATTTAGCTGCAGCTGGAATCGGAACGCTTGGAATCGTTGAATACGACACGGTTGATGAATCTAATTTGCAGAGACAGATTATTCACGGGCAATCAGATATCGGTAAGAGCAAAGCACAAAGTGCGAAAGAGAAGATTTCTGAGATCAACCCTTACGTGAATGTAATTACACACGAGACCCGTCTCGATAATTCAAACGTTATGGAACTTTTCTCACAATACGACATCATTGTCGATGGAACAGATAATTTCGCTACTCGCTATTTAGTAAATGATGCATGCGTACTTCTGAAGAAACCTTATGTATGGGGATCTATTTATCGCTTCGATGGACAAGCCAGTGTTTTCTGGGCCGAATACGGACCTTGCTATCGATGCCTGTATCCAGAACCACCACCACCCGGAATGGTCCCAAGTTGTGCTGAAGGCGGAGTCCTCGGTGTTTTGTGCGCAACCATTGGTTCTATTCAAACAACCGAGGCAATAAAAGTTCTGACAGGAATTGGTGAACCGCTCATCGGTTCGCTGATGGTCTATGACGCACTCGATATGAACTTTAGAAAGATCAAAGTACGCAAAGATCCAAACTGTCCTCTCTGCAGTGAGAATCCAAAACAAACAGCGCTGCTTCCGGATTATGAAGCATTCTGCGGAACTCTTTCAGATGCCGCCCAAGAAGCAAGTGCCGGTTCAACAATTACGGTTCAAGAGCTAAAAAATAAAATCGACGGCAACGACGATTTCTATTTGATTGATGTTCGCGAACCAAGTGAATTCGAAATTGTGAGAATTCCACAGTCGCATCTCATCCCTAAACAAGGTTTTATTGATGGCTCAGTACTAGCAAGCCTGCCTCAGAACAAACCAATCATTCTGCATTGCAAGAGTGGTGTCCGCTCTGCTGAATGCCTTGCAATTCTTAAGAACGCAGGATTCGCAGATGCATCACACGTTGCCGGTGGAGTTGTTGCGTGGGCAAAGCAAATTGATACATCTCTTCCGGTTTATTAATGCGCGCTAGCTATCAGAGCTTTCGCCTCTTGCTTGTGCATGCTCATCCTGATGATGAGACCATAAATAATGGAAGCACAATGGCTCTCTATGCCGCACTCGGTGCGCACGTGACGCTTGTGACATGTACTCGCGGCGAAGAAGGTGAAGTACTTATTCCAGAGTTAGTTCATCTCGCCGCAACTGAAAATGATTCACTTGGTGAACATCGTGTAGTCGAGCTTGCAGCCGCCATGAAGGCACTTGGCGTGAGCGACCATCGTTTCTTAGGTGAAGGAAAAAAGAAATATCGCGACAGCGGAATGATGGGAACTCCCCAAAATGATCGTAGCGATTGTTTTTGGAAAGCAGATTTTTCAGAAGTTGTGCACTCTCTCGCGGATGTAATCGATGAAATAAAACCGCATGTGTTGATTACTTACGACGAATTCGGGGGATACGGACATCCGGATCACATTCAAGCTCATCGAGTAGCCATGGCTGCTGCTGAGCAATCAGAGTGGGATATTCCCAAGATTTATTGGAATGTCATGCCTAAGTCAGTGATACAAGATGGCATCGACAAGATGAAAGCGCTGGGCTCTGATTTTATGGGGGCAGAAAGTGCTGAAGATTTACCTTTTGCAAAAGATGATTCATTTGTGCACGCACTCATTGACGGTGCAGATTATGTTGATCAGAAAATGGATGCAATGAGAGCCCATGGCACTCAGATAGCAGTTGATGGCCCATTCTTCGCGCTCTCCAATAATTTGGGACTCGAAATTTGGGGTAATGAGTACTACACCTTAGTTAAAGGCGAGAAGGCTGAACCATTTACCGAGCAAGGATTTGAAAGCGATCTCTTCGCTGGAATTTCTACACAGTCATGAAGTCGCTACTATCACTGATCTTTGGAGCACTCACTGCAACTGGTGTGACATTGATTCATCAAACTCTGCCACCGTTTGGATTAATGGTTTCACTAATCACAACCTTCACAGGAATTTGGTGGGTAGGTCGCTACTACGGCAAGAAGCGTTACAAGCTGTGGGCCCTACTTGGATGGCTTATTGTTATTGTGAGAGCTGGGTCTTACGGAGTTGGCCAAGAGTTGCTTATTCAGGGAGATAACGCAGGCAGTGCGCTGCTTCTCGTAGGATTCTCACTTGGCATTCTTGCAGTACTACGAAAAATCTAGATTATTTCCAACGCCAAGTTTGCCCAGTAGCGCCATCGCTAATTTCAATCCCTAAGTCAGCCAGTTGATCTCGAAGCGCATCACTCTGCGCCCAATTCTTGGAACTTCTGGCTTCAACTCTTTGATCTAAAAGCTGCTGTATTTCATCTGTTACAGGTTTACTGATTGGAATTTCTGAAAGATCTAAACCCAGTACTTGGTCTGCAAAGAGAAAAATCGCACGCTTATCTTGGTTCCCAATAGTTTGATCTTTCTCAAGTGCACGTAAACGCAGTATTGCCCGTGGCGTATCAAGGTCTTGCGCGAAAGCTTGTGATACTTCTGAATCTATTTTGATATCCATAGATTCTCCCCATTGGGCCATTGCATTTTTCCAGCGGCGTAAAGTCGCATGTGCTGCCTCGAGAGCTGCCCATGTGAGATCCATTTGGGATCGATATCGATTTTCAAGAAAAACTAAGCGAAGTGCAAGCGGATCGATCCCACGTGCAGAGAGATCCTTAAGCAGCAGAACATTTCCAGCACTTTTTGACATTTTCTTGCCCTCAAATAAGAGGTGTTCGCCATGTACCCAGGTTTGTACAACTTCTGTGTGGGTGAGCGAATTTGATTGTGCGCGCTCGTTCTCGTGATGCGGGAATCGCAAATCAATACCACCGACGTGAACATCTACGTAAGCGTCCAGCAAATCGATAGACATCGCGCTGCATTCGATATGCCACCCAGGAAATCCTGATCCCCATGGTGAGTCCCAAATCATTTGTGTACGAGCGCCGGCGAGTTTCCATAAAGCCCAATCAGCATGAAACTTTTTCCCATCTTCATCGGTGTATTCATATCGGTGTCCAGGTTTAAGCGCTTCTAGTTTGTTTCCACTAATTGCGCCGTAACTTTCAAATGATGTGGCATCGAAATAGACAGAACCGTCACTTCCAACGTAGGCAGATTTTGTATCAATCAATTTCTGAATTGATTCGAGCATTGAGGGCATATTCTCTGATGCACGTGGATATGCTCTTGCTGGTTGCACATTTAGCAACGCTAAATCCTCATGAAAACGCGCTTCAAACTCACGTGCAATTGCAAAGGGGTCTATTTTGGTCCGCTTAGCTTCAGCAAGTAACTTATCTTCTCCTTGGAAATCATCCGCCATATGTCCAACATCTGTAATGTTCTGAATCAGATCTACATCAAGGCCTTGCAGTTGCAATGTGCGAGAAATCAAATCAGCGAGCAGGAAAGTTCGCAGATTTCCTACATGTGCATCCCGATACACGGTGGGACCACAGCAGTAGATAGTGACAAGTCCTTCGCGATCAACGATTTCCTTGAGATCGCGAGTGCGGGTGTCATACATCGACAGTGTCGAAGGCTGAGCATCTCGTCGATTAAAAACTGGAATGATTCGATATACAGCGATATCGTCGAGGCGGAATTCAACTAAATCTCCACGGCGGTTGATCAAGCTAGTCTCACTCTGTAATACACCGACAATATCCCTGAATCCGCCCTCGTTATCTCGAAGTCGAATGCTCGCTCGCTTGCCTATTGCGGCTCGCAACTCCTCGGCTGACATGTGGCCAACAGTAATCGTGCAAGGAGACTCTTGCATGGTTAGAATTACGTCCTACCGCTTCAAGCCTTCTGGAGGACGTTAAGTGACATATGTAATCGCCGAACCTTGCGTTGACGTAAAGGACAAGTCCTGTCGCGAAGAGTGCCCAGTTGATTGCATATATGACGGTACTCGCATGCTTTATATCCAGCCTGATGAATGTGTTGATTGCGGTGCATGCGAACCTGTTTGTCCAGTTGAAGCTATTTATTACGAAGATGACGTTCCTGGACAGTGGGATAACTACAAGAAGATCAACACAGAATTTTTCATAGAGCTCGGTTCACCCGGAGGAGCATCAAAGGTCGGAGAGACAAATTCCGACCATGCAGATGTCACTGCTCTTGCGCCAAAAACTACCTGATTTCCCATGGGATGCACTCGCTCCCTATGCAGATAAAGCTCGAACGCATCCAAATGGTGCAATTGATTTATCTGTTGGAACGCCCGTCGATCCAACTCCTGATTTCATTCAAAGTGCGTTAAGCGAATCAGCTAATTCACCAAGTTACCCACTTACAGCTGGAACTCCAGAACTTAAAGATGCGATACACAAGTGGGCAGAGAAAACTTTGGGTGCAACTGGAGATTTTTCAGTTCTGCCATTGATTGGCTCAAAAGAATTTGTTGCGTGGTTACCTACATTTCTAGAATCGCAGAAAGTTCTTATTCCTGAAATTGCATATCCAACATATTTAGTTGGTGCACTTCTTGGGCAAAGCCAAGCTACACCAGTAGCAATTGATGCAAGTTCTTGGCCACACGCTGATTTAGCATGGGTGAACTCTCCATCAAATCCAACTGGTCGAGTTCATTCTGAATCTGAATTTAAGGCTGCCATTGATTGGTCACGAAAAAATGGTTCAGTTGTTGTTTCTGACGAGTGTTATCTGGAGTTTGGTGACTCAAAGACTCCAACGTCAATCATGAAATACACCAATGGCGATAACAAGAATGTTTTGGCGGTGCTCTCACTTTCCAAGCGATCTTCAATGGCTGGATACAGAGCCGCCTTCATTGTTGGTGACCCCGCACTTATCTCAAGAATTTTAGAAGTTCGAAAGCATGCAGGAATGATGGTTCCTCTTCCAGTGCAGAAGGCGATGATTGCCGCACTTGCAGATGAGAAACATGTAGAAATCCAACGTGCGCGTTACAACGCGCGACGCGCAACTCTTGCACCTGCACTCGTTGAAGCCGGATTTACTATCGAAAATTCAGAGGCTGGCTTGTACATATGGGCAACGCGCAAGGAAAGCTCATGGGACTCTGTGGCGTGGCTTTCAGAGCTCGGAATTATTGCAACTCCGGGAATTTTTTATGGTGAAAAAGGTGGAGAACACATTCGAATAGCAATGACTGCAACTGATCAAAACATTGCAGATGCGGCTGCGCGTATTCGCTCCAAAGTGAGTCCACACTAATGGCTGTAGGGATATTACTTGTCGGCGGTTTTGGTACACGTCTGAAGCCATTGACAAATGAATCACCAAAACCAATGTTGCCTGTTGCCGGGCTTCCTGTAACTGAACATCAAATTCTTGCGGCCAAGAAAGCTGGCATACACACCCTGGTTCTAGCCACCTCTTACCTAGCTGACGTATTCACGCCCTACTTCGGGGATGGTAGTAAATGGGGAATAAAAATTCTCTACGCCGTTGAGAAAGAACCCCTTGGCACAGGTGGTGCGATTCGAAATGCAGCAGAGTTACTAGGGAAAGATGAGCCAGTAGTGATTTTTAACGGGGATGTATTGAGTCGCCACTCGATTTTGGCACAAATAGATTTCCACATAGCCAAGAAAGCAGATGCGACTTTGCATCTTATTGAAGTCGAAGATGCTCGCGCCTTCGGATGTGTGCCTACTGATGACTCTGGGCGAGTTACCGCCTTCTTGGAAAAAATGGAAAACCCTGTCACGCGCTCAATTAATGCCGGATGTTATGTATTTTCACCATCTGTCATTGATGAAATTCCATTGGGCGCAGTTGTAAGCATTGAACGCGAAACATTTCCAGCACTAGTTCAATCTGGTCGCGCTGTATTTGGGTATAAAGAACAGGCTTATTGGCTCGATGTTGGAACACCTGCTGCGCTCTTTAAAGGTTCTCGCGATTTGGTAGCAGGGGATTTCGTTGTAATGCCAGGAGCTGTTGTTGCACCCAATGCTCGAATTACTGGGGGATCTGCAATCGGCGCTGACACTGTCGTTGAAGCTGGCGCGGTGATTCACGATTGCATCATTGGCAACAATGTCAGAGTGGGAGAGGGCGCACAGCTCTCACATTGCTTCGTTGCTCATGGCACAAATGTCCCTGCGGCCGCGGTAAAAGAGTCGATTTATCTCTCTGCCACCGCAGAATTGCCAATATCTCTCTAAGAATTCGAGACTTCTGACCTCAAAACTAGGAAAAGTCTCACCTGCGGGGTTGACTCAGAGGGATTACAACGGTGTAATTCTCTCTAAGAGCGCAGGTGGTTCACAGAGAATCCCGCCCCTAATGACTTGAGGAGATTTGCGAATGCCAATCCGCCCAGAAGGAACATCAACTGGCAAGCCATCAGCCCCCACTGCTGGACCAACGATTCAACTAGCTAACGGAGAGAATATTGAACTCTCCTGGCAAGAGCGCTCACTTTGCGCTCAAACTGACCCGGAAGCGTTCTTCCCTGAAAAGGGTGGATCTACTCGCGAAGCAAAGCGTGTCTGCCTCTCATGCGATGTGCGTCAAGAATGTTTGGAATATGCCCTCGCTCACGATGAGCGTTTTGGTATTTGGGGCGGCCTTTCTGAGCGTGAACGTCGCCGTTTGAAGCGTCGTCCTGCGTAATCGCAGGCAATGCGTTCACATTCTGTATTTCGGTAAGTTCTACCTATGAGTTCGCAGCGCGTTACTGCAATCCTCGTTGTTCATGACGGTTCAACGTGGCTTGCAGAAGTTGTTGCATCAATTGCATCTCAGGTGAGAAAAGCAGATCAAATATTTGCAATAGATACTGGATCAATTGATTCATCTGCAAAGTTACTTAAAGGCGCTCGCATTCCTGTTGCAACCATTGACCGCGAAGTAGGTTTTGGAGCAGCGGTTGCATATGCAGTTTCACAACTTCCAGCGGCGATTGAAAATAGCCAAGCAGTGGACAATCAAGAGTGGTTATGGATTCTTCACGATGATTGTGTTTTGCATCCAAACGCACTCCAATCACTTCTTCAAGCAACAGTAGATAGACCAAATGTTGTCATGGCTGGTCCCAAACTTCTTGGTTGGCACAATCGCACGCACCTGATTGAGTTAGGTGTCAGCATTGCCTCTAATGGTGCACGTTGGACTGGACTCGAACCTTCCGAATATGACCAAGGGCAACACGATGGAATTCATGAAGTGCTCTCTGTTAGCACTGCGGGCGCCTTAATACGTCGAGATGTATTCGAGGAACTTGGTGGATTCGATCAGAATCTCGAGCTCTTTAGAGATGATGTTGATTTCGGCTGGCGAGTACGAGTTGCCGGTCATGCAGTTATTGCCGTGTCTGATGCGATTGGATATCACGCTCAGGCATCTGCTAACGAGCGAAGGAGTGTTGATGTAAAGGGTGCATTTCTTCATCGCCCCCTTTTGCTCGATAGACGAAATGCAGCATATGTTCTTCTTGCAAACTCTTCACTCTTTGCACTCCCATGGCTGACTTTGCAATTGCTTTCGGGTGCACTCGTTCGAGCTACTGGTTATCTTTTTGCAAAACTTCCGGGATATGCATCAGATGAATTACTCGCTATTGGCTCACTCTTTTTGCACCCTGCCGAGTTACTTGAAGCTAGAAAATCTCGGAAGAAGCATCGACTTATCAGTCCTCGTGTAATCAAGAATTTCATACCTTCGCGAACCTCGCAGTTGCGTGCATCTATTTCACGAGTTGCCTCGGAACTTCGCACACGCATACTTCCGGATACGACTCCACAAGAATCTCACGTGTTAAGTGATTTAGAAATTAACGAAGACGAAGATTTACTCACGCCTATCTCACATGCATCGTGGAAAACTATTTTTTACCGTCCCATGGTGGTCGCTGCAACTATCGTTGCAGTCATTTCGGTAGCGTGGGCGCGTCACAGATTGGGTTCACTCTCAGGAGGAGCGCTCACTAAATCACCAGAATCATTCCGAGACTTGATTAATCTTTATGTATCAAGCTGGCATGAAGTTGGAATGGGAAGTGGTGAATCTGCGCCAGTATGGGTTTTGATTACCGGGTTGGCATCCATTCTTACTTTCGGGAACACTCATGTATTCATTACATTGCTATTTCTCTTTGCACCATTCGTTATTTTGGTTTCTGCGCACCGGTATTTTAAGAAATTCACGGAAAATGGCTGGTTAGCAGCCGGTGCATCACTGCTCTATGCACTTTCACCAATAACTATCGCCGCCATAAATTCTGGACGACTTGGCGTACTCGTGCTCCTGGCTCTGTTGCCGTATTTCATTCGCCAGATCTACCAATGGATTGAAGTTGATAAGTGGTCTTGGCGAGGAATATTCGGTCACTCACTCTTCCTTGGACTTCTCGCCGCATTTAATCCATCGATTTTTGCTATCTTAATCGGCGCAGTTCTCCTGAGTATTCTGAGAGACCTTAGAAAATCGCCACTTGGATATAGAGATCCGTTCTTTCAAAAGAGGATCTATCGTCGTCTGACTTTATTACTCGTACCTTTCTTACTGGGTGCGCCAGGTTCTTTCGGATTACTTCGTCATCCGACCCGAATGTTTTTAGAGATTGGTATCAGCATTCCGGGTGGTGGGCCAAATCTTGCGATCATGGCCAATCCTGGTGGCCCTGGTTCTTTGCCGTGGTGGTGCATCAGCCCAATCACAGCTGTCCTGATACTTTCTTATTTCTCTACAACGGCTGCGCGCAGATTCGCTACTCCAGGAATAGTCTTCCTGTTACTTGGAACTATTGCGAGTGTAATTTCTGTCCCAGGAAACGGTACAACGCTTAATGTTCAAGTTTTTGCAGGTACATTCATCGGACTAGCAACACTCTTCTCCATAGCCTCTGGTGTAGTCATGTTCGACAAAATTAAGCAGCGCCTTCAGCAATCCAATGTTAACTTCCGACACATTTCAGTCGCCGCAGTTTTGATTTTAACTTTGGGTTATAGCGCTACAGCAGTGTTTTGGCTTGTTACCGCTGGATCTAACTCTCCGGTTCAAAGTTCACAGAACGGGATTCTTCCAGCCTACTTAAGTGTGGAAAAGAGCGCTAAGACTCTGGTTATTAGATCATATGAACAAGATTCAGAACGCACTCTGGGATATTACATTTCACGTGGTGGTGATATAACTCTTGGCCAAGCAGATGTTGTACCTGAAGACACCGAAGTTATTTCACGAGCAGTAGAAGGTCTCATCGATAACACTGGTGTGACATCAAGCAAGGTTTTTTCTACGTACGGAATCAAGTACATATTTTTGAAGAAGCCACTTATTGACGAGATTGTTCAGACAATTGATGGTCTTGGTGGGTTCTCTAGATCTTCTTCGACAAAGGCAGGAATTGTGTGGAAAGTTAACAATCCAACGGGTCGGCTAATCCATACTGATTATGCGGGCACCGTAACAATTCTTGAAAGTAAGGGTGTAAAGACTTTTATTCCATCGCCAGGAACGCTCACGCTTACGGAAAATTTCAGTAATGGATGGCGCGTCTATCAAGATGGGTTTAGAAGTGCGCGAATTAAAGATCAAAATCAGTTGCCAACATTCGAGGTAACTAATGCTGGCGAGATCACTGTTTTCCATGACGGAACTCTTCGCCGTGCGTGGATTTCATTCTTCATCATTACCCTCATAGCAACCATCGTGTTAGCTCTTCCTGGTGGGCGACGTAAGCGAGAAATTTCAGAGAGGGAGCTGGCATGAAAAGCGAGCGGTCAATACTTCTCATAGTCACCATGTCTTTCGTGCTTCTCGCAAGTAATTTACTGAACTTTACTGTTTCTACAAATAAATTCAGCGAAAGTTACCCGTCAACAGTTTGCGCACCAAATATTTCTGGTTTATCAACTGCGATTTCACTCACCCCTGCCCAGATACAGTTTCGCAAAACTGGAACGAAATCAATGAAGACTAAAACCATTAAAGTCAGTCGCTATGCCGTTGCCTCTCAATCTGCGATTTTTGAAAGTGAGCAAGTCACTCCAGTTGTGTGGCAGACTCGAAAAGGCGTGTGGGCCGGGGCTATAGCTTGCAGTGCGCCATCAACGTCACAGTGGTTTATCGGTGCAACTGCAGATATCACTTCAAAAGGTTCCCTAAATCTCGTCAATAGTGGATTAGGTAAAGCACTTGTCAGCGTCTCGATCTTTACAGAAAAAGGTTCGCTCTCTCCACAAGAGTTCATAGTTAAGGCGAATTCATACAAAAGTATTCCCTTGGTTTCGTTGGCCCCTGGATCAAAGAAAATCGCAATTCATGTTGAGCCTAAATCTGGTCGAGTGAACGCATTTGTTATAGATGAGCGAGGCAAAGGACTAAAAGCTCTCGGTGGTGACTTAGTAAACCCTTCATCCGACCCGGCAAAGATTCTTGAAATTCCTGCTATCCCTCAGCAAGTTAAGAAAAAAACTGCAAAACCTCACACTCTCCGCCTCTTTGTTCCGGGGGATATCAGTGCCCGCATTAGCGCCGAGATCCGATCTACGGATGGAACATTCTCTCCGCTCGGAATTAACGCCAGAGTTATTCCCCATCAAAAAGTTATTGAGATTCCCATGGATTTCAAAATGAAATCAGGAAAGTTTGCCCTGATTATTAAATCTGATCAACCTATTCTTGGATCTGTATTTTCTAAGACTTTTGTCCAAGGAAAGAGTGATTTCGTCTGGAGTACATCTGCACCCGCACTAAGGGATTTCACTTTGGCAACGTCAGGTTTGTCACCCACTCTTGTCTTTACAGGAAAATCAGTTCGCGTAACCCTTGAAATACTCTCTGGAAAAGGAAATACAAGACTGGTTAACATCCGCGGAGAGGATATTGCTACCTATAAAGTCTCAGATACGACCCGTTCTGTCAGATTTACAAAGATTGCAAGGGGCGTATCTGGCGCAGCCCTTATCTCTTCAAAGAGTGGATATGGATACCTACCATTGGCGCCAGGAAGCGTTTTAACAAAATCTTCAATACCTACCTCGAACATCAGTGTGTTAAATCCATAATATTTTCAGTTACACCTATAGCCTTATTCTCATGAGTTCACATTTTCGTGGCGGTCGCAGCTGCTCACGCGTCAGTTGCACCTCCATTGCAACCATGACCCTTACCTACATTTATGCAGAATCAACTGCAGTCCTAGGTCCACTTGCGACTTTTTCCGAACCTCATGCATACGATCTTTGTGCCAAGCATTCAACAAGACTTACTGTTCCAAATGGTTGGAATGTAATTAGGCACGATGTTGATGTAAACCAAGGTGGACCAAGCGAAGATGATCTGATGGCTATTGCAGATGCGGTTCGCGAAGTTGCACAAGGAGCAAACACAGATTCTTCAAACACTGCGCCATCGCCATCACAGTCGAGCGTGGGGCGTCGTGGACATTTACGCGCTGTCCCATCCTAATTTCTCATACTGCCCGTAACCTCTTTACGATATAGACATGAGCACATCGATGTTTAAGGCATACGATATTCGTGGCCTTGTAGATGAAGAGCTGACTCCAGATTTTGCATTTGCGACCGGAGTAGCTGTTGCTCGATTCTTAGAATTAGCGCGAGAGCCAGGTACGGTTGTTATTGGTGAAGATATGCGTCCATCTTCTCCGTCTCTAGCAGCAGCCTTTTCTGCAGGAATCACGTCTCAAGGTTTAGATGTCATCAGAATCGGTCTTGCATCTACCGATATGTTGTATTTCGCTGCAGGAAAATTGAATCTGCCTGGTGCGATGTTTACTGCAAGCCACAATCCGGCTGCATATAACGGGATTAAGTTATGCCTGAGTGGTGCACGCCCAATAGGAAAAGAATCTGGGTTAGTTACGATTGAGAATTTTGTAATTGAAGGCACTCCAATGGCAATGCGCAACCTTGGTGTTGAAAAGAAGCAGGACTTACTTGAGGATTACGTGGATCACTTACTTTCGTTGGTAGATCTCTCTAATATTCGACCGCTGAAGATAGTTATTGATGCTGGCAATGGAATGGCCGGACATACAGCCCCTGCCGTTTTTAAGAGATTAAATGCTGAGGTTGTTGAGATGTATTACGAACTCAATGGCACTTTCCCAAATCATGAGGCGAATCCAATTGACCCGAAAAACCTAGTTGATCTTCAGAAAGCTGTGAAGAAACATGGCGCTGATATTGGCCTGGCATTCGATGGTGATGCTGATCGGTGCTTCCTGGTTGATGAAAAAGGTGATTTGGTAAATCCATCTTCATTAACTTCATTGATTGCTACACGCGAACTTTTGAAGTACCCAGGCGCAAATATCATCTATAACTTGATTTCATCTAGAGCAGTGAAAGAAATCGTCGAAGAATCAGGTGGCACTGCAATTCGTTCTCGTGTTGGCCATTCATATATTAAGAAACTTATGGCCGAGACAAATGCTGTTTTTGGTGGCGAACATTCAGGTCATTTCTACTTTAGAGATTTTTGGAAAGCAGATTCTGGAATGCTTGCAGCACTTCATGCGATTGCTGCACTAGGTGAAAGTACGAAATCTTTATCTTCAATCCTTAAGAGTTTTAATCGCTATGCATCAAGTGGCGAAATTAACTCAGAGGTTTCAGATGTAAAAGCTGCAATCGATGCAGTTCAGTCCAAATACGCAAAGATGGATGGCGTCGAAGTTGACCACTTGGATGGCCTAACCATTTCAGGCGATACTTGGTGGTTTAACCTGCGCGCATCAAATACGGAGCCGCTCCTTCGACTCAACGTTGAGGCTTCGACCGAGGCCCGTATGAAAAAGATTCGAGATGATGTACTTAACATGATCCGAGGGGACCTCGACATCGTCGTATTAATCCCTTAACTAGTACGCTATGCCCATAGCCGACTAGCACAGTAGAGCCCTACGCCGAAGGTCACGCGAAAAAACAGCCGTTTTAACTAGGGAGATATATTTAAATGACAACTGTTACAACTATTCCAAAGCACGATATTGCAGATGCATCACTTGCAGCAGAAGGTCGCAAGCGAATCGAATGGGCAGAACGAAACATGCCTGTCTTGGCTCAGATTCGTGAACGATTTGAAAAGTCAAAACCATTTACAGGAGTACGCATTGCTGCGTGTATGCACGTCACGACTGAAACTGCCAACCTTATGCGCGTTCTAAAAGCCGGCGGTGCAGAAATCGCATTGTGTGCTTCAAATCCTCTTTCAACACAAGATGACACAGCTGCAGCACTCGTTCATGAGTATGGAATTTCAGTATTCGCTCGTAACGCAGTAGACCGTGATGGTTATTACTCACACATCAACGCAGCACTTGATATCGAACCACACCAAGTTTTCGATGATGGTTGCGATCTTGTAAACACTCTCCACACCACTCGTAAAGAATTGCTTCCTAACATCGCAGGTGGATGCGAGGAGACAACAACAGGTGTTATTCGCCTCAACCAGATGGCTAAAGATGGCGCACTTACATTCCCAATGATCGCCGTCAACGACACAGACACAAAACACATGTTCGACAACCGTTATGGCACAGGTCAGTCAACACTTGATGCAGTATTTCGTGCAACCAACTTCTTGCTTGCAGGAAGAATTGTTGTAGTAGCTGGGTTCGGCTACTGCGGTAAAGGTGTTGCAGAACGCGCAAAAGGCATGGGCGCTGATGTAGTGGTTACTGAAATTGATCCAACAAAGGCCCTAGATGCAATGATGCAAGGCTTCCGCGTAATGCCTATGGTTGATGCAGCAAAAGTTGGCGATGTGTTTATTACTGTCACAGGAAATCGCGATGTTCTGCGCGACGAGCACTTTGCGGTAATGAAGGATGGCGCAATCATGGCTAACTCAGGTCACTTTGATATCGAAATCGATGTTGCATGGCTTGAACAGAATTCAGTTAAGAAGAATGCAAAAATGCGCCACCAGACTGACGAATATGTCATGAAGGATGGACGTCGCCTGCTTCTTCTCGCAGAAGGACGCCTTGTTAATCTTGGTGCGGCAGAAGGCCACCCAGCATCAGTTATGGATATGTCATTCTCTGACCAAGCACTGACCGCTGAATATCTTGTAAAGGAAGCAAAGAATCTTCCAGCAGGTGTTCACGAGGTTCCTACATATATTGATAAGGAAGTTGCTTCACTCAAGTTGATATCTATGGGTGGACGTATCGACGTTCTTACTCCAGCTCAAGATATGTACCTCAACTCTTGGGAGCACGGTTCTTAAATGACCGTTGTCATTAAATGACTCTAGTCATGGTCGTCGATGACGATCAAGACTTGGCAGAAATGCTTGGAATCGTTTTAACGAGTTCAGGTTTTGATGTAGATCTTGTGAGTCGAGGGGACGAGGCTCTGGAGGTTTTTAGAAATAATCCTCCAGACCTAGTCTTACTCGATGTCATGTTGCCAGGAATTGATGGCATTGAGGTCTGTCGTTTAATTAGAAAAGAATCAATGGTTCCGATTGTGATGCTGAGTGCTAAAGGGGAGACGCAAGATATTGTGCGTGGCCTCGAAGCTGGCGCCGATGATTACATGCAGAAGCCATTTAGAGATAAAGCAGAACTTATTGCACGTATCCGTACTCGTTTACGTCGAACAAATGCAGATGTAACGGGTCTTCTTACTATTGGCGATCTCATCATCGATGTAACGGCACACGAAGTTCGCCGCGGAGCAACTCTTATTCAATTAACTCGCTTGGAATTTGATCTGCTTGTTGCACTAGCAAAAGATCCAGGCCGAGTATTTACGCGAGATGCTCTCCTCAGCGACGTGTGGGGCTATCGCCAAACTACTGATACGCGACTTGTAAATGTTCATGTGCAGCGTCTTCGCTCGAAGATCGAGCACGATGCAGAGCATCCGGAGATTGTTATGACTGTTCGTGGGGTTGGCTATAAGGCGGGCGGAACTGCCTAACATGAAAGGCATACGTCATGCACTCCAGCATTCACTCGTAACAAAAGTTATTCTCTCTACAGTCGTACTTTCTCTCGGTGTTATTTTGCTAACTGGGTCAGCTTTGTATTCAAGACTTGCGGATGGAATTCAATCAACAAGCCTTGACTCATCTCTTGCAGAATCACGATATACATTTTTTAATGCTGAATATCAAATGCTAGCTTCGCAAGAGATGAAAGTTGAAGAGCGGAAGAGAGCACTTGCAGAGTTTGTGGTCAGAACATCCACACAAGGGATTAACGAAGAGCGCCGAGAAGTGATTTTCGTTAAGACGCCAAGTGCAAAAACTGTGACGGTCTCTTACGAAATGTCTTCAAATATCATCAAGAACTCTTCAATCCCAGAAGATTTAAGAAAGCGTGTCCAGAAAAATCCAAAAATTGAGTACGCATATTCGCCCGCCAAGTACAACAACGGCGCATTAGTGGACTCGCTTTTTGTGGGTCAAAAAATAAAGATTCCTGATGCTGGCCGATATGAAATGTATATCGTGTTTTCGCTCAAGAATCAGAGCGCTACATTGGATCTCATTAAGAATTCCTTAACTATTACAGGAATTGCACTATTACTTTTAATTGCTCTTATTACATGGCTGGTGGTTCGCCAAGTGGTCAGGCCTGTTCGCGAAGCTGCGCGTATTGCCTCTCAATTTACGAATGGTGATTACAGCCAGCGAATGACAGTTACTTCTACCGACGAGATGGCATCACTTGCAAATTCATATAACGAAATGGCTCAATCCATCGAGCAGCAAATCAGTCGACTTGAACATTTATCGCGCGTGCAACAACGCTTTGTCTCAGATGTGACACACGAACTTCGTACTCCACTTACAACATTACGCATGGCATCTGAGGTGATTCACAATCAAAGGCAATCATTTGACCCACTTGTGGCAAGAAGCTCCGAACTATTGGCTGCCCAGCTAGATCGATTTGAAAGACTTCTCGAAGACTTACTTGAAGTGAGCAGATTTGATGCTGAGGTAGCTGTACTTGAACCCGTTGATTTTGATGTCATAAGCCTGATTACACGTTGCGCTAAAGATTTCGATACAGCTAGTGATGTGTCATCCCCAGAAATACAAGTGAAATCTGATCAAGAGACCGTGACCATCAAAGCTGATATTCGACGCGTTGAAAGAATTATGAGAAATCTGCTCTCTAACGCCCTTGACCATTCTGAAGGTAAGAAAATTATTGTCACAGTTGTGGCCACCGATTCAGAGGTTGGAATTGGTGTGAGAGATTTTGGCTCCGGTCTTGATGAATCCGCTCTTATTCGAGTCTTCGATAGATTCTGGAGAGCAGATCCATCACGCGCCCGCGTGAGAGGGGGAACAGGTCTTGGTCTTTCTATCTCACTTGAGGATGCTCGCCTTCACAATGGCGAACTAGATGCGTGGGGTCGCCCGGGACTTGGAGCTCACTTTGTCCTGACTTTGCCACGCAAGGCTGGTGATTTGATTAATGCTCGCCCGATAAAAGCAGCCCCACTAGATTTCCACCAAGAGAGCTTTTATCAATAATTAGTTTTTGTGTAAGCGCAACAATGCTTCTGTGAAAATACTGCAATCTCTTGAAGAGCTCATATTTCCGGTTCGATGTTTGGGATGTAGCGCACTTGGAATCGAAATCTGCTCACGGTGTAGAAAAGATTGGCATCCTAGAATCATTCGTACAGCTTCTAAATTGAGCCCACATTTTCCAATTTACTCCTCAATTCCTTATTCGCCTGTTGCGGGGAAAGTCTTACTTGCAGCAAAAGAAAGTGGGATTTCTTCTGCTGATAAATTGCTCACTGATGCACTCATCTTCGCACTCACATTTTGCTTAGATGAAACCCCAGCTACTTTTATTGTTCCTATTCCATCCCGTAAAGAAGTTGCGCGCTTGCGTGGCCGACAATTTATCTCAGCAATAGCTATGCAAGCTGGAGAGTTCACAAGTACCCCAATTCATGAACTTTTGAGTCATGTAAGAAAGGTGAGAGATCAATCGACTCTTGATGCCAAAGCCCGCTCTATCAATTTAGATGGAGCTCTGATTTCCCGAAGATATATCAGTGGAAATGCGGTCCTCATTGACGACCTCGTCACAACTGGGGCGACGCTGCATGAAGCCGCGCGAGCATTGCGGGCAAGCGGCATTGCCGTGGCCGCTGCTGTAACTGCCTGTGTTGCCGAACCTCTACGATAAGGGGGCTCGAAAAGAGCCTAGGCACTCTTGGCAATTGGAAGGTAGATACATGGCTGCAATTCTCGACCGCATCATGCGAGCCGGCGAAGGAAAAATTCTTCGCGACTTAAGCAAGATCGTCGAAAAGGTGAACTCTTTCGAAAGTTCTATCACCACTCTCTCAGATGATCAGTTGCGCGCCAAGACAGATGAATTTAAGTCACGCTTTGCAAACGGCGAGACACTCGATGATTTACTTCCAGAAGCTTTTGCCGTTGTACGTGAAGCCGCAATGCGCACACTGGGTCAACGCCATTATGACGTTCAAATTATGGGTGGAGCAGCTCTTCACCAAGGAAATATCGCAGAAATGCGTACAGGTGAAGGAAAGACTCTTGTTGCAACTCTTCCTTCTTACCTAAATGCACTTGCTGGTCGCGGTGTGCACGTTGTAACTGTTAACGATTACTTAGCAGAACGTGACAGCGAGTGGATGGGCCGCATTCACAGATTCCTAGGACTTTCTGTCGGAGTAATTCTAAATAGCATGACACCAACTGAGCGACGTGCTGCATATCTTTCCGATATTACATACGGAACCAACAATGAATTCGGTTTTGACTATCTCCGCGACAATATGGCCTGGACTCTTGAAGATTGCGTTCAGCGTGATCACTTCTTCGCTGTAGTTGACGAAGTGGACTCAATTTTGATTGACGAAGCTCGTACTCCACTAATCATTAGTGGACCCGCCGATAAGGCAACGAAGTGGTACGTTGAATTTGCCAATATTGCGACCAAACTGCAGCGCGATACACACTACGAGGTTGATGAAAAAAAGAAGACAGTAGGAATTCTTGAAGACGGTGTAACCAAAGTAGAAGAATTACTTGGAATCGAAAACCTCTACGAAGCAGCCAATACGACACTTATTGGCTATCTTAACAATTCTGTGCGAGCAAAAGAACTTTTCAAACGCGATAAAGATTATGTAGTCATGAATGGCGAACTGCTTATTGTCGATGAACATACGGGACGCATGCTGGCGGGCCGTCGATATAGCGAAGGACTACACCAAGCGCTAGAAGCTAAAGAACGCATTGAAATTAAGGATGAAAATCAAACTTTAGCGACAATTACACTCCAAAATTATTTCCGTCTCTACGAAACTATTTCAGGTATGACCGGTACCGCGATGACCGAAGCATCTGAATTCCACCAAATCTACAAACTTGGTGTTGTTCCAATTCCAACAAATCGCTCTATGCAAAGAATTGATCAACCAGACTTGGTATACAAATCCGAAGTCGGCAAGTTTTCTGCTGTTACTCGCGATATCACCGAGCGACACCGCAAAGGACAGCCAGTTCTAGTAGGTACTGTCAGCGTCGAAAAGTCAGAAGAACTTTCTGCATTTCTAAAGAAAGCTGGAGTCCCACACGAAGTTCTCAATGCAAAGCATCATGAACGTGAAGCAGCAATCATTGCGCGCGCAGGTATCAAAGGCGCAGTAACAGTTGCGACAAATATGGCTGGTCGCGGTACAGACATCATGCTTGGTGGAAACCCTGAGTTCATGGCAGATTTTGAGTTACAGCGAAAAGGTATTTCTCCAGTAGATAATCCAGTAGAGTATGAAGCTGCATGGCCAGCAGAAATTGCAAAGCAGAAAGCAGCTATTGCAATGGAGCATGAAGAAGTTGTCGCACTTGGTGGTCTATACGTTTTAGGAACAGAACGTCACGAATCCCGCCGTATTGATAATCAGCTACGTGGACGTTCAGGACGCCAGGGTGACCCTGGTGAATCTCGCTTCTATCTCTCTCTGCAAGATGATCTGATGCGTCGCTTCAATTCTGGAATCGTAGAGCGTGTACTTGCAGCAGCGGGTCTACCTGAAGACGAGCCAATTGAATCCAAGATGGTTTCCAATGCAATTCGTTCTGCCCAAACTCAAGTTGAAGCTCAGAACTTTGAGATTCGCAAGAATGTTTTGAAATATGACGATGTAATGAATCGTCAACGAGAAGTTATTTATGCAGAGCGCCGCCTTGTACTCGAAGGCGAAGATATTGGTACTCAAGTTGGAGACTTTATGGCTGAGACAATCTCTGCCTACGTTCGTTCCGCTACCACTGAGGGTTATGCAGAAGATTGGGATCTGGCCCAACTCTGGTCAGCAATTAAGTTGATTTATCCAATCACTTTTACTCCCGAAGATCTCATTACTGAGTTTGGATCAATTTCAGCACTTGATGCGGAAATTCTTGAGGTAAGAATTCTTGAAGACGTAGCCAGCGCCTATAAGAAACGTGAAGCAGATCTGGGCGAGGGAATACTTCGTGAGTTAGAGAGAAAAGTTCTTCTCTCAGTTCTTGATCGTAAATGGCGTGAGCACTTGTATGAAATGGATTATTTGCAAGAAGGAATCGGACTTCGAGCAATGGCTCAACGTGACCCACTTGTTGAATATCAGCGTGAAGGTTATGAACTTTTCTCTGCAATGATGGATGCAATCAAAGAAGAGCTAGCAAGCTTGGTCTTTAATGTTGAAGTAACTATTGAAGGCGATGGTTCACAAGTTTCGGCTCGTGGAGTGGATGAAAAACCAGCACAAAAGATGCCGCTTCAATACAGTGCAGCAGATGAGAATGGCGTTGTCACAACAGGTGAAGTTTCTAGAAATAGTCCTTGCCCATGTGGTTCAGGTAAGAAATTTAAGCGTTGCCACGGCGCCGCCTAAATTATCTCAGCTAAATCATTTCTAGAGCGGTGCATAACCATCTGCCATCAACTCCTTCTAGCCTGAGCATCACGGCGCGTAAGCGATCCCCGTATCGAACAGTAATTGTGCTTTCGCAAATTCCATCAAGTGGTTCGCTCTGATAAATGTTACGGATTCGTCCAATATCTTTCTGACTACCTGTTTTCCGAAGTAACTCCATATAGATAACTCTGTGACATGTATGAATTAATTGAGCTGGCTGTCTGCGTCCTGCCCAAATTTCTAAAACACTCACCAGAAACTTCATTGTCCAGGTGTGTAAGTCTGGGAGTTCTGCAGATGCCGTTGGAATAGGCATTTCATCAGGATCTATATCCTCGCCAAATGTTGATGGGACCAGATACAACTTTGCACTTTGTGGAGCGGGTATAGAAATTGGCGGAGCGAAGATATCCAAAACGGGATGAGTCCACAACGCGGGATCCTCGGTGCTTGAAATGAGATGCAAGTAAGGACGCGATAGTACTTTTGAGAAGTCATAAGTTTCAGTAGTCATGAGCCGATGATGTGCCGACAGAATTTTCATCACATCAGGTAGTTGGATGAATTTGACTCATACTTTTTCATGACTGTGGAAGCCAACTGCGTTCACTCTTAACCACGCTCATATCATCCGGCTATGGCCCCCAGGAAAAAAAGTAATACACGATTAACCATTTCAATCGCTCTCTTTGTAGGCGCCCTTATTGCATCTTTCCTAATGTCCTATGTTTCCAATAAGGATGAAAAGTATTGGGTTGCGGTGTTGCCAATTGCAGCAGGAGCACAGATCCAGCAGTCAGATCTTGGTTATGTAAGTGTTTCATTAGGATCTTCATCATCTCGATACCTCTCGAGCAAGTTCAGTCCTATTGGCGCGTACTCACACAGATCAATTGCGGTGGGTGAGATAGTTTTCTCTCAATCAATCTCAGCAAAGCCAGTGAGATCACTTAACGAGCAAGTGTCCGTAAGTATTCGTGCAGTTGATATCCCTGCGCAAGTGGCTACCGGTGAATTTGTAAGCATCTTTCAAATTCATGATCAGAAAAATGGTGAGCAAAGCGCTGAGCCCTCACTCGTATTAAGAGACGCATTCGTAGTGTCAATAGATAGAAAAGGAAGCAACTTCGGCGGTGAAGCGGCGCTCACTATCTCAATCAGGCACGAATTGGTATCGGATCTACTTGCCGCTACAACGCAGGGACGATTGGTTGCGGTACGAACACATGAGTGAACCTAATTCAACTGCTATCACTGCAATTCATGATTCCGAATTCGAGAGCTTTGCCGCCGGCACTCTCTTCACGGAAGGCTGGAGCGTTTTACATAGGGCTTTGGATTGGGCTTCCTTAATCAATTTTCTTGCAAAGTTGGAAAAGGCTCCCGATGTTCTCTTACTGTCAACTAATCTGCCAGGGATTGAGGTGGGGCAGATTCAAACCCTGCAGCGCAAAGGTATGCGAGTGTTTCTCTTTCAAGAATCTTCCAACGATCTACTCGCTTTCCCACAATCGATTCAGAGACCTGAAAATTCTCTGGAACTCATTGGCTTGATACGAGGGTCGCTCCGATCTCCTTTATTGAGAAATCAATCTATTTCGCAGACAACTTCAAGAGCGCACGTTTTGACGATTGGCTCAGCACACGGGGGAGCCGGCTGTACTACCTTAAGCATTAATCTGGCCTCAGAGTTAGCGCTGAAAGAAAAGAAAGTACTTCTCGTTGATGCGCATATGAATTCACAATCAATCGCGATTTTGCTAGGTCTTCAAGGATTACATAACGCTCAAGAACTACAAGAAGTATCTTCACATCTTTGGGCAATGGAAGTAACGCAGAAGAACATTTCTCGTTCAATCGAGCACCTTAATCGCGCTCTTAACGATTTTGATCTTATTGTTATTGATATCGGAACGCTCACAGATGTTGCGCAAACACTTAGCGGGCGTCGCTGGAGTGGAGAAGTTCTTGTATGGGTCAGCGTTCATGGAGATGATTTATGGGTTATGTCCAAATCCGATCGGTTAGGTACAGAGAGATTGCGCCGACTTGTTCAGGAGCTTTCGAAAAATCTTATGAAGTCATCCATTTCATGTGTGCAGTCATTTACAAGCGAAGGCAAACGCTCTAAAGAAAATGATCACGCATTCTTGGCGGTCGCGACGTCAATCCGCCCGAAGAGAATTCTGCGCTACGTATTTGATTCCCGGTCTATTGCGATGGCCGAAAGAGAGCAGTGCTCGCTTTTCGACTCTAACGAGCGGAGCTTGCTCCGAAAAAGCGTACTGGAATTATCAGGTGAACTCGAGCTCTAACTTCTTATAGGCTACTCACATGCGTGCTTATGTTGGAGTCACTGCTCAAGAATTGAGCGAGTTCCTTAGCTCTGGCACCCTCGATGTAAGCGATGTCTATGCTGCAACACAATTCTTTATCAAGGCTAATCCAGATTTAGATGAAGAAGAAGTTGAATATGCGCTCTCCTTAGTCGCTGCAGAAGACGCACAAGAATTAGTCGGTGCAGAAACCGGAGCGCCGCTGGTGCTCGCCTTTGAAGTTGCCGCAGAAGTCATTGAGGCTGAACACGAGATGTCTGTATCTCTTACAACTGCTCTTTCGTGGAAGAGCCTTGAGTGCTGCTTTGAAATTTCAGAAGATGGCGAAGAACTCACGTGGTTTGCAACGCAAGAAATTGCAGACAAAATCGCAGAATGGCTCGCTTAAGGTTTGCACATGGCATCAATTGAAGAATTTGTCAGAGATAGAAGCTCTCTTAGTAGCGAGCAGGTTCATCGCTTGCGGGAACTCATTGCAGATTGGCAGTTGCTTTCAGATCTTTCATTTGCAGATTTGATTTTGTGGGTTCCGCTTCGTAAAGACTTTAAGAGTTGGCCTACGGGCTATGTTGCCGTTGCCCACATCCGCCCCACCACAGCTGCAACACTTTTCGCTCACGATGTTATCGGTGACGAGATTTCATATGGGCAGCGCCCGCACATCGATCAGGCACTTTCTTCAGCTGAGATAGTCAGGGACACGCAGCCAGAACAACTGGGCGATCACATGGTGAAAGAGGAAACAATTCCTGTGGTGGTAGATAATCATGTGATCGGAGTTATTTCTCGTCACCGAGATTCAGAGTTGATGCGCCAACCTAGCCGCCTAGAACTTAACTACCGCGAAATCGCGCACAATTTATATCGGATGGTCTCTGAAGGAACTTTCCCGTTTCCTAACGCTGGAACACTCTTCGATCCAGCACCTCGCGTTGGTGACGGATTGATTCGACTTGATGTAAATGGTGTTCTCTCATATGCAAGCCCTAATGCGCGTTCGGCGTTTAGCCGACTAGGTTGGATCGGCGAAGTTGAAGGACATAAACTCGGAGACGTTGCCCAGTCACTCGCTCGTGAAAGTGCTGATGCAAAAGAGGAGAGTATTTCAACTGGATTATCTGGAAAAGCACTTAAACGAGTTGAAATAGAGAATCAAGGTGGCACGATTTCATTTACTGTACTGCCATTGATTCAAGGGGAAGACAGAATCGGTGCGATAGTCCTACTCAATAACGTAACCGAATTACGTAGGCGTGAACGTGAGCTCGTCACCAAAGATGTAACCATTCGGGAGATTCACCATCGAGTAAAGAATAACTTGCAGACAGTCTCTGCACTTTTGCGATTGCAGGCGAGAAGAATTGATGATCCTGGTGCCAGTGCTGCACTCAATGAAGCGGTTCGCAGAATTGCATCGATTGCACTTGTACATGAAACACTTTCCAATAGCCCAGATGCCTCAGTGGCTTTTGACCAGGTATTAGATAGTTTGGTTTCTCACGCACTTGAACTTAGTCCGCGCATGAATGAGTTAACAATTGAACGCACTGGTGTACTGGGTTCGCTCGAACCTCGAATAGCAACACCATTAGCGCTAGTGATTACTGAGCTCATTCACAACGCACTTGAACACGGACTTGCCGAGACAGGATCCGCGCTGGGTATTCATGTCGCATCCGAAGGTCAACAATTACAAGTAACGATTTCTGATGATGGCGTAGGTTTGCCTGATGGATTTGATATAGCTACATCTCCGAATTTAGGACTTCAAATCGTAAGAACTCTTACCGAAAATGAACTTCGAGGGACTCTCACCTTAAGTTCGGATTCTGCGCGGACTCAAGCGGTTCTTTCTTTTCCAAACTCAAAATAAATTGCGTGAAAATTAAGAGTTTGAGTTATCCATTAGGCGCGCACGATTACGTGCTGCACGGCGCTTAAGCGCACGGCGCTCGTCTTCAGATAGTCCGCCCCAGACTCCGGCATCTTGTCCAGATTCAAGCGCCCATGCAAGACACGGTTCTTTAACAATGCAACGATTGCAGACTTTCTTCGCCTCTTCGATTTGAGAGATGGCAGGTCCTGTATTTCCAACAGGGAAGAAGAGCTCAGGATCTTCGTCGCGACATGCGGATTGATGTCTCCAGTCCATGGCTCACCCCCCAATCAGATTCATACATCTGCAGATTCATTCAATTGTGCACGACAGGTGCGCGCAAGATGGTAATTCTCCCTGTTACTAGAAAGATAAACAAGAAGGTACTCAAAAAGATTTCAATTATTGAGGTGATATACATCCCTCTTAGATACCTTTGCCTCTGCACGAACCTCAGAACAATTAGTGGTGCCCCCGACAGGAATCGAACCTGTGCACCTGCCTCCGGAGGGCAGTGCTCTATCCCCTGAGCTACGGGGGCGCAGGTACAAGGGTAGGTTATATGACTATGAGTTCAAGTGAAAAAGCTTTTGAGAAAGCGTATTTTGCAACCGGTTGTTTCTGGGGTGCAGAACGTCGATTCTGGAATTTAACTGGAGTTACCGAGACATGTGTTGGTTACATGGGAGGCACGCGTCCGCATCCCTCATATGAGCAAGTGTGCACTGGTGTTACTGGACATGCAGAGAGCGTTGAAGTCACCTTTGATCCCGCACAGATTTCTTACCGGCGCTTATTGGAAGAATTTTGGGTGATGCACGATCCAACATCGTTAAATCGCCAAGGTGGAGATATCGGTACCCAATATCGAAGTGCAATTTTTACAACATCGGAGTCGCAGCAATTTCAGGCTGAGTTAACACGTGATGTGTATCAAGCAGTACTCGATCGCGAAGGTTTAGAACAGATCGTCACAGAGATTTCTAGCGCTGATTCTTATCCATATTTCTTAGCCGAGGAATATCACCAGAAATACTTGAAGAAGAATCCCAATGGATATGACTGTCACTCTTCAACGGGCGTCGCGTTTCCAGTAATTGTTAATTAAGCGCTCGCCAGCAGTACCAAGCGACAACGCTCCGATATGGCGCAAATTTTGCGCCCTTCTTCTCTAATTCTTTTGGCGTTATCTCTTCGGTCAGCGAGTAAATCTTCTCCCAACCACGACGAACACCTAAGTCACCTGTTGGCCAAATATCTAACCGCCCCAACTGAAACATCATAAACATGTCTACAGTCCAGGGACCAATGCCCCATAAGCTTGTGAGTTGTTCGAATATCTCGGCGTCGTCTTCAATCTCATGAAGTTTATTTACTTGTATTTTCTTTGTGAGCGCAGCATCTGCTAGCCCTTGAATAGATTTGAACTTCGCACCCGATACCCCTGCTTCGCGCATATCTGTTTCAGTTATACCGGCAATACGTGCTGGAATAACTCTTCCTCCAGCAAGTTTCTTCACACGTATAAAAATAGTTTCTGCAGCTTTGACAGCCAATTGTTGGGAAATGACGGATTCGACCAGCGCTTCAAAGTGAGTGATTGGCTTAGCAATTCTTCCGACCGTGCATAAAGGATGGCTCTCAATAATCTTCGCCATTTTTCGATCTCGCGCGGAAATCTCGCCTGTAATCCTCTTCATCCTCGCGGCGCTGATTACTTCAGTCATAGATAAAGAGTAAACACAATGCAATACTGCGTCCATGACCACTAGAGAGCAGATAACTCTTACGGCACAAGGCCTTTCAGAATTACGTACCCACAGAAGTGAGAAGTGGCGGGCGTTTCCATCAGATGTGCTTCCGTTGCCTGTAGCAGAGATGGATTTCCCAGTGGCAGAACCAATCCTTAAGACGCTACGAGCGATGGTTGATAAATCAGATCTTGGTTACCTGGGACCTATTCCTGAAATGGGAATTGCTTTCTCGAAGTTTGCTGAGAAACGTTGGGGATGGAGAGCAGATCCGCTTCAAGTGCGCATTGCAGCAGATGTTGGCGTTGGCGTTGTCGAAGTCCTCAGAGTAATTACTAAACCTGGAGATAGGGTCTTAATCAACTCTCCGGTATACCCAAATTTCTGGACATGGTGTGCGGAAACTCATGTAGTTGAAGTTGATTCCCCATTTATCCATAGCGAAACTGAAGTTGACGGAAGCCACTGGATTCTTAATTGGGATGAAATTGAAAAGATGTATGCCTCTGGAATTAAAGCTCACCTAATTAGTAACCCTCATAACCCGCTTGGAAGAATGTATTCAGTTCAGGAACTCTCTCGCTTCGCTGACCTTGCTGCAAAGCACAATGTGATTCTCCTGAGCGATGAAATCCACGCACCACTTACCTATGCTGAGAGCACTTTCCACCCATTCCTTTCAATTTCAGAGAACGCTCGAAAAGTTGGCATAACCATTACTGCTGCAAGTAAAGGTTGGAATATCGCTGGACTTAAATGTGCAATTATCGTGACAGAGAACGAGCAGATGCATACCGTGCTTGATGCAATTGCTCCAGCCACTCACTATCGAGCTTCACTCCTTGGAGCGTTTGCTTCAGTATCCGCTTTTGAAGAAGGCGAACCGTGGCTAGATTCATTGATGAGTCAATTAGAAGTTAACCGCTACCTCATCAAAGAATTAATTGATACCTACACTCCAAAAGTGGGTTATCACATCCCACGGTGCTCATATCTTGCATGGCTTGATCTCACCCCGTTTGCGTTGGGTGAAGACCCAGCAGCAGCGCTTGTTGAGAAAGCGAAAGTGGCATTTGTGCCGGGACACCGATTTGGAAAGCAAGCTTCGCAATTTGTGCGCTTAAATTTTGCGACGAGCCCAGAGATTCTCGAAGAAGTATTTAAGAGGCTTTCGCCAGTTTTGCGTTGACCGATTACGCTAGGCCAATGAGCCACGAGAACCTCAATCCAGAAACAATTGCAATCTCAATGGGTAGACCTGAGCGCAATGCGGGTGAAGGCCTCAACGTTCCGATTACTTTGAATTCAACATATGTTGCAAACGGTGCAATCAACTATGGCCGTACAGGAAACCAAACATGGGAGCCGCTTGAAGAGGCAATTAGTGCACTCGAAGAAGCTTCATCAACTCTCATCTTCTCTTCAGGGATGGCTGCGATAACTGCAGCATTTTCAATTCTGCCTCATGGTGCACCTGTTGTTGCTTCAGACGAAGGCTATAGCGGAACAATGTCGCTACTTAAGCGTTACCACTCTGAAGGACGCTTAGAAGTTCGCTTCGTAGATATCACTGATACCAAAGAAGTGATCGCTCAACTGCAAGGGGCAGCATTTCTTTGGGTTGAATCACCAACAAATCCTGGATTAGGTGTTGCTGAAGTCAGCGTCATTATTGGTGAGGCAAAGAAAAGGAATCTAGGCGTTGGCTTCGACAACACCTTTGCGACCCCACTTAATCAGAAGCCACTCACCTTTGGCGCGGATATTGTGATGCATTCGGTCACTAAGTATTTAGCTGGCCATAGTGATGTGCTTCTTGGTTCACTCTCGATGAAAGACCCTGCGTTGCATGCGCGATTGCAGAATGCACGAATGTCCTTTGGGTCAATCGCGGGACCATTCGAATCCTGGCTTGCCTTACGTGGAATCCGCACCTTCCCACTTAGATTTGAGCGAGCACAAGAGAACGCTGCAATTTTGGCAACGAGACTAGCAACACATCAATCTGTATCTGACGTTCGCTACCCAGGCTTTGGCGCAATCATTTCATTCCAGATTGATGGCGATGCGAAGCGAGCCGAAGTTATTTGCGATGCTGCAACCTTGATTACGAATGCAACGAGCCTTGGGGGAGTTGAAACAACCTGGGAGCGTCGCCGTCGCTGGGAGCTAGAGAGCCACAGCGTTCCCGAAAATCTCATCCGTCTTTCAGTCGGGTGCGAGCATGTCGAAGATCTTTGGCGGGATATCCAATCAGCACTCGCCGAGAGGTAAAGAGCGCACATTCATTCAAAGTGGAGTATTTTTAGACATATGAAAGCACTTCGGAGAATCCTGGCGGCAATCACTGTCGCGCTTCTAGCGTTTCGTGCAATTGGGTCATTCCTCTCTTGGGTTGAGAAGCAAGATGAGATTGAAACAGATGCTTGGATTGATGAAGAAGAATTCGAAGAAGCCTAAATGTCTACTCATGAATATGTTGCAGGAAGTTGCAACATTGGAAAAGGTGAAATAAAGCGACGTCAACTTGTCGCACTAATCGGATTGATTCTCTCGATAAGCACTCTTATCGGCTTTATCTCAACAAATGCGGAACCTTCGCTCAGGCTCAGTATTTTCCTTCCACTTTCTGTTGCATCTATCGGGTGGATTCAGTCGCGTAGAAAGTTCTGTTTAGCTTATGGATTCATGGGAACCTTCAACTTTGGCAAGCTAGGTCAACTTTCCAAGGTAAGCGATAAAGAGGCACTTGTCGCCGATCGCAAGACTGCTCTCACAATTTTGATTCAGTCACTTACTTTGGCTTCAGTGTTAACCCTAATTGTGTATTTGCTCCCACTTTCATAGTTCTGCTAGCTCTCTTTCATTTCTCAGTACGAAGTGAGATGCTTATGAAGTGAAAATAATTATTCATACTCGCCACGCAGAATTAGCAAGTGATTTCAAATCAATCGCTGAAGAAAAATTGCAATCGATGGAACGATTCAGCGTAACAATTGATCGCATCGAAGTAGAAGTACTTCATGAGGCAAACCCACGCC
This sequence comes from Actinomycetota bacterium, assembly GCA_026392935.1. Lineage (GTDB taxonomy): Bacteria > Actinomycetota > Actinomycetes > Nanopelagicales > Nanopelagicaceae > Planktophila. The sequence continues at coordinate 4,898 of JAPLBE010000017.1, read as the reverse complement.
AAGGAAAAAACTCACATAAAGTGGTGATTACATCTCATGGTTCTGGGCCATTGCTTCGCGCAGAAGCTAGCGCATTCAATGACCTTGCTGCCTTTGATGAAGCAATCAAGAATGTTGAATTACAGATTAGAAAAATACATGAGCGAGAGAAAAGCCATGATCGTCACACATTACGCACGATGAAAACGTCTGACTAAAATATTTTAACGATTTTTCTTTCCGCCATTGTCTTTCATCATCGGCCCACTCTTTGCAGGACGGAGCGGCTCAGTTGGCGGTTCCGGAGGTTCACCGAGTGCGAGAAGCGCCTCTTCTCTCACTGTAATTGCAGTCGCAATAATCGTCTTTAAATTGCCGTTAATTGCTGACTTCTGGTCTGGTTTCACGGCCGCTTGCATAGCAATACGAGAATCTTGACGAGCTTTCTTTACGGATTGGTCAAAAGTTTGATTGATAAAGCGAATCTTTTGCATTCGATCTCGAACCGCTGCATTGAACGCTTCTCGATCCTTCTTATATTGTTCCATTGCAGTTTTAAATGAATCTGTAGATGTTGTTGGGAAAGGTGAAGGCGATGGAGTTGGGTCCGCATGAGCTACAAAAGTGCATGACGAAAAGAGAACACTTAACAGTGCTACCTGTGCGGCCCTCGTACTTCTCATGTGCTTAGTGTAGGTCGGTGGCAATGTGAATATTCTGTGAAACTTATAGAGGTTCCGTGTGCGTGTCATGAATTTGGTAGTAAAAGCGGCCTACGCATGGCAGGGTAGGCACATGAGCCAGCTCATTATGATTATTGATGACGAAGCCGGAGTTCGGGATCTGCTTGGTGATGCACTCAAACTTGCTGGTTTCGAAACTGTCACCGCCAACGATGCGATGAACGCACTAACTCTTTTACGAACAGTTAAGCCCGATTTACTGATTGTAGATATCAATATGCCCAAGATGGATGGATTTGAATTCATCGAACGCATCAGAGGTAACGGCGATAACACCCCGGCACTGATGCTCAGTGCGCGTGGTGATCGCGCTGATATCACAAGAGGTCTGACACTTGGCGCTGATGACTATGTCACTAAACCATTTGGCCTGGAAGAACTCGTGTTACGCATTAAAGCAATTCTGAGACGTTCCCAGTTCAACTCGACAGCAAGCACGACTCTCACGCACGGTCCAATAACTCTTGATGCTGATACTCATCAGGTGACATTTAATGACGAACCAATTGATTTGTCACCTACAGAATTTCGTTTACTTCACGTGCTACTAGAGAGCAAGGGCAGAGTGCTTTCCAAAACTTATCTTCTCGATGAAGTCTGGGGAATTACTTTCGAGTCTGAGAGCACAGTCGTGGATACATATATTTCATACTTGCGTAAGAAATTGCACCGTGATGGTTTTGAGGGAATCCGCACAGTCAGAGGAGTTGGCTTCCAGCTTCAAGCGGAGAAAAAGTGAAGTTTTCGAACTCAACTAGAACCAGCTTCTTCACAATTCTGATTATCACTATTTTGACGATGGGCATTGGCGGTTATTCCGCGGTCCACACGCAAAGTGCAGAAATCCGGGAAGTTAATGCATCACTTGAATTTGTTGCCCAAGCTGCAATCGAAAATCCACGGCAATCGGTTGGAGCCGCGCTCTTTGCTATCGAACAACTGACTCTCAACATTACCTTGACGCTACTTACTAGCGAAGGTCAAGAGACTCTCGTAAATGAATCTTCGCTTAACTATCAGGGTGCGCCCCCGCTTGAAAATGTGCAAAGAGCGACAAGTAAACCCATAAAAATTTCTGGAGAGAATCCATATCAGCTGAGAAGCGTTAAAACGCCAGGCGGAGATTTCATTCTCATAGCTAGATCGGTGTCAGAAATTGATTCACACTTTAATTCAAATATTGCCTCACTTGCATTTTTTACTCTGATTGCAGATTCCCTGGCAGCACTTTTACTTTTGATCTATTTCAGAAGAGTAAATCGACGAGATCAAGTGGCATCCCTTTCGCGAATGCAAGAATTTCTCGGTGATGCTTCCCACGAACTCCGTACTCCGTTAACTGTGATTAAAGGCTATGTGGAAATGCTGAGTAAAAAGCAGTTGGTGGCTGAAAGTGATCAAGAGCGAGCCTTTTCTCGAGTGGGATCTGAAATCATTCGAATGGAGAATTTGATTCAAGATCTTTTACTTCTTGCAGAACTGGGAGAGAGCGGAAGCAGAGATATTGAAAAAATTGATGTAAGTGAAATTCTGCTTGCCCATGGAACAGATTTCACAACTCTTAATCCTCAAAGAAGAGTAACTCTCGAAATTGATTCAGATATTGATATTGCGGCTTCTCGTGACTATCTATCCCGATTTATTCAAAATGCGCTCACCAATATTATGAGACATACAAAGCCAGAAGATTCAGTGCAGATAACATGCAAAAAATCTGGCAAATTTGTGCGAATTGCAATTGAGGATTCAGGGCCAGGACTTCCAGATGGTGCTTACCGTGATGACATTAGATCCCTTAATCGCTTTGATACATCACGCTCCCGTGAAAACGGTGGCTCAGGTCTTGGAATGAGCATCATGTCTGCGGTCATCGAGAAACTCAATGGAAGATTCTCGCTGCGAAAGAGTGACCTAGGTGGCTTAGCGATTGTGGTCGACCTGCCACTAGCCAAAGACTAAACTTCTCCATGTGAGTGAAATAAAGCTAGAAGAACTATTCACTGAACTCACCAATAAATTTCATGACAGTAAATCACTTGTTCGCGTTGTCTTATCTGGACGCAGAAGAAATATGCAAGTGGAACATGAGCGAATTGATATTCGACCAGTTTTGATCAAAGATGAACTCAAAATTCAAGTTTCGTTCAGTGATGGCCGCCAGGTGACTTCTAAGAATTTCTCAGCATCTGAAGCACCATTTAACGAACTGGTGCGCGCTGGGTATGCAAATATCCATCTTGAGACAACATCTGAAACAATTAGCGTGAGAATTTCTAAGAAAGGTGAACCGCTCATTCACAGAGAGAGCGCTGCTAAAGATCAAGTTCTCGCTCACGATCGAAGCAAGTCTAGACTTTTAGACTCTGCCGACCCGTTCCTGATTGCTGTTGGAATCTCGGATAAAGCGGGTGCTGTAAAGCCGAGCAAAATGGATAAGTATTTACAAGTTGAGGAGTTCCTTCGCATCCTAACTCCAGCGCTTACCGCAGCAATTTCTGCGGGGCATATTCACACACCAACAGATTCCCGCCCATTACGAGTTGTTGATCTAGGGTGCGGACATGCTTATCTAACTTTTGCGACACACCAATATCTTCGAGCACAAGGTATCCCTGTCAAAGTTATCGGAATAGATATCCGTTCAACTGCTCGAGATAGAAATAATCAGATTGCGCGTGATCTAAAGATTTCAGATTCAATCGAATTCTTGGCAGAAGAGATTTCGGATACTTCGTTGAACGATGCCGATGTCGCAATCGCCCTTCATGCGTGTGATACCGCAACCGATGATGCAATTGCATGGGCAGTTAAATGCGATGTTCGCTTGGCGCTTGTAGCTCCGTGTTGTCATCACGATATTCAGGCGCAGATGAATGAGATTCCAGAACCATGGTCATTGGTCACCAAAAATGGAATCATGAAGGAACGTCTTGGAGATTTACTTACCGATGCAATTCGCATGCAGCTGATGAAGTTATCTGGCTATCGGGTGGAAGCAATTGAATTCATTGGGGGAGAGCACACCCCTCGCAACCTCATGATTCGGGCTGTAAAGACTGGTGCTACACCAGAGCCGAAAGAATTGGCTAAATATGATGAGATGCTCGCGTTGTGGAAAGTTAAACCCGCACTAGCATCACTTCTCAACCGTTAGACTTCGCAACATGTCCAAGGTCCTTGCATCTCTTCCTGTCGGTGAAAAAGTGGGAATCGCTTTCTCCGGCGGTCTCGACACATCTGTGGCAGTTGCCTGGATGCGATCAAAAGGCGCTGTTCCTTGCACGTACACGGCAGATCTTGGCCAATACGACGAGCCCGATATTGATTCAGTTCCAGTGCGCGCAAAAGAATATGGCGCAGAAATTTCACGTCTTGTAGATTGCAAGACCCCACTTGTCGAAGAAGGACTCGCAGCAATTGCTTGCGGAGCTTTTCATATTCGCTCTGGCGGAAAGCAGTATTTCAATACAACACCGCTTGGACGCGCTGTAACCGGAACACTTCTTGTTCGCGCGATGCTTCATGACAAAGTAGAAATCTGGGGAGATGGATCTACCTATAAAGGTAACGACATCGAACGTTTCTACCGTTACGGACTTCTCGCGAATCCAAACCTACGTATTTACAAGCCATGGCTCGATGCTGATTTCGTGCGCGAACTTGGCGGACGTAAGGAAATGTCTGAATGGCTCGTTGCTAACAAGCTTCCATATAGAGATAGCGTAGAAAAGGCATATTCAACTGATGCAAATATTCTTGGCGCTACCCATGAAGCGAAAGATCTAGAAAATCTTGACGCATCAATTGAACTTGTTTCTCCCATCATGGGCGTTAAGTTTTGGGATTCAAGCGTTGCTATTGCATCTGAAGATGTAAAGATTCAATTCGTTCAAGGTCGCCCAGTTGCAATCAATGGTAAAGATTTCAGTGATGTTGTTGCACTCATGAACGAAGCAAACAAAATCGGTGGTCGCCACGGCCTTGGAATGGCAGATCAAATCGAGAATAGAATTATCGAAGCTAAATCCCGTGGAGTTTACGAAGCCCCAGGAATGGCACTTCTCTTTATTGCCTACGAAAGATTAATCTCGGCAATTCATAATGAAGACACCATCGCTAACTATCATGCAGAAGGTCGCAGATTAGGTCGCTTGCTATACGAAGGTCGATGGCTAG
>JAPLBE010000013.1 GCA_026392935.1 Actinomycetota bacterium | reverse complement strand
TTGAAGGCAGATTCTTCACGTGTTCCTCACCCGTTCGCCGCTAATTCACACCCGAAGGTGTTTCATCGCTCGACTTGCATGTGTTAAGCACGCCGCCAGCGTTCGTCCTGAGCCAGGATCAAACTCTCCATAGAAAGTTTTTTTCATGGCTTACGAGACAAACAAACTGTCGTTTATTTTGTCTTTACCAAAGGAAATCAACGAGTATTTCCAGACGCTATAAATAGTGTCTGGTACATACTTCATTGAAGTATTTATTTAGAGAATGGCTGTTAAGGCCATTCTCTGGCATTGACTTATGGCACGCTGTTGAGTTCTCAAGGTACGGACGCGCACCGAATCGCAGGATTTCTCCGGCTTTTCAGGGCAGACCACCAAATCTAGTCCATGGCTTTGCCCGAGTCAAAACGGGTCAAAATGTCCTAGATCGGGAAGTTGTGCTGTACGGCCTTGTGAAAGTCCGTTCCACAGCAAGAGGGCAACTATAGGCCGGGCTCCCCCGCAAGGTCAAATCGGGGTACGGGGGCATCTTTGCCCCAATAAGAGAAATACCAAATTAGAGAAAATCAACGTTTTTATGCGTAAAAAGTGAATATTCTGGAACCCTACAAGAAAATTAGATAAGTTCCACTGCAGCTAGGTCTCTCTTACCTTTTCTCAAAACTGCATATTTACCGCATAAAAAGTGGGATTTTTCGAGTCGGAAATCTTCGCCCGAAATCTTCTCATTATTGAGATATGCGCCACCTTCTTTAACAATTCGGCGAGCGGCCGATTTCGAATCAACGACACCAGTAGCAGCGAGAAGATCGACCCACGTTGGAATTTCATCTCCATTTTTTACTTGAGTTCGAGGTAACTCAGCAAGTGCGGAAGCAAGAGTCTGCTCATCTAACTCGGCAAGATCTGCTTGACCGAAGAGTGCCTTAGCTGCGACTTCAACACGGGCAGAAATATCTGCACTGTGTACCAATGTTGTTAATTCACGCGCAAGTTCGCGATGCGCTTCTCGTGCGCCGGGATTCTCAGAATGCGTTTTCTCAAGTGCTTCAATTTCTTGACGAGTCTTAAATGAAAATACCTTTAGGAAATTGATTACATCTTTATCATCTGAATTTAGCCAGTATTGGAAGAACGCATAAGGTGAGGTCATCTCTGGATCTAGCCACACGGATCCTCCAGCAGTCTTTCCAAATTTTGTTCCGTCAGCTTTTGTGAGAAGAGGAACAGTGAGTGCATGTGCAGAACCCGCTTCGACTCTGCGAATGAGATCTAGACCTGCGGTGATATTTCCCCACTGGTCAGATCCACCGATTTGCAGTGTGCAATTGTAACGACGATAAAGTTCCAAATAATCCATCGATTGCAAAACTTGGTATGAAAATTCTGTGTAAGAAATCCCATCTTTTTCTAAACGAGTTGATACCGAATCTTTATTGAGCATCTGATTCACACTGAAGTGTTTCCCAATATCGCGGAGAAATTCAATTGCAGACATAGGCGCTGTCCAGTCGAGATTATTTACCATAACAGCTGGATTTGTCTTACTTTCGAAATCCATAAACTTAGAAAGTTGAGTCTTAATGCGATCAACCCACTGCGCTACGACATCTGTTGTATTGAGTGTGCGCTCTTCATTTTTACCGCTTGGGTCTCCAACAAGACCGGTAGCTCCGCCAACTAGCGGCAGCGGATTGTGCCCAGCTAATTGAAATCTACGTAAGACAAAGAGGACAACGAGGTTTCCGACGTGAATGCTTGGCGCAGTTGGGTCGAAACCGACGTAGAGAGTGATTGGCTTCTTGAGTGCTTCTGCGAGTGCTTTTTCATCCGTTGTCTGAGCAAGGAGGCCACGCCACTTCAAATCCTCTAGAAGGTTATTCATCCTGTTACTCACGCACCCATCATCTCGGAAAATGCCTTGGCTTTGATGGAGAATTCTTTTGAAAAGGCGGAAGTTTTCTCACTTACTTCCTTCATCTGATTCTTGAAGGAAGCTGGTGATGTTCCACCGATGGTTGTACGTGATTCAAGGGCGCCATGAACTGTAAGGACATCACGAACATTTCCTTTGAGTTCAGGGTGGATCGAAGAGAACTCCTGATCTGTCAGTTGGTGCAATTGGCGACCAGTTGATTCGCAGAGCGCAACACATTTACCCGCTGCTTCATGTGCGTGCGCAAAGGGAACCTTTGCTCGAACTAGATAATCTGCAATCTCGGTAGCGAGTGAGAAACCTAGTGGTGCCGCAAGTGCCATCTTCTCGCGATTAAAATCTGTGGTTGCGATCATCCCGGTGACTGCAGGCAAAACCAAGAGCACTGTATCTATCGAATCAAAGAGTGGTTCTTTGTCTTCTTGAAGATCTCTGTTGTAGGCAAAGGGAAGTCCTTTAAGCATCGTAAGAACTCCCGTGAGATTTCCTACGAGACGACCTGCTTTGCCTCTGGCAAGTTCTGCCATATCTGGATTCTTTTTCTGCGGCATGATTGATGAACCAGTTGAATACGCATCAGAAACTTTTGCCCAACCAAATTCAGTTGTTGCCCAGATACACCACTCTTCTCCAATACGAGAAAGGTGAATACCAATCATCGAAAGAATAAAGAGCGCTTCGGCAACAAAGTCGCGATCGGATACTGCGTCAATTGAGTTAGCCGCACTTGCAGTGAAGCCAAGCTCTTTAGCAGTTGTCTCGGGCGATAGAGGTAGTGATGAACCAGCGAGGGCGCCAGAGCCCAATGGACTTATCTGCGCACGGTCTAACCAATCTTGAATTCGCTCTAGATCGCGAGAAAAGCCTTGAACGTGCTTTGCGATCTCGTGCCCAAACAAAACTGGTTGCGCATGCTGCAAATGAGTAAATCCAGGTGCGGGAGCATCTGAATACTCTTTCGCCTTGGCAATAAGTGATTCTTGAAGTGAAATTACTTGCTGAGCTACTTCAATCATGTGATCAATGGCGTATAGACGAAGGTCAGTTGCAACCTGATCATTCCTTGAACGCCCCGCGCGAAGCGAACCGCCAATGGCTCCAAGCTTTTCAGTGAGTCCGCGCTCCAACGCACTATGTACATCTTCATCTGTTTCGATAGGAGCGAAAGTTCCCTGTGCGATTTCGGAGGTGAGTTCTTTCAGAGCGCCGCGAATTGGTTCGGCAACAGATTTTTCAAGGAGTCCACTCGATTGCAGAACAGCAAGGTGCGCTAGAGAAGAGCGAAGGTCGTAAGGCGCAAGTCGCCAATCAAAATGAACGCTGCGAGAAAGTGCGAAGACAGCCTCAGCTGGTGATTGAGCAAATCGTCCACCCCAGAGCGCCATTATTTGCCACCTTTTCTACTTCTCTTGACTTGCCCGTAGGCCAGTAATTCTCTCGCGAGTTGTGCTCCACCAGTGGCTTTTCTCGACACAACGAGAACCGTGTCATCGCCCGCTATCGTTCCAATAATGTTGGAGATGCCGGAGTGATCTAACGAGCTAGCCAGAAGTTGAGCGCCACCAGGGGGTGTGCGAACAACTGCAAGATTACCGCTGGATTCAACTGAAATTATCAAATCAGAAGGAACAGGCATGGTTCGTGAAATTGATTCGTCATCAGAGTCCGAGATTTTGTAGACAGAATCGCCAGTCGAATTACGGCCGCGGACCGCACCTATCTCCTCCAGATCACGACTGGCTGTTGCCTGAGTAACAGGAAACCCAGCCTTCTTTAATTGCTTCACCAAATCAGATTGCGAGTGGATCAGTCCCGCCTTAATTAATGAAATAGCTTTAGCTCTTCTGGCTGTGACGCTAGACATTAGTTGTCTCCTTCACTGCTTGGGTAAATATCTTTACAAATGCTTGCGCTTGCTTGAGAGAAACATTGAGAGCTGGAGCTATTCGAATCACTGAATCCCCCGGCGCATTAATGAGAGCTCCTAAACTTTGGCAACGCTTAACAATCTCTTTCGCTTTAGGTTTCTCAAGTGTGAGTCCTATGAGTAAACCTGCACCGCGTACCTCTGAAACCCCTGAAATGAGAGCTAATTCGGTGAGGAGAAATTCTCCTACTTCATCTACATGGGCGAGGATTTTCCCTTTCTCAATCGTTGCAATGACCGCAAGCGCTGCTGCAGTTGCAACGGGATTGCCGCCAAAAGTTGAACCATGATCACCGGCTTTGAAAAGTTGGGATGCTGAACCAAGTGCGATCATCGCGCCTAGGGGTAAACCTCCACCAAGACCTTTTGCCAATGTAATTACATCGGGTTTAATTCCAGAGTACTCATACCCAAACCAATCGCCTGTCCTGCCCATCCCTGTTTGAACACAATCGAAAACGAGCAACGCTCCCTTTTGATCGCAATACTCTCTAATATTTCTCAAATAATCATCTGGTGGCACAATCACGCCGGCCTCACCCATAATTGGCTCAACGATAACCATTGCAGTTTTAGAGGTAATTGCACGCTTCATAGCTTTTGAATCACCGAATGGGACATGAACAATTCCCTTGATTAATGGTTTGAACGGATTTCGCTTTGACGGTTGTCCCGTGAGCGAAAGAGCGCCCATCGTGCGCCCGTGAAAAGATTCCTTTGTCGCAACAACTCTTTTTTTGCCTGTCTTACGCGAAAGCTTCAGCGCGGCTTCATTCGCCTCTGCGCCAGAGTTGCAGAAGAAGGTTCGCGCACTCTTATCCCCAGTCATTTTCTGGAGCTTCTCAGCCAAATTCAACACATTTGGATGGGCGTAGAAATTACTGACATGTCCCAGTGTTGATACCTGCTTGCTCACTGCTTTTATAATCGCAGGATGTGCGTGGCCCAATACATTGGTTGCAATACCTGCCAGAAAATCTAAGTATGAATTGCCTTCTGAATCTTTGACTACCGAACCTTTTCCGGAGACTAATTCAATCGTTGGAGTTCCATAATTGTCTTGTATCGATCTTTGCCAACGCTTCATGCAAACACCAACGTTCCGCCCTCACCAAGTAGGGCTCTCTTGAGTGCTAATGGATTTGTTCCATCAATAATTCGAACAGCTTTCGCTCCAGCTTTGATTGCATCCAAACAGGCCTGAACTTTTGGAGCCATCCCTTCGGCGAAAGATGACTTCAACGACTCGAGCTCTGCTGAACCTATAGATGAAATCAGTGATGCTTTATCTGGCCAATTTCTGTAAATTCCCTCGACGTCGGTCATGATGATTAACCATTGCGCATCTATGCCACCTGCAACTGCTGCCGCCGCAAGATCGGCATTCACGTTATACCCCACAAGTCCATTGGCATCACCGGCTATTGGTGAAATCACTGGAACTTTTCCCGCCTGAACTAAGGCAGTTATCGCAGCCGGATTCACATGAGTAATCGTTCCCACTAAACCTAAATCTGCCGACGAACCGTCAACCAGTTTTCTCAGTGGTTCCGCAATTAAGGTTCCTGAAACTCTTCCTGAAATTGCTTCTGCATTTACACCATGAGCAACAAGAGACTCGACAATTGCTGGTCCGACATTTTCAGAGAGGACTTTTTCAACTACGTCAAACGCTTCGGGCGAAGTTACTCTAAATCCACCTAAGAAATGTGTATCGATTCCAGCTTCATCAAGAGCTGCAGCGATTTGAGGTCCTCCTCCATGAACAATAATTGGAGAGACCCCCGAAGCAATGGCTTCGGAAATAGCCTGGGCGAAATCTCCGTGTTTATCTGTCATTGCGTGACCACCAAACTTAATGACGATCATGTTGAGTACGCAGAATTCTCATGGACATAATCGTGCGAAAGATCATTCGTCATCACTGTTGCCGTTGAGTTTCCAACGTTGAGATTAACTTCAAGACTCACAAGTCTCTCTGCGAAAGAGACCGTGCTTTTATCTTCATAAGGCGCCGATTGTTTCGCAACGTGAACACCATTGAGAATAACGTCAATATTGAGTGGATCCATATGCGCATCTGCAGTACCAACTGCTGCAAGAACCCGACCCCAATTGGGATCTGCGCCGAAAATTGCACATTTAAGTAAGTTGTTGCGCGCACAAGCACGAGCAACCTCTACTGCATCAACTTCGGACGCCGCACCTGTGACTGTGATTGAGACTGTCTTCGTTGAACCCTCTGCATCGGCAATAAGTTGGCCAGCAAGGGAAGCGCAGATTTCCATTAGTGCTTTCTCGAGTTGTTCTTCGGATAGAGAAATCCCTGAAGCGCCACTTCCCATCAACAGAACAGTGTCATTAGTAGAAGTACAGCCATCTGAATCAATTCTGTTGTAAGTGCGATCGGTGACGAGTTCAAATATCTCTTGTGCATTCTTTGGGAGAATCGCATCCGTCATCACAACTGAAAGCATGGTTGCCAGTGCCGGAGCAAGCATTCCCGCACCCTTGGCTATTCCGGCAAATAGCGCACCTTCAACATTTGCAGTCGCGACTTTAGGAACACTATCTGTAGTCATGATTGCGCGCGATACATCATCAAGGTTGTCGTTCTTCAACTGCGTCGCAATGAGCTCCAGACCCGAAAGGATTTTCGGCATCGGCAGAAGCTCTCCAATCAAACCAGTAGAACACACGACAACTTCACCTGAAGAAATACTGAGCAAATCTCCGACTTTTTCTGCAGTCTGATGGGTATCGGTAAACCCCTGCGGACCAGTGCAGGCATTAGCACCGCCTGAGTTAAGAACTGCTGCACGAACTAGCTTTCCTTTGGTGACTTCTCGAGACCAAATAACCGGTGCTGCGACTACTTTATTGCTTGTATACACAGCAGCGGCATCAAAGTGTGGTCCAGTATTTTCAATGATTGTTAAATCCAGTGCTCCAGATGACTTGAGACCCGCTGACACAGCACCGGCGCGGAAACCTTGTGGAAGGCTCTTCATACGCCAAGACCATCAAAGGCGAGACCGGCTGCTTCATCGAAACCACACATGATGTTTGCGTTCTGTATCGCTTGAGCTGCTGCGCCTTTTCCAAGATTATCAATTGCAACTGAAATAACGAGACGTGAAGTGTGCTGATCTACTGCAATCTGCATCTGTACATGATTCGACCCTGTCACTGCGCCAGTTTTTGGCATCATTCCAATAGGCAAAACAGTAACAAAGTGTGAATTTGCGTAATAATCTGAATAAGCCTTATGCACCTGTTCAGTTGAAACTTCTTTGACTAATTTGGCAGTAATTGTCGAGAGAATTCCTCTTGGCATAGGAGCAAGTATCGGCGTAAAGGAAATCTTTACATTCACGCCCGAAATTCTTGAAAGTGCTTGTTCAATCTCAGGAGTATGTTGATGAACTCCCCCAATTTTGTATGAAGAAAGCGACCCAGCAACCTCGCTAGCAATCAAATTGATCTTGGCACTTCTACCAGCTCCGGTTGTTCCCGATGCTGCCACAACTACTACATCTGTTAAATCGGCAAAAGAACCTGCGGGTGCAGAACCAAGAGCAATCGACGTTGCATAGCAACCCGGGTTCGCTACCTTTGTTGATTTTGCAATCTGATTCTTGAACAACTCAATGTCTGCGAGTCCATATGTCCAGGAACCTGCATGATCACCACCGTAATAGGTGTTCCATGAGTCAGGGCTTTCTAATCTGTAATCAGCGCCCAGGTCTACAATTTTCGCATTCGAATCCAATTCGGCAACAATTTTCGCAGATTCGCCATGAGGTAGCGCTAAGAAAATTAGGTCACACGAAGTGAAATCTGCTGGAGTAAATGAAGAGAACTTCTGTCCAGCATAACTGTGCAATTGTGGATGTACAGATGTGATCTGCTCCCCTGCATTTGAGTGAGCCGTAATTGCGACAACTTCGAAATGTGGATGCAAAGCCAGCAAACGCAGGAGCTCTCCCCCTGCGTAACCACTCGCTCCAATAACGCCTATTTTCATGGACTTACAATAGCATATTTATGCAGGCAATTGCATATTTATGCAGTGCGTAGAACCGCGCCGGTAGCTTTCACTGCTTGGGCTACCGCTGATTCGCGCAATTGGGTGATTTCAGCGCCGGTCAGAGTTCGATCTGGTGCACGGAATACCAGGGAGAAGGCTAATGAAATCTTGCCATCGCCTAACTTGTCGTAGCGATCAAAGAGGGTTATCGACTCAAGGAGTTCTCCAGCGCCCAGGCGAAGAGCTACTTCGACATCAGCAGCCGTCACCTTCGAATCCACGATAAGTGCCACATCTTGAAGCGCGGCAGGCATTGTTCCGACCGAGGATGGTCGTACCAATTGCGTATCTGGCAGCGCGCTTAACCCAACTGCAAAAGCCACAGATCTCTCAGGTAGACCGTATTTTTCAATAATTTTGGGGTGCAATTCGCCAGCATGTGCCACTGCTTTTCCATCAACTATTAATTCTGCACAACGACCTGGATGCCAGGGTGCAAACTCTGAACGCTTGACCGTCCATTGAAGATTGCATAGCTGCAGAATGTCCTGGGCATACGCAATCGCGTCTTGCCATGTGTACGAACGAGCCTTACCTTGCCAATCTTCATTTTCGGTTTTTCCGACAAGTAGACCAGCAACGTGATAAGCCTGTGGCGGAACGCTCGCGAAAATTTCATCAATCATTTTCTGATTTGGACGCTTTGAAATTTCCGGGGAGATAAAGGGCACAAGTTTTTGAGAACTTCTGAAAATCGATCCCATTTCAAATATTGCAAAGTCTTTTGCCCCACGACTGATATTTCGTTGAGCAACTTCAATGAGGCCCGGGACAAGGTGAACTCTCATGAGAGGAAACTCCTCAGACATTGGATTGGCTATCCGGTAGGTGGCTGCTCGCTCGCCAACAAAACCCATGAAGTCGATTGTTTCTTGATTCGTGAATGGGAATGTTTGAACTTCTGCGAGTCCACGGCTTGCCAGCATCGATGCGATTGCACGACGACGTTTTTGTGTGGGAGTTAACGATGCGTGTTTAGGTCTCGGCGGCAGTACAGAAGGAATCTTGTCGTAGCCAATCATGCGAGCCACTTCTTCAGTGAGATCAGCTGATGTCAGCAGATCTGAACGCCAAGCAGGTGGATCAACTTCGAAAGTCTTCTCATTCACATCACAACCGATAGCGCGAAGAATTTCGGCAATCTTCGAAGGAGGTACTTCGAAACCCAATATTCTCGATACATACGATGGGTCCAGTTTTACAATAGGAGAATACTTTGGCTCACCATCAATAACTGTAGCTACATGCTGAGCTGAACTATTTTCAGTCAATAATTGGACGAAGCGAGCTGATGCGAATTGTGCCAACGATGGATCGACACTTCTTTCTAATCGGCGAGAAGCTTCAGATGAAAGCTTATGCCGCCGTGAATTCTTTGCTACGCACACGGGATCAAAGCGAACCGCTTCTAGGGCAATCTCAGTTGTGGTCTCAGAAATTTCAGAGAACGCTCCACCCATTGTTCCGGCAAGTGCGAGCGGTTGTGCATCATCCCAAACCATCAAATCATCGGGATCTAACTGACGAACTTGTCCATCTAACGTTGTAAATGGTTGTGCTTTGCCTGCACGCTTGATCGTTAAACCGCCCTTGATCTTCGACTTATCGAAAGCGTGAAGCGGTTGGCCGAGTTCTAACATGACGTAATTTGTCACATCTACTACAAGTGAAATCGAACGCATCCCCATCTTTTCAATGCGGCGTCGCATCCAAATTGGAGTTGTAGCGCCAGGGTCGAAGTTCGAAAGAGTACGAAGATAAAAGATAGAGGCGGTCGACGAGTCAGCTATCTTCGCTGCGACACCTTTTCCTGTTTCAGTGAAGGTTAGGTTGCGAAGATTTTCGATTGGATCTCTAAAAGTTAAACCAAGTGAACCAGCCACCTCGCGAGCCATGCCACGGATACTGAGTGCGTATCCACGATCTGGGTTTACAGCTACATCGAAAATAACATCATTTATCATGAGGCCTTCAACTGCGTCGGCACCAACTTTTACTGTTCCCTCTTGGAAAGTCATGATTCCTGAATGATCATCGCCCAGACCGAGTTCCTTTGCTGAACAAATCATTCCATTGGAAGTTTTCCCATATGTCTCGCGGGCACCAATGGAGAAGTCGCCTGGTAGAACCGCACCCGGAAGCGCAGCTACGACTATGTCACCAACCTCAAAATTAGTGGCTCCACAAATAACATACCGTGTTTCTTTTTCCCCGCAATCAAGAGCAACGTAACGAATCGGCTTCTTGTATTCGGTGATTTCCTCAATAGTTAACACCTTGGCAAATACAAGTGGACCAGTCAGATCAGCGCCTTGTTTGATAATCTCTTCAACTTCAAAACCAACGCGAATAAGTCCATCCGAAATCTGCTCTGGCGTAATGTTCTTAGGAATATCCACGAATTCCCTAATCCACGATAACGGTGCGCGCATTTAGAGTCCTACTCCAAACTGACGAGTGAAACGCAAGTCGCCTTCAACGATGTCATGCATATCAGTGATTCCATGTCGCACCATTAGAGTTCGTTCGAGTCCCATTCCGAATGCAAATCCCGTGTAAACATCTGTATCTATTCCACACGTTGCGAGAACTTTTGGATTGACCATTCCGCAGCCGCCCCATTCAATCCAGCGACCATTAAAGAAAACGTCAACTTCTGCACTCGGCTCAGTGAATGGAAAAAATGATGGACGAAGTCTTGTAGTGACATCTGGACCAAACATGTGCCGAGCAAAATTATCGAGTGTCCCTTTGAGATGCCCCATGGTGATGCCCTTATCGACAACCAGGCCTTCAACCTGATGGAAAACAGGGCTATGGGTTGCATCCAATTCATCAGCGCGGAAAGTACGTCCAGGGCAAATCACATAGATGGGTGGCTCCTGGGTTAACATCGTGCGAATCTGCACAGGAGAGGTATGAGTACGAAGAACTACACCGGACTCAATTGGCTCAATAAAGAATGTGTCTTGCATTGTGCGAGCAGGATGATCTGCAGGAATGTTTAGTGCATCAAAGTTGAGCCATCCTGATTCAAGTTCGGGACCTTCTTCAACAGCGTAGCCTTGTTCAATAAAGAAGTCTGAAATCTCATTCTTGATAATCGAAATTGGGTGCAATCCCCCACGATGGGTTCGTTGAACTGGCAAGGTGATATCAACAACTTCTTCTAGCAATACTTTCGAATCTCGTTCTGATTCAAGTATTTCGGTTGCAGTAGCTAACGCCTTTGCAATCTCTGCTTTAGCGTCACCGATAAGTTTTCCGGCTGAGGCTTTCTCATCAGGTGAAAGTGACCCGAGCCCTCTGCTTGCAAGGGAAATCGGCGCCTTATCTCCGGTGTGTGCAAGTCGGGCAATTTTAAGTGAATCTAGATCCTTAGCCGCAGAAAATGCCTTCTGAGCATCGCTTATCCACGATGCTATTTCTGCCGGCTTCATGGAGGTAATTCTAACCTGCGACCTTTGAAGAAAGCGTGAACATAACGATGGATGCCGCAGCAGATAAATTTAGGCTCTCAGCACGGCCCGACATGGGGATAGTTACTTCCGTAACACTTACACCGATATCAGTTGCAGTGACTCCCCTAGCTTCATTGCCAAAGATCGCTATACAGTCTCCTGGTAGAGAAACATCTAGAATCGATTGCGATGCGTGAGATGAGAGCAGGAGCTTCTGAATCTGAGGAAATTTTGCTTGAATATCTGCAAAATCTATTCCCTCGTATACCGGAATGTTCCACAGTGAACCGGCTGTAGAACGTACAACTTTTGGTGAGTACATATCTACAGAATTCTTAGATGTAATCACGGCGTCAATACCCATGGCATCCGCTGTACGAAGGATCGTTCCAGCGTTACCGGGGTCTTGGATTTCATGTAGGTAAATGAATAACGAGCGTCCATCGGACTTCAGTTCAGAGATTGCTCTCTCAGGCATGTAACACAGAGAGATAACTCCCTGCGGAGTCACGGTATCCGCCATGGCTTTGAGTACCGGCTCTGATACTTCAACTACTTCGATCTCATTAAAATCGAGATCGGAAATCTTGCTTAACCCTTGTTCAGTTCCATAAACAATTTTTATCTCAGGTCCACGCGATGAACCAATCGCTTCGCGCGCACACTGAATTCCTTCGGCAACGAAGAGGCCTTGTTCGCGACGCTCTTTTGCGCCCTTAGAACCAATTAGAGCCTTCACTCGCCCAATATGCGGCGAATGAAGGCTCTCAATCATTGGTCCAGTATCTCTAGATTCTGGATTACTTACGCAGCTGGAAGATTCTTACGTGCTACATCCACGAGAACTTTAAATGCTGCTGGATCATTTGTTGCGATATCTGAAAGAACGCGACGGTCTACTTCTAGTCCTGATGCCTTAAGGCCCTGGATGAAGCGGTTGTATGTCATTCCATTTTCGCGAGCTGCAGCGTTAATACGCTGAATCCATAGTTGACGGAAATCGCCCTTCTTATCTTTACGATCGTTGAAGGCGTAAACCATTGAGTGCGTAACTTGCTCTTTCGCCTTAGTGAAAAGACGTGAACGTTGTCCGCGATATCCGCTGGCACGTTCGAGTGTTGTGCGACGCTTCTTTGCTGCGTGTACTCCGCGCTTGACTCTCATTTAGTCACGCTCCCTTACTTCAAACCAAGCATGCGCTTGGCTGTCATTGTGACGGTTGATTTTGCTGATGACTCTTGGCTCAAACGACGAGTAACGCGTGATGACTTGTGCTCCAAAAGGTGGCGCTTGCCTGCACGCTCGTGCATGATCTTTCCTGTACCTGTCACGCGGAAGGTCTTCTTCGCGCCACTATGGGTTTTCATCTTTGGCATTTATCTTCTCCTGTTACGTCGTCGTCTAGTTCTAGATATTTGTTGAAAAACTACTTTGCTGCTTCTTCAGCAGCTTTCTCCTTGGCAGCTTTCGCTGCTTTTTGCTCTGCTACCACTTCGGTCTTCTTCTTAGTAGGACCGAGCACCATCGTCATCTGTCGTCCCTCTTGCTTTGGGGCGAATTCAACGAAAGCTATCTCTTTCACATCTTCTGCAAGACGCTGCAAGAGTTTGAAACCTAACTCTGGTCGTGTTTGTTCACGTCCGCGGAACTTCATCGTAATCTTCACCTTGTCGCCACCTTTAAGGAATTTCTCGACTGCTGAGCGCTTTGTCTCGTAGTCATGATTTTCAATCTTTGGTGTCAATCGCACTTCCTTAACCACAATGTGGGTCTGGTTCTGACGTGCTTCGCGAGCTTTCTGCGCAATCTCGTACTTGTACTTTCCAAAGTCCATGATCTTGCAGACTGGCGGAGTTGCTTCGGGTGCAATCTCTACGAGATCTAATCCAATTTCATCTGCCATAGCTAGCGCTGCTTCGATATCTACAACTCCAACTTGCTCACCGGTGTAATTGATGAGACGTATTTGAGGTGTGCGGATACGGTCGTTAATGCGCGGTTCTGTTGTGATTTCAGCTCCTAAGTTCGGTTCCACTTGAGTATCCAAGTTGCCGCAAAAATCGCGCACCGCACAGAGGAAGGATTTCTAGATAACTAGAACTTCTTCGACAAACCAATCCGCCGAAGCAGTAGAGGTGGGAGCGGTGAGCTCCTCTTGCAGCAGCCGGGGCTACTGGTCTGCGGTAAGGGTACCCGAACGGGGTAATTAAGAAAAATCCGAGCGTGAGGCTTTAGCCCATCGCGTGCAGGCCACCATCAACGTGAATGATTTCGCCAGTGGTCTTTGGGAACCAATCGCTGAGAAGAGCAACGGCACCTTGCGCGGCTGGGACTGGATCTGCGACATCCCAGAACAATGGGCTGCGGCTATTCCATACATCTTCAAAATCACTGAATCCTGGAATTGATTTAGCCGCCATAGTTCTAATTGGTCCAGCTGCTATCAAATTGATTCGCACATTATCTTTTCCTAAATCACGAGCTAGATAACGAGAAGTTGATTCAAGAGCAGCCTTCGCAACGCCCATCCAGTCATATTTTGGCCATGCGACTTGTGCATCAAAATCTAAACCAACTACTGATGCGCCATTCTTAAAAAGAGGATGGCACGCCATTGTGAGCGATTTCAGAGAGTAGGCAGAGATCTGCACTGCGGTTGCTACATCTTCCCACTGAGTATTTAGGAAATTTCCCCCGAGCGCTGCTTCGGGTGCGAATCCAATTGAATGTACAACCCCATCGATGTGGTCAACGTGCTTCTTGAGTTCTGCGGCAAGACCATCTAAGTGTTCTTGATTCGTAACATCTAACTCAATGATAGGTGCTGATTTTGGGAGACGCCCTGCGATGCGGGTGGTCAGACTTAGTCCTCGCCCAAAACCTGTGAGAATTACATTCGCACCCTCCTCTTGAGCAAGGCGAGCAATATGAAACGCAATGGAACCATCTGTAAGAACACCAGTTACTAAAACATTCTTGCCTTCAAGAATTCCCATAATTAGTGTCCCATTCCTAGTCCGCCATCAACTGGAATGATGGCCCCTGTTATATAGCTTGCTCGTGGTGAAGCGATAAATGAAACTACATCTGCAATTTCTTCAGCCGAACAGAACCTACCAAGTGGAACTTGTGTCGCAATTTCGCCTCGACGTTTTTCATCAAGTGTTGCAGTCATGTCAGTTTCTACAAAGCCCGGTGCAATCACATTAGCTGTTATGCCTCTGCTGCCTAGTTCGCGGGCGAATGATCGAGACATTCCGACAAGGCCAGCTTTTGATGCAGAATAATTAACCTGTCCCGCTGCTCCTACGCCACCAACCACTGACCCAATAAAAATCAATCGACCTCGCTTAAGTTTAAGTAGCCCCTTTGTTGCTCTCTTACTTACTCGAAATGCTCCAGTGAGATTGGCGTTAACAACGCTTTCAAAATCTTCATCACTCATTCTCAGCACGAGAGTGTCTTTAGTTATCCCGGCATTTGCGACGATAATTTCAGGGGTACCGATCTCTTTCTCAATCTTTTCAAAGGCACTCTCAACACTTGACGTATCCGTAACATCCATCTGTACTGAATCAAAGCCATCAGGTGGAGTGCCTGATCGATAGGTAATGACAACCCGGTGACCATCAGCTTTGAGAGCCCGTGCAATCGCTAAACCAATTCCGCGATTGCCACCGGTAACCAATGCGATTGATGTCGGCTCGCTCATGAGAGAAAACTACCCTACTGTTGGTCTATGGCTAAAGAAGAGGCTGCTTTCGACATAACGAGCGCCCCGCAGGGTTTGTCAAAAGATCAGAGTGCCCGTCAACGCCGCTATTTTTACTCGATGATGATTCGTACTGCGTGTTTCATTCTGACTGTATTGCTCCCCAGTCCATATCGTTGGTTCGCATTACTTGGAGCGGTGGTCCTTCCATATATTGCTGTGGTTGTTGCAAACGCGGGACGAGAAACAGTTATTCCAGGGTCTGCAATCCTTAAAAAGAGGCCGCGAGGAATTGAATAAGTCTTCACGTTCTGAGAAATATTCTTTTCTGAAAACTCTCATTGCACTAGTACTTCTAGCTGGGTGTCTATGGGCCTCGCAGTGGCAATTTCATCGTGGTCTCGATCGTCAAGAGAGAAACTCTCGAATTGAAAGCCATGTGGCGATGCCTATTAAACCTCTCGAGAGTGTTCGTTTAAATCCAGCTTCACACGAGTGGCAGACTGTTAGTACCGAAGGCGAATTTGATACAAAGAATCAAATTCTGCTCAGAAATAGATACTCAGAAGGAGTGTACGGTTTTGAGTTACTTACACTCTTCACGACAATAAATGGTAAAATTTTTTGGGTTGATTGCGGATGGGTTAAAGCAGGTAAGGACGCACTCACGAGACCACAATTACCGACAATCCCAACTGAGCGGGTAAAGATCACAGGACGAGTTCGACTCGATTCGTCACTTCCCAGAGGATCCTTCTTTGCCATTCCAACAAATTCAAACTCTGGGCTAATTTCAAAAGCTAATGCTCAAGGGGCGGACTCGACTGAAGATTTCTATCTTGATTTATTGTCCGGGTCTCAATCAGTTCTTACACCCGTCGTTCCTGCTGCTCTACCCGAACTTGCCGATGGCCCACATTTGGCGTACGCCTTGCAATGGGTCTTCTTCGGCGGGTTAGTTGTCTACGGAAGATTTCTCATTCGTCGTGATGTCTTGTCGAGCAAAGAGCTCTGAATACAAACCGCCTTTAGCAATCAAGTTTTCGTGGGTGCCGCGTTCAGCTATTACGCCTTTTTCAAGAACTAGGATTTGATCCGCATCCATAACAGTGCTTAACCGGTGCGCAATCACAATTGATGTTCTTCCCTTAAGTGCATGCTGCAGCGCTTGATGAACTAGGGACTCATTCTCTGAATCCAGATGTGCAGTTGCTTCATCGAGAATAACGATCGCCGGAGATTTTAGAAGCAAGCGTGCGATTGCTAAGCGTTGCTTCTCTCCCCCAGAAAGTCTGTGACCTCGTTCGCCCACCATCGTGTCAAAACCATTTGGCAATGAAGATATGAGTTCCCAAATCTGAGCCGATTTACAGGCTTGAATCATCTCTTCCTCGGTTGCATCTTCTTTTGCATATCTCAAGTTTTCGGCAATTGTCTCGTGAAACAAATGGGCATCCTGCATTACGACACCGATTGAATCGCGAAGTGATTGCACCGTGAAATTTCTGATGTCTTCTTCGTTTATCAAGATCTCTCCATCTGTAACATCGTACAAACGAGGCAGGAGTGCACTGATAGTTGTCTTGCCCGCACCCGATGGGCCAACGATTGCCGTAAGAGTTCCGGCAGATGCCACAAAGGAAATTCCTTTAAGGACTTCCCCACTTTCAACAGTTTCAGGTTTAGAAATGGATTCAAGTGACGCCAAGGAGATTTCCTCAGCCTTGGGATAAGTAAAGCGCACATCCCGGAATTCAATAGACAAGTTGGATTTTCTCAACTCGGTTGCATCTTCTGAATCAGTAATCATGGGATGCAGATCTAGTACTTCAAATACTCGCTCGAATGACACTAGTGCTGTCATCACATCAATTCGAACATTGGATAGAGCAGTGAGTGGGCCGTAGAGACGGATAAGCAAAGCAGTAATTGCAAGGAGTGTTCCAACGGTAATTGTCTGGTCAATGGCTAATTGGCCACCAATTCCATAAGCAAATGCAGTAGCTACTGCTGCAACGCTGGTAATCCCTACAAAGAAAATACGATTGAGCATCGCTGTCTGAATACCAATATCGGCTACCTTGCGAGCTCGTGTTCTAAAGAAGCTCTCTTCTTTCTTTGGTTTTCCGTACAGTGATACCAGAAGCGCGCCTGAAACATTAAATCTCTCCGTCATAGTGCTAGACATAGTCGCGTTGAGATTAAAAGAATCTCGAGTGAGTGCCTGAATTCTCTTTCCAACCCATTTTGTCGGCAATAAGAACGCAGGCAAGAGAAGCAGCGACACAATGGTGATCTGCCACGAAAGGATGAGCATCGTTGTAACAACAAGAACTAGAGAAACCACATTGCTAACAACACCAGAAAGTGTTCCGGTAAATGCTTGCTGTGCGCCCATGACATCCGAATTAATGCGGGAGATTAAGGCGCCGGTCTGAGTGCGAGTAAAGAAGGCGATTGACTGTCTTTGGATATGGGCAAATACCTGCGAACGTAAATCATAAATAAGCCCTTCTCCGATACGCGCAGAGAACCATCTACCAAAAATGTTGAAGGCTGCATCAATAATTGCTAGTAACCCCACAAGTAGCGCCAACTTTGTTACTAGTTCTGAGTTTTTCGGAATTACTCCTTTATCAATTAACTCACGGAGCAATAGCGGAGTAGAGACAACCAGAAGCGCCTCAATCACTACAGTGACAAGAAAAATGATTATCTGTGACTTGTATGGTTTTCCATACGAGATGATTCTCTTAACGGTACCTGGCTTGAGCTTCTGCGACTTGACCGACGGGTCCGCGGTCATGGAGCGAAAGGTCATCCATACTGCATGTTGAGACATGAACTGCCTCGAGACTTAAACTGTAAAGCCGAGTGCGCGAAGTTGCTCTCTGCCGTCGTCGGTGATTTTGTCTGGGCCCCAAGGCGGCATCCAGACCCAGTTAATTTTAACATCATCTGTAAATGGAGCTAGAGCTTGACGCGTTTGATCTTCAATTACATCTTGAAGTGGGCAGGCCGCAGATGTCAAAGTCATATTGATTACTGCAATGTTATTTTCATCAACCATCATGTCGTAAACGAGTCCTAGATCTACAACATTAATTCCTAGTTCTGGGTCGACAACATCCTTCATCGCCTCATTAATATCTTCAAGCTTTGCAACCATGTGCTCATCCTACTTTCTTTTTATGAATTCTTCGCCATAGCTTGAACGCTTGCATCCTTAAATGCCATCCACCCAAGAAGTGCGCACTTTATTCTCGCTGGATATTGGGAAACGCCGGCCAGAGCCACTGCATCTTCTAGTACGGCCTCATCCCCAGTCTCGGTTCCTTTGCTCTGCATCAGATGCATGAATGAATCTGATATCACCTGCGCTTGCGAGATGCTTTTACCTATAAGCAAATCAGTGAGGATTGAGACGCTCGCTTGCGAGATGGAGCAACCGACCCCATCCCAGGTGATAGCAGCAATGCTTTCACCATCGAGTGTGACATTGAGTGTTATCTCATCACCACAACTTGGATTGATGTGATGAACCTGTGCATCATAAGAACTCGACAGCTTTTTATTCTGTGGATTCTTATAGTGATCGAGGATCACTTCTTGATACAGATTATCTAATTGCATCTTTATGCAAAATATTTCTGTGCATCGCGAATTCCGGTGACTAAAGCCTGGATATCTTCCTGGGTGTTGTAGAGGTAGAGCGACGCTCGCGTCGTTGCCGGAACACCAAGTTTTCTCGTAAGCGGCCAGGCGCAATGATGACCTGTTCGAACGGCTATTCCTTGACTATCTAAATACTGACCGAGGTCATGAGGATGTATTTCACCAACAGTGAATGAAACAGTGCCACCACGCAAATTCATATCTGAAGGACCAACTACTTTTACATCCTCAATGTGCGCAAGTTCGTCAAGTAGTAACTTCGCAAGAGAAACTTCATGTGCATGGATGTTTTCCATTCCAATGGTGCTCAGGTATGTGAGTGCGGCGCCCAACCCAACAGCTTGTGCCATATTAGGTACGCCAGCTTCAAATTTTCTAGGCGCTGGCGCCCACGTCGCTGATGTCATTGTGACATTCTCAATCATTGAACCACCGGTTAAAAATGGAGGTAATTCGTTGAGGAGCTCTGAACGTCCCCATAAAATTCCAATACCAGTTGGCCCAACAGTTTTATGTCCAGAGAAGGTAATGAAATCGACACCTAAAGATTTAACATCCACTTTCATATGAGGAACTGATTGGCACGCGTCAAGAACTACAACCGCACCTACGCTATGCGCACGCTTAACAATATCCCCTAGGGGATTGATGGTTCCCAAAACATTTGATTGGTGGGTAATAGCCACAACTTTGGTGTTGGCATCAATGATCGAGTCAATTGATGAGAGATCCAATCGACCCTCAGGAGTTACTTCGAACCACTTGAGAGTTGCCCCAGTACGAGCTGCCAGTTGCTGCCAAGGAATCAAATTCGCATGATGTTCCATTTCAGAGACAACAATCGAATCGCCCGCTGTGAGATGAAACCTACTTCCACTTTCGGCATTACCCATTGCATAGGAAAGAAGATTGAGCGATTCAGTTGCACTTTTTGTAAACACAATCTCTTCAGCTTCTGCATTGAGAAACGTTGCCACGATAGAGCGAGCACCTTCTAGCGCATCGGTAGCTTCTTCAGCGAGCTGATGCGCCCCTCTATGAGCTGCGGCATTATGAAATTTGTAGAAATTGGATTCAGCGTCAATAACTACATTCGGTTTCTGACTGGTAGCCCCTGAATCCAAATACACCAATTTCTTTCCATCACGAATAGTCCGACTGAGAATCGGAAAATCTTTCGCTATTTCGTAAGGATTCAATGCCATTGTTATGCGCTTACGTACTCCGCATAACCATTCGCTTCGAGCTTATCTGCGAGTTCCGGACCGCCTTCTTCAACTATACGACCGTTAGCAAAAACGTGAACGAAATCTGGCTTGATGTATTTCAAGATTCTTGTGTAGTGAGTAATCAAGAGGATTCCATGATTATTGGCGTCCTTTGCACGAACTACTCCCTCTGAAACGATTCGTAACGCATCGACATCGAGCCCTGAATCAGTCTCATCTAGAATCGCAAACTTAGGCTTGAGAAGTTCAAGCTGCATGATCTCGTGGCGCTTCTTTTCTCCACCTGAGAATCCTTCATTAACATTTCTCTGCGCAAAAGAAGCATCCATTTTCAACGATTCCATTGCTGCCTTTACTTCTCCAACCCACTCGCGAAGCTTTGGCGCTTCACCACGGAGTGCAGTAGCTGCGGTACGAAGGAAGTTAGAAACTGATACGCCAGGTACTTCAACTGGATATTGCATTGCAAGAAAAAGCCCAGCCTTTGCGCGTTCATCAACAGACATCTCAAGAACGTCAGCACCATCGAGAGTTACGGTGCCATCAGTAATTGTGTATTTCGGATGACCAGCAATTGAATATGCGAGAGTTGATTTGCCTGAACCGTTAGGGCCCATAATCGCGTGGGTCTCGCCTGACTTGATAGTCAGATCTACACCCTTAAGGATTTCAACTGCGCCTTGCTCTGTTTCAACAGATACTTTCAGTCCGCGAATTTCTAATGTGCTCATATCTAACTCCGTTACATCTCTACCGTGACGGAGTCTCCGTCGATGGTTACTGGATAAGTTTTTACTGGTGCTACAGCTGGGGGTGTGAGCGCTTCACCGGTGCGAAGATCAAACTCTGCACCATGAAGCCAACACTCAATTTTGTAATCAGAAATGTCGCCTTCGGAAAGTGATGCCTCAGAGTGACTGCACACATCATCAATTGCGAAAACTTGAGCTCCTACGCGGGCTACGCAAATTGCTTCGCCATTCTTTTCGATTCGAACCGGCTTGCCTTCAACTAATGTGGCTAGGGAAATATCTGACATCTACTTCCCAGCCTTTGCTAGTTCATCATCAATTCTGCTCATGATGCGGTTTTGAATCTCTTCGTTATTGATTTCAGAGACAATCTCGTTAAAGAAACCACGAACAACGAGACGACGTGCGTCATCTCCATTGATACCTCGTGACATCAAGTAGAAAAGCTGCTCGTCATCAAAGCGACCTGTAGTAGAAGCGTGACCTGCTCCAACAATTTCGCCAGTTTCGATTTCTAGGTTTGGAACAGAGTCTGCACGTGCGCCATCTGAGAGAAGCAAATTGCGATTGAGCTCGTATGTATCTGTTCCTTCTGCAGCTGCTCTAATGAAGACATCACCAATCCATACGGTGTGTGCTTTATCACCGGCAAGTGCACCCTTGTAATTTACGCGGGATTTAGCATTTGGAACCTTGTGGTCGACAAACATTCGATGTTCGAAAAACTGTCCAGCTGTTGCAAAGTAGACACCCGATAGATCACATGACGCACCCGGTGCAATGAAATCCACAGTTGGCAGCAAGCGAACAACGTCTCCCCCAATCGTTACAACAATTGATTTAAACGTTGCATCTCTATCAACAACCGCGTGATGGCGAGCTGCGTGAATTGTCTTTGCTCCCCACTCTTGCAGTGAGATGAAGGTCAAGTGAGCGCCCGCAGAAACCTGGATTTCTAGATCTTCAGCAAGATGCGTGTCACCTGTATTTTCAATGATTACTACTGCCTTTGAATTAACACCAGCATTGATTAGTACACGAGAAAATTCAGCTTCTGCCGTTCCTTCAGATGTTCGTCCTAGAAAGATTGGCTCTGCAATTTCAGTATTCGCTTCGATAGTTAGGACTGTTCCAACATTCGTGAACTCTCGTACACGGTTGACAATTGCATCATCTGTTTCTGTGAGTGCTGTGATTTCACGTTGCACTAAAGAGACGCCTTTTGGAAGCGAGTTCTCTGCAGCAAGTGAATGACGGGAAACTGCCAGTGCAGAACCATCATGCATTCCACCCAGACGTTTGAGTGGCGTGAAACGCCACGCTTCTTCACGTCCCGTAGGAGTGTGATTTTCTAGAAGATTTGATTGAAGAGTTGTCATTAACCGACTGCGCCTTCCATCTGAAGTTCAATGAGGCGGTTGAGTTCTAGTGCGTATTCCATTGGAAGTTCACGAGCGATTGGTTCGATGAAACCGCGGACAATCATTGCCATCGCTTCATCTTCGTTGAGGCCACGTGACATGAGATAGAAGAGCTGATCATCGGAAATCTTTGACACCGTCGCTTCGTGACCCATAGAGACATCATCTTCACGAATATCTACATATGGGTATGTATCAGAACGGGAAATAGTGTCGACCAAAAGTGCATCGCACTTGACTGTGCTTGCTGAATGATGCGCGCCCTCTTGCACCTGCACCAAGCCACGGTAAGAAGTGCGTCCACCGCCGCGAGCTACAGATTTAGAGATAACTGACGAAGATGTATATGGAGCAGCATGAACCATCTTTGCTCCTGAATCCTGGTGTTGACCAGGTCCAGCGAAAGCGAGTGAAAGTGTTTCGCCTTTTGCATGGGGTCCCATAAGCATTACCGCTGGATACTTCATAGTGACCTTTGAACCAATATTTCCATCAACCCATTCCATTGTTGCGCCTTCAGCACATGTTGCTCGCTTAGTTACAAGGTTGTAGACATTGTTAGACCAGTTCTGGATTGTTGTGTAACGAACACGAGCACCCTTTTTTACAATTATCTCAACAACAGCTGAGTGCAGTGAATCTGACTTGTAAATTGGCGCAGTACAACCTTCGACATAGTGGATATATGAATCCTCATCCGCAATGATCAAGGTACGTTCGAACTGACCCATGTTCTCAGTGTTGATACGGAAATATGCCTGTAATGGAATATCTACGTGAACACCCTTAGGAACATAAATAAATGATCCACCTGACCACACTGAGGTATTGAGCGCGGCGAATTTGTTATCACCTACAGGAATGACGCTACCGAAATACTCTTTGAAGAGTTCTGGGTGCTGCTTTAGACCGCTATCTGTATCAAGGAAGATAACTCCCTGCTTCTCAAGATCCTCACGAATCGAGTGATACACAACTTCAGATTCGTATTGAGCCGCAACACCAGATACAAGACGTTGTTTTTCAGCTTCCGGAATTCCTAGTCGATCATATGTATTTTTAATGTCGTCTGGTAGGTCATCCCATGTAGCTGCTTGCTTCTCTGTCGAGCGAACAAAATACTTGATTGTGTCGAAAAAGATTCCACTGAGGTCAGATCCCCAGGATGGCATTGGTTTCTTATAGAACAGGCCTAATCCTTTAAGACGTAACTCCAGCATCCATTCGGGTTCGTTCTTCTTAGCGCTAATGTCGCGTACAACTTCTTCGCTCAGGCCACGCTTTGCGTTGGCACTTGCATCATTGTTATCTGACCAACCATATTCATAGTTGCCGAGGCCATCGAGTTCCGGATGTGCTGTTGTCATGAGAGCGCCTTTCCAGCGGTTGTTCTTACTTTTTTTGTTGCAGGATTTGTTGGGATATAGGTCGTGCACACACCATCGCCATGAGCGATAGTGGCAAGTCTTTGAACGTGAGTTCCAAGGATTTGAGAGAAAGCTTCTGTCTCTGCTTCACAAAGTTGTGGAAATTCAGCAGCGACGTGAGCAATTGGACAGTGATGTTGGCAGAGTTGCTCACCATTTGCGTGAACTTCAATACTTGCGGCATAACCTTGTTCAGTAAGAAAGGCTGCAAGCGCATCAGATTTATGAGATTTCTTAGCCAATGACATTTCTGCTTTACGTTTGATGTCTTCTGCGCGACTATCTGCAAAAGCCTTGACTAGGTGCTCACCAGATTGTGCAGACATAAACTTCAGTGCAGCCACAGCTAGGTCATCATAAGAATGTTCAAATTGCTCACGGCCACTATCGGTCATGACAAAAACTTTTGAAGGACGACCGCGTCCGCGAGTAAGCGCTACGTGAGGTTCACGAGCTTCGAGGATTCCATCTGCTACGAGAAGATCTAGGTGTCGCCTAATACCCGCAGGTGTGAGACCTAGTCTTTCCCCTAGTACAACAGCAGTCGATGGACCATTTTCGAGGACCGAGCGACCCACTGCTTCTCTGGTGCTCAGGTCATCGATTTTCACAACAGTATTGTGACGTAATTCCCTGCGCCCCGCCAGCCGAGGCATAAGTGTCTTACACGCGCGTAGGTCATAGGCTAAGGCGCGTGAGCAACACCGGACTTCTCTCGAGGCGAGTATTGCCAGTCCTGACCGGGCTTCTACTTTTTCTCCAGAGTGCACTGGTTATCACCGGTGGAGCGGTTCGCCTTACGGGATCCGGACTTGGCTGCCCTACATGGCCTGAATGCACCCCCGGTTCTTATCTTCCAGTAGAGGGCCAAGCCGAGGGCGCACTGCATGCTTGGATTGAGTTTGGTAATCGATTACTTACTTTCGCGCTTTTCTTCGCCGCAGTTGCAACACTAATCGCAGTGTTGCGTTCTTCCAGACGAGACCTGCGCTTTTTAGCTGCAACTCAAATTTTGGGAATTCTTGGTCAAGGAGTTCTCGGAGGAATTACGGTATTGACTGACCTCAATCCACTTTCGGTGGCATCTCACTTCTTGCTCTCAACCATCCTTATTGGTGCAGCGACTTCGCTGCATTCACGAAGACATCACCCACATATGCGAACATCATCGACACAGGTTCGAATATCTCGAGTTTCTTTTCTGCATGTAATTGCAACTTTCGTAGCAATTGCGATTGGAACTTTAGTCACTGGCACCGGGCCTCATGCCGGAGATGTTGACTCCCCTCGTCTTGACTTCGCGATAACAACGATTACCCGTTTCCACAGTGGATCTGTTTGGCTACTAGTGCTTATATCAATTTTCTTTTACCGCTCACCTGATTTGAAATTTGAGACTAAGCGCTGGTTGCATATCTTCTTTTTCCTAACACTTGTGCAAGGTGCAATTGGTTATATTCAGTATTTTCTAGGAGTTCCTGAGTTATTAGTAGGATTCCATCTTTTAGGATCAGTTTTAGTATGGATAGCAGCGTGGCGAATCCGACTTTCTGTTATACGCAAACCCGCATAAGGAGAGAGAATGTCAAAGAACACCCAGGTAAAGATCACCGGATGGACCGCCCTTGATGATCAAGCCGTTGCCTACGCTCGCGCGCTTGCCATGGATGCAGTTCAGAAAGCTGGCAATGGGCATCCGGGAACAGCAATGGCGCTGGCACCGGTTGCTTACAATCTTTTTCAGCGACATCTAATTCATGATCCTGCAGATCCACAGTGGATAGGTCGTGACAGATTCATTCTCTCTTGCGGTCACTCTTCTATGACTTTATACACTCAGCTTTTTTACAGTGGGTACGGGCTTGAGATGAAAGATCTCCAAGCATTTCGCACATTGGGTTCACTCACTCCGGGTCATCCAGAATTCGGTCACACAGCCGGAGTTGAAATGACAACTGGTCCACTGGGTGCGGGTGTTGCAACGTCAGTAGGTTTTGCGATGGCTGCTAGATATGAGCGCGGATTACTTGATCCAGATGCCGCAGAGGGAACATCGCCTTTTGATCATTCCATCTGGGTGATTTGTTCTGATGGAGATCTTCAAGAAGGAGTATCAGGTGAAGCATCTTCACTCGCTGGAACCCAAGAGTTGGGCAATCTCAACATTATTTATGATGACAACAGAATTTCAATTGAAGGCGATACTCACGTTTCATTCACCGAAGATGTAGCAGCGCGATACCGTGCCTTCGGATGGCATGTGCAGGATGTACCGGCACTGGCTGACGGCAACATTGATTTAGGTGCTCTGGATTCGGCAATGACTGCTGCCAAGGCGCAGACGAGAAAACCTTCGCTTATTCGTCTTCACTCTGTCATAGCGTGGCCAGCACCAAAACTTCGTGGAACAGCAAAATCTCATGGTTCTGCACTTGGTGATGAAGAAATCGCAGCGACAAAAATTGAGTTGGGACTTAACCCTGACGAGAAATTTGCAATGCCTGATGATGTTTTAGCACATGTACGCCTAGTGAAGGAACGTGGCGCACAAGGACGTGCCAAGTGGAATGAATCATTTGAGCTATGGAAGACAGCAAATCCAAGTAAAGCGACTCTGCTGTCGCGATTGGCCAAGCGTGGACTTCCTGAAAATTGGGAGAAGTCGCTTCCGGTATTTGAACCAGGAAAAGATATTGCAACACGATCTGCATCGGGGTTAGTCATAAACGCCATTGCAAAAGTACTCCCCGAGTTTTGGGGGGGTTCTTCTGACCTAGCAGACTCAAACATGACAACAATTGAAGAAGGCAATTCATTCTTACCCACATCGAGTCAGATGAAGAACGCTGATCCTTATGGCCGGATTATTCATTTTGGAATACGTGAACACGCAATGGGATCGATTGTTAACGGCATAGCCTTACATGGACTCTCCCGCTCATTCGGTGGAACTTTTGCAGTCTTCAGTGATTACATGCGCCCATCGGTTCGTCTTGCGGCACTCATGGATATTCCATCCACATTTATCTGGACTCATGACTCGATTGGTGTTGGAGAAGATGGTCCAACTCACCAACCAATTGAACATTTCGCTGCTCTTCGTGCAATTCCTAACTTCGCTGTACTTCGCCCCGCTGATGCAAACGAAGTTGCTGAAGCGTGGAAGTGTGTTCTCAAACGAAACAAGGCAGTGGGTTTCTTGTTATCTCGTCAGAACTTGCGAGTTGTAGACCGCACTTCACATGGTGATGTTTCTGGAGTCAATAAGGGCGCTTACATTCTCAAGGAAGCTTCCGCAGCACCTCGTGTTGTCATCATCGCCACTGGATCTGAAGTTCCACTTGCACTCGATGCGCAGATTGCCCTGGAAGCTCAAGGTATATCTACTCGAGTAGTAAGTGCTCCGTGCCTCGAATGGTTTAATGAAGAACCAGATTCGTACCGCGAATCGGTGCTCCCAAAATCTGCATTGCGAGTCAGCATTGAAGCGGGAATATCACTTGGTTGGCGCGAGTACGTTGGAGATAACGGAGTGATTATCTCTCTGGATCACTATGGCGCTTCGGCTGCTGGACCAAAACTATTCACAGAATTTGGTTTCACAGTCGAAAGAGTTGTAGGAGATATTTCGAAAGCTCTTGCTTAATGAAAGTATCTGGCCCCCTTCTTTCTGCAGTTGATCGTGAATCAGATTTTTACAAGAAATTGGAACAGGCTCATCACAGAATTTCACAGAAAGACCCCAACACGTGGGGTAGCAAAGCGTCGGCCGAGGCAGCGGTGCGACTTAACTGGATTGATCTTCCTAATAGTTCCGTTTCGCTCCTGCCTGAGATTACAAAAATTATCAAGAAATTTGAAACGAAAACGAGGGTGGTTCTGTGCGGAATGGGTGGATCCTCGCTTGGACCGGAAGTTATTGCACAGAGTTACAAGAAAGATTTATTCATATTCGATTCGACCGACCCAGAATATGCCAAGCATGCGATTGGCTCGGATTTAAGAAACACTCTGGTAGTCGTAAGTTCCAAATCTGGTTCAACCATTGAAACATCTGCGCAACGTGCGCTGTTTGAAAGCCAGTTTGTTGATAGCGGACTAAATCCTGTCGATCACATGCTCTTTGTCACCGATCCAGGGTCTGCGCTAGATGACGAAGTTCGGGCGAAAGGTTTTCATGTAATTAATGCAGATCCAAATGTAGGTGGGCGTTTTAGCGTGTTAAGTGCCTTTGGATTGGTTCCATCGGCTCTTGCTGGCGTGGATATTGAAACCCTGCTTAAGAACGCGCAACAGCAATTGAACCTCATGCTCGAAGACCCAACCGACGTTCTTGACGCCGCATACATTTTTTTGACCCAATGCGATCAGTACATCGCCTTTACTGATGCTGGTGCCGATGTTCCTGGGCTTTCAGATTGGATCGAGCAACTCATAGCGGAATCCACGGGAAAAGAATCCGTTGGGCGTTTACCGATTGCAACTGAAAATTTAGCGAATGCAGGCGTTGGCGGGTCTCTCACTGTTGCATTCGCGGGAATAGGTGCTGATGTTGTTGTCGAAGGAACACTTGGTGGCCACTTCATTTATTGGGAATGGTTAACTGCGCTTTTAGGGTATGGATTAAAAATTGATCCGTTTAATCAGCCCAATGTCACCGAAGCTAAAGAGCAAACCGCATTGTGTTTACGTGAATGGGGCAATCAGATTCCATTGTTTTCACCTCAGTGCGTTGATGTAGGAGTAGAAATCTACGGTGATGGTCAATCACTTAAGGATTCACTTGCAACATTTATTGAAGATGTGAAGGACGGCGGTTACATAGCCATCATGGCGTATCTTGATCGACAAGATGATGTACAAGTGGCCGAACTTCGATCAATCCTTTCAGAAAAATCTGGCAGGCCAACATCTTTTGGTTGGGGGCCACGCTTCTTGCATTCAACGGGTCAATTCCATAAAGGTGGACAAAAAAATGGTTCGTTCTTGCAGATAACAGGTGAGACAAATTTAGACTACGAAATTTCTGGACGTGATTTCTCCCTTAGAACACTTCTATTTGCCCAGGCTATTGGTGATAATCGAGCGCTAGCCACAAGAAAATACCCGCTGCTTCGACTGCATTTGCAGAATAGAAGAGCGGGTATTGACCAGCTGTTGAATGCAGCCAGAACCTTATAAATACTATTCGATATCATCTCCGCGCAATTTGCGAAGTGCATCCTCGAGAATCTTTTCGCCTTCTTTATCTGTACGACGTTCCTTTACATATGCCAGGTGAGTCTTGTAAGGAATGTTAACAACTGCGCTAGGTGGATTGCTCTTATCGCGGCCTGCAGGTAATCCGCACTTAGGGCAGTCCCACTCAGCTGGAATTACTACTGTTTCTTCCACTGCAAACGATGGTCGTACTTCGTGTCCATTTGCACACCAATATGAAACTGTTGCGCGTTCAATCTGATCGCCACGCTCGGCTTCGCCCATAGGACCTGCGCCGACTCGACTTCCGCGAATTGCACTTGCCATGGTTTAACCCTTCAAGACTAGAGAGAGTGCGACGACGCCAGCGAACCAGAGTCCGCCAACAACGATTGTGATGCGATCTAGATTCTTCTCGACTACTGAAGAGCCACCGTAATTTGAAGAGATTCCACCACCGAATAGGTCTGAAAGCCCAGAACCTTTTCCTTTGTGAAGTAAGACAAGAAGAATCATCACGACACTTGTGATCATAAGAAATATTGAAAGCGCTAAAGCCACGGTAAAACTCCTTAAGAGGTAGGGGTAAAGGATACCCGAATCAGTTCGAATCCCTTGAATTACGCCTGAGCGTGGAACTTGGCAATCTTTGCGAGCTCTTCCGGGTCAAGGCTTGCTCCCCCAATAAGGGCGCCATCGACATCGTTTTGCTTCATGATTTCAGCAATATTTGCAGACTTTACCGAACCACCGTAAAGAATTCTCATATTGGCAGCGATTTCGGCAGACCCAATCTGTTCAACTTCTTCACGAATTGCAGCACAGACTTCTTGCGCATCTTCAGGAGTTGCAGTTTTTCCAGTACCAATAGCCCAGACTGGCTCGTAAGCGATAACAATTTTCTTAAGCTCTGGTTTATGGAATCCCTCGAGTCCGGCGCGAACTTGTCGAATGACATGAGAAACGTGAGTTCCTGATTCACGAATCGCGAGCTCTTCGCCTACGCAGAAAATTGGGATCAGCTCATTGGTAAGTGCAGCTTTTATCTTGCGATTAACCAACGCGTCATCTTCGTGATGAATAGCGCGACGTTCAGAGTGACCGATTACAACATAGGTGCATCCCAATTTTGCGAGCATAGACCCTGAGATATCGCCAGTAAAGGCACCTGATGCTTCAGGTGAAATATCTTGTGCGCCATATTGAAGACGAAGACGATCACCATCTACCATCGTTTGAATCGAGCGAATATCTGTAAATGGCGGAATGATGGCAACATCAACCGCGTCATAATCTTTATCATCAAGTGAGTACACGAGTTTCTGAGCCACTGCAATTGCCTCAAGATGATTGAGGTTCATCTTCCAATTGCCTGCCATTAACGGTTTACGCATTACGAGCTCCTCGTGTAGTTGTGTTAAACATTAAATTCCAAGTGCTTTCAAACCAGGAAGCTCTTTACCCTCGAGATATTCAAGGGATGCTCCGCCACCTGTAGAAATGTAACCGAACTGTGAATCTGCAAAGCCAAGGGCGCGAACAGACGCTGCCGAATCTCCCCCACCAACAACCGATATTCCAGAAACTTCTGTAAGCGCCTGGGCAATTACCTTGGTGCCATGGGCAAAGTTAGGAAATTCGAATACGCCCATCGGTCCATTCCAAAATACGGTTTTACAGCCTGTGATTGCTTTTGCAAAAGCTGCCGCGCTCTCCGGACCAATATCTAAGCCCATTTGATCTGCGGGAATAGCATCGGCGCTCACCAGAGTTGGTGTTGCATCTGCTGAAAATTTTGGAGCTACAACTATGTCGGTCGGAAGTAGCAACTTCACTCCAGAATCTTCGGCCTGTTTGATGAGCTTCTTTACCGTATCGATAAGATCGAGTTCTACAAGTGATGTGCCAATCTCTTTTCCTTGGGCGGCCAGAAATGTAAATAGCATTCCCCCGCCGATAGCCATCACGTCTACTTTTCCAAGAAGGTTTGAGATGACACCAATTTTGTCTGAGACTTTTGAGCCACCAAGTACAACTCCATAAGGTCGTACTGGGTCAACGGTGAGTTTCTTCAGAACTTCAACTTCTGCAGCAACAAGGGTTCCAGGTGCGTGTGGAAGTAACTTAGGAAGATCAAAGACCGATGCATGCTTGCGGTGAACGGCACCGAATCCATCGCCCACGTAGACGTCGGCAAGTTTTGCGAGCTCCAAAGCCAACGCTGATCGCTCTGATTCGTCTTTTGAAGTCTCTGCCGCTGAATATCTAATATTTTCAAGTAACAGGATTTCACCAGAGGAGAGCGCTTCGGCTTTCTCTGTGACAACAGCGCCTGTAATCGCACCTGCAAATTGCACAGGTTTGCCAAGAAGTTCAGCTAAGCGAACTGCCACTGGAGCAAGTGATAGTTCAGGTTTCGGTTCTCCTTTAGGACGACCCAAATGCGCGGCAATAACAATGCTAGCCCCACGAGAGAGCAGCGCATTAATTGTCGGAAGTGATGCACGAATACGCCCATCATCTGTGATCTTTCCTTCTTTCAAAGGAACATTAAGATCACAGCGAAGAAAGACTCGCTTACCCGCTACATCTAGGTCAGCCAGAGAAGACATTAGAGAGATTTACCTACATACCCAACAAGATCAACGAGGCGGTTTGAGTAGCCCCATTCGTTGTCATACCAACCAACAACTTTTACCTGATTACCAATTACCTTAGTTAAACCAGAATCAAATATGCATGATGACGGATCAGTCACGATATCTGAAGAGACAATTGGATCTTCGGTGTAGGAAAGGAATCCTTTGAGTGGGCCATTTGCCGCTGCCTTCATAGCTGCATTGATTTCTGCAGCCGTAGCTTCCTTGGCAAGTTCCACTGTGAGGTCAGTTGCTGAACCGGTTGGAACCGGAACTCGCATCGCGTAACCATCGAGCTTGCCTTTAAGTTCTGGCAGAACTAATGAAATCGCCTTGGCAGCTCCTGTTGAAGTAGGAATCATATTTGTTGCAGCAGCACGTGCGCGACGTAGATCCTTGTGTGGGAAGTCAAGGATTACCTGATCGTTTGTGTATGCGTGAATAGTTGTCATCAAGCCCTTAACGATTCCCCAGTTGTCATGAAGAACCTTGGCCATTGGCGCAAGGCAGTTTGTTGTACATGATGCATTAGAAATTACATTGTGATTCGCAGGGTCGTATTTATCGTGATTTACACCCATAACGATTGTGATGTCCTCATCAGTTGCAGGTGCAGAAATGATTACCTTCTTAGCGCCAGCAGTGATGTGCTTCTTAGCATCTGCTGCCTTTGTGAAATGGCCTGTTGACTCAATGACGATATCAGCCTTGACTGAAGCCCAAGGAAGGTTTGCAGGGTCACGATCTGCGAACACTTTGATTGTCTTTCCACCAACTGTGATTGTGTCATCTGTATGTGTTACTTCTAGTCCTAGGCGACCCAAAATTGAGTCGTACTTGAGAAGGTGTGCCAAAGTTGCGTTATCCGTTAGGTCATTGATACCTACGATATTGATATTTGGGTTTGTCAGCGCCGCGCGAAAGAAGTTGCGGCCAATACGTCCAAAACCATTAATTCCGACATTAATCATCTAAAAACCTCATTTATATTTTGAATTGCCCCAGATAAAGGTGGCTTACATTTACACCACAACGTTGGGGGCTTGGTGCGAAGTCTATCAGCCGAGAAGACGCTACTGACCGGTCACCCGCGTGCGCGGACTCACTCTTTACCTGTTATTCACCCAGCAAATCAGGTGAAAGGCCCGCTTCGGTATCGGGAATTCCTAACTCTGCTGCTCGCTTATCTGCCATTGCTAAGAGCCTACGTATGCGTCCTGCGATTGCATCTTTAGTCATAGGTGGACTCGCCAAAGAACCAAGTTCTTCCAAACTAGCTTGCCCGTGAGAAATTCTTAATTCGCCAGCTTCCTTTAAATGATCTGGAATTTCTGGTCCAAGAATCTCCATAGCTCGCTGGACTCGCGCGGCTGCAGCAACTGCTGCGCGCGCAGAACGTCGAAGATTTGCATCATCAAAGTTTGCAAGGCGGTTGGCAGTTGCGCGAACTTCTCGACGCATTCTGCGCTCTTCCCAAGCAAGAACACTCTCGTGGGCACCAAGACGAGTGAGTAGTACACCAATTGCATCACCATCACGAATGACAACGCGATCCACACCGCGAACTTCGCGAGCTTTTGCAACAATATTCAATCGACGAGCCGCACCCACGAGAGCTAACGCAGCTTCAGGGCCAGGGCAGGTAATTTCAAGTGAAGAAGAACGGCCCGGCTCTGTCAGCGAACCATGGGCGATAAATGCTCCGCGCCACGCTGCTTCTGCATCGCACACATTGGCAGCTACAACTTGTGGCGGTAAACCTCTCACAGGTCGACCATTGGCATCGATAAGCCCAGTCTGACGAGCTAGCGCATCGCCAGCTTCAATGACTCGCACGACATAACGCGAACCTTTACGTAAACCGCTAGATGAGAGAACTGCAAGATCACTATCGTGACCATAAATATCCGCGATATCTTTCTTTAATCGGCGAGCACTCTGCGATGTATCAAGCTCTACCTCAATGACAACTTTTCCAGCCGCAATATGTAGCCCACCAGCGAATCTAAGGAGTGATGAGACCTCGGCTTTACGGCAGCACGGCTTGGTTACAGAGAGACGACTGAGTTCGTCTTTCACTGCTGCTGTCATTGCCATGGGGTTATCCAACCAGTATTTGCGCATCTATGCGGGCAAAAAGATGACCCAATTTATTTACATCATGGTGAATGTGAGATTCGGAGCTGCGTAAATCTGCTGCCAATAACTCTGAACCCAAGGTTGAAAGATGGAGTTTCAATTGATCAAGACCTACTGACGACGAATCTACAACTACGAGGTCAAAGTGAAGATTGGGTGCATATTGATTAAGAATTCTGAGATGTTCAAGGGGTGAATACCCTGCATACTCCCCCGCAGATTCATCTGACGTATCAAGATTGAGTAAGAGTATTTTCTTTGCGGCAGAGGAAATAATTGCGTCTCTCTGTGCAGGAACAAGGAGATGTGGGATCACACTGGAGAACCAAGACCCCGGTCCCATCGTTATCCAATCCGCTTCTGCAATTGCTTGCAGTGATTCAGGACGAGCATCTGGGTTCTCTGGAATTATTCGTAACGATGTCAATTTGCCCGTAGCTGTAGCTACTTCAACTTGTCCGCGAACAATATGTGATCCTTGCGTATCGTCGAAAGTGGCTTCGATATCCAGCGCTTCTGCGGCCATAGGTAAAACACGACCGACAACTTTAAGGAGCGCCCCTACACGGTCTAATCCGGCCACCGCATCTTCATCTTTATCCCACAGTGCAGCTAACAAAAGATTTCCAACTACATGGCCATCAAGTGGGCCATCACTTGTAAATCTATATTGCATGATCTGAGCCCAACTACGACCCCATTCGTCATCACTACATAAAGCAGCTAGCGCCATTCTCAAATCTCCTGGTGGCATAATGGGAAATTCTTCACGCAGGCGACCACTTGATCCACCATTGTCAGCAACTGTGACAATTGCAGTTATATCTGAGGTGAATTTACGAAGAGCGGTTAACGTTGCCGCCAAACCATGGCCTCCGCCAAGAGCCACTACTTTTTTAGAACTCATTCACGTCCTACATCGCGATGTGTCGCGTGCGCCGAGATTTCAAAATTAGATGTCACAGATGAGAGTTGTTTTGCAATTTCTTCTGAAACCGCGACTGATCGATGCTTTCCTCCTGTACATCCAATTGCGATAGTTACATATTTCTTACCTTCTTGGAAATACCCTGGAATCATTTGCTGTACAACTCCAACATAACTCGTGATGAATCCTTCCACGCCTTCACTCGATAGAACTTGTTTAGAAACAGGGGCATCGAGACCATTCAGTGGTCGGAGTTCTGGAATCCAGTGTGGATTTGGAATGAATCTGCAATCGAGGACTAAATCTGCATCAACCGGTATTCCATATTTATATCCAAAAGATAGTACGTTGATTCGTATAGCAGCTTGCATTCCTGCCGCAAATATCTCTCCAGTACGCTTTTCAAGTTGATGGACATTGAGATTGGAAGAATCAATAACAATATCTGCTTGTGCGCGAATTTCTTCTAGCTTTGCGCGTTCACGAGATATTCCATCGACTATACGATCTTGTCCCTGTAAAGGATGAGGTCTGCGAGTTGATTCAAATCGTTGAACCAGCGCTTGATCTGTGGCATCTAGAAAGAGCATTCTGTAAGGTATTTTTTCGCGAGATAGCGATTCAAGAGCGCTATTGAGTTCATCAAAGAATTTTCCACCGCGAACATCTACGACAACTGCAAGAGATGCATGGGTGTCTATCGCCTGATTGGCTAATTGAGGAAGGAGCGCCGGAGGCAAGTTATCAACCACATACCAACCCAGATCTTCGAGAGCATGCGCAACCGTCGAACGTCCAGCGCCAGACATTCCGGTGAGTACCAGTAACTCTTTTTGGGTCATGCCAATATTCTGCCTTAGCTGTCAAGTATCTCGCCGGTCTGCATATCAACGGCCGAAGGCGTCAATGATTGCAAATGGCTGAAGATAATTGTGGCGATAGTTGGCCCAATTCCAGGCGTCGAAGCGAGCTCCTCTGCCGAGGCTTTTCGCATCGCAGTGACTGATCCAAAGCGAGCTAAGAGCGCTGCTCTCCTTGACTCACCGAGTTGAGGAATTTCATCGAGAAGTGATTCGAGCATCACCTTGGAGCGTCTACTGCGGTGGAATGTGATTGCAAAGCGATGTGCTTCATCTCTAATTCTCTGCAAGAGATACATACCCTCACTCGTTCTAGGAAGAATGAGTGGATCTTTATCGCCAGGCATCCACACTTCCTCTAAACGCTTTGCAAGCCCACATAACGCAACATCTGTGATCTGTAATTCATCAAGTGCGCGCTGCGCTGCTGCCACTTGTGGAGCGCCACCATCTACAACAATCAATTGTGGTGGATAAGCAAATTTGCTCAGTCGTCCACCGGTTTCAGCTACCTCACTCTGATTCACTTTTCTATCTGCAATTAGTCTCTTCATCCGTCGTGTGATTACTTGGTGCATCGCTCTCGTATCATCTTGGGCAGTATCAGTATCAATAATGAATCTTCTGTATTCACTCTTCTTCGCAAGCCCATCCTCAAACACGACCATGGATGCTACAACCGTAGTTCCAGATATATTCGATATGTCATAACACTCAATCCGCAACGGAGTTCTGCTGAGTTGTAGCTCTTCCTCAAGTTCAAGAAGTGCTTTACCCGAAACTGCTGCATCTGTGGCTCTCTTACTTAAGTATTGAACTAGCGCATAATGTGCATTTCGTTCAACAGTCTGCAGAAGTTCAACCTTCTCACCTCTCTGAGGAACCTTGATTGACACCTTGCTTCCCTTAATTGAAGTAAGCCATTGCTCCAGGGCTGCTAGATCGAGAGGTTCACTGTTGAGATAAATTTCCTGTGGGATATCTGCTGGCGTGCTCTGACTGTAAATTGAGAAGAAGAGTGAACCTACTTGATCATCACCTTCTAACGCCTTTTCTTGATCAACGATCCACGATCGTGAACCTTTAATGGAACCACG
Source organism: Actinomycetota bacterium (assembly GCA_026392935.1). Classification (GTDB taxonomy): domain Bacteria; phylum Actinomycetota; class Actinomycetes; order Nanopelagicales; family Nanopelagicaceae; genus Planktophila. The sequence continues at coordinate 71,467 of JAPLBE010000013.1, read as the reverse complement.
TCTAACCATAAAAATAGAGCCAGCTGCGTGCAGTCCTTCCTCATGGATGGAGATAAAGTCTCCATCTAAATCATCGGAGAGATTTCCTTGCGTAGAGCGTTGTGCCTTCTCGAAAGATTCAATTTGATCACGTAGTCGCGCGGCTCTCTCGAATTCTTCAGAGACAGAAGCGGATTCCATTTCAGAGCGAAGCGTGGGCAATAAATTCTCCATACCTTTACCCATGAAGGCATCAAGTTTCTCTGCAATTCCACGATGTTCTTCGGGTGTAACCCAACCAACGCATGGAGCGGCACATTTACCAATATCTCCCAGTAAGCATTGTCTCTTTGTTCTCTGGGCACGTTGGAAATTCCCTGCACTGCATGATCGAACTGGAAAAACTTTGAGAAGAACTTCATACGTGTTCCGAAGTGCCCATGCGTTTGTGTAAGGTCCGAAATACTTCAGCCCGGGTCGCTTCTCCTTACGCGTGATAAAAATCCGTGGAAACTCATCGCCCATTGAAATGGCTAAGTACGGGTAAGACTTATCGTCCTTGAATTGAACGTTATATGCCGGGTGATATTGCTTGATCCAGGAAAATTCAAGAGCGAGAGCTTCGAGCTCCGTTGCAACGATAGTCCAATCCACTCTCACAGCTTCGTGAACCATCCGATATGTTTTCTGGGCAAGGTTGGAACCAAAATATGTCGTTAGACGATTCTTCAGATTCTTTGCTTTACCTACATAGATAACTTTGTCCGCAGCGTTGTAAAACCGATACACACCCGGTTCTTCAGGAATCTCTCTCGGGCGATAACTTGAAGGTTCTGCCATGGCTACTTCTTGCCGGGTATTTTCTTCACCGATGAACGATTTGTTTGCAGAATCTCGGCAAGATATTGACCGGTGTAACTTGCTTTCACCTTCGCAACGCTTTCGGGAGTGCCTTCTGCGACGACGGTCCCACCACGGAATCCACCTTCTGGTCCCATGTCGATTACCCAATCTGAAGATTTGATGACATCAAGATTGTGTTCGATCACAATGACCGTGTTTCCAGATTCCACAAGGCGCTTGAGAACTCCGAGAAGTTTATTCACATCTTCAAAGTGAAGACCTGTGGTTGGTTCATCCAGAACATAAATGGTGCGCCCTGTTGAGCGTCTTTGAAGTTCTGTCGCAAGCTTTACGCGTTGCGCTTCTCCCCCTGAGAGCGTGGGAGCTGATTGACCAAGTCGAACATACCCAAGTCCGACATCGCATAAAGTTTTGAGATAGCGAGCGATTGTCGGAACAGATTCAAAGAATTCATGAGCGATTTCGATTGGCATATCTAAGACTTGAGCAATAGTTTTGTTCTTGTAATGAACCTCAAGAGTCTCTCGGTTGTATCTGGCGCCATGGCACACCTCGCATGGAACATATACATCCGGCAAGAAGTTCATCTCAATAGTAATAGTTCCGTCACCAGAACAATTCTCACATCGGCCACCTTTAACGTTAAATGAGAAACGTCCTTGCTGGTAGCCGCGAACTTTTGCTTCGTTAGTTTCGGCAAAGAGCGCGCGGACTTTGTCGAAGACGCCTGTGTATGTCGCAGGATTAGACCTTGGTGTGCGACCAATTGGTGATTGATCAACATGCACGACTTTGTCGAGCTGATCTATGCCAGTAACAGTTCTGTGACGACCAGGTACTAAACGGGCGCCATTTAACTTATTGGCAAGTGTCGTATACAAAATATCGTTAACGAGTGTCGATTTTCCTGACCCTGACACACCTGTAACCGAGACGAAGAGCCCGAGTGGAATACTTACTTCAATATCCTTGAGGTTATTCTCTTTCGCGCCCTTTATGACTAGTTGACGTTTGGCATCGACAGGTCTGCGCGTAGAAGGTATTTCAATCGATTTTCTTCCAGAGAGATACGCGCCTGTGATTGATTCTTTCGATGCAATGAGTTCTTCATAAGATCCGGATACAACAACTTTTCCGCCGTGTTCTCCAGCGCCTGGCCCAATATCTACAACCCAGTCCGCTGTACGAATTGTCTCTTCATCATGCTCGACCACAATGAGGGTATTTCCTAAATCGCGAAGTCGAGTCAGAGTGTCAATCAATCGTCGATTATCTCGTTGATGCAAACCAATTGATGGCTCGTCAAGAACATAAAGAACTCCTACGAGGCCTGAGCCAATCTGTGTAGCAAGGCGAATGCGTTGCGCTTCACCACCTGAAAGTGTTGCAGCAGGACGGTCGAGCGATAGGTAATCAAGACCCACATCAAGTAAGAATCCGAGACGGGCATGAACTTCCTTCATGACTCGCTCTGCAATCTGTGCTTCTCGCTTATTTAGTGTTACCTGCTTCAGGAATGTTGCACAATCGTCAATCGATAGCGCACAGACCTCGGCAATACTCTTGCCGCCCAAGGTAACTGCAAGTACTTCTGGCTTCAGGCGAGCACCTTTACACGCGGGACATGGAGTTTCGCGCATGTAAGCCTCGTACTTGTCACGGCTGTAATCGCTATCTGTCTCTGAATGTCGTCGATGTATAAATGGCACAACGCCCTCAAAGCCTGTTGAATAATTACGTACGCGCCCGTAGCGATTCTTGTACTTAACGTGTACTTCATAATCAAAACCGTTGATGATTGCATCTCGTGCTTTTACGGAGAGTTTCTTCCAAGGATTATCCATAGAAAATTTCAGCTCTGTTGCAAGCGCTTCAAGTAATCGAAGGAAGTACTCTGATGATTGACCACCCGCCCATGGAGCGATGGCGCCTTCATTAATGGAGATTGAATCGTCAGGGATGATGAGATCTTCATCAACCTCAAGCTTCGTTCCGATTCCAGAACATTCCTCGCATGCTCCAAATGGTGAGTTAAACGAGAAAGATCGTGGCTCTAACTCTTCAAAAGAGAGATTGCAGTCGTGGCAGGCAAGATGTTCGCTATAGGTGTGTTCCTTCTCCCCTGTTTTAGCATCGACGAAGTCGAGAAGTACAAGTCCATTACCGAGTTTGAGCGCCGTCTCTATTGAATCCGTGAGTCTAGATTTGCTCTCAGCTTTCGCGGTCAGGCGATCGATGACGACTTCAACTGTGTGCTTCTCTTGTTTCTTCAGTTTTGGAGGCTCGGTCAGTTGAATAATCTCGCCATCAACTCGGGCACGTGAATATCCTTGCGTAACAAGCTCTGCAAAGAGGTCTACAAATTCGCCCTTACGTTCGCGAATAACTGGCGCCAAAACCTGAAATTTTGTTGTGGGTGGCATCGTGAGAATTTGATCGACAATTTGCTGAGGGCTCTGACGAGAAACCGCCTTCTTGCAGTTTGGGCAATGAGATCGACCCGCACGAGCAAAGAGTAATCTGAAGTAGTCATAGACCTCAGTGATTGTTCCCACCGTAGAACGTGGATTTCTATTGGTTGATTTCTGATCAATTGAAACCGCTGGCGAAAGTCCTTCAATAAAATCAACGTCAGGCTTATCCATTTGTCCAAGAAACTGACGTGCATATGCAGAAAGTGATTCAACATAACGTCTTTGGCCTTCGGCGAAGATTGTGTCAAAGGCAAGACTAGATTTACCAGAACCAGACAGTCCGGTAAAAACAATCAGAGCATCACGAGGAAGTTCGATAGAAACATCTTTGAGATTATGTTCGCGAGCACCACGCACAACTAATTTATCGATGCTCATGTACCAGCTTCATCCATTCCTCGTAGCTCACGCTTCAAATCTTTAAGTTCATCACGCAGACGAGCAGCAAGTTCGAATTGAAGTTCATTAGCTGAGCTACGCATCTGTTCGGTGAGGGAGCCTATCAATGCGATGAGCTCTTGGCGCGGCATAGAGTCAGTCGGCTTAGATGAGAAGGGTAGAACGACCGAAGACTTCTTGCCTTTAAGGCTGGCCATGATGTCATCAGTGTCATCGCTCTCTTGCGCGATGAGATCTGTAATATCCGAAATCTTCTTTCGAAGAGGCTGAGGGTCTACACCTCGCTCTAGGTTGTATGCGACCTGCTTTGCACGACGTCGATTAGTTTCATCTATCGCCTTTGTCATAGCGGCAGTCATATTGTCGGCATACATATGCACTTCACCAGATACGTTTCTTGCTGCTCTTCCGATTGTCTGAATAAGAGAAGTCGCAGAACGTAAGAAGCCTTCCTTATCTGCATCAAGAATTGCCACAAGAGAGACTTCCGGTAGATCCAGACCTTCGCGAAGTAAGTTAATTCCGATCAGCACGTCGTAATCACCCATGCGAAGTTCGCGCAGAAGTTCGACTCTTCGAAGCGTATCTACCTCTGAATGTAAGTAACGGACTCGAACACCACGCTCTTGAAGATAGTCGGTGAGATCTTCGGACATTTTCTTTGTCAGTGTTGTGACAAGTACTCGTTCGTTTTTCTCTGCGCGAATATTGATTTCATGAAGCAAATCATCTATTTGGCCCTTAATCGGTTTGATAATGATTTGAGGATCAACCAGACCTGTCGGACGAATAACTTGCTCTACAACATCTCCCCCAACTTTCTCCATCTCGTACTTTCCAGGAGTCGCTGAAAGATAAATTTTCTGTCCGGTGCGCTCCAAGAATTCTGGCCATTTTAGAGGACGGTTATCAAGTGCACTAGGCAATCTAAAGCCATGTTCGACAAGAGTGCGCTTTCGTGAAGCATCCCCCTCAAACATGGCTCCAATTTGAGGAACCGTCACGTGGCTCTCATCAATTACAACGAGAAAATCTTCTGGGAAATAATCAAGGAGACAGTTGGGCGCCGATCCTGGTTCGCGTCCATCTAGATGGCGTGAATAGTTTTCAATGCCAGAGCAGAATCCGAGCTGCTGCATCATCTCTAAGTCGAAAGTCGTTCGCATGCGAAGTCGCTGCTCTTCAAGCAACTTTCCCTGCTTAGTGAAGAGATTGAGCTGAACTTGTAGCTCATCTTCTATCTCAGACATCGCTCGTTTCATTGTTTCTGGACCCGCTGCATAGTGAGTTGCAGGGAAAATGTAGATCTCTTCTTCATCGCGGATAATTTCTCCGGTCAATGGATTGAGTGTCATGATCTTCTCAATCTCATCACCGAACATCTCTATGCGAACAGCAAGTTCTTCGTACATTGGGATGATTTCAATGGTGTCGCCTCGAACTCGGAAAGTGCCACGTTCAAAGGCCATATCGTTACGTTTGTACTGCACATCCACAAACTTGCGCAAAAGTGCATTGCGTTCAATCTCATCGCCCACCTTGAGGCGAATCATTCTGTCTATATATTCCTGAGGAGTTCCCAAACCGTAGATACATGAGACTGTTGCAACGACAATGACATCTCGTCTTGTTAGTAACGAGTTGGTGGCGGAGTGACGTAGCCGTTCTACCTCATCGTTGACGCTTGAATCCTTCTCGATGAATGTATCCGTCTGAGGTACATAGGCTTCTGGCTGGTAATAGTCATAGTACGAAACGAAATACTCAACCGCGTTGTTGGGAAGGAGTTCTCTGAATTCGTTTGCCAACTGAGCTGCTAAAGTTTTATTGGGAGCCAGAACAAGGGTGGGGCGTTGTAATCTTTCAATCAGCCATGCCGTTGTCGCTGACTTTCCAGTACCGGTAGCACCAAGTAAGACAACATCTTGCTCTCCTGCATTGATGCGGCGGGCGATTTCTTCTATAGCGGCCGGCTGATCTCCTGCGGGAATGTAGTCACTGATGACTTCAAACGGTGCAACTTTGCGTTGCAAATCAGTTACTGGGCGCACAGGCCTAGCCTAGCGATTGAGGAAGAAGAACGCTCTCCCAGAGATTTTCTACCTGCCGTAGCAGGGAATCCTCATCGCCATCATTGCGAATGACGCTATCTGCAATCGATTCACGCGATTCGGGGCTTGCCTGCGCAGCGATTCTTTTCTCAATTTGAGAAATGTATAAACCCTTTTTCAAGAGCCTATTCTTGCGTAACTCCAAATCGGCCTCAACTGTTATTACATAGTCAAATTTATGAGCAGCATCGGTTTCTATAAGTAGTGGGATTTCGTAAATCAAAATATCGTCATGCTCTAAATCATCAACTGCCTCAGCAAAAATGGCGTGCACGCGGGGATGAATAATGGCCTCTAAATCTTTACGGGCAGATTCATCGGAGAAAACGATATCCGCCAATTTCTTACGGTCTATATCTCCATTACTGATGATTTCATCACCGAAGCGCAACAAAACTTCACCAAAACCTTCAGAACCTCGCTCAATAGCAATTCGAGCGAGTTGGTCTGCGTCAATTACTAGGGCGCCTAGTTCAGCAAAATTTTGTGCAACTGTAGATTTCCCGGCACCGATTCCACCAGTAAGTGCGACAACCAACATATCCCAACCCTATCCGTACTTGCTTCTAGTGAGAAAGAAAAAATCCGGTTGGGCTACGCGAGGTTAAGGAGCAGCTCGCGGCCCAGCCGGATTTTTCGTTACTAATTATTCGGCAACAACGGCAGCTTCTTCAGCTACCTTCGCTTCTGCCTTCTGTTTCTTGTGTGCAAGGAAGCGCTCTTGAGCGACAGCGTATTGACGCTCCCACTCTTCGCGCTGTGAGTCAAAGCCTGGCTTCCACTCTTGAGTATCTGCATCGAAACCTTCTGGGTAGATGAAGTTACCTTCTGCGTCATAGCGAGCTGACATTCCATATTGAGTTGGATCGAATGCTTCGATTTCAACTTCCTGGCCTTCATTAGCTTGCTTCAATGATAGTGAAATACGACGACGCTCTAGATCGATATCGATGATCTTTACGAAGAGTTCGTCATCTACTGCAACAACCTGCTCTGGAATCTCAACGTGGCGTTCTGCCAACTCTGAGATGTGAACAAGTCCTTCAATGCCCTCGTGCACACGAATGAATGCTCCAAATGGAACAAGCTTTGTTACTACACCTGGCACAACAGTGTTGATTGTGTGAGTGCGAGCAAATGCCTGCCATGGATCTTCTTGTGTCGCCTTCAGTGAAAGTGAGACGCGCTCACGTTCAAAATCAACTTCGAGAACTTCAACAGTTACTTCGTCGCCAACTTCAACAACTTCACCTGGGTGATCGATGTGCTTCCAAGAGAGCTCTGAAACGTGAACGAGACCGTCTACGCCACCGAGATCAACGAATGCACCAAAGTTTACGATTGATGAAACAACACCAGTACGAACCTGGCCCTTTTGGAGCAAATTAAGGAACTCTGTACGTGACTGTGATTGTGTCTGCTCAAGGAATGCGCGACGAGAAAGAACTACGTTGTTGCGGTTCTTATCAAGTTCGATAATTCGAGCTTCAACCTGCTTACCAATGTATGGAGTCAGATCGCGAACGCGACGCATTTCAACAAGTGATGCAGGCAAGAATCCACGAAGACCGATGTCAACGATAAGTCCGCCCTTTACAACTTCAATAACAGTTCCAATAACAACTTCGTCGCGCTCTTTCTTTCCTTCAATTTCTCCCCATGCACGCTCGTACTGAGCACGCTTCTTGGAGAGGATGAGGCGACCTTCTTTATCTTCTTTCTGAAGAACTAAAGCTTCTACACGATCTCCGACCTTAACGATGTCGTTTGGATCTGCGTCATGACGAATAGAAAGTTCGCGTGATGGAATTACGCCTTCTGTCTTATAGCCGACATCTAGGAGGACTTCCTCGCGATCAATTTGTACAACTGTTCCTGTGACGAGGTCTCCGTCGCTGAAATTTCTGATTGTTCCTTCAATTGCGGCTAAGAAATCTTCCGCTGAACCAATGTCATTTACTGCAATTTGTGTAGTCAAGGTGCTCCGTAGGGATAGAAAGTAGTAGGGATAGGACTATTCAATTTTCGCCAGTATCTCGATACTGGACGCCAAAGAGTACGCGTGAGGGTTAATTACAGGCAAATCCCCGCTTATTAGCGCTCAGTGCGCGGCATCATTCCAGCTCTTGCCGATTCCGACAGAGACATCCAGCGGTGCTTTAAGTGGATAAGCACTTCCCATCTGAGTGCGCACAAGTTCAGAAACCTTTTCTATTTCACTCGTGACAACTTCAAGAATTAGCTCATCGTGTACCTGCAAAAGTAAACGAGATTTATAGCCACCAGCGACAAGACCGCTCTGCACATTGAGCATCGCTTGCTTAATAATGTCAGCAGCTGATCCTTGTATCGGTGCATTGAGAGCCATGCGCTCTGCGACTTCTCTACGTTGGCGATTGTCGTGCAACAAATCTGGAAGATAACGTCTGCGACCCATGACCGTCTCTGTGTAGCCAACTTTTCGGGCGTCTTCAACGACTGTTTTTAAGTAATCTCGAATGCCACCGAAACGTTCAAAGTAACGGTCCATGAGATCTTGCGCTGCAGGCGGAGTCAGATCTAATTGAACAGCTAAACCGTACGAACTTAATCCGTAGGCAAGTCCATATGACATTGCCTTAATTTGTCTACGCATCTCTGGATCCACATCTGCAGGCTTCACACCAAAAACTTCTGCAGCAACAGTTGCATGCAAATCTTCGCCAGATTCGAATGCGGCAAGTAAGTGTTTATCATCAGACAGATGAGCCATAATGCGCATTTCAATTTGGCTATAGTCGGCGGTTAAGAGCGAGTCGTATTCACTTCCTGCAATAAAGCAATGCCGTATCTTGCGCCCTTCTTCGGTGCGTACAGGAATGTTTTGTAAGTTGGGGCCGACCGAAGATAGACGGCCCGTTGCAGCTACTGTCTGAGCAAAATGAGTGTGGATCCTCTTATCTTTTTGAATTTCAACAAGCAGCCCTTCAATTGTGGTGGCAAGTTTTTTCGTCTCTCTGATGCGAAGCAACGCAGCAAGAAGCGGATGAGAGGTCTTTTCAAATAACCAGTTAAGAGCATCTGCATCAGTTGTATAACCAGTCTTAATTTTCTTAGTTTTTGGCAAGCCAAGTTCTTCAAAGAGAACTACTTGTAGTTGTTTAGGTGAGCCCACATTGAATTCATGTCCAGCGGCGTCGTGTGCAACCTTAGTTTCGCGCGTGACTTCTCCTTCAAAGAAAGTGGCGAGCTTCTCTAACTCTTTCCTATCTACCGCAATCCCACGATTTTCCATAAGAGCTAAAAGCTCGGCAATGGGTAATTCGAGCTCGTTGTAAAGCTTTGATAGGCCGCGATCGTGAAGTTCTTTAGTAAGAGAATCTCGTAACCCAAAGAGTGCACATGCAGTTGTAAGCAATTGTTGTTCGGGTGATGACAGATCTAGCTGACTTCCATCTCCCCAACGTTCTAACAAGTCAGAGACTTCTTGCGCACGAACTCCAGGATTAACAAGGTATGCGGCAAGTGAGGTGTCGAATGAGACTCCCGTTAAACCATTGCTCCGAGCAACTGCTTTGGCATCATGAGCAATCTTTGCCACTGATGAATTTTGTGCCCACGCCCCCATGGTTGAAGAGTGAACCAAAAATGCTGAAGTCTTAGAAAGTGCTACCGCATAGCGATGTACGTGATCATCAACTAACTCGTAAGCAATGGAGATTTCGCTGCTATGCGCTGCAATTTTAGAATCAAGTTCCACTGGTGAGATAACACTCGATTCGATATCTGATCCAAAGAGTGAGAACTCTGGCTCATCGCTCTTCTCAATCTTCTTCTTAGCTGGCGCCTCTCCCGTTGATATCGTTTTCAGGCGATCCTTCAAGGTTCTAAACTCCAATTGCTCAAACAACACAGTGAGATCTGATTCCGCAACGCCAGCCCAAGCCAAATCATCTATCGAGAACTCAACAGGTACATCGTGAATCAATTGAGTAAGTTCGCGATTTCGCAGCACGTTATCTACGTGGGCTCTTAACGCTTCCCCAACTTTTCCGGTGACTTTCTCTTTGTTAGCGAGTAAATCCTTAAGGGAACCATGTTCCACAATCCATTTTGATGCAGTTTTCTCGCCCACTCCCGGAATCGAGGGCAAGTTATCACTGGGATCTCCCCGCAGCGCTGCAAAATCTGGATACTGCGCCGGTGACATTCCATATTTCTCTTGAACGGCATCGGGAGTCATGCGAGCCATCTCGCTAACACCACGCTTTGGGTACAGCACCGTCGTGTGTTCGCTCACCAACTGGAAACTGTCTCGATCTCCCGTACATATCAGAACGTGTGCTCCCTCTTTTTCCGCACGTTTTGTAATTGTCGCAATGACATCGTCTGCTTCGTAACCCTCTATCTCAAACTGGTTGATGCCAAATCCCTTTACGAGCTCATGAAGGTACGACATTTGAGATCTGAACTCATCAGGTGTCTTTGCTCGATTGGCTTTGTAGTCCGGAAAGATTTCTGTTCGAAAAGTCTTTCGCGAAACATCGAAGGCCACGGCCACATGGGTTGGCTTCTCTTCTTTTAAGAGTGAAATAAGCATCGTTGCGAAGCCATATATGGCATTGGTGTGCTGGCCTTGCGCTGTGGTGAAGTTCTCGGCAGGAAGCGCGAAAAAAGCTCGATAGGCCATCGAGTGGCCATCGATAAGCAGAAGACGTTTCGCCGCAGACATGGCGCTCATCTTAGGTAACAAGTTACTATTTCGAACTATGACGCAGCCAGATTACTTAGCAATCATTAAAGAACGCGGCCAAGGAGCCCTCGATATCAAGATGGGTATCGAAATGTTAGAAGTCTCCCCCGAACGACTTGTGGCACGTATGCCTGTTGAAGGCAATACACAGCCAATTGGACTTTTACATGGTGGCGCCAATGTTGTTCTCGCGGAATCACTTGGTTCAATAGGAACTCAACTTCATGCCGGTCCAGATCGTAAAATTGTCGGTGTAGATATCAATGCAACTCACCACAAATCAGCTACAAGTGGTTACGTCACTGCTGTTGCCACACCTGTTTCGCTGGGTCGCACTTTATGTGTCTATGAGATCGTAATAACAAACGAGGCAGGTCAGCGAACTTGTACTGCTCGCATAACCTGCCTCATTCTTAATCCTTAATTTCGTACTTAGTGAGCACCTGTTCCAAGATAAGCTTCGCGGACCGCTGGATCGTTCAGTAAATCAGCGGCAGCTGCTTCCTTTGTAACGTTTCCTGTCTCAAGAATGTATGCACGGTCTGCGCGCTGAAGCGCCTGCTGTGCATTCTGCTCTACAAGAAGAATTGTTACGCCCTGCTTATTAATCTCTGTGATGATGCGAAAAATATTCGCAATCATCTGAGGCGCAAGACCCATTGAAGGCTCATCGAGAAGTAGAACTTTAGGACGTGCCATCAATGCGCGACCCATTGCAAGCATCTGCTGCTCACCACCAGAGAGTGTTCCTCCAGCTTGGCCTGTGCGTTCCTTCAAACGTGGGAACAATGTATACACGCGCTCTAGGTCTTCATCCATCTCGTGCTTGCGATCTTTGCGATTGAACTTACCCATTTCTAGGTTTTCAAGAACTGTCATACCAGGGAAGATTCCGCGACCTTCAGGAACTTGAGAGATTCCAAGATCTACACGCTTGTGCGCAGGAACCTTACTCAAGTCTTCACCATCAAATGTAATCACTCCGCTTGATACAGGGCGAAGACCTGAGACTGTCTTAAGAATTGTTGTCTTGCCTGCGCCATTAGCACCGATGAGTGTGACAATTTCACCTTGGTTTACAACGACTGATACACCTTTAATCGCTTCAATCTTGCCGTAGTGAACACGTAGATCCTTTATTTCAAGACGCATCTGCAGGCACTCCTAGGTAAGCCTCAATAACTCGAGGGTCATTTTGAACGACTGATGGAAGATCATCTGCAATCTTCTGACCGAAGTCCAGAACTGCAACACGATCAGAGATTCCCATGATGAGAGACATGTCGTGCTCAATCAGCAACACCGTGTATCCACGATCACGAATTTTCTTAATGGTCTCAGCGAGTGCAACCTTCTCTGCAGGGTTAAACCCGGCAGCTGGCTCATCGAGCAAGACCAACTTAGGTTCCGTACCAAGTGCGCGGGCGATCTCAAGTCGACGTTGATCACCGTAAGGAAGATTCTTCGCCATTTGATCAGCTCTGTGATCAATACCCATAAACTCTAGAAGCTCATGTGCGCGCGCCTTGCTCTCGCGCTCTTCGCGACGATTCAATGGTGTGCCAAAGAGGGCACGAACAAGCCCGGTCTTCTTATGAACGTCCGTTGCGGTAAGCACGTTTTCCAAAGCTGTCATATCTCCGAAGAGTCGAACATTTTGGAAGGTACGTGCCAAACCTGACTTTGTTACTTGGTGGCGCTTCAATCCCTTGAGGTTTGTACCTTGGAAAATTATGTCGCCAGAAGTTACAGGGTAGACACCAGTTACTACGTTAAAGACCGTTGTCTTTCCTGCACCGTTTGGTCCAATGAGTGCACAAATTTCACCTTCGTTAACGTGAAAATCAACGGCGTTAAGTGCAGTTACACCACCAAAAGTAATTGTGACATTCTTGAGTTCAAGGAGTTTCTTTGACATTACATCGTCCTCTTCTCTTGAATCTTCTCTCGCTTCTTGCGCGGCAACAGACCGTCTGGACGAAGGTTCATCATGATGATGAGCACTAGGCCGAAGATAACTTGTCTTGCATCAGAGATAAATCGAATTCTCTCTGGTAGGTAGGCAAGGATTGATGCTCCTAGAACCACGCCCCAAATATTTCCGATTCCACCAAAGACCACGCAGGCCAAAATGAGAATAGAGACATCGAATTTGAACATATCGGGAGAGATAACCATGACCTTAGATGCATAAATTACGCCAGCAGCACCTGCAACAGCTGCTCCGATCACGAAGGACCAGAGCTTATAGATGAGAGTGTTGACGCCCATAAGCGCTGCCACATCTTCATCTTGGCGAATGGCTTCCCAAGCACGTCCAGGACGACGCACAGTGAATCGACGAATCATCCAAATTACCAAGAGGATCATCGAGAGAACCAACCAGAAGAAGTGTTCAGGGAAGAGCAAGTTGAATTCAAAGCCAAAGATTGTTGGTGGATTAGGAATACCAGCAATTCCGTTAGGTCCGCCTGTCACAGATAGGTTGAGAGCGACGATTCGAACTATCTCACCAAATCCCAGAGTAATGATTGCAAGATAATCGCCGCGCAAGCGAAGAGCTGGCAATCCAAGTAACACTCCTGAAAGCATTGCAAACATGATTCCGAAGGGAAGAATTTCCCAGGTATTCCATCCGTGCAAAGTAGACATGATTGCCTGTGTATAAGCACCGATCGCAAAGAATGCGATGTAACCGAGATCGAGAAGACCTGATTTACCAACAACGATATTTAATCCGAGCGCCATTAATACGAACATGCCGACTGGATAGACCAGTACATTCTCAAAGGATGTAATGGGGGTATTGAGGAAGCTCGTTGGCCCCCATTTTGGGGCAAATGGAACAAGCCCGATAATCACAACTACTGCAATGACAAATACAGTTCTGACAGGACGACTCCATCCAGCCCAGATTGCAGCGCCCGTATCTCGTAAATTGAAGTTAGATAATTTACTCATCATGTCCTCGTCTGCTGAACTGCTTCTCCGAAGAGACCGCTAGGCTTGAATAGAAGAACTAGTACAAGAACAACGAAGACAGTTACAGCCTTCCATTGAGAACCAAGAATTGCCGATGCAAATTGTTCAAGCATTCCAAGTGCCAAGCCGCCATAGAAGGCACCTCTCAGGTTGCCGATTCCGCCGAGCACGGCTGCTGTAAATGCAGCGATACCCATATTGAAGCCAACGTTGAACACAGTGTTCTCGTAAACCGTTGTGTAGAGGAACGCTGCAGCACCCGTTGTAAGTCCGCCGATCAAGAATGTCATTGAAATTACTCGGTTGATATCGATTCCCATCAACTTTGCATTCTCCTCAGACATGGATACGGCACGAATAGCCTTTCCAAGTCGAGATTTAGTTACAAACCGGTCAAGAATGACGAAGATAATGATTGGTGCAACAATTGCCAACATAGTATCGATGCGGAAATTAGCTCCTGCAATCTCACCGAAGCTCCACTTTTCAAGAAGTCGTGGCGCTGTTTGTGGACGAGACTCGGTGTACATGCGCATGGATTCCATCAGGAAGATCGAGACGCCAATCGCGGAGATTAGGGATGCAAGACGACTTGCTCCTCGTGATCGAAGGCGTCGGTAAGCAACTATCTCAACGAGGACCGCAAGGACTGCACATGCAATCATGGAGCCGACAAGGGCAATGACTAGCGTGTAAATCAACTCAATTCCGGTCAGAGGTTCTGACGCGACCGGATGGTTCAAGAAATGAATTTCGATCCAAACGACCGTAAAGGTTCCGAGCATAAATACTTCAGAGTTAGCAAAGTTAATGAGTCTCAATACCCCGTACACCATGGTGTATCCGAGGGAGACAAGAGAGTAGATAAGGCCCAGTGCTAGCCCTTGCAGAGCTAGTGACCAAAATTGAGAGGTTACTACTGAGAAATTCATATCAACCGATCTGTTGAACTGGAATAAGAGTTATGAAACGTGGCCACACTCGCACCTTAGTGCAAATGTGGCCACGCCTTACTTCATATTGAGAGACTTATTATGATGCGATTGCATTAAGCAATTGCGTCGTAACCAATCTTTCCGTTCTTTACAAGGTAACCACCGACGTCAGCTCCACCGATGATGTCTCCATAACGGTTGAACTTGATTGATGATCCGCCTGCACCCTTGAAGGTGCTTGAGTTAACACAGAGCTGAATAGCTGAACGTGTGAGCTTGCCCTGTTCAATACAGGTTAGGAATACACGTGCTGCGTTGTAAGCAGTTGTTGAGTAAAGTCCTGGAACCTTAACTCCTGTGACCTTAGTAAATGATGCGAGCTCATCCTTAGTAAGGAGGTTCTCGAAAGGAACATCAGCTGCAGTGAGACGAACGCCTTCTGCTGCCTTACCTGCTAGTTCTGGGAAGTCTGATGTGTTAACACCATCTCCAGCTGCGAGGATGCCTGTGTATCCACCATCACGAAGAGCCTTGAAGAACTTAGCTGCTTCTACTGTGTATCCACCGTAGATTACAACGTTTGCTCCAGCTGACTTCACCTTTGATGCAACAGATGTCCAGTCAGCAGTTCCGCGTGGAACAGAATCTGTACCAACAACGCCAAGCTTCTTAGCCGGTGCCATTGCGTACTTGATAAGTCCTGCACCGTATGTTGTCTGATCGTCAACTAGGTAGATCTTTGGACCTGTAACACCCTTTGTTGCGTAGCGAACTAGCGCTGGTGCCTGGAATCCATCGTGTGCAACGACGCGGTGGAAGATTGGGAATCCACGATCTGGTGCCTTTGGATCTGTTAGTGAAACTGCAGATGCTGAAGGAGCAACCATTGTGAGTCCGCCTGCACGGTATGCAGGGAATGAGTTACGTGCTTCACCAGAACATGATGTTCCGATAACGCCAATAACAGCCTTGTTTGCAGCAACACCAGGAGCGATGTTTGCAGCAACTGTTCCATCGCACTGTGAGTCAGCTTTGATGAGCTTTACTTTTGTCTTTGGATTTGTCGCGTTGTAGAGCTCGATTGCCCACTGCGCGCCAGGGAACTGATCCTGGCCAAGCTGTGCATCAGGACCTGTTAGAGGACCCTGGAATGCAAGTGTTACTTCCTTCTTACCTGCTGCGTTCGCTGGAGCCGTTGCAACTGCACCAAGTGCAAGTGTTGCAGCAGCGGCAATTGCGAAGCCGCTTACGATCTTCTTGTTCATGTATTGCCTTCCTGTTTTGTCTTTCATGTGTCCCGGGACAGGGAAGCCGCAATCGTAATGCTCAACCCCTAGTTGAGACAAGACGGAAAGGTCCTTTTCCGCGCTTAAGAGGTTACTTTTTGATTACGAAACTGCGCAGTTTTGACCTATTTATCGAGGGCGGCCTCTGGGGAGATGACTGCTTGAGCGACCTCTTTCATGGTCAATCTACGGTCCATGGCAGCCCTTTGAATCCATGAAAAAGCTTCAGGTTCAGAGAGATTGAGGGCCTTCATCAATATTCCCTTTGCTCTATCAATGATTTTCCTTGTTTCAAGTCGTTCGTGAAGGTCTGCAACTTCTTCGGCCAACGAACGCATTTGCGTATGTCTGCTGATTGCGATTTCAATAGCTGGAATTAAGTCTCCGATAGTGAATGGTTTTACTACATATGCCATAACACCTGCATCTCGTGCGCGATCGACAAGTTCTCGTTGGCTAAATGCGGTGAGCATTAATACTGGTGCGATTGAAATTATTTTTTCTGCTGCTGAAATTCCATCAAGGACTGGCATTTTCACATCAAGAATTGCCAGATCTGGTTGATGTTCAGTTGCTAGCGCAATCGCTTCTTCACCGTTAGTTGCTTGGGCGATAACTTGATAACCGGCTTCTTCTAGCATCTCGACTAAATCCATACGAATGAGCGCTTCATCCTCGGCGACGAGAATGCGCACTGGTGAATTCGCTGTGGCGTCTTTGCTCATGTGCCTCGAGTCGGATTCGAACCGACACTATGCAGTGTTTGAGACTGCCCTCTCTACCGTTGGAGTACCGAGGCGTACTCCCCTATCGTATGCGAAGAAAGGCTTGTATTTGAAATTCGAAATCAACGGTACGCAGCAACTACGCCGTTTACCGCATCGCCCACCCTGTGAACACGCATCGCATTTGTAGATCCCGGGATTCCCGGAGGCGAGCCGGCGACAATCATTACTGATTCACCAATATCCGCACGCTTACCTTCGATCAACATCTTGTCTGCTTGAAGAACCATCTCATCAGTGTGCTTCACCATCGGCGTCAACATTGGTTCGATGCCCCATGAGAGAGCAAGTCGGTTATAGGTTCCAACTTCAGGAGTGATTGCAAGAATTGGAATTTCCGAACGAAGCCTGGAGATACGACGAGCTGAATCACCCGACTGAGTGAAAGTTACCAAGTACTTCACGCCGAGAATATGACCAACCTCTGCGGCGGCTTTCGTAATTGCACCACCCTTGGTGCGTGGATTATTTGTTAATGGGCGGATTCGATCGAGACCAAGTTCTTCAGTGCGCTCGATAATGCGCGCCATAGTCTCTACCGCTTGAATTGCAAACTCGCCAATAGAGGTTTCGCCAGAAAGCATCAGTGCATCTGCGCCATCCAGCACTGCATTTGCACAATCGGTTGCTTCTGCGCGAGTAGGCGAAGAATTTGTAATCATCGAATCAAGCATCTGAGTAGCAACAATAACTGGCTTAGCCGCGTCGCGAGAGAGTTCTACGCAACGCTTTTGGACCATTGGTACATCTTCAATTGGAAGTTCAACACCAAGATCGCCACGTGCAACCATGATGCCGTCGAATGCGGCAACGATTTCGGAGAGATTTTCTACCGCCTGTGGCTTTTCAATTTTTGCAATAACAGGAACACGGATACCGACTTCGTCCATGATTGCGTGTACATCCTTTACATCTGCCGCATTTCGCACAAAAGATAGTGCGATGAAATCTGCACCGGCACGAAGTCCCCAACGCAGGTCATCTTCATCTTTTTCAGACATAGCAGGCACTGAGACTGCAACACCTGGCAAGTTAATGCCTTTGTTATTGCTTACTGCACCTGGCTGAATGCACTTGGTAATTACATCGTTGCCTATGACTTCGACTACTTCGACAGTCACCTTGCCGTCATCGATGAGAATGCGATCGCCAGCTTTGCAATCTCCGGGAAGACCTTTATACGTTGTTCCCACACGTTCTTTAGTACCTGGAACATCATCGGTAGTGATTGTAAAAATATCTCCACGAGCAAGATCGTGGGGTCCGTTCTCAAAACGTGCCAAGCGAATCTTTGGACCTTGCAGATCAACGAGTACTGCAACTGCTTTACCTGCAGCCTTCGATGCTGCCCGTACGTTATCCAGTCGAGCTTGGTGCTCGTCATAAGAACCATGTGAAAGGTTCAGGCGCGCCATATCCATGCCAGCTGTAATGAGCTCCTTAATTTTCTCTGGAGAATCGACCGCTGGACCCATTGTGCAAACAATTTTCGCGCGACGCATATGACTACCTTATCTTTGGATGATGCGTACTAACGAGTTTTACACCGTTAATGATCGCGTTGTTGGTTCAATCGGTGAATGGAGTTGAGTTTCTCCTGCGAGATATCTATCTACTGCAGCTGCTGCAGAGCGGCCTTCAGCGATTGCCCACACAATCAGTGACTGTCCACGTCCAGCATCTCCGGCTACAAATATTCCTTCTTCAGATGATTGGAAATTCTCATCACGTTTGATGTTTCCACGTTCATCAAGTTCAACTTCTAGTTGATCAATAAGGGCAGACTTCTCTGGTCCAGTAAATCCCATTGCCAGGAATACGAAATCAGCAGGGATTTCTTTTTCAGTTCCAGGAACTGGCTCAAACTTCCCATTATCAAATTTCGTTTCAACAATTTTTAGCGCCTTAAGATTTCCATTTCCATCGCCTACAAATTCTTGCGTGCTCACAGAGAAAACTCGATTATCAAGTTCTTCATGTGCACTAGAAACACGATAAATCATTGGATACGTTGGCCACGGTTGAGCCGATGGTCGCTCTTCTGTTGGACGAGGCATGATTTCAAGTTGAGTCACACTCGCTGCACCTTGGCGCACTGAAGTGCCAAGGCAATCTGCCCCTGTATCTCCGCCGCCCAGAATGACCACGTGTTTTCCGGCAACATTGATCAGTGGTTCAGTAACTTCACCAAGGGCTTGCTTATTTCCCCACGGCAGAAATTCCATTGCTTGATATACACCCTTGTTTTCGCGACCAGGGATTGCTAGATCGCGCCATTGAGTTGCCCCGATTGATAGAACAATCGCGTCGTACTTTGTGCGCAATTGTGAACCAGTTAGGTCTACGCCAACATTTACACCCGGACGGAAACGTGTTCCTTCTTGTTCCATCTGTGTAAGTCTGCGATCAACGATGTGCTTCTCCATTTTAAATTCTGGAATTCCGTATCGAAGTAATCCACCAATTTTCTCAGCGCGCTCGTAAACCGCAACAGTGTGGCCTGCGCGAGTAAGTTGTTGCGCAGCCGCTAGTCCAGCTGGCCCAGAACCAATTACCGCAACAGTCTTTCCAGATAGACGATCCGGTGCCAGTGGCTTCACATTATTTGCATCAAAAGCTTCTTCAATTGTCCGGAGTTCGATCTGCTTAATTGTGACTGCGTCACGATTAATTCCAACTACACACGCAGTTTCGCATGGAGCAGGGCAGAGACGACCCGTAAATTCTGGGAAATTATTGGTTGCGTGGAGGCGATCAATTGCTTCGTTCTTATCCCCGCGCCACATCAAGTCATTCCATTCTGGAATGAGATTACCTAGTGGGCAACCAGAGTGACAGAAAGGAATTCCGCAATCCATGCAACGACCTGCTTGCTTCTGCAAGTGCTCGATGGATTGTGGCTCATAGACTTCGCGCCAATCTTGAATACGCACATCAACGGGACGTCTCTTGGGAGTCTCACGAGGAGTATTCATAAATCCTTTTGGATCAGCCATTTGCTGCAACCTCCATAACGTATTCGTCGACAGGCAAACCTTCACGGGTAGCTTTTTCAATTGCTTCAAGCACTCTTGCGTAGTCACGCGGCATGATGAGTGAGAAACGAGAAAGTTGTGCATCCCAATCTTTCAAAAGTTTCTCTGCAACGATTGAGCCAGTTTCAACATGGAATGATGAAACAAAACTGCGCAAGATTTCTTTCTGGTCTGATGGAACAGCAAGTACATCAACCATTTCTGCGTTGACCACAGATGTATCGAGATCGAGTACAAATGCACGGCCGCCAGACATGCCAGCTGCAATGTTTCGTCCTGTACGACCGAGAATGATTACAGTGCCACCAGTCATGTATTCAAGGGCATGATCACCAACGCCTTCAACGATTGCTATAGCGCCAGAGTTACGCACACAGAAACGTTCACCAGCGAGACCTCTGATAAAGATCTCCCCTGATGTAGCCCCGTATCCAATTACATTTCCTGCAATCACATTGCTCTCCGAAGCAAAGGTAGCTTTCTCATCAGGACGAACAACAACGCGACCACCTGAAATGCCCTTACCAACGTAGTCATTGGCATCGCCGTAAAGGCGAAGTGCAAGACCTTGCGGAATAAATGCTCCGAGTGATTGCCCAGCAGAACCGTGGAGAGTCACATCTATTGTTCCGGCAGGAAGTCCCTCTGCGCCATAGCGACGAGTAATCTCTGCACCCAACATCGTTCCGACTGTGCGGTTGACGTTACGTACTGGAAGATCAATGCGCACTGATTCGCCCTTTTCGAGAGCAGCTTTTGCGAGATCAATTAATTGATTATCAAGAGCGGCAGCTAAACCGTGATCTTGTTGTGTGGTGTTGTGAAGTGGTGAATCAACATCTGGGCGCACAAGAAGTGGAGAGAGGTCAAGACCGCTCGCCTTCCAGTGGTTTACGGCATCACGTGTATCGAGATACTCAACGTGGCCGATTGCTTCTTGCAATGTCTTAAATCCAAGCGAAGCCAAGATTTCACGAACTTCTTCGGCAATGTATTCAAAGAAAGTTTCTACAAACTCTGGTTTTCCAGTGAACTTCTTACGTAGTTCTGGATTTTGAGTTGCTACTCCAACTGGGCAAGTATCCAAGTGGCATACGCGCATCATGATGCAACCAGAGACAACGAGTGGAGCTGTTGCAAAGCCATACTCTTCGGCGCCAAGAAGGGCCGCAATTACAACGTCACGACCAGTCTTTAGTTGGCCATCTGCTTGCACAACGATTCTGTCACGTAACTTATTGAGCAGAAGAGTTTGTTGTGTTTCAGCTAGACCAAGCTCCCATGGAGCTCCTGCATGCTTAAGTGATGTCAGCGGTGATGCACCAGTGCCACCATCATGGCCGGAGATTAGAACAACATCAGCGTGCGCCTTCGAGACACCAGCAGCAACTGTTCCTACACCGACTTCAGCAACTAACTTCACGTGAACTCGAGCATCCTTATTTGCATTCTTAAGATCGTGAATTAACTGTGCAAGATCTTCAATTGAATAAATATCGTGATGCGGTGGTGGAGAAATAAGTCCAACACCTGGAGTTGAATAACGAGCTTTGGCAACCCATGGGTACACCTTGTAACCAGGCAACTGCCCACCTTCACCAGGCTTAGCGCCCTGCGCAATTTTAATCTGAATATCAGTTGCATTGATTAAGTAGTTACTAGTTACTCCAAAGCGACCCGATGCAACCTGCTTGATTGCACTCTTCTTTGAATCGCCATTAGCCATCGGAATAAAGCGAGCTGGATCTTCTCCACCTTCACCTGTATTTGATTTTGCTCCAAGACGATTCATGGCGATAGCTAAAGTTTCGTGCACCTCTTGCGAGACAGAGCCATACGACATCGCACCTGTTGAGAATCGCTTAACAATCTCTGAAATTGGTTCAACCTCGTCGATTGAAATTGGCGCTCTCTCGCCCTCTTTAAATCTGAAGAGACCGCGAAGGGTCATTAAAGTTTTACACTGATCATTAACCTTGTCGGTGTATCGCTTGAAAATGTCATAACGCTTATTGCGTGTTGAGTGTTGAAGAGCAAAAACAGTTTCAGGATTGAATAAGTGTGGTTCACCATCGCGGCGCCACTGGTACTCGCCACCTACGGCTAAGCGCTTTGCACCAGGAATTTCTCCGCCGACTGGGTATGCGAAGTGATGGCGCTTAATTGTCTCTTCAGCAATCACATCGAGATCAACTCCGCCAAGTCGTGAGGTTGTTCCTACGAAGAATTCATCGACAACATTTTGGGCAAGTCCAATGGCTTCAAATACTTGGGCACCTGTGTAAGAAGCGATAGTTGAGATTCCCATCTTCGACATAACCTTCAAGACACCCTTGCCAAGAGCCTTGATAACGTTACGCACTGCCTTCTCTGGAGTAATTCCCGTGATGACACCCTGATTTACTAAATCCTCAGCTGTTTCCATTACAAGATATGGATTCACTGCTGCTGCGCCATAACCAATAAGTAGTGCAACGTGGTGAACTTCGCGAACATCGCCAGCCTCTACTACTAGACCCACCTTTGTGCGAGTCTTTTCACGAATAAGGTGGTGGTGAACTGTTGCAGTAAGTAGCAATGACGGAATTGGGCAATCTTCAGCGTCGCCATCGCGATCTGACAAAACAATGACGCGCGCACCTTCCGAAATCGCTTGTGAAACTTCCTTCTTAATTTCTTCAAGACGAGTGCGCAGTGTGTTTCCGTCTCCAGTTACTGGGAAAAGTCCACGTACAACATAAGACTGTAATTCTGGATAGTCATCATCAGCATTTACGTGAATGATTTTTGCGAGTTCATCATTGTCAATTACCGGGAATGCAATGGAGATTTGCTTACAAGATTCTGGACCAGGATCGAGCAAGTTGTGCTCAGGGCCAATAGATCCACCAAGGCTTGTAACTAACTCTTCACGAATAGCATCAAGCGGTGGGTTAGTCACTTGCGCAAAAAGCTGAGTGAAGTAATCAAAGAGGAGACGAGGCTTTGCTGAGAGTGCGGCGATTGGAGTATCAGTGCCCATAGAACCCAGGGCTTCTCCCCCACCCTTTGCCATTGGAGTAACAATGATTTTGATTTCTTCTTCTGTGTATCCAAAAGCTTTTTGGCGACGGATAACAGATTTGTGTGGATAAATAATGTGTTCGCGTGAAGGAAGATCAGAGAGCTTGATCATTCCATCAGAGACCCATTTTCCGTACGGAGCGGCATCTGCAAGCGAATCTTTTATCTCATCATCTTCAATGATGCGACCTGCTTCGATATCAACTAAGAACATTTTGCCAGGCTGCAGGCGACCCTTGCGAACAATCTTTTCTGCGGGGAAATCCAATACTCCTACTTCAGATGCAAGCACGACGATGCCGTCATCGGTTACCCAAAACCTTGATGGACGAAGTCCGTTGCGATCGAGTACAGCACCCACTTGGTGGCCGTCAGTAAATGTCACACATGCTGGTCCGTCCCATGGCTCCATAAGTGAAGCGTGGAATGCATAGAAATCACGACGCTTGGCAGACATTGTTGCGTGGTTTTCCCATGCTTCAGGAATCATCATCAACACTGCATGTGGAAGTGAACGTCCTCCAAGGTAGAGAAGTTCTAGAACTTCATCGAAAGACGCTGAGTCAGATCCTGACATTTCAACAATCGGAAAGAGTCGCTTGAGGTCTCCACCAATTACATCACTTGCAAGAAGAGACTCACGTGCACGCATCCAGTTACGGTTTCCCTTAACTGTATTGATTTCTCCATTGTGGGCGATAAAGCGATAAGGGTGGGCTAACGGCCATGATGGGAATGTGTTTGTAGAAAAACGTGAGTGCACGAGAGCAAGTGGAGAAACTACGCGAACATCACTGAGATCTGGGAAGAATTCTTCCAGCTGACCTGTTGTAAGCATTCCCTTGTAAACAATGGTTTGGGATGAAAGCGAAGGAAAATAAAGATCGAGGGTGTGCTCTGCGCGCTTACGGAGAGCAAACGCTAAACGGTCAAGCACAATTCCAGATTCGTTCTTCTTTCCAGCAACAAAGAGTTGTTCGAACTTTGGCATGACAGAAACTGCAGTCTTGCCCAGCGATTTTGAGTTAATTGGGAGTTCGCGCCAACCAAGAACTGAAAGGCCTTCTTCAGTTGCAAGTTTTTCAATATCAGCACGAACTTCAGCGCCCTGAGCAATAAATGCAATTCCTGTTGCATATGAACCCTCAGCCGGAAGTTCAAATTTAGTTTCTGCGCGATAGAAAGCATCAGGTACACGAATCAGGATTCCAGCACCATCACCACTATCTGGTTCAGCACCAGATGCGCCACGATGTTCAAGATTGCGAAGTGCGGTAAGCGCTTTTTCAACTATGTCGTGTGTAGGAATTTTATTTAGGGTAGCGACCATCGCAACACCGCACGCATCATGTTCTTGAGCAGGATCGTAGAGTCCCTGCGCTGCGGGGTAATTAGAAGAAAGTGCCATAACCCGTTGTCCTTTTTATTCGAATTGCAAAGGGACAACATTGGCCCGACTTGATAAGTGTTACTGGAGAAAGGGTAGCAAGGGGGTGGGCTAGATGCCACTCACATGTAGAGCTTGCCCGATTCCTGCAGTGATGGCCATGCCTAAAATACCGCCACCGATCACGCGCAAGGTGGGAACCATAATCTTGGAGCCGGCTGTGCGTGCGCTTATTACGCCGGTGGCAATCAATCCAACGATAGTGAAGCTGACAATGCTCGTTGCGGCAGCACCGGAAGTCGGTGCGAAGGCGCCTGCAAATGGAATCAATCCACCGAGAGTAAATGAGAGCGCAGATGCAACAGCTGCCTGAACTGGGCGGGCTTTTGTATGTGGATGCTGACCTAATTCATCGCGAAGGTGCGCTTCTAATGGATCTCTCTTATGCATAGCTTCAACAACTTGCACTGCGAGTTCACGAGATAATCCACGTTGAATATAAATATGCACGAGTTCTTCGAATTCGCCTTCTGGATCGATGGCAAGATGTTGAATCTCAAGCAAGCGATCAGATTCTTCAATATCATTTTGTGAACGCACAGAGACATATTCACCGACTGCCATCGACATTGCACCGGCAACAATTCCTGCCGCTCCAGCTGTGACCAAGAAACCTTGTTCGCCAGTTCGTGCAGCTGCAACACCGATCATCAAACTTGCAGTAGAAACCAGTCCATCATTTGCACCCAATACTGCAGCACGCAACCAACCCGCTCTATGAGTACGGTGATGGAGGTTGCGTTGATAGACATCTTCTAAAGCCATGTGACAAGCCTACCGCGCGCCGCGGGAAATCTTGAGGAGGGAGGTTAAAGCGCCCGCCACGGTAAGTATTGCGATGTACTGATTAAGTCGCAGTCCTGCCCATTCGTGTGCACGATCTATGCGTATTCCCTCGATAAAGAAACGTCCCACGGCATAAAAAAGTACGTATTGTGAAAATATGAAGCCTGCTTTTCTTCGGTTACCAAGAGCAATCAAAATTGCTGCAACTGCGAAGCACCAGAAAGATTCATAAAGAAATGTTGGATGAAACGTTTCGAATGATTCAAAGCTGGGTGGTCTTGCGTATTCGGGAATTTCTAACGCCCATGGCGCATTGAATGGCCTGCCAAATAATTCACCGTTAAACCAGTTTCCCCATCGACCTATTCCTTGTGCGATTAACAATCCAGGTGCAATGGCATCGGCAAAAACAAGAAAGGATGGAAGAGCTTTCTTTCGTGCCATGTAACGGTAGCTAATCAGAGCAGCAACTGCGCCTAAAGATATTGCCCCCCAAATGCCAAGGCCACCATTCCAAATTTTTACGACATCAAGAAGATTTCCATCGCGACCAAAATAGTCTTCAGGCGTTGTAAGAACGTGATAGATGCGTCCACCAATCACTCCTGCGGGGACTGCAAAGATTGCAACATCGGCAACAACACCATGACCATTTTCGGTATAGGCACAGAAACGTTTATTACCGAGCCAAATCGCAGCTGCTACACCAACGATGATGCAGAGCGCATAAAAGTGAATCGTGAGAGGGCCAATTTCAAACGCTGACGTTGTCGGCGTTGGAATTGCAAAGCGCAAGAACTATCCGCGCTCTACTGCGGCTTTAAACAAATTACGATCGTAGTAATCATTTCCACGATTGAGCTCTTTGCCATTGATAAACACTGTTGGAGTTGAATTCACATTCTTCTTTGCACCTTCAGCCGCAACGTTGCCAACCCAATCTGCAAACTTTCCCTTGTTTACACATGATGCAAATTTCTGCGAAGTGAGTCCGACAGATTTGCCAGCTTCAGCGAGAGCGGCATTAGACCAAGCGCCCGAGTTCTCTTTTGGTTGATTGGTATAAAGCATTTTGTGGAAATCTAGGAATTTACTTTCATCAGCCGCACATGCAGCAGCATTTGCAGAGGCAATGGACTCTGGACCTAAGAATGAAAGAGTGTGATAAACAACGGTAGCTTTCTTATCGGCAATCAGAGACTCGAGGTAATCACCTTGTGCTGCCTCAAACTGTGCACAGACCGGGCATTGGAAATCTTCGTAAATATCGATAACTGGAACATCCTTTAGATCTGCGTTGTATGTAATTCCATAGCCATGTACAGCTGAAGCAAATGTTGGGATAGCAGCATCGGTTTTGGTCTGCTTTGAAAGTAGTGTAGGTACGAGCATTATGAGAACAACGCCTACGACAACACCAATTACTAAGTTGCGAGTAAAATTGTCTTTTCCAGGTTGTTGCTTACTGCTCATCTTGGTTTTCCTTTTGGTCTAGTTTCTTGGTTGTGGCAAATTTATCAAGGGCAAATTTACTTTGTGGGAAGAGAAAAAGGTAAATCCCCAATGCGGCCAGGCCACCATCACGCAGGAGTTCTGGCAAATAGCTCGCAGTTCCTGGCTCAACTTGGCCCCCACCGCCAAAACAGCCGCAATCGATTGAAAGTCCTCGGGCCCACGCTTGTGAAATTCCAATAACGAAAACCACCATGAGCGCAGCACCGGCAAATCCCATGCTGCGAGTAGCGGCGCCGAGAATGAGTAGTAATCCCATTCCTATTTCAAGAAACGGTAAAACAATCCCAATAAAATTTGCAATGCCAACTGGCAACATCTCATATGCACGCACAGCCATCTGCGATTTATCTAAATGCTGGAATTTAAGTAAACCCGCTGCAAGCAAGACTCCCCCGAGTACTAACCGGGAAATCAATCCGAGCCAAGGCTTAATTGCCGTCATCGTCCTTCACGCACTCCTAAGGAAAGTTGTTTCGCTAACTCTTGTACCGCTTGGACGCCAGCCGCTTCATCTGTCGCCTCGATAATTCTATTAATAAATGCTGACCCCACAATGACTCCATCGGCGTAACCTGCGACACCTTTTGCCTGTTCGCGAGTTGATACGCCAAGTCCGACCGCGACTGGTGTGTCTGTGACAGATCGAACTCGTGACACCAAATCTGGTGCACCACTTGAAACTGCAGCGCGTGTTCCAGTTACACCCATGAGACTTGCGACATATACAAAGCCAGAACAACGAGCGGTTACTTGGCCTAAACGTGAATCGGTTGTGCTGGGCGCCACTACATAAATTGGATTTATTCCAATTTTCTCAACTGCAGTTTTCCATTCTGCGGATTCTTCAATAGTCAGATCTGGGGTGATAACACCAGATCCGCCATTGTCGGCAATTGCTTGAGCGAATTTTTCAACGCCGTACTTTTCGATTGGGTTCCAGTAGGTCATGACAACTGCTGGTACACCTAACTCTGTTGCACATTTCAATGCGTCAAATACCTCAGCGGCTCCAGTACCTTGTGAAAGAGCTTGATCT
Source organism: Actinomycetota bacterium (assembly GCA_026392935.1). Classification (GTDB taxonomy): domain Bacteria; phylum Actinomycetota; class Actinomycetes; order Nanopelagicales; family Nanopelagicaceae; genus Planktophila. Next base: position 44,038 of record JAPLBE010000013.1, on the reverse strand, counting down.
GCGGCCGCTTGGATAGTTGGTCCATCCATAACCGGATCGCTGTACGGAAAACCAATTTCAATGGCATCTACTCCGCCATCGACGAAAGCCTTGATTATCTTCTTGCAACCAGCTTGGCTAGGAAAACCCGCTGGAATATAGGCAATGAGTGCTGCACGGTTCTCTGCGCGGACCTTTACAAAAAGTGATTCAAGGGGCGTTGACATTTATAGTGGAATTCCAAAGTACTGCGCCGCAGTTTGTACATCTTTATCTCCGCGACCTGAAAGATTAATCAGAATGATGGCTGTTGGGCCAAGTTCTTTTCCAACCTGCATTGCCCCAGCTAACGCATGCGCGGTTTCGATTGCGGGAATAATTCCTTCAGTCTTTGAAAGAATTGAGAAAGCTTCCATCGCTTGTGCATCTGTAATTGCGCGATACTCAGCACGGCCGATGTCATGTAGGTAAGCATGTTCTGGCCCCACACCGGGATAGTCAAGACCTGCCGAAATTGAATGAGATTCAATGGTTTGACCATTTTCGTCTTGCAATACGTATGTGCGATTTCCGTGAAGCACACCCGGTGAACCACCGGTAATCGTTGCTGCATGGCGACCGGTTTCAACTCCGTCACCCGCTGCTTCTAAACCAATAAGGCGAACGTCGTGATCTGAGATAAAAGGGTGGAATATTCCGATTGCATTTGAGCCACCACCGACACATGCCATAACCGCATCAGGCAATCTCCCGGTGAGTTCTAGAACTTGTTCTCGCGCTTCTTCACCAATTATTTTGTGAAAATCCCGAACCATGGATGGGAATGGATGCGGTCCTGCAACGGTGCCAAGTAAGTAGTGAGTTGTCGCGACATTGGTAACCCAATCTCTCATCGCCTCATTAATTGCATCCTTTAAAGTTTTTGAGCCAGATGTAACTGGAATTACTTCTGCACCTAGCAATTTCATGCGCGCAACGTTAAGAGCCTGTCGCTTCGTATCCTCTTCTCCCATGTACACAACACAATCCAGACCCATGAGCGCTGCTGCAGTTGCTGATGCAACTCCATGTTGACCCGCTCCGGTTTCGGCGATAATTCGTTTTTTGCCCATGCGTTTAGTAAGAAGTGCTTGCCCTAGTACGTTATTAATCTTGTGACTTCCTGTGTGATTTAAATCTTCACGCTTCAAGATAATTCGAGCGCCACCAGCATGTTCAGCAAATCGTGTAGCTTCTGTGATGATGCTAGGTCGTCCCGTATACGTACGGTGAAGTTCGGCTAGCTCTTCGATAAATAGTGGATCAGTCTGTGCGGCAATGCGAGCAGCATCGAGTTCTTCAAGTGCACCAATGAGGGCTTCGGGAACAAAGCGACCACCGTATGGACCAAAGTGGCCAGCTAGTTCTTGCATGGTCGTCATGAGCAAAGACTACCTTTGACCTAGCAACTCTTGCATGGCGGAAATTGGATCCCCAGATTTCACAAGGGCTTCCCCGACCAAAATCACACTCGCGCCAACGCTCTGGGCAAATTCAACATCTTTGCGCGTAGATATTCCTGACTCTGCCACCCGAATTATCTCGGCTGGAATCTCGGGGATGAGTTCAGAGAATGCACGTGTATCAACTTCTAGGGTTTTCAAGTTTCTTGAATTAACGCCAATCATTCGTGGAGAGATTTCCATGGCGCTCTCCAGTTCTTGACCGGTATGGACTTCTACAAGAACCGACATCCCTAACTCAGTTGAGAGATCATAGAAATCTCTTAACTGTGATTGCGATAGTGCGGCCACAATAAGTAGAACGATGTCGGCTCCGTGTGCACGAGCTTCGAGGAATTGGTACTCATCAACCATAAAATCTTTTCGTAAAACTGGAATCGTAATTCTCTTTTTCACTTCATCGAGATCTTGAAGTGAGCCCCCAAATCTCCTTCGTTCAGTGAGAACGCTTACTGCACCTGCTCCGGACTCTTGATACTGCTCGGCAAGTGCACCTGGATCTGTAATTGATGCCAATGCACCCTTACTTGGCGAAGAACGTTTGACTTCTGCAATGACGTTCATCTCGTTTCGTGAAAGCGATAAATATCCGTCTAGCGGCGCAGATGCCCGTTCCATCGCCTCATGAATTTGTGACAACGGTAAACGTCGAGCTGCTAAATCTTCACGCACGCCTTCAATGATTGAATCTAGAACGCTCATAGTTTGTCTTCAATTATCTTGTCATCCGTTGGATCAATTCCTTTATCAATCGCATTCCACTCTGAGAGTTCTCGTGGAGCACGCTCATATCGATTCGATAACTTCAGGGTGCGGCTCAGGACAATTGCAATTGAAGCTACTGCGAGAAGGGATAGGAAGAGTTTCATTTCTTCAACTCATTCGCTGCTGCAATTGCGCCTAATACAGCAGCAGCCTTGTTGAGAGTTTCTTCATTTTCAGAAGCTGGATCAGAATCCGCTACGACACCCGCACCAGCTTGAACATAAGCAACACCGTCGTGAATGAGCGCTGTTCGAATTGCAATACATGTATCGATATTGCCAGTGAAATCAAAGTATCCGATTGCTCCGCCGTAGAGAGCGCGTCTGGTTGGTTCGAGTGATTCGATGATTTCCATAGCTCGAGGTTTTGGTGCACCAGAGAGAGTGCCCGCCGGAAATACTGAGAAGAGCGCATCGATTGGTGCTGAGTTGCTTGCGAGTTTTCCGATAACAGTAGAAACAATATGCATGACATGTGAATAACGTTCGATATGCATAAAGTCGATAACTTCAACTGTTCCAGGAGCGCAGACGCGTCCCAAATCATTACGTCCAAGATCTACCAACATCAAATGTTCTGCGCGCTCTTTAGGATCTGCCAGGAGTTCTTCACCCAAGCGGATATCTTCTTCGATAGATGCTGAACGTTTACGCGTTCCAGCGATTGGATGCACCATCACTTGAGTTCCAGTAACTTTCACAAGAGCTTCCGGGCTTGAACCTACAACGTCATAATCATCTTCAAATCTAAATAGGTACATGTATGGGCTTGGATTATTAAGTCGCAGCATGCGATAGATATCCAAAGCATCTGCTTTGGTCTGCATAGCAAATCTTTGCGAAATAACTATCTGGAAAGCCTCTCCAGCACGAATTTCTTCTTTAGCAATCTCAACTTTGGAGATGAATTCTTCGGAAGATACATTTCGTGAAAATTCTGGAGTCGTACGTGCAGGCATTGGTGCAACATCTCCGGCGAGTGGAGTCAGCAACTCGGTCTGCATGCGATCCAATCGTTCAACTGCATCAAAGTATGACTCGTCGATACGTTGATCTGATCCGTCCCAATTGATGGCATTAGCGATTAGAATGATTGTTCCATCACTGTGGTCCATAACAGCCAAATCACTTGTGAGCATAAAAGTAATCTCAGGTAGTGCAATATCTTTACGTGATAACTCTGGAATTTTTTCAAGGCGACGAACAGCGTCATAACCCATGTATCCAACAAGTCCGCCGGTGAGTGTAGGCAGTCCCTCAATTTTTGGTGACTTCAAATGTGCCACAGTAAGTCGCAGAGCTGTTAACGGATCCATGCCAACAGGAACGCCTGCAGGAGGCTTGCCAATCCAGACAGCTGCACCATCTTTTTCTGTCAGAGAAGTTTGGCTATGCGCCCCGATAAATGAGTAACGTGACCACACTCCCCCGTGCTCAGCAGATTCCAACAGAAATGTTCCAGGTTTGTTGTGTGCCAATTTTTTATAGATGTTTACCGGTGTTTCTCCATCAGCAATGAGTTTGCGATAAACAGGGATTACATTGTTACTTTTGGCATACTCACGAAATTCTTCGATCTTCATGCGCGCCCACCCATTGGCGAACTGGGCAGTGAGCGGTAAAAACAGGAAGTATTTCCTGTGTGACATGCAGCTCCAGTTTGCTCAACTGAAATCAATAGGGCATCGCCATCACAATCAAGTGAAACTGCATGTACAAATTGTGTGTGCCCAGAAGATTCACCTTTAATCCACAATTCATTTCTGCTTCTCGAAAAGTATGTCGCCTTCCCTGTCTGAAGCGTCATCGCTAAAGATTCAGAGTTCATATAAGCAAGCATGAGAACTTCTTTAGTCACGACATCCTGGGCAATAGCCGGGATAAGTAAGTCGGGATCTTTCAGGAGAGCAGAAACCTCAGGGGGAAGTTGATAACTCATGCGCGTATTCTGCCTTACGCCGTATGTGCGTTGCGCACTGAATAGTTGTTCTTACTCAGGTGCTTCTTCACATCGCCGATGCGATGGACTCCGAAGTGGAAAACACTTGCCGCCAGCAGGGCATCTGCCCCTGCATCTAGTGCAGCGCTGAAATCTTCCAGAGCCCCTGCACCGCCACTTGCAATCAATGGCACCTTGGAAACGGCGCGAACTGCGGTAATCATTCCGATGTCATATCCGGCACGAGTTCCATCAGCATCCATGGAATTCAAAAGAATTTCACCAACGCCGAGTTCGCATGCTTTCTCAACCCAGGCCAGCGCATCTAATCCAGCGCTCTCTCTGCCACCGTGAGTTGTCACTTCGAAACCGGATTCCGTGCGTGCGCGACGTGCATCAATTGAGATAACCAAAACTTGAGAGCCAAATCGATCTGCAATCTCAGCAATAAGTTCTGGGCGAGCAATAGCAGCTGTATTGATACTTACTTTATCTGCACCAGCTCTAAGTAGGCGGTCAACATCTTCAACAGTACGAATACCTCCACCCACAGTCAGTGGAATGAAAACTTGCTCTGCAGTTCTTCTGACAACATCCAGGGTTGTTTCGCGCCCCGCAACACTTGCGGAAATATCAAGAAAAGTTAATTCGTCTGCGCCTTCTCTTCCGTACAGTGCAGCCATTTCTACGGGGTCTCCAGCGTCGACCAGATTTGTGAAATTAACTCCTTTTACTACTCGCCCATCAGCGACATCAAGGCAAGGAATAATGCGGACTGAAAGTGTCATGATTGAGTGAGTTCCAAAGCTTGCTGCAACGTGAATGCACCGGCATAGAGAGCCTTACCTACTATCGCACCTTCAACACCAGTTGCATTAAGTGAAATGAGTGCTGAGATATCTTCCAGTGACGAAATTCCGCCAGAGGCAACTACTGGAGCTTTTGTCACAGCACATACTTCTTTGAGCAGTGTGAGATTTGGACCTTTCAAAGTTCCATCTTTAGTTACATCAGTAACTACATACCGTTGACAACCATCGCGCTCTAAGCGTTCGATTGTTTCAAAGAGATCGCCACCCTGTTGTGTCCAACCACGTGCAGCTAAAACATGACCTCTCACATCAAGACCTACTGCAATACGATCTCCGTGCTCTGCAATAACTCGAGCAGTCCATTCTGGATTTTCAAGTGCAGCGGTACCAAGATTTACTCGTCTACATCCGGTGGCAAGTGCGCGAGCGAGTGATTGATCATCGCGAATTCCACCGGAGAGCTCAACTTTAATATCTAGTTTTCCAACAACTTCCGCGAGAAGTGCACTATTTTCTCCTCGGCCAAATGCAGCATCTAAATCGACAAGGTGTAACCATTCGGCGCCCGCTGCTTGAAATTCCAGAGCAACTTCTAGTGGGTTGCCATATGCCGTTTCGGCGCTCAGTTCTCCTTGTACAAGTCTTACCGCGCGAGCATCTTTTACATCAACAGCTGGAAGAAGTTCCAAGTAGCTCATAGCGTTGATATCCAATTCTTTATAAGTTGAAGACCTGCATCGCCTGATTTTTCAGGGTGGAATTGAGTTGCAGAGATGGCACCATCTTCCACGGCCGCAAGAAAGTCTTCCCCATGGTGTGAAAAAGTTGCACACTCTCCTGCGCTCTTCTTCACTGCATATGAGTGCACGAAGTAGAAAGATTCGTTTTCAACACCTGAAAAGAGTAGGCTTGAAGGATTTGCGGTGACGGTATTCCAACCCATGTGCGGCAAAATTGGCGCATCCAGTTTTTCAACCGTGTTCTCCCAGATTCCTACACCTTTATGATTTCCACGCTCAATCCCCTGTGCAAAAAGAATTTGCATCCCAACACATATTCCAAGCGTTGGACGCTTGAGCGCAATTCTTTCTCGCACCAACTTATCTCCACGCACTGCAATTAATCCATTCATGCAAGCCGCGAATGCACCTACCCCAGGGACAACTAATCCTTCTGCATTGAGTGCGGCGTCGAAATCGGAAGTAATCAGTACTTCACGCCCGCTGGTTTCGAAAGCGCGTTGTGCAGAACGAAGATTTCCAGATCCGTAATCGAGAATCGCAATCACGAAATTAGAGCGAACCCTTTGTGGACGGAATCCCTGAAACTCGCGAATCTAAAGTAACCGCGTCGCGCAATGCACGAGCAACTGCTTTAAATTGTGCTTCGAATACGTGATGTGCGTTGCGACCTTCAAGTACGCGAACATGCAGCGCGATGTGCGCCTCGGCAACAATTGATTCCCAAATGTGCTTTCCAAGTGTTGTATCAAAAGTTCCAATTAGTTCGACAATCTCTGGCTGGCGATGAACAAGATATGGACGACCTGATAAATCTACAGCTGCCTGAACCAAGACTTCATCAAGTGGAACTATCGCGTCGCCAAAGCGACGAATGCCTGCTTTATCTCCGAGCGCTTCTCGAAGAGCTTGTCCGAATGCAAGAGATGTATCTTCGACTGTGTGGTGTGAGTCAACATCAACATCACCAGCTGTCTTTACCGTGAGATCAAATCCAGAGTGCTTTCCAAGTTGCGAGAGCATGTGATCGAAGAATGGAACTCCTGTATCAACTGAAATCTGTCCAGTTCCGTCGAGATTTAACTCAACAAGAACGCTAGATTCTTTCGTTGTGCGTTCTACTCGTGCTTTTCTCATTTTTCTCCCAAGCAAGACGATAAAGATTCGATAAAGTTTTTATTTTCGGCTTCATTGCCAATGGTGACTCTTAAGTACCCTAATAATCCCACATCTCTAATGAGAACGCCTCTATCCAAAAGCGCCTGCCAAAGTTGAGCCGAAGGTTGCTTAAATCCGGTAAATAGCAGGAAGTTAGAACTACTTGGAACGACGCGGAGACCCAGCTGCTCGAGATTAACCTTCATGAGTTCACGGGCCTTACGCAATTGGGACACAGTGGCAAGGAGTTCATCGCTGAAGTCGATTGCAACCTCAGCCGCAGCTTGAGTGAGTGCGCTGAGGTGATACGGAAGGCGAACCAAAAACATAGATTCGATTACTGATGGGTGTGCAACGAGGTACCCCAATCGTGCGCCGGCAAATGCGAAAGCCTTGCTCATTGTGCGAATTACAACAATGTGCGGATACTTTTCAATGAGAGTCACGGCTGATTTTTCATCTGAAAATTCTGCATAAGCCTCGTCTATAACTAATAACCCTGGACAGTTCTGTGCAATTCTTTCGAGCTCAGAGAGGGAGATTGATGTTCCGGTTGGGTTGTTCGGAGTCGTAATAAAAGTAAGCACGGGTTGAGAGTCTTCGATCTGTGCAATAGCACTGTCTACATCAAGTGAAAAATCTAAAGCGCGCGTTCCTGCAATCCATTGCACTTGAGTTACTTTGGCAATGAGTGGGTGCATTGAATACGACGGCGTGAACCCAAGTGCTTTTCCAGAACCAAAGGCGAGGAAGAGAGATTGAATAATCTCATTACTGCCATTAGCTGCCCACACATTTTCAGAAGAAAAATTCGTGCACGAAAGCCCATTGATGAAGTCAGCAAGTTTGTTGCGTAATGTGATTGCATCTCGATCTGGGTAACGATTGAGCGTGAGAGAAACTTCTTTGATGCGATCTGAGATAGCTTGTGCAAGTTGCAATGATGGTGAGTACGGATTCTCATTTGTATTCATGATTGCCGTTGCAGGAACTTGGGGTGCTCCGTAGGGCGAGAGCTCTCGCAAGTTCGCACGAAGAGGTAACCACGATGGCCACGTCGTCATGACTTCTCCAAACGTGCAGTGATTGCTTCTCCGTGCGCCGGAAGATCCTCAGAATTTGCCAGAGTTATCACCGTCGCCGCAATATCTGTAAATGCTTGCTCGTTGTACTCGATGAAATGTAATCCGCGAAGAAATGTTTGCACTGATAAACCCGAGCTATGACAAGCGCAACCACCGGTAGGTAATACGTGGTTTGAACCTGCTGAATAATCGCCCAGTGAAACAGGTGAGAAGCGCCCAATAAATACTGCCCCTGCATTTCGAATTCGTGAAGCATCTTGTGCTGATTGGGAAGTCTGAATCTCAAGGTGCTCTGCGGCGTAGGCATTAACAACATCTATTCCTTGTTCAGTGGAATCTACGAGAGCTATTGCAGATTGAATTCCAGATAGTGCGGTGCGAATTCGTTCAGAGTGCTTGGTGCGAGCCACGCGAGATTCAAGTTCTACTTCGACGGCGCGTGCCAATTTTTCGGAAGGTGTTACAAGCACGGCTGCCGCAATCACATCATGTTCGGCTTGGCTGATTAGATCGGAGGCAACATCTGATGCCAATGCAGTGTCATCAGCAAGAATCGCAATCTCTGTAGGTCCAGCTTCAGAATCAATTCCTATGATTCCGCGAAGTGCACGTTTGGCTGCCGCAACATAAATATTTCCTGGACCAGTGACTAAATCACATTTTTCACAGAGATTTTTCATTCCGTAACCAAAGAGAGCAATAGCTTGCGCTCCTCCCACTGCATACACCTCAGTAATTCCAAGAAGTGCGCACGTTGCCAGGATTGTCGGGTGTGGCAATCCCCCAAATTCTTTCTGTGGTGGGGATGCAACTGCGATGCTGGAAACTTCTGCAATCTGTGCAGGAATGACATTCATCATGACGCTACTTGGATACACAGCACGACCACCAGGCACATAGAGGCCGACACGATCAACTGGAATCCATTTCTTAGTAACAACACCACCATCTACAACTTTTGTCGTGTGCCCTGCGCGTACTTGATCTCTGTGCACTGTCCGAATTCGTTCAGCAGATATTTCTAATGCTTTGCGGATCTCTGGCTCAAGTTCTGCCAGAGATTTATCAAGTTCTGATTGTGGAACTCGAATTGATTGAGGAGTTACTCCATCGAATTCTTGCGCTAATGAAATCAGGTCGGATTCGCTTCCTTCACGGACACGTTTCAAAATTGGTTCGATTGCAATCATTGCTGTGGCAACATCAAGAGTTGCTCGCGGCAAAAGACCTTGGTAGCCAGCTTTATCCAAGGACATTCCACGTAGGTCTACGGTGCGAATCACACACGTATTCTACTTTGCCAAACTTTGCTGGCGAGACGAGATTTGGGCTAGCTATATTCGAACGAGGCAGTCAGGGCCCAGAATTGCTTTCAAATCGGCGCTCAAACTTGGTGAAGATGTTACTAGCGCGTCAATTTTCATCGTTGTTGATTTCTGTTGGCCAATAACGTGCAGATGAACTTCACGTTTACCTGGGTGAGATCGCAAGATCTCTTTAACTCTCTCGATAATTGGTGGTGTTATTTGTGAAGCCGGTAGCGAAATAAGAAGTGGGCCGGTAGGGGCAGCTGAGATATCTGGCATCTTCATTTCTAGTGCAGTGAAACGTACTTGCTCATCCGTACGCGAGAATCGACCGCGAACAACCACGACGCGATCTTCGGTCAAGGAGAGTGCATATTGATTGTATGTATTTGAGAAGAAGAGAACTTCAATGGCACCCTCTAGATCTTCAACATTTACTACTGCCCATGAGGCACCTTGGCGAGAAACTTTTCGCTGAATTCCGGTAATCAAACCTCCAATTGTGACAACGCCTTCCGGAGGACTGTCATCTAACAACTGGCTTATTGACATATCTGTATGCGAACGAAGTACGTGCTCCACACCCAACAAAGGATGATCAGAGACGTACAGACCCAACATCTCTCGCTCAAAGGTCAGAAGCGTTGATTTATCCCATTCTGTATTTGGAATTTCTACGTCTAAGCCAACAACTGTAGAAATTGAATCACCACCGAAGAGATCAAATTGGCCAATGGCTTCTGCTCGCTTGGTTTCGATAACTGAATCAATTGCCTCAAGATGAACGGCCATCAAACCCTTGCGCGGGTGGTTAAGTGAATCGAAGGCACCCGCTTTGATAAGTGATTCAATTGTTTTTTTATTACACACATTGGCATCAACTTTTGCTAAGAAATCACCAAACGATGTAAATGCACCCTTGGTTGCACGCGATGCCTTTACTGACGCCACAACACCTTCTCCGACATTTCGAATTGCGGCCAAGCCAAATCGAATATCTTTGCCACGCGGGGTGTATTCAGCATCGGACTCATTTACATCAGGAGGCAGAACTTTGATTCCCATTCTTCTGCACTCGGAGAGATAAAGGGCCGAGTTATCTTTATCATCACGAACACTTGTAAGCAGTGCTGCCATGTATTCAGTAGGGAAATTTGCTTTTAAGTAGGCGGTCCAGAAAGAAACGACTCCGTACCCCGCGCTGTGTGCGCGGTTAAATGCATAGTCAGAGAACGGGATAAGAACTTCCCAGAGGCGTTTAATTGCAGCTTCAGAGAATCCGTTAGCTTTCATACCTGCTTCAAATGGAATGTACTCCTTATCAAGAATCTCTTTATTCTTCTTACCCATTGCTTTGCGCAAGAGATCCGCGCGCCCGAGAGTAAATCCTGCAACTTTCTGGGCGATTGCCATGACTTGTTCTTGATACACAATAAGTCCGTAGGTATCACCCAAAATATCATTCAGAACTTCTGATAGCTCTGGATGGATTGGTTCAACTGGTTTGCGACCATTCTTTCGATCTGCGTAGTTGTTGTGCGCGTTCTCCCCCATTGGGCCCGGTCGATAGAGCGCGATAACAGCTGAAATATCTGCAAAAGAATCTGGCGACATGCTACGTAGCAGCGCTCTCATAGGACCACCGTCTAGCTGAAAGACTCCAAGAGTGTCCCCGCGCGAAAGAAGCTCGAAGGTCTTTTGATCAGATAAGACAAGATCTTCAAGAACCAGGTCGACATTTTGATTCGATTTGATATTGAGCAATGCATCATCGAGTACTGAGAGGTTTCGTAGTCCGAGAAAATCCATCTTGAGCAAACCGGTCGCTTCGCAAGCACCCATATCGAACTGAGTAATGATTGCACCATCAGCTTCTCGGCGGTGAATGGGAATGACATCGAGCAACGGTTCACGAGAAAGAATCACACCAGCTGCATGCACTCCCCATTGACGTTTGAGTCCTTCGAGGCCTTTAGCAAGGTCAACCACACGTTTTGAATCAGGATCAGTTTCATACAGAGTTCTAAATTCACCAGCTTCTCCAAAGCGAGCATCCTTGTTATCAAAGACACCAGAGAGAGTAATGTCCTTGCCCATAACTGATGGCGGAAGCGCTTTAGTTAACTTCTCACCGATTGCATATGGATAGCCAAGTACACGGGTTGCATCTTTCAGTGACTGCTTAGATTTAATTGTTCCGTAGGTAATAATCTGCGCAACGCGGTCCTCACCATATCTTTCGGTTGCATAGCGAATCATCTCTGAGCGTCTGCGTTCATCGAAGTCGAGATCAATATCGGGCATAGAGATACGTTCAGGATTGAGAAAACGTTCAAAAAGTAATCCGTGCTCTATTGGGTCAAGCCCGGTAATTCCAAGTGCATATGCAACAAGTGATCCCGCTGCAGAACCGCGACCGGGCCCTACGCGGATTCCGACTTTCTTAGCATGCGTTACCAAGTCCGCAACGACAAGGAAGTAACCCGGGAAGCCCATTTTTATCATGACATCTAATTCGTAGTTAAGGCGCGTGAAATGTTCTGGAGTTGCCCTATCCCCCATTCTTTCTCGTAAGCCACGTTCTGCCTCTTTGCGCAACCATGAATCTTCGGTTTCATCTTTAGGCACATCGAACGCGGGCAAGAGATTTTCATCTTCACGCAGTTTTACATTGCAACGCTCTGCAATGAGCAGAGTGTTGTCGCAAGATTCAGGAATCTCTTTAAAGAGCTCGCGCATCTGAGCGGGAGTTTTCAGATAGAACTCATGATTATCGAACTTAAATCGCTTCGGATCGGCAAGTGTGGATCCAGATTGAACGCATAGAAGCGCCTCATGTGCCGGAGCATCTTCATGGAATGTGTAGTGCAAATCATTAGTTGCTAGCCATGGAAGTTTTAGTTCTCTACCTAACTTGATCAAATCTGCCTTTACTCGGCTCTCAATATCAATCTGATGATCCATTACTTCCAGGAAGAAATTTTGTGCTCCAAAAATATCTCTGTAATCACTTGCTGCCCTGAGGGCTTCTTTGAAATTACCCATACGCAGCCGTGTCTGAATTTCTCCACCGGGACATCCAGTTGTTGCAATAAGTCCATCTGCGTAACGTGAAATGAGTTCGCGATCCATACGTGGCTTGTAGTAATAACCCTCAAGTGAAGCTAAAGAGGAGAGCCTAAACAGATTTGCAAGTCCTTGATTGTTCTCGGCCAATATTGTCATGTGCGTATATGCACCGCCGCCTGAGACATCATCTTCTCCACCATCGGCCCACTGAACCCGCTTTTTATCAAATCTAGATTCAGGAGCGACATAGGCTTCAATACCAATAATCGGTTTAACGCCTGCTTTAGTCGCCTGCTTATAGAAATCAAATGCACCGAATACATTTCCATGATCTGTCATTGCAATCGCCGGCATTTCTTGGCGAGCAACTTCTTTTACTAGATCTCCGACGCGCGCAGCACCATCGAGCATCGAGTACTCAGTGTGTACATGCAAATGTACAAATGAGTCTTTCGTCGATGCCCGTGAAGCTGAAAAATCTTCAGATGACATGGTGGCGCAACATTAGCGCCTAAGGCAGCACTGCCTCGGATAGTAACGCCAAAGAAGCTTGCAAGTCAGCCGGGTATGGCGCGGTGAGCACGAGTGGGATCCCGTTGGTTGGATGGTTAAATCGTAATTCAAGGGCATGAAGCCAAGGTCGAGACATCTGCATTTTCTTTCCAAGTACCGGATCCGCTCCATATGTTGTATCACCAACTAACGGATGATTGAGCGCAGAGAAATGAACACGAATTTGGTGTGTGCGTCCGGTCTCGAGCTCTACTTTTACTAATGAAACAGATCTGTAATATTCGATGACTTCATAATGCGTGATGCTCTCTTTACCTGTAGCAACAACAGCAAATCGGTGATCTTCTTTTGGGTGACGGTCGATTGGTGCATCAATTGTCCCAGTTGATGGGTCCATATGCCCTTGCACGAGTGCGTGATAAGTTTTTTCAACATCATGATTACGAAACATCTCTTTTAACTTTAAATATGCAGCATCAGTTTTAGCAATAATCATCAGCCCTGAAGTTCCTGCATCTAACCGATGAACGACTCCTGCACGCTCTGCTGGGCCTGATGTCGAAATCGTGTATCCAGCTGCAAGGAGCGCGCCTACAACAGTCGGTCCCATCCAGCCAGGACTTGGATGCGCAGCACAACCAACAGGTTTATCAATGACAACAATGTCGTCGTCGTTGTACACAACGGTGAGACCTTCTAAAGGTGTAAGTGGGATGGGATCTTGATTTGCAGGTGCGGGTAGGAGAATTTCAATTACTTGGCCAGCCACAACGCGCTCTGATTTGCCCATAGCCTTGCCGTTTGTAGTGATGTCACCGTCTTCCAGTAATTTAACAATTGTTGTACGAGAAAGTCCTAAAACGCGCGTTAAGGCGCTATCAATTCTCTCGCCCTCTACGCCTTCGGGCACACTCAACGTTCTTAGATCACGAGACATCAGTGCCTACCTTACCGGTGATATTGGCGGGATATTTCGAATAGTCAAAGAAAAGGCAAGGAACGCTGCAACAACGATTGCTGAATCGGCAACGTTGAAAACGGGCCAATAAGGTATTTGAATAAAATCAATCACGTTGCCGCTCAAGAAACTAGGATCACGAAAGATTCGATCAGTGAGGTTTCCGAGAACTCCCCCTAAAAGAAGTCCCGCGGTGACTTGCCATCCACGTGATGTGATTCGAGATGAATAAAACGTAACGCCAATAACTACTGCAAGGGATAGCAACGCAAATACAAATGCGAAACCTGCTGCAAGACTAAATGCTGCACCGGAATTTCTTACAAGAGTGAGTTTGAGAAAATCTCCAAGGACCTCAACTGGATTTGATGAAAGTGCTGAGACTGCCCATTGCTTTGATGCAAAATCAATGAGCCAAATAGACCATGCAGGAACCCAGATTAGTCGTGCAGGTATATTGAGTTGGCGCACGTTAGCGCCGCTCTTCTTTCTGCTTGCAAATCATGCACAGTGTTGCGCGAGGGAAAACTTGAAGACGTGCTTTTCCAATTGCAGTTCCGCAGTCTTCACAGTGCCCATAGGTTTTATTCTCAATGCGTTCCAGGGCTCGTTCGGTTTGAAGAACCATGTCTCGTGCATTGATGACTAGTGACATTTCATGTTCGCGTTCAAAAGTTTTTGTACCAGAGTCAGCCTGATCATCGCCAGCACCTTCACCGGAATCTGAAATGAGTTCATCCATTTCGGCTTCCACGGTGGCAAGCTCTTTACGCAATCTTTCTAAATCTTTTGAAATCTCAGCCCTGATAGCTTTGAGTTCTGCCGCGCTCCATGGGGCTTCCCCAGCAGATGCAACAACAGGTGTTGGCGCTGCCTTAATTGGCTTCAGCGGTGCAACCTTTTTTCCACTCTTTACAGGACGCGGTGGAGGTGGCATAACTAGACGACGCTCTTCAATAACTGGCGCCGTCGTTGGTGCCATCACTGTTGCAACAGAAACCGTCTGGGACTTCTCATCAACAGTAAGAGTTGTCTTTCCAACCTTAGAGGGAAATGGACGACCAGGTGCTTTTTTTACAGGAATTGATTTTTTCACAGGAGCTTTCTTAGCGGGGGATTTTTTAGTTGCGCTCTTTTTGGCAACAACTTTCTTCGCTGGAGTTTTCTTTGCAGCTTTCTTGACAGGTGTTTTTTTGGCAGGCGCTTTTTTAGCGGGAGCCTTCTTGGCTGCCTTCTTGGCTACTTTTTTTCCTGGCACGCCGCGCACCTTATGCGTTTTTCACCGCGTAACCAACTTTGCCACGCATGGTTTAGACTTTGGACCTGCAAGACCTTGTTCGAAAAGTGCGTTGAAGAGGCAATCACCTCGGGAGCACGCTGGAAGATCTGGTAGCCAACTGTCTGACATGTGGCCCTGGGGTAGAACTAGCCGAAACAAGTTAAATAAAGAGGTACGAATTCGCATCTGCGAAAACGTATAAGGCGGGTGGTACCGCGAACTTCGCTCGGTGAAGTTCGTCCCTCCAAGAGTTACTGACTTCTTGGGGGATTTTTTATGTCATCACCATTTCGCGCAATCAGCGCACAGATTGATCTTCCTGCAATGGAAAGATTAATTCTGGAGTTTTGGCAGAACAATCAGATCTTTGAGAAGAGCACAGAGTCACGGTCACATGCAGCTCCATGGACATTTTACGAAGGTCCACCAACAGCCAATGGAATGCCTGGCACTCACCACATTGAAGCTCGTGTTTTTAAAGATGTATTTCCACGTTTTCAAACAATGAAAGGCAAATACGTGACTCGAAAAGCAGGATGGGATTGTCACGGTCTTCCAGTTGAAATTGCAGTGGAGAAGGAACTTGGATTTGCCGGTAAAGGCGATATTGAAAAATATGGAATAGCTCCCTTCAATGAGAAATGTCGCGAGTCTGTTACTCGCCATGTCGATGCATTTACAACAATGACTGAACGTATGGGCTTCTGGGTAGATTTTGATCAGGCGTATTGGACCATGGCACCCGAGTATGTTGAATCTGTTTGGTGGAGTTTGAAAGAAATTTGGAAGAAGGGCTTATTAGTTCAAGATCATCGCGTTGCTCCGTATTGCCCGCGGTGCGGCACAGGACTTTCAGACCATGAACTTTCACAGGGGTACGAAACAGTTACTGACCCATCTGTCTTTGTTCGCTTTCCAGTAACATCGGGAGAACTTGCAAATCTTGGCGCCTCTTTATTGGTGTGGACGACTACCCCCTGGACGCTGGTTTCCAATACAGCTATTGCTGTACATCCTGACGTTACATATGTAGCGGTGCAAACTACTGTCGATGAGAAAAGCGAAGTTCTGGTTGTTGCAGAACCGTTGCTCTCTAAAGTAGCTGGAGAGCACAAGATCCTTCAGTCATTTGTAGGTAAAGATTTAGAGCGAGTAACGTACAAGCGTCCCTTTGACTACATTGATATTCCAGATTCACATTTCGTGGTGTTAGCAACCTATGTGACAACTGAAGATGGAACTGGCCTAGTTCACCAATCGCCCGCATTTGGAGCCGATGACCTTCAGGTTTGTCGCGCTTACGGGCTTCCAGTTGTCAATCCAATTGCACCTGATGGAACCTTTCTCGCTGATGTCCCTGTCGTAGGAGGACTTTTCTTCAAAGATGCTGACAAGCCGCTAGTAAAAGAGTTGAAGACAAGTGGCGCACTTTACAAACATCAACCATACGAACACGAATATCCCCATTGCTGGCGCTGTCACACAGCGCTCATTTATTACGCACAACCATCGTGGTACATCCGAACCACCTCAATCAAAGATGAATTGATCCGTGAAAATCAAAAGACAGATTGGCATCCAGAAACTATTAAGACTGGGCGTTACGGAGATTGGCTCAATAACAATATTGACTGGGCACTTTCTCGTAACCGCTATTGGGGTACGCCGCTTCCAATCTGGCGCTGCGAAAATAGGCATGAAGTCTGTGTTGACTCCCTCAAGGAACTTGGTGCGTTAGCAGGGCAAGAGTTAAGTAATCTTGATCCACACCGTCCTTTCGTAGATGACATTTCATTCCCGTGTGCAGAATGTTCAAACACCATGAATCGCGTACCTGAAGTTATCGACTGCTGGTATGACTCTGGAGCTATGCCATTTGCGCAATGGGGATATCCGCACAAGGAAGGTTCAGTCGAGAAGTTCAAAACCGCCTACCCGGCTGACTTTATTTGTGAGGCGATTGACCAAACTCGTGGATGGTTCTACACACTGATGACAATTGGTACATTGGTATTCGATCAGAGTTCATATAAGAGCGTGTTATGCCTCGGACACATCCTTGATAAAGATGGTCGCAAGATGAGTAAACACCTTGGAAATGTACTTGAACCGATTTCACTGATGGATCAACACGGAGCAGATGCAGTCCGTTGGTACATGCTTGCAGCGGGTTCCCCATGGTCTGCGCGCCGAGTGGGCCATGATGCAATCTCTGACGTTGTTAGAAAAACACTTCTCACTTACTGGAACACAATCTCTTTCCATGCGCTCTATGCGCAAGCCTCCAACTTTGATTTATCTCAGAGTCCTGCGCTTTCAAAACGCCCATTAATGGATCGATGGATTATTAGTGAACTTAATACACTTATCGCTGAAGTTGATAAGGCGTATTCAAATTTTGATTCTCAAAGTGCAGGAAAAGTACTCGCACGATTTATCGATGACCTATCGAATTGGTACGTACGTCGTTCACGCCGTAGGTTCTGGGAAGGCGATGTAGCCGCACTCTCGACTCTCCACGAATGTTTAGTAACGCTCACACAATTACTTGCGCCGATGGTTCCATTTATCGCAGAGCACACGTGGCAGGAACTAGTAAAGGTCGCTGATCCAAGTGCAGCAGAATCTGTGCACTTAACTGACTTCCCAATTTCGCAGTCATCACTCGTTGATCTCACTCTCAATGCTCATGTTGCTATGACTCGTAGAGTTGTAGAACTAGGTCGCGCTGCTCGTGCTGAATCCGGAATTAAAATACGCCAGCCTCTCCAGAGAGCGCTCATCTCTGCCCAAGGATGGGCGCAGTTGCCAACCGATATGAAGGAACAGATTTCAGATGAGCTCAACGTTATTGATTTAGAAGATATCGCAGATGCTGATGGCGACCTCGTCGATGTTTCAGTAAAAGCTAACTTCAAATCACTAGGTGCGAAATATGGAAAAGCCGTGCAAGAAGTTGCCACATTGATTTCAGCATCTGATGCCACTGAGCTCGTTCGTACTCTGCGCCAAAGCGGTTGCGCAAAGGTGGGTGAATTCGAACTTGCACTTGATGACTTGGTGATCACTGAAGTACCAAAGAGCGGATGGATGGTTTCAAGTCACGATGGCGAAAGTGTGGCACTTGATTTAGCGCTGACCCCAGAACTCATTGCATCGGGTCAAATCCGCGAAGTGATTCGACTTATCCAAGAGCGCCGCAAGAGCGACGGTTTTGATATTTCAGATCGCATTCATATCCGATGGAACGCGCCTACCGAATTGGCGCGAACAATATCGGCACAAACTTCTCATATTTCAGAGGAAGTTCTTGCGCTGTCTATGACAGAAGATGCATCTGTGGAAGTAACCGAGAGCGAACTTGGAGTAAATATCTCTCTAGCGAAGGCTTAGAGAAGAACTCGAATAGCGCCCTGCAGAAGATTAATTGCAATCAACAGAACGATAAATGAGAGATCTAGTGCAACACCGCCTAAGCGAAGCGGCGGAACAAAGCGCTGTACAAATTTCATAGGTGGATCAGTGATTGAGTATATGAATTCGAAAAACGCTAAGAAAATAGCGTTAGGACGCCAATTCTTGGCGAACATTCGAACGTAATCAATGATGATTCGAGCAAAAAGCGCAAGCTTATAAAGCCCGAGTAATTGAAGAATGATTGATGTAATCACGTGTAATTAGTTCAGCTTTGGTTAAAGAATGTGGCTTGTGCTGCGGTTTTGTCTTCATTGCTAACGCTCACATTTGCAGGTGAGAGTAAGAAAACCTTGAGGCTGATTCGTTCGATGCGGCCATGAAGTCCGAAAACTAGTCCACTTGAGAAGTCGACGAGGCGCTTACGTTCGCCTTCTTCCATATCATCAAGATTAATAATGACTGGATTTCCTTCACGGTAATACTCTCCAACTTTGCGTGCTTCTGAATATGAACGTGGTTGCAAAGTGATGATGTTGTAAGACGATGCTGGTTCATCGAGCATTGCAGGTTGCGTTGCAGCATGTGTTGTTGGATGTGTTCCTAGAACTGTCACACCTGTGCGATCGCGTTGTGGGCGCGCTGCAACTTGGCGTGACGGTACTTCTGCAACTGAGGTCTCTTCATCTGTGTCTACGAGGCCCAGGAAGCCCATCATTTTATTGAGTGCTGTCATGAGAATAGGTTACCCGTGAGCGCTACGCGGACCGAGGATTTGGCTGCCTACTCTGATGTGTGTCGCACCGAAATCAATTGCTATCTCAAAATCTCCGGACATACCCGCCGAAAGTTTTGTGGCGTTTGGAAAATCCCGTTGAAATCCGCGATGAATCTCAGCAACTTCTGCGAAACCTACTTTGGCCTCGACCCCGAGTGGAAGGACGCACATAAGGCCAAGAATGTTTATACCTGCTAATGCAGAGATTTCCTGCGCAAGATGTGGCAGGTTTTCGCGGGAGACTCCCCCACGATCTGGATCCCCATCTAGTGAGAGCTGGATAAATACGTCCAAATCTTTAGTTAGAACGCTGGACAATTTTTTGGCGTGACTTAATTCATCAAGTGAATGAATTACATTTGCCCACTGGGCAATTAATGGCAACTTTCGACTCTGTATTTCACCTTGGTAATGCCAGATAGCTGGGACAAGTACCGATTTTACATCGCCCTCTTCATTCCGATTTTCCCCAAAATTCTCAACGCCAAGTTCCTTAAGTATCTGCACATCACTGACCGGATACGTTTTGGTGACAACTATCAAAGTCACATCTGAACGAGTGATCCGTTGCTGAACAGAACGCAAATTCTGCTCTAACTCCTCGCGGCGATTAACCTGATTACTCATAACGTGATTATTCCAGCTTGACGTCCCGTAACGCCATCGCGTCGATAGGAGAAATGAACTTGGCTCTCTACTGTGCACACACTTTCGTTTATCACTGCAACAGATTCGGCGGCGAGTTGAGCAATTAGCGCCTGAGAAAGATTCAATGCAAAAGTGCCTTTTTGAGTTCTTCCTTGCGCAAGCGGATGTGTGGCGACTACTTCTTGATACATTTCCTCAGAGACTTCATAGCATGTGCCACAAATTGAAGGTCCGATTACGGCAGTGATGTCACCTGCCCCCATCTGGCGCATCACGTCAAGTGCGGCGACTGCAACTTCATTCATTAAACCTTTTCTTCCAACATGAACAGCAGCTACCGCTTCCTGCGATGACAGTAATAGTGGAATGCAGTCGGCTACTTGCACTGCCAAGGTAATCCCTTTAATCCCAGTAACCAAGGCATCTGCCGTTGGATCAGGTTCGGTAATGTTCTCAATAATTGTGACACGATTTCCATGAACTTGATTCATAAATTGAATGTCGCCAGTGGATTCTGAAACTAGCGCGCGATTGCGCATCACATCTTCAAGAACATCGCCTACATGGAGTCCGAGGTTAAGAGATGCAAACGCACCGGTGCTTACGCCTCCGGTGCGATTGGTAAAGCGATAGTTCATGAAGAACTACTTCATGAAATCAGGGACATCAATCTCATCTTCAGAGATTAACTCTTCAAATGTAACCCGCTTGCGTGGAGTAGCTGAATCTAAGTCCAGCGCTACAGAGAGCGGATCGTTAGAAGGTATTGGATCGGCATTTCCGCTGAGAGTTGATGCGTTAATTACTGGCATCTCAACTTTCTTTGGCTCCCCGCCGGCAAAGCCAGCAGCAATAACGGTGATTCGAACCTCATCACCGAGTGCGTCATCAATTGTGGTTCCAAAAATAATTCGAGCTTCTGGATGCGCAGCACTTTGTACAAGTTCGCACGCCTCATTAATCTCAAAGAGACCGAGATCTGATCCGCCAGCAACAGAGAGAAGGACTCCCATTGCTCCATCAATTGATGCTTCAAGAAGTGGACTGGAGATCGCTAATTCAGCTGCACGGGTAGCACGATTTTCACCACGAGCAGAGCCAATTCCCATAAGTGCTGAACCAGCATCCGTCATAACAGTCTTTACATCTGCAAAGTCGAGGTTAATGAGTCCTGGTTGAGTAATTATTTCTGTTATTCCCTGAACTCCTGAAAGAAGAACTTGATCTGCGCTCTTGAATGCATCCACTGCAGTAATCGCACGATCTGAAATTGCAAGGAGTCGGTCATTCGGAATAACAATAAGTGTGTCTACTTGCTCGCGAAGAAGTTCGATTCCTTCATCTGCTTGACGAGTACGAATTTTTCCTTCAAATGAGAATGGTTTTGTCACAACACCAATTGTGAGTGCACCTAAGTCACGGGCGATTTTTGCAACGATTGGTGCACCACCAGTTCCTGTGCCACCACCTTCACCTGCAGTAACAAAAACCATATCCGCTCCACGAAGAATTTCTTCAATCTCTTCAGTGTGATCAATTGCTGCTTGTCGACCTTTTTCAGGTGCAGCACCTGCTCCTAAACCTTTTGTAGACGCGCGACCAATATCAAGTTTTACATCTGCATCACTCATCAATAAATGTTGTGCGTCAGTGTTAATCGCAATGAACTCAACGCCTTTTAAACCGACATCAATCATTCGGTTAATTGCATTTACTCCGCCGCCGCCGATACCGACAACTTTGATGACAGCTAAGTAGTTCTGTGGTGCAGCCACGTGAGTCCCCCTTAAGAACTGTAAACCTCAACTTGAGAATTACATTTCTTCCATTTATCTTGGCGCTGAAGGTATGGCGTTAAGAGGGTGTAATCAAAGACCGCCACGAACTATTTTCTCAACCACACCTTTATAGAATTTTGATTACTTTGCAGCTATTTAACGATTGGTGCATGCGGTGCCGACAAATCAATTGTTCGCACTTTCTTGTTTTCTTTATCTTTCAAAAGTGCGTTAAATACTTGAATTTTAAGGTCTCCATCATCACGAGAACCCCATTTCACAGTTAATACACGATTCGCGTGACGCACCTTTATTGTGAAATTAGAATCACTTTGAGCAGTCAGCGAAGCAATCTCTCGGCTGAAACTCCTAGGCAGAGATGTGAACAGTGATATTGCCTGGACGCCATCACTTGGATTCGACGCAATGACTAGAGGTAAATCTTTAGCTGTAAATCCGGGAAGCTCAAAGACTGTGCCTGAGAGATCCAAGGTCTTTCCATTGAAAATGGCCTTGGGAGTTCTTGGAACTACCTTCACGTGGACATGGCCATCAATCCAATTACGGGAAATATCAACCTGCTTCACCCAAGAAAATGACTTAAGTCGTTGCTCGACAGATCGTGGCTCAATCCGTGCCATTTTTTCTCCGACTGTGATCTTTGAAGCATTAGTAATCGAAAGTACGGACTCACTAGTTGGTGCTCCAGTAACTTCAATTTTCTTTACCGTAAATACAGGTGACCAAGCAAAGAGGTAAACAAGCGCCCCAAATAGGATTACTACCGCAGTCGTGATAACTGAAAATCTATTTGGCTTAGGCAAAGCGCTTCGCTAACCCTTCGGCAATGATTGAGGCAAGGGAATTAACATCTCCGGCACCAAGAGTAATAATTACATCTCCAGGTTTCGCCATCTCAATAACCCGCTCTGAAGCTTGCACAAAGTTTGGAACGAAATAACCATTCTTCATATTCTCGGCAATGAGTTGTGATGAAATTCCAGGAATTGGTTTTTCGCTCGCCGCATAGATTTCAAGAAGAGTGACATCATCTGCAGCATCAAGTGCTGTAGAAAATTCTTTAAGAAAAGCTTGAGTTCGCGAATAACGATGCGGTTGGAATACAACTAATACACGTCCGTCGCCAGCGTATCTGCGCGCTGCTTCCAGGGTTACTTTGATCTCTGTTGGATGATGGCCGTAATCATCGATGATTCGAATACCATGCTCTGTTGCCTTTAATTCAAAGCGGCGACCTGCACCTCGAAAGCTATGCAAACCCTCCAATAACTGATGGACTGGCAACTCAAGTGTGAGCCCGACTGCTAAACAAGAAGCAGCATTGAGAAGATTGTGCTCGCCAGGTACTTGCAAGTCCAAAGTGCCCACAGAGCGTCCGTGCCAGAGAACGCGAGCAGAGGAACCCATCGGCAGAAGTTTGATCTGATCCACTCTCAAGTCTGAGTTTTCAGTTTTTCCATATGAAACCGAAGTGCAGTGCTTATTGTTTTGCCCGAGCTCGCGAGAACCTAAATCATCGGCGCAATAGACCAAAAATCCCTCAGGTGAAATAGTCGATACAAACTTCTTAAACACCGCAGTTACTTCTTCAGGAGTACGGAAAAAATCAACATGGTCGTGCTCCACGTTAGTAACTATCGCCGCTAGCGGTTTGTATTCAATAAAGGAACCATCAGATTCATCGGCTTCTGCGATAAAGAATTCCCCGGTGCCGCGATGTGCATTTGAACCTGATGCCATCAGCGTTCCACCAATAGCAAAAGATGGGTCTGTTCCGCATGCTTGGAGTGCAACTGTCATCATGGAAGACGTTGTTGTTTTTCCGTGAGTGCCAGCAACTGCGATACTTTTCGAACCATGCATCAGTAGAGCAAGTGCTTGCGCACGAGTCAAAATTGGAATTGAGCGCTGGACCGCAAATGTCATTTCAGGATTACTTGCTGCTATCGCTGTCGAGTAAATAACTACATCTGCCTCTGCAACATTCTCAGCCGCATGGTGGGTATAAACCGTTGCACCCAATGTGCTCAACGCGGAGAGAACACTAGATTCTTTTGCATCAGAACCACTGACAGTTATGCCATCTGAAAGAGCGATCCTTGCCAAGCCACTCATGCCAGAACCACCGATTCCAATAAAGTGAATCTTCTTCCCGGCTAGTGACTGCACTTACTTACCTCCAGTGAGGGCAAACTCCATGAGTGAAGCAATCTTAGATGCTGCGTTGATATCCTGCGCTGAACCTTCGATAGGAGCGTTCTTGCTTAATTCCAAAAGTCTACTGATATTTGCTTCAAGCCACTCTCCGGTGAACTCTTTTTGAGAAATTACTTCTGCGCGCCCTTGGTCAACAAGAGATAGCGCATTGAGTTCTTGTTCTCCATTGCCAACAGGAAGAGGAATAAATAGTGCATACCTACCCAGGGAATTTATCTCTGCACATGTCACGGCTCCACTTCGAGAGATGATCACATCAGCTGCAATATAAGCAGAGGCCATATCTGAAATGTAATGAGTCGACTTGTAGTAAGAATCAGATTGCGCGAGTGGATTCTTAGCTCCCACGGAATGAAAAACTTGAATCTCCTTAGATTTCAATGACGCTTTACTTTCTTCTAGTACTGAGTTAATTGCCACAGATCCTTGCGATCCGCCAAATACAAACAGGAGAGGAAGATCCTCGCTGAAACCAATTGAGCTCTTGGCACTCTTTCGTGCTGCACTCCAGTTATTCTCGGCACTTTGAAAGGCATCAACAATGTTTTCCTTAAGCGGCAAGCCGGAAATCAGAGCCTGGGATAGTCGTCCTGATGAAACTGGATAGCTAGTTGCCAGATACTTTGTAAAGACTGCACCAAGCCTGTTTGCAATTCCAGGACGTGCATTGGCTTCATGGATTACTAAAGGGATTCTGCGCAGGGCCGCTGCTATGTATGCCGGACCTGATACATATCCCCCAAAGCCTACGAGGATGTCTGCGCCAGCTAGCGCTGTAAAGCATTGGCGAATAGAAGTGATGAGCGAGAAGGGAGTTAAAAGAAGTGATGGCGATAACGAGCGCGAGATGCGTACTTTAGTTATGAGACATAACTGAAAACCAGCTTCGGGGACGAGGCGATTTTCTAAGCCAGAGGATGTCCCGAAGAAAAGAATCTTGTCCTGCGGATTCTTCGATTTCCATTCACGTGCAACTGCAAGCGCAGGTTCCACGTGACCGGCAGTTCCACCGCCTGCGAAAAATACTTTTCTCATGTTTTTCGTTTCTTGACCAGCTCTGTTCTTACCTCTGGATCTCTCAAAGCAACGCCGATGACAAATCCCAACGCGCAGATCATTGCCACGAGCGCTGAGCCTCCGTAGGAAACGAGTGGCAAAGTGACACCAACAACAGGAAGCATGCTCGTTGCTGAACCGATGTTAAGAAACGATTGAACTGCAACCCAAATGCCAATTCCAGAGGCTGCATATCGACTCATGGGATCCTGTGCTCGCAGTGCAATTCTGAAAATTGAATATACCAAAATGCCAATCAAGATAAGCACTGCAAGCGTGCCCACTAATCCCAATTCTTCACCGATGATTGAAAAAATAAAATCAGTGTGCGCTTCCGGAAGGTTTCCCCACTTCTGCCTACTTCCACCCAGCCCTACTCCGAATAATCCGCCGCTGGCAAGGCCAAGCAAACTGTGAGCCGGCTGCCACCCAAGATCCTTGTAATCTTCTGGAGCAAACGGATTGAGAAAAACTAGAAAACGCTTTGAACGATAACCAGAGGTAAGGATAAGAGCAGCAAATACAATTGCTCCAACTACCGTGATACTTCCAAGAACTTTAAGTTTAATTCCAGAAACAAAGAGCAAACCAGCAAGAATCATTGCAATCACAGAGGCTGTTCCTAGGTCATTTCCCATCATGACAAGAACTAAAATTACTGCAAATGCAGGTGTAATCAATTTAAGTACATTAGTAGTGAACTTACCTTTAACTTCTCGTCGAGAAAGTTGAAAACTTGCCCAGATAATCATCAAGAATTTAGCGAACTCACTTGGTTGAATATCGAAGAAGCGCAAGTTTATCCAGTTTGTATTTCCGTGAACAGTCTTTCCGACACCTGGAATGAGAAGAATTCCAAGAATAACCATTGAAATGATAAATCCAAATTTTCCAATTTTCTCCCATTCTTTTACGGACAATTTTGAGAGATACATTGCGATTGGAATTGAAGCCACTAAGAAGAGGAGCTGTCTAATTACAATCGATAGAGCTGATCCACGAGTATCGATGGCATGAATAGAAGAAGCCGAGAAGACCATAACTAGGCCAAGGAAACTTAGCGCTCCGGCACTAGCAAGGAGCATATACAGATGATTAACAGGCTTCGTGAGTATTGAATGTTGAGTTTTACTCTTCATTGTTCACAACCTTCTTCACTGCCCGAGTGAATCTATCCCCGCGATCTGCATAAGAAATGAATTGGTCCATTGATGCACATGCCGGAGCCAAAAGCACGGTGTCTCCCGCAATTGCTTTCTCGCGCGCCTGTCTAACAACGCTCTCCATAAGTGAGTTGCTCTGACCGCCGCGCGTGTAATCAGAAGGTGTCTGAATCAAAATGACTTCTATATGTGGTGCTCGTTCGTATATTTCGCGCGCAATAAGGTCGCGGTCTTGTCCAATTAGTATCGCAACACGTACACGAGTCTTTACGCGTTCTACCAACTCATCCATAGCTGCACCTTTTGCAAGTCCACCAGCGACCCAAATCACTGACAGTGCAGACATAATTGATGCGGATGCCGCATGTGGGTTTGTAGCTTTTGAATCATTGACCCACGCGATCGAATCCTTCTCAAGTACTCGTTCAATTCGGTGCTTACCCGGTGTGAAACTCTTTATTGCTTCTCTAATGCTTTCGTGAGAAATACCAATTGTGCGTGCCAATCCTGCGGCGGCAAGAGCATTAGAAACGTTGTGTGGAGCCGTGGGCGTGACTTCAGCGAGTTCTGAAAACATCGCTGCCTCTTGTGGATTTGCCACAAAAGCGCGATCTACAAGAAGTTCCTCCACAATTCCGATTTCTCCCGGTGCTGGTGTGTCAAGTGAAAAGAATACTTTTCTACCCAACCAATGCTGAGTGCGAGTAACAATCTCTCCATCATCTGCATTGAGAATGGCTGTGCTGCTCTTCTCTAGAATTGAAATCTTTGCTCCGGCATATGCATCGAAAGTTCCGTGCCAATCAAGATGATCGTGGGCAATATTAAGAAGTGCAACCGAAACGAAATGCGCATCTTCTAACCAATGCAATTGGAATGAAGAAAGCTCTAGTACAAGGTATTCATAATTTTCCTTAGATTCAACTGCCTCAATCACAGTTGTGCCAACATTTCCGCATGCCAACGCCGAGAACCCACCTGTGCGCACCATATGCGCAGTGAGTTCAACAGTTGATGTCTTACCGTTAGTTCCGGTCAGGGCAATCCACTTCTGTGACGGTTTCTTCAAACTCCAAGCCAGATCAATCTCATTAACTATTGGAACGTCTGCGGCGCGCGCTGCAACTACGAGCGGATGGTCTTCTCTCCAACCTGGCGATACGAGGAATAAATCGAATTGCGAGAAATCGACAGCACCAGGGGCATAAACTTTGAACCCGTCTACTGATTCTACTTTTTCATCAACAAGTGTTACTACTGAGCCGCGTTTGGCTAAAGCGCGTGCTGCAGAAATCCCTGTGACACCAGCACCGGCAATGAGTACTCGTTTCTCGCTGAGATCGCTGTATAAATTTTGCGCCATGTTTTTTCCCAGAAATTATCCGGCGACCCACTGTGTGTAGAACAACCCGAGGCCAAGAGCGACGCTGAGTCCAGCGATGATCCAGAATCGCAAAACAATTGTGACTTCTCCCCAACCCATTAATTCGAAGTGGTGTTGAAGCGGGGCCATCTTAAAGAGACGTTTTCCGCCCGTAGCTTTGAAATACAAGACTTGCATGGCAACTGAGAGTGTAATTATTACGAAGAGTCCACCAAGTGGAATAAGAAGAAGCTCTACACGCAGCGATGCAGCTAATCCTGCTAGGGCGCCACCAAGAGCTAAGGAGCCTGTATCGCCCATAAATATTTTTGCAGGGGATGCGTTCCACCACAGAAATCCAGTGCATGCGCCGGCAAAGGCTGCCGCCACTACTGCAAGATCGAGTGGATCGCGTACGTTATAACAATTAGCTGTCGCAACAACTGCGCAACTCTGTCCGAATTCCCAAACGCCAATAAGCACAAACGCTAGAAAAGTCATGACAGATGCGCCGCTAGCTAAACCATCAAGACCATCTGTGAGATTTACACCGTTGCTTGTTGCGGTCACCATAAATGCCACCCAGATGACTACGAGTACAACGCCCAAAGTGATTGAAGTATCGCGAACCGTAGAAAGCTGGAGTGAAATCGGTGTCAGACCATCTTTGTCAGGAAAATGTGTGCCCAAGTATCCAAATGTTGCCGCAAAAACAACTTGACCAAGAATTTTCTGCTTCCCTGAAATACCAGCTGAATTTTGCCGAGAAACCTTTAGATAGTCATCAATAAAACCAACCAACCCGAGTGCGATGACCAGTCCGAAGATCAAGATCGCAGAAACCGAGATTGGACTACCCAATACTGCGTGAGAGAGTAGATACGCAATCAGAGCCGCAAAAATAATAATGATGCCACCCATAGTTGGAGTTCCACGCTTTGTGTGGTGACTCGATGGACCATCATCGCGAATAATCTGCCCATACCCTCTGCGAGCTAACGCTTTTATCAGAGCTGGAGTTCCGAAGAGAGAGAAGAACAGAGCTAGTGCGCCAGCAATCAAAATCAGTTTCATTTTTCGCTCTCCTCCTCACTCCACTGCGCAGCAATTGCTTCGGCTAACTCTTCCAACTTCTCGGACCTGGACGCTTTAACAAGTACAACATCCCCTGGGTTCATACTCTGTGCAATAACGAGTGCCTGCTCCTTGTCATCACACAGGTGAACCATGCTCGACCCATTCTCAGAAAGATGTTGCGCATATTCAGGTGCGCCCACACAAACAAGATGATCGATTCCAAGCTCTGAGGCAAGGGTGCCAATTGCTGCGTGATCAGATTGGGATGACTCGCCGAGTTCATGCATCTTTCCTAGGTAGGCCCACGATTGCCCCCCACGCTCTTGCGCAAATAATGACAAAGTGGAAAGCGCCGCCACCATAGCTTCTGGACTGGCGTTATAGGAGTCATTAATCAAAAGCAACTGAGGCAATTCAATGATTTCCATACGCCATTTAGCGCGAGATTCAGCAGTTGATAAACCACCTGCAATTTGATCAAGGGTTAGTCCAAGTTCAGTTGCAATTGCTGCAACTGCAAGTGCGTTAGCAACTTGATGAAGTCCGATAATTCGAAGTCCGACGGCGCTACGTCCTTCGGGAGTTACCAGATCAAAATGAGCTCTCCCTTCTCTAAATTCAATATCAGTTGCTCTGACATCGCATTCAGAAGACTCTCCGAAAATAACATTCTTACCCTTGTGTAGAGCGGCCATCGCAGGTGTGAATTTATCGTAATTTCCTAAGACTGCTACAGCATTTCCTTCAAGTGAAGAAATCATTTCAGATTTCGTTTGAGCAATCTTTTCTACCGAACCAAATTCACCTATATGAGCTGAGCCCACCTTTAGTACAACGCCAATATCTGGACGTGCCATAAGCGCAAGCCGCGCTATATCACCCTGATGACGCGCCCCCATTTCGACAATGCAAAATTTTGTCTCCATTGTGCATTGAAGAAGTGAAAGAGGCGCACCTAGATCATTGTTGTAATTTCCTACAGGACTTACAGTAGGACCCACTTGAGATAGAACTGAATTTAGCAACTCTTTAGTAGTCGTCTTGCCTTGTGATCCGGTTATGCCAATCACTTTTAAGTCTTTCAGTAAGACTCTCACATGGTGGGCAAGCTTTCCAAGTGCAACAGTCACATCTGAAACCAGGATGTGATTTCCAACGACGGGCTTGCTGCAGATTGCAAGCACAGCACCTTTCTTGAATGCTTCATCTGCAAATGTGTGGCCATCAACATTTTCACCTTCGAGTGCTAAAAAGATAGAACCTGGCGTTGCCAGAGATGAGTTAAGGACAGGTGTTGCCGTTGCGGTGACATTCTCTCCGAATAGTTGACCGTCGATAATTTTGGCGATATCAGCCGCTTGCAGCGCAATCATTTTTTCTTCTCAATCGCTCGTGCCAATTGCAATCTGTCATCGAACGCTGTTACCACGCCGTTCAATTCCTGCCCAGTTTCGTGACCTTTTCCTAAAATCAAAACAGTATCGGTTTTTTCTGCCAGGTTTACCGCATATTCAATAGCTCGTGCCCGATCTTCAATCACAGTGCTTGGTGAATTTATAGTGATTCCAGAAGTCATTGCCTTAAGAATATCTGCTGGTTTTTCACTGCGCGGGTTATCGCTTGTGAACACTGCGACATCACTGCCTTCAGCAAGTGCCTTACCCATGAGCGAACGTTTGCTCGAGTCACGGTCTCCTCCGCAGCCAAGAACTGCAATGATTCTTCCAGAAGTAAATTCGCGAGCTGCTTTCAGTACATTGGTAACAGCATCTGGTGAGTGTGCATAATCAACAAGCGCTGCAAAATTTTGGCCAATATCAACTGAATCTAGTCGCCCAGGTGCACCCAAAAGTGAAGGAATAATCGTTGCCAATTCGACAAGGTCGACTCCCGATTCGTGTGCAATTGCAACAGCCATCAGTAAATTATCTAGGTTATAAGCACCGACTAGCGAAGTTTTGCTTTCGATTAAGACTCCACCAGTGCCACGAATCTTTATCTCATAACCTTTTGAAACTCCATGTATTTCTGTGAAATGCCATTCAGCTTTTGGATTCGAATGCGAGATCGGTGTGACAGAAATCGAGCACTCCTTCGCCAGGCGAGCTCCATACTCTGAATCAATGTTGATAAAAGCACGATCAGCATATTCATGCGTGAACAACTTTGCCTTCACTTGATAGTAGCTTTCGATATCCCCATGGAAGTCCAAGTGATCTTGGCTCAAATTAGTAAAGCCAACCATTCCAAAATGTGAACCTTTGATTCGATTGAGAGCAATCGCGTGACTTGAAACTTCCATGACAAGGTGTCTCATATGTCTTTCACGCATGACTGCGGTAAGTGACTGTAATTCGGGTGCTTCTGGAGTGGTTCTCGAACTCTTTAGTACTTCCGAACCAATGCGCGTTTCTACAGTTCCAATGAGACCAGAATCGCGATGAGCAGCTGTAAATATTTGGTGCAAAAGCATGGTGACCGTGGTTTTTCCATTTGTGCCCGTGACACCGATTGAACTGAGATCTCGAGTCGGATTCTTATACAACGAACTCGAAACTGCTGCCGCCGCAATACGTACATCGTTAACAATCAATGTTGGAAATCCTGTGCAAAATTCTGCACCTGCAGAATCTGTGAGCATCGCAACGGCGCCCCGCCCGCGTGCACTTTCAATGAATTTTGCTCCGTGAACATTCGCACCGGGTATCGCAACGAAAAGATCTCCGGATTCAACCTCTTTATCGCCCAGCGAAACTCCAGTGATAACTTCATCGGAGGAATTAACAAGTTCTGCGTTTACAAGCTTTGCAACCTCAATGAGTGTGAGGGAATACGTTGCAAGTGGGCGAATCATGACTTTTTCGCCGCAATCTGAGTCGCTTGATAGGCCTTGAGTTCGGCTTTATTGAGCGCTACTGGCAAGACCTTTGTTCCAGTCGGTGCAACGTGTTCGGACTGCAAAACGAATGTCATGACTTTCTTAAAGACTGGACCACCAAGTGCTCCACCATAGTGACCATTTTTTGGTTCTTGAAGAGTAACGCTTATTACATAACGTGGAGCATCTGCGGGTGCAAAACCAATGAAGGAAGCTGTATATCCGCTATAACTTTTTGTTCGCGAGTCATAGCGCATTGCAGTTCCAGTTTTGCCGGCGACTCTGTACCCAGGGATAGCTGCACTCGGTGCCGTACCTTGGGCTGTTACTACGCTTTCCATCATGAGTCGAAGTTTGACTGCGTTATCTTCACTAATTACTCGTGTTGTTGTTCTATTGCCTGCAGGAGTGAAATGTCCTGAAGCATCGCTAGTTCCCGCAATCACTGTCGGAGAAACTCGAACGCCATTATTGGCAATTGTTGCAAAGACACTTGTGGCTTGCATTGCTGTCAGTGAATATCCCTGACCAAAGGCAACTGTTGGTGCAGTAGTTCCAGACCAATCAGAAACTGGACGCAGTATTCCTGCTGATTCTCCAGGAAGTCCTGACCCAGTTTTTATCCCTATGCCAAATTTTGTTAGGTAGCTATGTAACGTGTCATGGCTTAAAGTTTCGCCGACTTTAATTGTTCCCGTGTTACTTGAAACGGCCAGAATTCCTGAAGTAGTTAAGTACTGAGTTGGATGCTTATCGTGATCATGGAATTTCGATCCCCCACGAGTGAGTGAATACGGCACTGAAAACACGGTGGTTGGAGTAACTGTCTTCTCTTCAAGAGCTGCAGCCATAGTCATTACTTTGCCGGTTGATCCAGGTTCATAAACATCTTGAACAGATGGATTGCGCATCAATGACAGTGCAACCTTCTTTGTGTTGTTTGGATTAAACGTCGGCGCAGTTGCGTGTGCGACTATTGCTCCAGTTCTGGGATCCATCACAATGACCGTGCCACTTGATGCAGCAGAACTCTTTACAGCCGATGCAATTGCCTCTGCTGCTACCCACTGAACGTCGCGATTAATTGTTAAGCGAATGTTAGTTCCAGCCTTTGCTGCAATGAGCTCCTGTTGTGAACCGGGAATCTCGGCACCGTTTCCACGTGCATATGAGTAGCGTCCATCAGTGCCCGTTATCAGTGAATTAAGCCCTGATTCGAGCCCAGAGGCTCCCACGCCATCTGAGCGAACAAATCCAATGAGAGAAGAAATCAGTTCACCCGATGGATATTCGCGGATATATATCCGCTCTGGGAAGAAACCAATAATGCGCTTATTGAGATCTTTGTTATCAAGAACGGTGTTGTAGTCATACAGAGCTTTAGTGAGTTGCTCCCACATCGCCGGACGTGCATTTTTCACAACAATCGCATATTTGCGAGTGCCAGTGATGCTCGTTTGAATATCAACTTCAGACATTCCTAGAATCGGGGCTACAAATGTGGCGACTCGAGCAGGATCGGTAATTTGAGTTTGATCAACCACGATATTGATAGCTGAAACGCTGCGAGCAAAAGCAATTCCGTTAACATCGGTAATCTCTCCACGAGGTGCTGGAATTACTCTTGTTGACTGCATCTCATTTGCAGCCTTAGCTTGATAGTCACTTGCTTGAATCACTTGAACTCGAATTAACTGGCAGGCGAAGATTGCAAGAACACCCAAAATCACTGTAAAAAGAATTGCGATTCGTGATTTTGATAAAAGCAAATTACCCACGTTCTACCTCTGCTTTCGAGGTAGCGCTGAGATCAAGAAAGACTGGAGTCTCTGAAGGACGCATGCCAAGGATTGCCGCTTCTTTTGCTAAATTTTCTGGAGCGGCATAAGAATCAATGGAGCGATTAATCGCATCACGTTGATCTGCAACCTGCTTTGCCTCCAATTTAAGTTCTGAAAGCTTAAAAGCATCCTGGGCTAAAAGTGTGTTGATCCCAAGGAGTGCGAGAAATCCGGCAAGGCTGACAACTGTAAGAAATTTTGCAAAGTACTTATGTGTAGCACGCGCCCCATTAGTGATTTCTGGAAACAACCCCAAGATGATTTCTGCAGTGCGCTCTCCCACTGGTTTACGGGTTCGAGTCGGTAAACGAAGCGAAGATTGAATTCGGGCCGATGCAAGAGACATTACGCAGCCACCCTCTCTATCGCACGAAGTCGCACAGAGGCTGAACGCGGATTGCTCTCAAGTTCTTCTGCAGTTGGTGTTTCACTTGAGCGAAATACGAGAGAGAACTTTGCTGCATATTCTGGAAGCTCGACAGGTAAATTGCGAGGACTCTTGGATGTAGAGGCTTCAGTAAAGATTTCTTTGACGATGCGATCTTCGAGTGATTGGAATGACATCACTACTAACCGTCCACCTACCATCAGAAGATCTAGTGCTTCGGGAAGTGCGCGTGAAATTGCCCCGAGTTCATCATTTGCCTCGATGCGTAACGCTTGGAATGTGCGCTTAGCGGGATTACCACCAGTGCGACGAGTAGCTGCAGGAATGCTCGCCTTAACAAGTGTGGCTAGCTCTGTCGTTGAATTAAGCGGGGCCTTTGCTCGAGCTTTCACAATGTTCTCTACGATGCGAGTTGCGAATTTCTCTTCGCCATATGCACGCAAAATGTGAACTAATTTGCCTGGTTCGTATGTGTTTACTATTTCTGAAGCTGTAATTCCACGGCTGCGGTCCATGCGCATATCAAGTGGCGCGTCTTGAGAATATGAGAATCCGCGATCTGTTTCATCAAGCTGAATGGATGAGACACCAAGATCAAAGAGCGCCCCGTTTATATGTGTAAATCCAAAGTCAGCAACTACTGTTGAAATTTCATCAAATACACAATGTGCTGTCTTTAGTCGATCTCCATAGCGTGCAAGTCTTTTAGTCGCGCGCTCTAATGCAATCTCATCACGGTCTATTCCGATGACAATCAGGTTTTCAAATCGTTCGAGAAGAGCTTCTGTGTGTCCACCAAGCCCAAGAGTTCCATCAACAATGACGGGATTAGCACTTGCAAGAATTGCAGGAGCAAGCAGGTCTACACATCGATCGCGCATTACTGATATGTGCTGCATCATCTCCCCCGTTTCTTCTCTCTCTTAGTGCTAGTGGTTTATTGCGCTCATCTCTGGTCACCGCCGGCCGACGGATCTATTTCGATAGCGACGTCGGGGAAGGGACGTCGCTGCCGGCCCAACTGGTAAGGAGAGGTCGGCGGTGGCCACAAATGAGCGCTCTATGTAGTTTTTTTCTTTCTTATTAAGTTGTACTTCTTATTCAGTTTTAAATGTTTTTTGCTGATGTCTTAAAAAAGTCCCGGAAAAACTTCTTCAGAAACATCAGCAAAACTTTTTTCGCGATCCGCGAGATATTCATTCCATGCAGCGCTATCCCAGATTTCAACGCGAGTATTTGCGCCAATAACGACGCACTCTTTTTCAAGACCCGCATATGTGCGAAGTCCTTGTGGGATAGTCACGCGACCTTGGCGATCAGGAATTTCATCGTGTGCACCGGCAAACATCACGCGCTGGTAATCGCGAGCGCTCTTTGCAGTAACAGGTGCTTGTCGCAACGTTTCAGTGATCGTTGCAAATTCAGTTGCAGGAAATACATAGAGGCATCGCTCTTGTCCTTTAGTAATGACAAGTCCTGGTGAGAGCTCTTCGCGGAATTTCGCGGGAAGGATTAAACGACCCTTTTCATCAAGGCGGGGTTCATGAGTGCCAAGAAACATCTCTCTACCCCTTCCCCAAGTGGTGTGAGCGTGATTTCCCGCTCAATTCCCCACTTTACACCACTTTCCTCCTTTTTACACCACTATTGCCCACTATTTTCCCTACTCCTCCCCCAATCGCCCCACCGTTGCCCACCCTGAATCTCCAGTTTTGGGGCAGAAAAAAGCCCCGACCAGATGGCCAGGGCTGAGTGAGGTACTGACTTACTTATTCAAAATTACGACGATCCCAACGGTTTTGCATGCGGTCAGAAAATGATGTGCGTGCGCCCTTGGCGCCCTTAGCTGACTTACCCGCCCCACTTGCAATGGCTCCGATTGAGCGTACGAGAGTGAGAACACCTGAGAGCGCGAAGAGGAAGCCCAAAACACCAACTGGGGTGTTCTTAGCGATAAG
This sequence comes from Actinomycetota bacterium, assembly GCA_026392935.1. GTDB lineage: Bacteria > Actinomycetota > Actinomycetes > Nanopelagicales > Nanopelagicaceae > Planktophila. The sequence continues at coordinate 8,353 of JAPLBE010000013.1, read as the reverse complement.
ACCTGTGAATATGACCGCGATTCCGAGTGCAACCAAAGCGCCACCGAGCAAGAGGCGAGGCTTAGTAGCTGAAATCGTTGATCCCGCTAGACGTGACTCAAGACGAGGGTCATCGGTAGCAAGAGCTGCTTCCATCTCGTCTAGGAGGCGACGTTCGCGATCGGATAAGGCCATAAACACACTGTAGAACACTTCTTTTTCCTGCGCTAGTTGATACGCCGGCTAGTCCTCATCCGGACTAATCAGGCGCCCCGGACGCACGCTTTCGCGGCCAAAGCGCGCCTTTGCCTTATCAATGGCGGTGTCAGCATCGCGCCAACCCTTATCTCGGGCGCCAAGTTCTAATTGAACGGGCGACTCTTCAGTCAGATTACCCAGTGATACGCCAACTAATCGAATGCGCGCACCCTCATTGCGAAGTGCCAGATACAACACTTTCACAATTTCATATACCTCGTGAGTGCTATCGATTCCTAGTGGCACAGTCTTTGAGCGAGTAATCGATGTGAAGTCTGCAAATTTAATCTTGATGCTAATTGTTTTTGCGTACAAATTTCTTTCGCGAAGTCGCGCAGTTGATTTCTCGGTCATGCGCAAGAATTCTGTCAATATTTCTTCAGGGCTATCTATATCTCGCGCAAAAGTCTCTTCGTTGCCAATACTTTTTTCGGGTTCATCAGGAATCACATCACGATAATCGCGCCCCCAGGCAAGTTCATAGAGTGACTCTCCCGTTGCTTCCCCAAGTGCTCGTACAAGTGTGGAGCGCGGAGTGTTAGCAATATCTGCGACAGTATGAAGTCCAAGGCGATCAAGTGACTCTGCTGTCTTTGGTCCTACTCCCCATATTGCGCGCACTGGCAGAGGATGCAGGAATTCAAGAATGCGATCAGATTTAATCTCGAGTACTCCATTAGGTTTGCAATGTTGCGATGCCAGCTTTGCGATGAACTTGGATTGAGAGATTCCAACAGAACACGTAATGCCTTCTTGTTGTTCAACCTGTGTGCGAATCTTCTGTGCAATGTCGCGGCCGTCGCCAAATAATTTCTGTGAACCTGTGACGTCCAGGAATGCCTCGTCGAGTGAAATTGGTTCTACAAGCGGTGTAAATGAATGAAATATCTGCATAACTCGCTCTGAAATCTCTGAATACCTGTGATGCTCTGGTGCGATAAAGATTGCGTGTGGTGCCATACGTTTTGCACGCCCCACAGGCATGGCAGCGCGAATCCCAAATTTGCGAGCTTCATAGTTCGCAGAAAGAACAACGCCTCGAACTCCTGCTCCGACAACTAGTGCCTTACCTTTATATTTCGGGTTATCTAGTTCGGCAACGGATGCGTAGAACGCGTCCATGTCCACATGGAGAATCACAGACTCGCTCTGTTCTTCACTCATATCGCCACACTATCTCTTTCTCCCTTTTCTTTACTTTGTTTAACCCACTTGTCGTAGGCAATGCGCAAGTCCCATACCGCAGTAGCCCGTATTGATATTCCGCGCTTTCCAGTACGTCGTGTTTGCCCGCGAACAAGAAGCAGGGATGTCGAGTACAGGGTTGAAGCGTGGTCCTCTTGTGCATCAGGGAAAAATGTTGAATCACTACATCCATAGCCATCATCGAGGGTAAGAAAAATAACGCGGCGTCCAGATCGTACTGGTGGCGTTTGCAGTGCCACTTTTATTCCAGCAACAAGTACGGATGACTCAGAACGCAGAGTTAATAGATCTGATGACTTAACTGCTCCAATTGCATTAAGGAATTCGGCATAAAAACTAAGCATGTGTTGGGTTACATCCATCCCAAGGCGTTCTACTTCGCTGCGCACTTTCTCTGCAGGGTTCATGGGAGCGAGGCCACTGCTTTCAAGTGCAGGAGGTGCGAAACCAAAGGTAAGTTGCGAACCAGGCAAATGCGCAACCGGTGATTTCTGCAGATCACTAAAGTGCAGTAAGAGATCGCGCTGATTGCCGTGAATAGAGTCGAAAGCACCTGTAAGAATAAGGTTTTCAATAACCGGCACCGATGCACCTGATCTGCGATAGAAATCGGCAAGATCGATATATGGCTGTCCAGTAATAATTGACGCAATCTCTTTCTCGGATATCCCTGACACGGTAGAAAATGCGATACGAATTGCATCTCCATCAAGTGTTCGCTCGACGTGATATTCATCTGATGATTTATTGATATCAAGGGCTGCTATACCAACGCCCATCTGCCGTGCTTCATCGAGCATTAATCGCTTGGGATACATACCGGGATCATGAGTAAGCACTCCAGCCATAAATGCTGCAGGGTGATGAGTCTTAAGCCATGCAGATTGATAGGTGGGTAAAGCAAAAGCTGCAGCATGTGCTTTACAGAAACCAAATGATGCAAAGGCGCGCAAGACATCCCAAATCTCGGTAACCACTTTTAAGTGATAGCCACGTTCTGTTGCAGCAGGAAAGAACCAATCGCAGACTTCTTGCTGGCCAGCCTTATCCCCCAGTGCTCGTCGTTTCTCATCGGCAGCAGCGAGAGAGATACCTGTCATCACCGAGATAATTGAAATTACTTGTTCGTGAAAGACAACAACGCCTTCGGTTTCAGACAAGATGGGCAATAAATCTGGATGAATTATCTGCGCCGGGTTCCAGCCATGTCGCGCATTAAGAAATGGGCGAATCATGTCGCTCTTTACCGGCCCCGGTCTAAAAAGTGAAATATCAATAATGAGATCGCTGAAGGTGCGAGGTTCAAGTTTTCCTACGAGTTCGCGTTGTCCTGGACTTTCTACTTGAAAAATACCTAGCGTACGTGTTGATTGAATCAATGAATACGTATCTGCATCATCGAGTGGTACTGCATCGATATCAATCTCTTTCTCTTCTATTCTTTTGATCTCATGGATTGCATGCGCAATTGTTGATTGCATGCGCACGCCCAATATGTCGAGCTTCAGCAGACCAATATCTTCGACATCATCCTTATCAAATTCAACCATAGGAAAACCGCCAGCATTAATCTGTATCGGTGCGCGATCAAGGAAAGATGCATCAGATAAGACCATCGCACATGGGTGCATTGCAAGATGTCGCGGAAGACCATCAAGGCGCGCGGCAAGAGCAATCGTGGCGCGAGTAAGAGGCGCTGATGTATTAAGTGACTTAAGTTCTGGCAACGAGTTCAGCGCTGCATCAATATTTCCTGCACGAATATGTGGCATTGATTTTGCAAGAAGATCTATCTCCATTGCAGGCATGCCCAGAGCTGCCCCTGCATCGCGAATCGCATTACGTGCACGATATGTATCGACCATTGCCACAGTTGCGCACCGCGAGATTGCACCGGGCTTGCTCCAATCTTGTGGGCCATAGCGTTTAAAGACCATGTCATAGATTTCAAGGCGACGTGCAGATTCGACATCGATATCAATATCAGGAAGTGCCCGGCGCAACGGTGAACAAAAACGCTCCATCAGCAAACCATGTTGCATTGGATCAACACCAGAAATTCCAAGTAAGTGACAGATAAGTGAACCAGCACCACTGCCTCGCGCTGCTACGCGAATATCTGCAGCTCGCGCCATATCGGTGATATCTGCAACGGTAAGGAAATAGGACTCGTATCCAAGCGTTGCAACAGTTGCGAGTTCATCATCAAGGCGTGCACGCGCTTTCGCAATTGTTGCGCCATCGTTATAGCGCCAGTTGATTCCGGCTTCAGAACGAGTGCGCAGCAAGGTGCGCATAGCAGCTGCAGAATCGGCGCCAACTATGTGCGCCTCTGGTAAATGAATTGCACCTAAGCCAATATCGCGTTGTGGAGATAGCACCGCACGTTCTGCCCACTGCCGAGTTGTTTTAAGAAGCGCGCGTGGTGTGCGCTCCCCTGCTGCTCGGGCAATCTCTGCTGCTAGTAAAACCATTTCATCTGTACTCTTTAAATACGCCTCAGCGTTACGGCGTTCTACATTGCGTGGATGCAGCGGAACTAATTGACGGGCGCAATCTAGGACATCGGCAACAGGTCCATCGGCGCGATCTCGCATCCGCACTGCATTAGTGATTACTGCATCAATATCGTTATCGCGAGCAAAGATCAGCGATCGAGCAGCATGAGCTGTAGAGCGAGGGCCGTTACCTGCAACTAGATGCGAGACACATTCGATAGCGTGGTCTGCAAAGAGATCGCGCGTCTGGTTAAAGATATCTAGCGCTGCATCAAAGCGGTGCGCAGCAAGTGCTTGCGATACAGGTGATTCGGGGCCATGTAGAAGATGTAAATGCGATGTATGGCTACTAAATTTTTCGAGCAGTTCGAGAGTAAGTACTGGTTTACGAGTATCTATATTCATATGAAGGCCTGTCATGAGCCGAACCAAACTGCGCCATCCCCCATCGCTATGGGCAAGAATTGTGATGCGCGGTAATACACCGGATGTATCGCCAAGGTGAATAGGCAGGTTAATTCCAATAATGGGTGCTACGCCATGAGATACACACGCCTTTGTAAAACGAATGGCGCCAGCTAACCCATCGCGATCTGTCAGTGCGAGCGCCGGCATTTCGAGCTCTGATGCACGTGCGACTAAATCTCGTGGCTGCGTTGTTCCGTATTTAAGTGAGTACGCACTTGCGGTGCGCAGATGAATAAAGCTCATATGCGACCCACGATTTAGATAGCCCTAATAATCCACTGCCCTGTTGTTTCATCGCGTTCGAGTTCAAATGTTGTCAGCGCCCCAATAGGAGCTGCTTCAACTTTCCATAGCGCACGCGCTTGATCGTCGGGTCGAAACTTTCCATCGCTAATGCGATTCCACCATCCGCCTGCTTCACACCATCTAGATAGCACTGCGTGGATACGAAAACGTTTGCCTCTAAAGGTGAATTCAATAGGCGTAAGCCCACCATCGGATACGACCTCGTGAGGCTTTACTACTTCTGCGCTCATTGCCCTTACTTCTTCCCCTGACCTGTTGATAGATACCCCTTGTGAGTATTCGAACAGATGTTCGAAAAGTAGTCCAGACCCCTGACAAGGGCAAGTCCCGCTCTGGCACGCTCAATCCCAGGCGAGGCAAGCGTGTCGATTGGGTAGATAGTTGAAATTTCAACTACTCTTAGGGGGTAAGAATCCGCTTAAACCTTAGGAGAAAAAATTGGACGTAGTACTAATTGTTGGGCGCATCCTTTTCGCCCTTTTATTCATCACATCAGGTTTCGCTCACTTTGCAAAGCTTGAAGCAATGACGGGGTATGCGAAGTACAAGAAGCTTCCAGCAGCGAAGTTCGGAGTACTTATCTCAGGTCTCTTCTTCCTACTTGGTGGCATTTACATCGCAGCTGGATTCTGGGTTGACCTCGGTGCTCTCATGCTCGCAATCACACTAATCCTTGCAGCAATCATCTTCCACAACTTCTGGAAGGAAACTGATGCAACAGCAAAGCAGAACGAAATGATCGCATTTAACAAGGATCTCGCACTCGCTGGCGCAGCTCTTATCCTCTTCGCACTTGTTGCAACGGGAGCGCTTACAGATTTCGGCCCAAGCGTCGGAACTCTTGCATTCTTCAACCTCTAAACAATCTGTACGGAAAGCCCCTCGAGAAATCGGGGGGCTTTTCCATTCTCATGGAAAGATAAAGGCATGGAAATCCTCGGCGCCCTGATTGCCGGTTGCGCAATAGGTGCAGTTCTTGGATTTGTCGGCGCAGGTGGAGCGATGCTCTCTGTGCCGATTCTTATCTACGGCTTTGGCTTTGATCCCAACCTTGCAACAACTGCCGCTCTTGCCATCGTCTTTCTCGCAGCTACATCTGGGTTGATTCCGAAAGCGCGTAAGAAACAGGTTCTTTATCGCGATGCCTTCGTTATCTGGGCTATCGGATTAGTGACAAACCTTGGCTTCTCATCAATCGTAGAACGCTTACCCGATGCCTTCATCACTACAGGCTTTGCCGCAATTCTGATTCTTGCGGGTGTATCAATGTTGCGACCACCAAAGCTCGATGCCCATAAGCGGATGCCGATACCAGTTCTGATTGTGATGTCACTTGTCATTGGTTCGATCACCGGACTCTTTGGAATCGGTGGTGGCTTCCTTGCAATCCCTGTACTAGTTCTCTTCTTTGGCACACCACAAAACATTGCAGCTGGAACATCACTATTGATTATCTCGATTAATTCACTGACTGCCTTCATCGGCCACAACTCTCAGTGGGAGGATGTCCAGTGGCATATCCCAATCTTTATCGGGGCATCTGCAATCGTTGCAGCCCAAGCTGCTTCACATTTCTCGCACTATACAAATCCTGAGAAACTTAGAAAAGCCTTTGCCTATCTACTCCTTGTAATATCAGCATTTACAGTGTTGCAGACTTGGCTCTAGTTACTCCTAGAATTAACTTAACTACTTAGTTCGCGCACTTTAATGTGCTTTGACTGATAGCCAGCAATAAAAAAGAGTACAACGGGAAATGCGAAGGCAACTGGCAATGAGGTTACTTCAGCGATTCCGCCCATCAGCGTTGGGCCAGCAAAGTACGCAGCAATTGCAATTGTTCCAATACGCGCCAATCCAACTGAAGGTGCAACACCTGGAATTGAAGCTGCCGCTAAATTAAATGCTGGAAAGAATGGTCCCATTCCAAAACCTGCTGCAGCAAAACCGATACACACAACAACAAGTCCCCATAATTGATGAGAGTCAGAAAGTGGAATTCCGATGAGCAGCGATAGGCCCCAAATTCCACCGCCAACGTATCCCCCGTATTTAACGGTATTTACATAACCCCACTTAGCAAAGAATCTATCTCCTAGTAAGCGGCTGGTAATCATTGCTAATGAAAATGCTGTCGCAGCTGATGCGTTGACACCGATTCCGATTCCCATATGATCTTGCAGAAGAATTCCACTCCATTCATACGCACCGCCTTCGGGAATGAGCGCAGCCATCAAACCAATTCCCAGTGCCCATAAAACCATTGCTTGTTTTCCAAAGAGTGGAACCTTCGATTCTGTATCTTCTCCAGGTTCACCAAGATGCCCATCAAGATCTGCAGGCAAGAGGTAGTGAACACAGAAAAAATAAGCGAAGAATGTGAAAATTGCGATAATCCATAAATTAATTCTTGGAGTCACAAATTGAGCAATTACTCCACCAATAAGCGTTGCGAAGAAAGCGCCAATGCTCCACATTGCATGAAAAGTGGACATCCAACGCCCTTGTGTATGTTTTTCGATTGCAACTGCTTGAGCATTGATTGCGACATCCATAAAACCAACGCTGAAGCCAGAAATAAACATGCCACAAACCAGAGTAGAAACATTTGTTGCCGAACCCATGATGAAGACGCCCACTGGCAAGGTGATTGCCGAAATACGAACAACGAGCTTCGAGGAATGCATATGAACAACTCGACCCGATAGTTGTGCGCCAGGAATTGCACCTAACGTGCTGGCTAGTAGAACAAGTCCAAATTGCCCGTCAGTTAATCCAAGTGAATCTTTAATCTCTGGAATTCGTGGGATCCAAGCCAGACCGGCAAAACCAAGTAAGAAAAATGCCCCCCAAATTGCGTTGCGAGCCCGAATTCCTCGTTGATAAATAGTGAGGGAAGGCGAAGACATTTGGCGAAGATATCTCATAAAGTTCGCATATGGATGGAATTCTCGAGAAGGCAGCTGTAAAAAGATTTCAAGAGGCAGCTAATTCTCTTGGGGTCAAGGGTGAAATCAATGTTCTCTCAGAAACCGCTCGTACTGCCATCGATGCTGCAAATAGCTTAGGAATTGAAGTTGGTCAGATTGCATCTTCGCTGATTTTTAAACTTCCATCTGGTAATCCACTTCTGATTATCACCAGCGGCCGTCATCGCGTTGACACAGATCTCGTTGCAAAGAATTTAGGTATCCCAGAACTTGGTCGTGCAGATGCTAACTATGTGAAGGAAGTTTCTGGCTATTCAGTTGGTGGCGTGAGCCCACTGGGGTGGATTTCTAAGCCAGAAATTATCCTTATTGATGAAGCGTTAAACGATTACGACATTGTTTGGGCTGCTGCTGGACATCCCCATGCGGTCTATCCAACTACGTATTACGAATTGATTCAATGCACTGGTGCGCAACCAATGATTGTAGGAGACTAGTTGGATGAGGAACAAAACTTTTATAACCGCAGTTTTTGCTTCTTTTGCTTGGAACCTATATTTAGTTGGCGGTGTCATGTTGGGTGCTTCATACGCACTTGATCGCGCAGCTGGTGGGCAATTTGAGGTCTTTCCCAGTTACATAAGAATTATTTACATTTTAAATTTTGCCCTAATTGCCTATCAGGTAGTGATTTTTACTCGCTTCTCC
>JAPLBE010000002.1 GCA_026392935.1 Actinomycetota bacterium | reverse complement strand
TGACGAAGGTCGCGCACTACTTAAGGCGCTCGGCTTTCCTTTCAAGGAGGCATAAGAATGGCTAAAACATCACTCAAGGTTAAAGCTGCTCGCAAGCCAAAGTTCAAGGTTCGCGGTTATACACGTTGCCAGCGTTGCGGTCGTCCGCACTCTGTCTATCAAAAGTTTGGAATTTGTCGCGTCTGTTTCCGTGAAATGGCGCACCGCGGCGAACTTCCAGGTATCACGAAAGCAAGCTGGTAAATCTACAACGAATAAAGTCCTGACAAATTGTCTGGAAACTAATTTGAGAAAGGCCACAGGCCACGTATGACAATGACAGATCCAATCGCAGACATGTTGTCTCGTCTGCGCAACGCGAACTCTGCCTACCATGACACGGTTTCAATGCCGTCATCATCGGTCAAGGTACGAATTGCAGAAATCCTAAAACAAGAGGGTTACATTGCAGAATATCGCGTTGAAGCAATGGCAACTGGAGTAGGTAAAAACCTCAAAGCCAGGACTTCGCGTATACGCAAAGTCAACTGCGCTTCCTAAGGTTCTTGGTGGACTCGGAGTTGCAATCATCTCCACTTCATCTGGACTCCTTACAGATAAGCAGTCTAATAAGAAGGGTGTAGGCGGAGAAGTTCTCGCTTACGTATGGTAAATCCCTAATGTCACGTATTGGTCGCATGCCTATCACCGTTCCAAGCGGTGTGGAAGTTTCAATCACTGGTCAGAACGTTGCAGTGAAGGGACCTAAGGGTTCACTCGCAATTGCAGTTCCATCACCTATCCAGGTTTCACAAGCAGACGGTGTTATCACCGTTGCTCGTCCAAATGAAGAGCGTGTAACTCGTTCACTTCACGGCCTATCTCGCTCACTCGTAGCGAATATGGTTGAAGGTGTAACAGCTGGTTACTCACTCACAATCAACATCGTCGGTGTTGGTTACCGTGTAGCTGAAAAGGGCAAGGATCTTGAATTCCAGCTCGGTTACAGCCACTCAATTCTTTTCCCAGCTCCAGAAGGAATCAGTTACAAAGTTGAATCACCAACAAAGTTAATTATCAGCGGAATCGATAAGCAGCTTGTTGGAGAAACAGCAGCGAAGATTAAGAAGCTTCGCAAGGCTGATCCATACAAGGGCAAGGGTCTACGTCTTGAAGGCGAAACAGTTCGTCGTAAGGCTGGAAAGGCAGGTAAGAAGTAATGGCAATCGGAGTTAAGGTCCGTAAGGGTTCTGCGCAGAACGCGCGTGCTCGTCGTGCATTCCGTCTTCGTAAGAAGATTTCAGGCACACCATCACGTCCACGCCTAGTCGTTTCACGTTCATCACGTCACTTGTTCGTTCAGGTAATTGATGACACTCAGGCAAAGACACTTGCATACGCGTCAACAATGGAAGCAGATCTTCGCAAGGCATCTGGCGATAAGACAGATAAGTCAAAGCAGGTCGGCGCACTCATTGCTGAACGCGCAAAGAAAGCTGGAATTTCTACAGTTGTTTTTGACCGCGCAGGTAATAAGTACCACGGTCGAATTGCAGCAGTTGCAGATTCTGCACGAGAGAATGGATTGGAGTTCTAATGGCTGTTAATCCAACTAACGATGCAGCGTCAACAACAGGCGCACCTTCTGGCCAAGGTAATTCTGGCAAAGGTCGTGGCGAACGCCGCGAACGTCGTGATGATCGCGAGAAAGAGAAGTCTCCTTACACCGAGCGCGTGGTTTTCATTAACCGCGTATCAAAGGTTGTAAAGGGTGGACGTCGTTTCTCATTCACAGCACTTGTTGTTGTGGGAGATCAGAACGGAACTGTCGGTGTTGGCTACGGAAAGTCTAAGGAAGTTCCACAAGCTATCGCTAAGGCTGTTGAAGAAGCTAAGAAATCATTCTTCGTTGTGCCACGCGTTCAAGGAACTATCCCTCACCCAGTACAAGGTGAAACAGCAGCAGGCGTAGTTCTACTTCGCCCAGCAAGTCCAGGTACCGGAGTTATTGCCGGTGGGCCTGTTCGTGCAGTGCTCGAGTGCGCTGGTGTTCACGATGTACTTACAAAGTCTCTCGGATCTTCAAATGCAATCAACATGGTTCACGCAACCGTTGCTGCACTTAAGATGCTTGAGTCACCTGCACAGATTGCAGCACGCCGCGGTCGCCCGTTGGAAGATGTTGCTCCTGCAGCAATTATTCGCGCTTCACAGATGACAGTTGGTGCCTAATGCCACGTTTAAAGATCACACAGATCAAGTCAACCGTTGGCAACAAGCCAGAAATTCGCGACACAGTTCGTTCACTCGGACTCAAGCGAATTAATGATGTTGTCGTTAAGGAAGATCGTCCAGAAATTCGTGGCATGGCAGTTGCTGCTCGCCACTTGATCAAGGTAGAGGAGGTCGAATAAAGATGACACTAAAACTTCATCACCTTCGTCCAGCTCCAGGTGCTAAAAAAGATAAGACTCGTAAGGGTCGCGGTGAAGCATCAAAGGGTAAGACTGCAGGTCGTGGTGGCAAGGGAACACATGCTCGAAACACAGTTCGTCCTGGTTTCGAAGGTGGTCAGCTTCCACTCGTAATGCGCCTTCCAAAGCTTCGCGGCTTTAAGAACCCAGCACGTATTGAGTACCAGGCAGTGAATGTCTCAACAATCAACGCACTCTTTCCAAAGGGTGGCGATGTAACTGTTGCAGATCTCATCGCAAAGGGTGCAGTTCGCGATTCCTTGCCTGTAAAGGTTCTTGGAAATGGCGATATTGCAGTCAAGGTTTCAGTTACTGCACATAAATTCTCTGCATCAGCAGTTGAGAAAATCTCAGCTGCAGGTGGAACAGCAACAACTCTGTAATAACAATTAACTACGTGATTTGATAGAGGGAGAAGATTAATGCTTTCAGCATTTGGAATGGCCTTTAAGACGCCTGAACTTCGTAAGAAAATCTTCTTCACTCTTTCAATCATGGCCTTGTTCCGTTTTGGATCAGTCGTGCCAACACCTGGTGTTTCATACACAGCTGTTAAGTCATGTATTGATCAAGCAGATAACAGTGGACTATTTGGTCTTATCAATCTTTTCTCTGGTGGAGCACTTCTTCAGCTCTCAGTATTCGCACTGGGCATCATGCCTTACATCACTAGCTCAATTATTATTCAGCTGCTTACAGTTGTGATTCCTCGCTTTGAAACTCTCAAGGCTGAAGGACAATCAGGAACAGCAAAGCTAACCCAGTACACACGGTATTTAACAATTGGTCTCGCAATCTTGCAGTCAACTGGTTTGATCGCAGTAGCGCGTACGCCAGGTCGCTTAATCTCTGGATGTAATTTGGCAATTATTCCTGACACCTCATTCTCACGAATCATCACAATGATCGTTGTTATGACTGCCGGAACATCTGTAATCATGTGGTTAGGTGAACTCATCACAGATCGCGGTGTTGGTAACGGTATGTCTATCCTCATCTTTACATCTATTGCGGCTGGATTCCCAAGCCAACTCTGGTCAATCAAGGTTCAGAAGGGTCTCTTTGCATTCCTCTTTGTCTGTACCGTTGGAATCATTGTTGTCGCAGCCGTTGTATTCGTTGAGCAAGCTCAGCGACGTATTCCGGTTCAATATGCAAAGCGCATGGTTGGGCGCCAGGCTTACGGTGGAACTTCAACATATATCCCAATTAAGGTAAACCAGGCTGGCGTTATTCCAGTAATTTTTGCATCATCACTTTTGTATATCCCATCTTTAATTGTGAATTTCACAAATAGCCAAGCGGCATGGGCAGTGTGGATTTCACGTAACTTGGTAAGCGGCGATCATCCAATTTATATGGTTACCTATGCAGGACTCATTATTTTCTTCACCTACTTCTATGTGGCAATTACATTTAACCCTGATGAAGTTGCAGATAATATGAAGAAGTACGGTGGATTTATCCCAGGTATTCGTGCGGGACGTCCAACCTCTGAATATCTTCAGTATGTACTTTCTCGCATTACTGCTCCGGGCGCTGTGTATCTTGCACTCGTTGCACTTATTCCAATCGCTGCACTCATTCTCTTTGGTGCAACCCAGAACTTCCCATTCGGTGGAACTGCGATTTTGATTGTTGTGGGTGTAGGTCTTGATACTGCTAAGCAGATTGAAAGCCAGTTGCAGCAACGTTCATATGAAGGTTTCTTGAAGTAATGCGTTTAGTCCTGGTAGGTCCACCAGGTGCTGGCAAGGGAACTCAAGCACAATTCCTAGCTGTGCACTATTCAATTCCTCATATCTCCACCGGTGATATTTTCCGTGCCAATCTCAAGGCAAGCACACCACTTGGACTTGAAGCAAAAGGATTCATGGATTCGGGTCAGTTAGTTCCTGATTCAGTAACAAATGAAATGGTCAAAGATCGCCTGACTCATGACGATGTTGCTAATGGATTCTTACTTGATGGCTTTCCACGTAACACTGGTCAAGCTGAGGTCTTACGTGCATTCTTGGCAGAAAAGCACACACCACTTGATGCAGTGCTAGAACTTGCTATCGAGAACGAGATCATTATTAAGCGTCTTTCTTCACGTCGCACATGTAAGGATTGCGGTGCACCAGCGGCAGCTGATGCAACCAATTGCTCAACATGCAATGGCGAGTTATACCAGCGTGAAGATGACAAAGAAGAAGTAATTGCAAAGCGCCTTTCTGTGTATGAAGAGCAGACTGCACCAATTGTTCAGTTCTATCGCACAGAAGGTCTACTTATGACTATTTCTGCAGAGGGCGAAGTTTCAGAGATTACAGATCGCGCAATCACTGCGTTGAGTCGCGTTCACGGCTAAGAACACTTATGGCAATCCAAATTAAAGACCTTGAACAACTCAAGGTGATGCGCCGTGCTGGTTTATTGGTTGGCCAAACTTTGCAGTTACTCCGTGAGAATATTAAAGCTGGCATGACAACGGATGCACTCGATGCAATTGCTTCTGCAAACATTAAGCGCGGGGGAGCCACATCAAACTTCCTTGGATATCATGGATATCCGAAAACAATTTGTGTATCGGTTAATAATGAAATTGTCCACGGTATTCCTGGCCCTCGTGTTCTAAACGATGGCGATATTGTCTCAATTGACTGTGGAGCAATCATCGATGGTTGGCATGGTGATGCAGCATTTTCTATCGGAATCGGAAATGTCGATCCGGCAGATCAGAAACTTATGGATGTATGTGAAGAGTCAATGTGGGTTGGTATCGCTGCGGGAAAGAATGGCGCACGTCTTTCAGATATCGGCCATTCAATTGAAAAATACGTGAATTCACAAGGCACCTACGGAATCTTGCAAGAGTATGGCGGTCACGGTATCGGTACTGAAATGCATCAAGAACCCCACGTACTAAACTTTGGAAAAGCTGGAAATGGCCCAGAGATTATTCCTGGCATGGCGCTAGCAATCGAACCGATGATTACTCGTGGATCTGCGAAAACAAAAGTACTAGGCGATAACTGGACAGTGGTTTCAGTAGACCAATCACGAGGGGCCCACTTTGAGAATTCATTTGTTATTTGCCCGGATGGAAAGCCGTTTGTTCTGACCTCACTTGATGGGGGAAAAGTCGAGCTTTTACGTCAAGGAATCGAAGTTTCGGACTTACTTATTTAGTCGAAGCCGTTTAGAATGACAAAATGAGCAGCCAGAACCAGATTGAGTTCACTCTCTGGCTCCGAGAGAACCAAAAGGCATTCTTACGTGCCGCCAAGGTAATTTGTTTCGATACTCAAAATGCTGAAGATGTACTTCAGGAAGCTCTCGCAGATGTGTATAAGCGCTGGAGCAAAATTCGAGATCATGAAAATCCTGAAGCCTATTTAATGCGCGTAATGGTTTCAAAGCATGCAGATATGCGACGTAAGTGGCTGCGACGTCAGCAAGAGAAAGAAACGCAGTGGGAGCTCGCAGAAAACATTAGAGATTTAGTAGATCAAACTGACGATGTAACTCAACGGCTATTGGTTCAGGCTGCGCTGAAGACACTCTCTGCGGCACAGAGAGCAGTATTAGTGCTGATTTATGAGCATGGCATGGTTTTGCGAGAAGTCGCAGAAGTTTTGCAAATTCCAACAGGAACTGCAGCTTCACATCTAGCACGAGGTAAAGCTGCAGTAGCGGCTTACATTGAACTCGTGCCAGAACTTGAAAAGTCTGCAAAGAAAGAGTTACCTGGAAGTGTCAATAATCAAATCGAGATAGTGATTGCGGAAGTGGTGGAAAATAATGAGTGATGTAGATCCACTAATTAAGCGCGAGATGCAATGGATGGCACTTGGTGTCTATGAAAATCGCGACCTTGCGCCCATCATTATTGCCAAAGTTCGACGTCAAAGAATTCGTCGCGGCATCATTTCAGTAGTTGGAGTCCTCGCTATTTCTGCTGCGAGTATTGGCGTATATGAAGTTTCTAAAAAACTCGGTGCTACAACTGTCATCTCCAGCGATGCTGGCGTGACCGGAACAAATGCGCAGACCCAACCAGAGATTGTTGGCCTGCAATCTGACTACCCAGTTACATGGGAGCAGAGCATCGGGGATCTCAATGCAATTAGTAGCGCCGGCGGGATAGGCGACACCCTCGCAGGCTTAACTGCGACCGGACTTAAGATTTCTTGGGAGCGTTGCGGAAAAGCCCAATGCCCAATGACCTGGGTTTTAAGCGTTGAAAATCGGACAGCAGATTTGATTTCCACCTCACCGTCACTTGCCATTTTCACCGGCCATTCCCCGCTTGTGAGCGACTCTCGTCCAACGACTGTTTTGCCGGGCGGCACAGCGCTTCTGGTATATACCTTCCCTGAGTTCAAGGAGAGCCTAGATATTGCCGAAAATGCCACATGGCAATGGAATTGGTATCTAGCCCAGCTCAGATAATTCTCTATTAGGGTGCATAAATCCTCCCCTACGCTGCGGTGAAGAAGATGGCTGCCAACCTCTTGGTTGCCACATATCTATATGGGGGAAATGTGAAAAGAAAATTAATCGCAGGGATTAGCTCCCTAGCGCTCATCATGGGAGCACTCTCCGCAGCCACTCCGGCTCATGCGGCAGTGATCAAACTTCCACTAGCAGATTGGCCAGCATGTGCTGCTGTTCCAACTTCTCTTTACTGTATCGACTCAGTTGTAGTAACAAATGCATCTGGCGCTCGTACAACACTTCAGTACGTACCTTCAGGCCAGGCACCTAAAGCTGAAACCGTAGGAACTGGCGAAGTATTTGCACCACTTGCACGCGTTGTGAATAAGAAAGTTAAAGACAATGCTTGGTGGATGCCAGCTTCGCAACGTGAAGTAATGGTGAATCCAGCAAAGCAAGTTCTTGATCTGACCTCACTCTTGGGAACAGTAAATCACCCAGAGCAAGGTGCAAAATATGATGCAAAGACTAAAACATATGACGTCAATAAGTCATTGGAATCCTATTCATATCCTACGGATTGCTGGGATCAAGCAACTTCTACCAATGTAAAGAAGCCTTTTAGCGAGTGCTATAAGGGATCAGTTGTATTTGTTGTAGACAATGAAGTTAAATTCTTCTGGTTTATGCCAACTGCAAAGGATGCAGCCGATCAAGTGGCTCGCATTAAAGCATCAACATTCGTTGATCTTTCAAAGCTTGCTGAAACTCAGGTACGTCCAACTATTGAATCAACATACGACGCAGCTGCAGGAACATTCAGTGCGACAGAGCCAATGTTTATTCCAATGTGGCTTGCACGTGGAGCTCAGGAAAATGGTTGGACCATCGTTGGTCAGCCAACAGGCGTTCCAATTGTAAAGACTGAGCCAGATGTTGATACATCAACAGCGACGACAGAGCTAGCTCCAGCTAATGCCGATGCAATTGGTGCATCTGTTGAAGCAGGTAAGGCACTTGGCGGACGTTGGACGCATGCCAATTGGGCTGGCCTCGGTCTAAATGCACTTGGTTATGACGGTCTCTACATCAAGTCATCAGCGCTTGGCGAATACCAACGCTCATGGTTAATGGCAGATGTGCTTCCTGTTGTTGTCGATAAAGACAACAAGGTCGCTCTTGCGGGACAGCCAGGAAATAACAAATACGCAATTAACCTAGATGCCGATCTCACAGTTTCTCTGAAGCTACGTATTGGTGAAATGGTTCCAGGTGTCACATTTGCTATCGCAACAGGTGTCACCATGACCAATCAAAAGACTCAGGACTTCAACACCGTCACACTGTCAGGAAGCCCAGTCACGGTTCCTTTAGCTGCAAAAACAGCTGACTGTAAGGGTGAAGAAGGCGTTGCTAAGGCAAACGTTCGCCAACTCCAGTTGATTTCATTGTCACAAAACGATGATCAGAGTGGATTCGGAGTCGAAGGTACTTCCGGAAATATGTTCGTGGGATCCAACGGTGTATGCGAACTCTCAACTCCAGTATGGAATGAAGAAGATAAGACATTCACGTGGAAAGTCGCGGCTCCACACTTTGCTCCTGATGGAGTAACTGTCAACCGCGGTTTCTACAAGGCCGTCATTCCTACATCTGATGCAAAACTTCTTTGGGGATTAACAAATCCAAACGATGCAGCAACAGCTCTAGAAATCTCACTCGAGACTGAAGAAAGTGGAGCCACAAAGGCATTCACTAAAGCAATATCTGTGAAGAATGGAAACATCATCATCGATATCGCTGGCTTCAAGTATTCACGTCCGAAGCTCAAGATCGGCATCAAAGCAGGATATAAGCCTTCGAAGGCAACTGCTAAGAAGAGCACGATCTCATGCGTACAGGGGAAGTCACTGAAGAAGATCACTTCGGAAAACCCAGTATGCCCATCAGGCTATAAGAAGAAGTAACCTCCACATTTCTTCACTATAGATAAATCAAGGCGACGCTACCCCGGTGAGTACTTACTTACCGGGGTAGCACTCCAAATTAAACTTGAGCGAATGGATTGAGATGAATATCGGCATAAAGAAAATAATTGTTACTCTGATTTCACTCTCCCTGATTACTCCGCAAGTAATTGCGCGCGCAGATAGCGCTATTCCAGAACAGTGGGCTCCACTTGCGGCCCCTGGAGCTGGGTACATCGGTTTCGAAGCAAATGAATCCTTCTTTGCAAGCACCGAAGCATCAACATGGTTTAACTTCACCACAAGCAATGGCGAAGAAAATGGAAAAATAACTAATATTGCAATTTGCAACACTGGATCTGAAGCTGGCTGTGACTTTACGATTTTCTCTAAGTACAGAGCTGTTCTTCCGATGTGTTCAGGTGGTTCTGATATCAATTGTATTTCCGGAATTACTGCGACAGATGCGCAAGGCAAAGAGCTAGAAGTGAAATCTGCTTCAGTCTTTCCAAAGGAAAATCCCCAAGCTTTTGCCGGAAATCTGAGCCTCAATGTTCCTCAAGGATCTGGCGCAGTACTGGTTTCAATCCCTGATGCAAAACATGCCGGGGGAGATTCATATTTAGTTAAGACCACTCTTACAAGTCAGCGAAACAAGGGAGATAAAGTTTTCCCAGCGCCATCACTAGGTGCATCGATTTCTGCAGTCAAAATCATTGAAGGAGATTTCTTTGATTTAGCAACTGAGACCAACACAGCTAAATACGATTCAATCAGACGTATTCAGGTAGGGACAACGCAGACTAAGAACATCGATCCATTTGCATCGAAACTTTGCCTTGCCAGTTCACTCACTCAGTGTGCAATTCCGTACACAATGCCGAAAGATGTAACTTTCGGATTTTCACTACGCTTGAGCACTTCACTTTCTGGCTGGCTCCACGGTCGTATGCGTAGCGCAGTTATTGATTACAAGCGAGATGGATCAATTACAAATCTCAATGTTAAAGGAACCCCGATCACTGTTCCACTTGTAGATGTATGGGCGAAGAGCAGCGACTTATCTGACTCTCACGTGAAAACATATCTAAATCAGCAATGGTCTGGTGAAGCTCGGCATTATCCACCTACCCTACAGAACTTAGGCTTACCGATTGCAGATTCCGAAAAGACTCGAAGTGGAATGCAGAGTATTTCCTTCAAGCATGTCAACACTAATTTCTCTTCAACAGCAATGAGCAACTTCCTGTTGTGGCTACCGCTTGCAAAAGATAAGGCCTCTGCAATGCCTACCGAATGGCGCATTGGGACTATGTCTGAAAATGGCGAAGGCAAAGTAGGAGAATGTCTAACTAAAGCAAAAGGGCTAGCTGGGTTAGTGACAACTAACTCAACCATGTATATCGATGGTCCACCCACATTCCAAAACGGTTTCTTGGATTACAAAGTAGCTTCAACTCACTTCGAAGCAGACGGCGCAACTGTATTTAAAGGAACATATGAGTTAATCATGTCTTCAACTGTTGCCCGTTGTATCTATGGATTCAGCTCAGCGCCAGTGAGCGCAACAGTTTCGATTACATCAGAAAACGGAGAGCCAAGCGCCGCAACTACTTTAGTTAATGAGAAGAATGGTTGGCTGACACTTGCTGCCTATAACTTCACATTCTCTAATCCAACAGTGCGAGTCAGCCTTTCTCAGGCCAAAGAAGCTGCTACTAAACCAGCAAAGGCTTCAACGATAAAGAAAGCAACTCTTGTATGCATAAAAGGGAAAACTATTAAGACGGTAATTGCAGTAACACCAAAGTGTCCTTCAGGATATAGAAAGAAATAGTGAGAATGAAAAAAGCGCTACTCCTCTTTTCGGTTGCAACATTATTGGTTAGCGGTGCAATTAGCTCGCCGGCCGCTGTTAAGGCGGATCTTTCACAGCCAACCCAAGGGATTAACATCACCGAAAGTTGGAAATTTATCACTGCTCCGCCATCACTCATGAGTTCCGTAGGAACTGGGGTTGATGCAATCATGACTTTATGTACAACCCTTACTGATGATGCTTGTTCTAAAGGGAACGCGATAAATGCTTTAAATCATCTTCCGCCCTGCATTTCGCCAATTACCGTAAATTGCATCTCAAGTGTTTATGCACTTGATGCGGCTGGCACAAAGACCGAAGGCACATTCGTAAAGTATGCAACGCCAGACTACAAGTACAACTATCCCGCGAGTGAAACAAATAACCTCCCTCAAGGGAAAAGTCAAGGTGGTATCTGGAAAATTCCTGGAATCATGCACTCAGGTGGCACCGATCTTTATTATGCCTCGACGTACCTCAATGGGTGGCTTGAGAAGAGCATGGGTGCAAAAGTTACTAATGAAAAATTCTTCTTTAACTCCATGGAGTCAGCGATAAACCCGATAAAAGAAATCATGGGAGATTTTCAACAAGCAATTCCTTTAGATTCCTCTAACCCAAGCCGGGATGGAAGCAAGAGTGGCGGTGTAGGTGCAAGTATTAACTTGCCTGCGGCAGAGAAGAATTCCTGCGTAATGATTGGTGGCGGAATCTGTTATTCCGCCCAAGAGTTCCCCAAGGAATATCGATTCGGAATGAAAGTTGTACTTGGTAACAGCATGAAGGGCTGGTTCCACGGCAGAATTTTCCAACCTGTGATTGATGTTCAAAGTAATGGCGATGGCCAGATTGTCAGCTTCGAAGCGCTCCCAGTTCAGGTGCCAACACTTTACGAACGAGTAAACACTTCAGAACTCAGTACAGAATTCAAGTCATATTTGGGTGGCAATAGGATTTTCTCTGAAGGTAGCGGTTACTTTATGCCAGGTAACGCTGGCCAAGATGCAATTGAGATGGCAGGGTTCTGGTTGCCTTTGGTGAAAGATAAAGCGTCGACATCTAGAACTTATTGGAATGTGAGAACGTTAGAGGGAGAACAAGATTCCGATATTTCACGTTGCTCTAATGGTGATGGAAAACTTGCAGGAATAGTTACAACGAACTCTCTTGTTTACAGCGCTGGTCCTCCAAAATATAACAAAGCCGAAGGATCATTGGATTACAAAGTTCTTTCACCACACCTGACAGCTGCAGGTGATGTTGCGGTTGGTTCTTACGATCTTGTACTTCGCTCTGATGTAGCCCGTTGTATCTATGGTTTTTCAAAAGCTCCTATTCAGGCAGTTGTTTCGATTGTAAGTCCCGATGGCGAGAATAAAGTGGCCACAACATTAATCCGTGAGAAAAATGGATGGATCACACTTTCAGCCAATGGCTTCACATTTTCATCTCCAACTATTCGCGTAGTGCTCTCACAGGAAGCTGAAGCGACTCCGGCTGCATCACCAACCCCGTTGATTAAAAAGACAACTATTTCTTGCGTTAAAGGCAAAGCGACTAGGAAAGTGACTGCCCTAAAACCTAAGTGTCCGGCTGGATTTAAGAAGAAGTGAAGAAGTTCTTAACTGGCATCGTCCTATTTGGTTTTCTCTTTACTTTCTCTCCAATGGCAAGCGGGGATGCCCCTGAGGAGAATTTCTATCCTTCCGTAAAGCAGGAAGCTGGATGGATGGGGTATAACTCAGATAACTCAATTGAATATGCCCAACCAAGTTCACTGATTGGAATGACAAACTTCCCCAAAGGCGATTTCATAAAGAATATGTATATCTGTGATTCCCTCGAAGCTAAAGACTGTAAAAATCCAGAAATTAAGGTACTCACATTCGCCGCTGTTTTCACGAAATGTTTAAGTGATACTGATACAGACTGCATCGATTCTTTTAGTATAAAAAATGAAGACGGGTCAGTCATATCTGCAAAGTTTCAACGCAATTGGGTACCAGCCCCGGTATTCAAAGGTGATAAATCGAAATCTTTACCAACTGGATATGGCCCAAGCAGTTGGACTCTCACTAATGATGAAGGAAAATTAGAAACATATGCCCTCAGCGTGGGAGTTAATGGAAATTTCGACCTTGCAAGAAATCCGAATAAATCGAATTTTGAATCATTCTTTGCCGCAGTTCAGCCGATTAAGGAAATTCAGGGCGCAGAGTACGAAGGCCCAGTTGTCAACGTAACCAAACGCGGAGATGGTGAATCACGTGGTTGGAATACGAAGTTTATAGAAAAAGGCTGCCAGATTGCTGAAAAAGGTTTATGTGGTTACCGCATGCCATTTGATTTGGAAAAGACTGTTGTTCTTAAAGTTCGCTTGAGTCAGCCGGTGCAAGGTTGGCTGCATGGTCGTATGAAAGATGCAGATATTGTTATGAAGACTGCAGCAGATAATTCGCAAGTTGTTGAGATCTCTGCAAAACCATTAAGCGTTCCCTCCATTTACGGTTGGGCTAAATGGGGAGAACTTCCACAAAAACTAAAGGATTTATATCCGGTGGGAGCGGGTGGAACGACGCGTGATTTTGGAGATTTCACAACTACAGATTTATCCTCCAGAACTTTATTGACGATGTCTATGGTCTCAGGCGATGCTGCAATAAATGAGATGAATCTTTGGTTGCCACTTCTCAACGATAAAGCTGCTGCTATGCGAACATTCTGGGTGGCACAAACAATTAGAGGTGAACTTCCATTTGACTCCCAAAATTGTGTAAGAGGCAAGGGATTTACTGGAGTTATTGGAACTAACGCAGCCGTATATAGCGATGGACCACCAAAATTTGATCAAGCCGAGCAGTCACTAAATTACACAGTTGGCGCATCACACCTTGATACCAAGGGTGATCTATTCAAGGGTTATTACCAATTGAATCTGCGTTCTGATGTAGCACGCTGTCTATACGGTTTCGGGTCAGCCCCTATTCAGGCAAAGATTGAAGTATCAAGTTCTGATGGGACACCTTCGGTCGCGACCACAGTGATAACCGAAAAAGACAGTTGGTTGAAGATGACAGCCGCTGGTTTCACTTTCTCAACACCTAAAATAAAGGTAAAACTCTCACAGGAAGCTGAAGCGACTCCGGCTGCTTCACCGAAACCTTTGATTAAAAAGAGAACTATCTCTTGCGTGAAAGGCAGTACGGCTAAAAATGTGACTGCTCTGAAACCGAAGTGTCCGGCTGGATTTAAGAAGAAATAGGTGGTGGCCACCACTATTTCCCCGCGTGTCGGCCGGGCTCAATAGCGCCAAATATGCGGATTTCCCTTTATAAGGGGGCTCGCCTAGAATCTCCCTTCGGCCCTCTTGGAAATCCACAGGTTTTTGTGGGGGTCAAACCTGTTCGTTCAATTGAGATAAAGAAGAAGGTATTCATCCTTGGCAAGTAAAGATGGTGCGATCGAAATCGAAGGCACTGTTGCTGAGGCGTTACCTAACGCAATGTTTCGTGTTGAACTAACAAATGGACATAAAGTCTTGGCACACATTTCAGGAAAGATGCGAAAGAACTACATTCGTATTTTGCCTGCTGACCGTGTGATCGTAGAGCTAAGTCCATATGACCTTACAAAGGGTCGAATTATTTACCGTTACAAGTAATTAGTTCGCCACAAAGAAAAGGAAAATCGCGTGAAGGTTAATCCAAGCGTGAAGAAGATTTGTGACAAGTGCAAAGTCATTCGTCGCAAAGGTCGCGTAATGGTGATCTGCGAAAATCTTCGTCACAAACAGCGTCAAGGGTAATTCCGAGACAGAAGTAAGTACGCGTGATGCGACTTAACTAGAAATAGTTAAGACCCCCGGACCGGTAGGCCGAGGCTCGATACATATGTCGAGGAGCATTGCGGAGGACCTCCGGATACAGAATGGTTGAATACATGGCACGTCTAGTCGGTGTCGATCTTCCACGCGAAAAGCGTGTCGAGATTGCACTCACATACATTTTTGGAATGGGTTTAACTCGTTCCCATGCAACACTGAAAGCGACTGGAATTTCTCCAGATACTCGCGTTAAAGATTTGCAAGAGTCAGAACTTGCACAGCTTCGTGAATACATCGAAGCTAACTACAAAATCGAAGGTGATCTTCGCCGTGAAATTGCTGGCGATATCCGTCGCAAAGTTGAAATCCAGAGCTACCAAGG
>JAPLBE010000007.1 GCA_026392935.1 Actinomycetota bacterium | reverse complement strand
CAACTCAGTGATGAAGAGTGGGCAAAGCTTGCTCGCCGCATGGGTGAAATTTCTGATGCACCACTATTTATTGATGATTCACCGAATCTTTCGATGATGGAAATTCGCGCAAAGGCACGACGCCTTAAACAGCGCCACGATCTCAAACTCGTTGTCATTGACTACTTACAGCTGATGACTTCAGGGAAGCGCGTAGAGAACCGCCAGCAAGAAGTTTCCGAATTCTCACGTCAACTAAAGTTGATGGCTAAAGAACTTAATGTGCCGGTAATTGCGATTTCACAGTTAAACCGTGGTCCAGAACAACGTACCGATAAGCGCCCGATGCTTTCAGATCTTCGTGAATCTGGTTCTATCGAACAAGATGCCGACTTAGTTATTTTGCTTCACCGCGATGATATGTACGATTCACAGAACCGCTCCGGTGAAGCTGATTTCATTGTTGCTAAGCACCGTAACGGACCAACTCGAACAATTACCGTTTCTGCACAACTTCACTTTGCACGATTCTTTGATATGGCTCCAAATGTTGGCGCAGGCCGCGACTTCACACAATCAACATCTGCAGCAACCGATATTCAACCTTCAGCACCCGGAGATGGCGGCTGGAACGAGTAGTTCTTTTTTGATTTATTGTGATGTAACAGATTTAGCGCGGTCTGCTAGATAAATTCCGAAAAGAACCACAACCGCGCCAACTAATTGAATTGCATCCCAACTCTGTCCAAACCAGACCCATGCAAATGCTCCCGCTAAAACTGGTTCAATCATTCCAATAACGCTACTTGTTGATGCAGTTAATAGTCGCATTCCAGTAAGCACGCAGAGATACGGAATCACAGTTCCAATAAGTGCGGCGGCTGCCATCATCACCCAACCGGGAATTAACACTCCTGCAGTGATGCCGCCAAGATCCATCTTCATGGTAAATATCTCAAAAGGAAAACTCCATGGCGGAAGAACTATCAGCCAGAAGATCGAGGCGAATCCCATTCCAAAGATGAGCATTGCGATAGGTTCACGTTTTTTGCCAATCTTTTCGCTCATCAGGAAATATGCAGCAAGTGCAAAAGCACTTCCAACCGCACCCGCAATACCAATCAAATCAAAAGTGAATCCATTCCATGCCTTTGAAACAAGAATTAAACCAAGCAGGGATAGAGCAATTGCAACCCACATATCGCGGGCGACGAAAGCTTTACGTACAAACTTGATCCATAAAGCAATCCAAATCGAAGCGGTAAATTCAATGATTAAAACCAATGCGATTGGCACTCCGCGCTGGATACCCAATAAATAGCCGAAGTTGACCATGGCAAAACCCACAACTCCGTAGACTCCCAATTTAGGGATCTCAGAGCGAACGATTCTCACCAAGTCTGGTCGAGTAAGTAATACGAACGTGCCAAGAATGACGACGGCGGTGACTGAGCGAAATTCAGCTAAGCGAAATGCGGGCAAATGTTTAAGCACAACAATGACAACAATTCCACTTAAAGCGAAGAAAAACGCTCCCAGAATAAGAAAAAACTCACCACGATGTTTTGAGAGCATCAGGCGAGTTTATCTTACATAAGCCAGAAAGAAGATTTTGGGGCTAGAAAGCGGACTCCGGGATCTCCATAATCGTTGAATCTGTAGCTTCAACTATCTTGCGATCTGCTGTGATGTGAGGAAGAACGGTTGCAACGAAGAACTTCGCTGATGCAATCTTGCCGGTATAGAAATCGGTATCTTTTCCAGCACCCGCTGCCAACTTTTCTGCAGCAATATCAGCTTGACGTAGAAGCAACCAAGAGATGATGACATCTCCCACAGCCATTAATGCGCGAGAAGTGCTGAGGCCAACTTTGTAGATTTCATCAGCTTTCTCTTGTGAAGCCATTGCGTGACCAACAAGAACTCCAATAATTCCATTCAGATCTGCCAGTGCTTTAAGAAGAGCTTGCTTCTCCGCTGCATGGACACCTCCGGTTTCAGCAAATGCTTGAATTTCTTTTCCAAGTAATCCAAGTGCACGCCCACCATCTTTTACAACCTTACGGAAGAAGAAGTCCAGTCCTTGGATAGCAGTTGTACCTTCGTAAAGAGTGTCGATTTTTGCGTCGCGGACATATTGTTCAAGTGGCCAATCTTGAGTAAATCCTGCGCCACCAAAAGTTTGAAGTGATTCAGTTCCAAGAAGCGTCCATGATTTTTCGGAACCAAAACCTTTCACAACAGGAAGCAACAAGTCGTTGAGTTTCTCCATCGACTCTAATTTTTCTGAATCTCCTGCAGCTTTGGCGAGCTCAATCTCATCTTGGATAGAAGCGGTGTAAAGCACAAGTGCGCGCATACCTTCGGAGTAAGCCTTTTGCACCATAAGCGAACGGCGTACATCCGGATGCTTGATGATGGTTACACGTGGGCTCGCTTTATCGTTCATTACCTTCATGTCTCCGCCTTGCACGCGAGTTTTTGCGTAAGCAAGTGCATGTAGATATCCAGCTGAGAGTGTTGCAATCGCTTTAGTACCAACCATCATGCGAGCGAATTCAATTACCTTAAACATCTGTGCGATACCTTGGTGAACATCGCCAAGTAGATAGCCAACTGCAGGCTCTTTCTCACCAAGATTTACCTCGCAGGTAGCGGAAACATTAAGGCCCATCTTGCTTTCTACACCTGTGACATAGACACCGTTGCGCTTACCGAGTTCGCCTGTCTCAAGATCAAACATAAACTTTGGAATAAGGAATAGGGAAAGCCCCTTAGTTCCTGGCCCACCACCTTCGCGACGTGCGAGGGTGAAGTGCATGATGTTGTCATAAATATCAGCATCTCCTGAAGTTATATATCGCTTTGTGCCAGTGATATGCCACGTTCCATCTGCTTGTTCAACAGCTTTTGTGCGACCTGCGCCAACATCTGATCCTGCATCTGGTTCAGTAAGTTGCATCGTTGCGCCCCAATGACGATCAACCATGTGCTTGGCCATTGTTTTTTGAACATCGGTACCTAAAACGTATGCAACATGAGCAAATGCATATCCAGACGCATAAATGTGAATTGCAGGATTCGAACCCAGAACCATCTCGGCAATCGCCCAACGAACAGATGCAGGAACTTTCATTCCGCCAAGTTCAACCGGAGCATCAAGACGCCACCACTCACCATCGACATATGCCTTGTAAGACTTCTTAAAACTCTCTGGAAGTTTTACATCTCCAGTGGCTTTGTTGAAATCTGTACCGATGCGATCACCTTCAACAAATGAGGCAGCTAAATCATTTTCGGTTAGTCGCTTCATCTCTTCTAACATTCCCATCGCTGTATCACGATCAAGTTCTGAGTAGATAGAACTTCCCAGAACTTTGTCGCGACCCAAAAGGTCAAAGAGGCAGAATTCGATGTCACGGAGGTTGGCGGTGTAATGGCTCATGGCGTAATGGTGCTACCCGTCAGTAACTTACGCAAGCGCGCCGGAGGTCTTTTTTTCGCGCCTGCGCAGGTAGGCTCGCGCCGTGCTTCTTAGTGATCGCGATATCCGCGCCGAAATAACTGCTGGCCGCGTAGCTGTTGACCCTTTTGAAGAGGCGATGATTCAACCGTCTTCTGTCGACGTACGCCTGGATAAATTCTTCCGCGTCTTTGAAAACCACAAATATTCAGTTATTGATCCTTCTATTGAGCAGGCAGAACTCACACGGGAAGTTGTTGCCGAGGATGGCGAGGCGTTTATTTTGCACCCCGGCGAATTCGTCTTAGCCAGTACCTACGAAGTAATAACTCTTTCAGATGACATCGCTGGGCGCCTGGAAGGTAAATCATCTCTCGGTCGCCTGGGCTTGCTGACACACTCCACGGCCGGATTTATTGACCCAGGATTTTCTGGCCACATCACTCTCGAACTTTCAAACGTTGCCAACTTACCCGTGAAGCTATTTCCTGGAATGAAAATCGGTCAACTCTGCTTGATTAAATTGTCGTCTCCCGCTGAGCACCCATACGGTTCAGCAATTTACGCTTCACGCTACCAAGGACAGCGCGGGCCTACGCCTAGCCGTTCCTTTATGAATTTTCATCAGAGTAAAATCAAGTAACTCGCAGATACCTTCTATCTGGGGAATACAACTCAGGCAAAAGAGGTTGAATAAGGCATGGAATATATAGTCATTGCAGCAGTCGTACTTCTCGTACTTTTTTTCATCGCTCAATACAACCGCCTAATTCGCCTGAACATCACAGTCGATGAGGCATTTGCGCAAATTGAAGTTCAACTTAAGCGACGTGCGGATCTCATTCCAAATCTTGTCGAAACAGTAAAAGGATATGCAGCGCACGAACAAGGAACATTTGATGCTGTAGTGCAAGCGCGCGCAAAAGCAACATCAGCGTCAACTGTTGCAGATGTCGCAGCAGCAGATGGTGCACTCACTAATGCACTCAAAGGTTTGCTTGCGGTGGCAGAGGCATACCCAGATTTAAAAGCGTCAGCGAATTTTTTATCTTTGCAAGAAGAACTTTCAACAACTGAGAATAAAGTTTCATTTGCACGTCAGTTCTACAACGACAATGTGCGCAACCTAAATACAGCTGTGAAAACAATTCCTACCAGTGCATTTGCAGGCTTTGCCAAGGTAAGCGCTCGTGAATTCTACGAAGTAGAAAACCCAACCGATCGTAATGTTCCAAACGTAAAGTTTTAAAGTAAGTTATGGCTGAAAACAACTTCAGGGCACTGCAATCTGCGAATAAGGGCAAAACTTATTTTTTACTTGCATCGATGGGTGCACTCACCTGGTTAGTTGCGTACGCAGCACTTACGTATTTCGGAGCGGGAACAACTTCAACAATCGTTCCTGTGGCTGTTGGCTTTGCACTTGTCGGCGTGTGGGGTTCATATTACGGCTCAGATAAATTGGTTTTAACAATGACCGGTGCAAAACTCATCACTCGTGAAGATGCACCAGAGCTCTTTAATGTGATCGAAGAGGTAGTAATTGCCAGTGGCTTGCCAATGCCTAAAGTTGCAATTGTCGAAGATTCCGCGCCGAATGCATTTGCAACCGGCAGAAATCCTGAACATGCGTTGATTGCATTCACCACGCGCATACTTGAAGTAATGGACCGTGATGAACTACAAGGTGTTATTGCACACGAAATGTCGCACGTAGCTAATCGCGACACATTGGTGTCAGCAGTTGCCGCGACAACTGCGGGAGCAATTGCAATTTTGAGCGATTTCCTCACCCGCATGATGTTTTTTGGTGGGGGACGCCGAGACCGTAATCAGAATCCACTAGCACTCGTAGTTTCTTCACTTGTTTTGATGTTGGCTCCAATTGCAGCGATGTTATTGAAATCAGCAATTTCACGTAAGCGTGAGTCTCTCGCTGATGCAACTGCGGTCTCGTTTACAAGAAACCCGGCAGGTCTTCGTAAAGCACTAGAAGTTTTAGCATCAGATACAACGGTTGTGCAACAGAAATCAAATGCGGTTGCACATATCTGGATCGAATCACCTCTGGATGGACAAACTGTTTCAAAATTGTTCAGTACCCATCCGCCGATTCAAGAACGTATTGCAACGCTGCGCGCTATGGAATCGCTAGGGCAGAACGAGAACTAAGATTCTTTACGAGGAAACACAAGGCTAAATTTCGAACCCTTACCGAGTTCAGACTCAACTGAAACCTTTCCGCCATGTGCACGCATCACTGCATCAACAATAGAAAGACCAAGCCCACTTCCATCGTCGCCCGTTCTTGAACGCGATCCATCTGCTCGATAAAAGCGTTCAAAGATTCGCTGTTGGTCAACATCTGAAAGTCCCGGCCCTTTATCTGCAACTGAAACTGATACTTCTGAATCACTAGAAGTGATTATGACTGCAATAGGTGTACCAGCAGGGGTATGTGCGCGAGCATTCGCTAGCAAGTTCGCAATCACTTGATGGATTCGAACTTCATCACCCAACATAAATAGCTCTTCATTGGGTGTACTTAAAGTAATTGGATGGCCAGGGCCTGAGACCTGCGCAGAGGCAACGGCGTCGGCTACTACTTTTACGATGTCTACAGGCTTTGATTCCATCTCACGCGCCTGATCTAGACGCGCGAGAAGCAATAAGTCTTCTACCAACGAGCCCATCCGCTTTGATTCGCCTTCAATGCGGGCAATAAGTTCTTTTGTCTCCGCTTCGCCTTTAACTGCGCCCTGCCTATGTAATTCAGAGAATCCACGGATGGCAGTAATTGGTGTGCGCAATTCGTGAGATGCATCGGCAACAAATCTACGAAGTTTGTTTTCGCTCTCAGTGCGAACCGCGAATGCTTCTTCAATGCGAGAAAGCATTGTGTTAAGAGTTGTGACGAGTCTGCCAACTTCAGTGTTCGGAGATGCCTCTGGCATACGTGCTGAAAGATTTCCTGCCGCAATTTCTCCAGCGGTGGTTTCAGCATCATCAAGAGGTCGTAGACCAACTTTGACAACTGCGCGAGCTGCCACAGCCATAAGGATTAACAAAATAAGGCTGATGAAAAAAAAGAGGAAACCTAATTTGCTGACAGTATTGTCGAGCTCTTCTAAAGATTGGGCTGCCACTAAAGTTCCACCATTATTTGGAAGCGCACGAGCAATTGCTCGGAAATCCGCCCCATCGGCTTCAATTGAAAACGGTTTGTCACCGTGGTTAGCAACCTCGGTAGGCAATAGTCCTTGCACATAGTCACTAATAGAAGCTTTATTGAGATCGCCGCCGAGTCCACCAACGATTTTTCCTGATGCATCCAGCAAAGTTAAAGATGTTGTTGTCGGAATCCTTTGCAGTGGTGAATCTGGAGCGTTACGAGCGGGTCTATCTTCATCATCATCGTGATCACGTGATTCCAAAGCCTCGTTGGTGATTCCCGCTCTTACGATCCGCGGAAGCGTGCCACCCGTGATTGCTTCAAGCTCATGGTCGATTTGCGTTGTTAAATAACCCTTAAGTGCGCTTTGCGCAACTAAGCCTGATGCCAAGAAACCAAGTGCTGCAAGGATTACAACTCCTAAGGAAATTCTGCTTCTTAGGCTCCAGGTACCAAGTGATCTCTTCATGGCGCTATTTTGTCGCCGGCGTTCTTAACCTATATCCGACACCACGCACCGTATGAATAAGTGCAGGTTCGTAGATATCAATTTTCTTTCGCAAGTATGAAATATATGTCTCAACAATTCCTGCATCTCCACCGAAATCGTAATCCCAAACATGATCCAAAATCTGTGCCTTAGAAACAACTCGATCAGAATTAATGAGTAAGTAACGCAGGAGAGTAAATTCTGTTGGGGAAAGCTCTAGCAAATTGCCTGCACGACGAACTTCGTGTGTAGCTTCATCTAATTCGAGATCAGCGAATCTAATTTTCTCGCTATCGGCGACATGTTCAGTAACGCCAATTCTGCGCAGCAGCGCTCGCAAACGTGCAACCAACTCTTCGAGACTAAACGGCTTAGTCATGTAGTCATCACCGCCGATGGTGAGACCTTGGACTTTATCTTTCATCTCATCTTTAGCGGAGAGAAATAAAACGCCAACTTCAATTCCTTCATTGCGAATTTGTCGGCATACTTCAAAGCCATCTAAATCAGGAAGCATCACATCCAAAATCATCGCGTGCGGTTTAAACTCTTCGGCGACTAGTAGCGCTTGTGATCCAGTTGCTGCTGTGCGCACATCAAAGCCAACAAATTTCAAACTTGTTGCGATGAGATCACTAATATTTGACTCGTCATCAACGACGAGAATGCGCTGCCCTGTTGCTTCGGTTGCCATGAGGTAAGAATCCTCTTTCATCCTGAATGTTTGCTGGGGATAGGTCTCGTAATTCCTACGAATAGAACATACGCTGAATTACATGCCTGTAACTCCACACACAATGGGGATAAACCCTGTGGAAAGAGGCGATTTCCCCCACTTTTGAATGAGTTTTTAATAGGAACCCTCACCCCATCGATGAACGCTCGCTATTTCCCACTTCTAAGCCTTCTCGCCGGTATTTGACTTTCAAATTAGCGATAGGATTTCCCTCTGCTGTAGAAGAAATACCGCTCTACAGCCCATTTGAGGCGATTTGAA
This sequence comes from Actinomycetota bacterium, assembly GCA_026392935.1. Lineage (GTDB taxonomy): Bacteria > Actinomycetota > Actinomycetes > Nanopelagicales > Nanopelagicaceae > Planktophila. The sequence goes on along the minus strand of JAPLBE010000007.1, from coordinate 39,197 downwards.
GGAGTACCTACTTTGTCTGAAAAAGGTGATGTGAAGAAGGAAAAAGGCGGGTACGACGCCTCCTCGATCACCGTCCTTGAGGGCCTAGAAGCGGTCCGTAAGCGCCCAGGCATGTATATCGGCTCAACAGGTGAGCGCGGATTGCACCACCTTGTCTATGAAATCGTCGATAACGCAGTCGATGAAGCGCTCGCTGGCTATTGCACAGAGATCAAAGTTACTTTGATGCCAGATGGCTCACTTCAAGTAATTGATAACGGTCGCGGAATTCCAGTTGATATTCATCCGATTGAAAAGAAACCAGCTTTAGAAGTTGTACTCACAGTTCTGCACGCAGGTGGAAAGTTCGGAGATGGTGGCTATTCAGTTTCTGGTGGTCTGCACGGTGTGGGATCTTCAGTTGTAAATGCGCTCTCATCAAATCTATCTGCAAGAGTCGCTCGAGATGGATTTATCTGGACACAAGATTACAAACTTGGTGTTCCGACAGCACCAGTTGCAAAAGGCGAAGCGACAACTGAAACCGGAACCACAATTCAATTCTGGCCTTCTGAAGATATTTTTGAAACAACAGATTTTTCATTTGAAGTGCTTTCAACTCGATTCCGCGAAATGGCATTTCTTAACCGCGGCCTAATTTTGTCACTCACAGATTTACGCAATGGCCATGTCGATGAAAAAGGTGAACAGCTCACCGTTCGCTATCAATACGAAGGTGGAATCACTGACTTTGTTAAGCACCTAAATTCAACTCGTGGAGAGCTTCACAAATCAGTGATTGCTTTAGTAGCTGAAGATAAAAAAGCGCGACTTTCACTCGAAGTTTCTATGCAGTGGAATAATGGCTTTTCAGAGTCTGTGTATACCTTCGCCAACACAATTCATACTCACGAAGGTGGAACCCACGAAGAAGGTTTCCGAACTGCACTCACTTCTGTTGTGAACAAGTTTGCCGAAGAGCAAGGTCTTATTCGCAAGAAAGAAGATCGCCTTACTGGTGATGATGTTCGCGAGGGTCTAACTGCGATTGTCTCTATCAAACTTGGTGAACCTCAATTTGAGGGACAGACAAAAACTAAACTTGGCAACACAGCGGCGAAAACTTTTACTCAGAAGGTTGTCAATGAACACTTAACCCAGTGGTTTGAGCAAAACCCACAAGAGGGCAAAGACATTATCCGTAAATCAATTGACGCAGCATCTGCTCGTGTTGCTGCACGTAAAGCACGCGACCTTGCGCGTAACCGAAAAGGATTACTAGAAGGCCGTGGAATGCCAGGAAAGTTAGCTGATTGTCAGTGGACAGATCCTTCAAAGTGCGAGCTATACATTGTTGAGGGCGACTCTGCAGGTGGTTCTACAAAAGGCGGACGTGATTCTCGTAATCAAGCGGTACTTCCGATTCGCGGAAAGATTCTTAACGTTGAAAAAGCGCGCATCGATCGGGTGTTGCAGAACAACGAAGTACAAGCACTGATTACCGCACTTGGCACAGGTGTGCATGATGATTTCGATATTGCAAAACTTCGGTATCACAAGATTATTTTGATGGCAGATGCTGATGTTGACGGACAACATATTCGTACACTTCTACTTACATTGCTGTTCCGCTTTATGCGACCATTGATTGAAAATGGATACGTTTATCTTGCCCAACCACCTCTGTATAAATTGAAGTGGGGTGGGAAAGATCCTGTCGAATATGCTTTCAGTGATAAAGAACGCGATGGAATGATCAAGATTGGTTTAGATGCAGGAAAGCGACTTCCGAAAGAAGACGGCATCCAGCGCTTTAAAGGGCTAGGCGAGATGCCTGCAAAAGAGCTATGGGATACAACAATGGACCCAGAATTCCGCGTGCTTATACAAGTGACTCTTGATGACGCCGCAGCAGCGGATGATTTGTTCTCAGTGTTAATGGGTGAAGATGTTGAACAACGTCGCGCATTTATTCAACGTAACGCTAAAGACGTAAGGTTCTTGGATATCTAATGACACCAGATAAGAAAGTTCCAGAGGATATGGCGACAGAAGAATCAACTTTCGATCGCATCGAAAAAGTCGATCTACAAGTCGAGATGGCGCGAAGCTATCTCGATTATGCGATGTCAGTCATTGTTGGTCGCGCACTCCCTGATGTTCGAGATGGGCTAAAGCCAGTACACCGCCGTGTGCTTTACGCAATGTACGACGCTGGGTATCGACCAGATAAGGGTTATTACAAATCTTCTCGCATCGTCGGTGATGTCATGGGTAATTACCACCCTCACGGTGACACCGCGATTTATGACACGGTTGTTCGTTTAGCGCAGCACTGGTCACTTCGATATCCATTGGTAGATGGAAACGGAAACTTTGGTTCACCCGGTAACGATCCAGCTGCTGCAATGCGTTATACAGAAGCGCGTTTAGCTCCTATTGCGATGGAGATGATGCGCGATATCGATGAAGATACCGTTAATTTTTCTCCTAACTATGACGGTCGCTCACAAGAGCCAGATGTATTGCCAGCACGTTTCCCGAATTTGCTAGTCAATGGTTCTGCTGGAATTGCAGTGGGAATGGCAACAAATATTCCACCGCACAATCTCCGCGAAATCGGTGAAGCGGTTATTTACTCGCTAGAACACCCGGATATGCCGGCTCCGGATCTACTCAATCACTTGCTCACAATTGTCAAAGGCCCAGATTTCCCAACTAAGGCGCTCATTGTTGGCCGCGGAGGAATTGAAGATGCCTACCGCACTGGTCGTGGATCAGTCACAATGCGAGCAGTTGTAAACGTTGAAGAAATCAATAAGCGCACTTGCTTAGTTATTACTGAACTTCCATACCAAGTTAACCCAGATAATTTAGCACTGAAGATTGCTGAACTCGTTAAGGATGGGAAAATCAAGGGTATTGCTGATGTACGCGATGAAGGCAACGAGCGACTTGGGCAACGACTTGTTGTTGTCTTGCAGAGCTCTGCAATTCCAAAAGTAATCCTGAACAATCTTTATAAGCAGACTCAGCTACAAGATACTTTTGGCGCAAACATGTTGGCCCTGGTCGATGGAGTCCCGCGCACATTGCGCCTAGATGAATTCATTAAGTACTACATCGAGCACCAAGTTGAAGTCATTGTCCGTCGCACAAAATTCCGTCTAGTCGAAAAAGAGAAGCGCGCACATATTCTGAAGGGTTACCTCAAAGCACTCGATGCTCTGGATGCGGTGATTGCACTTATTCGTGCATCAAAGACTCCCGAAGAGGCCCGCACGGGATTGATGAAGTTACTTGATGTCGATGAGCTTCAAGCAAATGCAATTCTCGATATGCAGCTGCGACGCATCGCTGCGTTGGAGCGCCAGAAGATTAATGATGAGTACGACGGCTTGATGGCTGACATCATTGAACTCAATGCGATCTTGGCATCAGAAGCTAAGCAGCGCGAAATTATCAAGACAGAGCTTTCAGATTTGATTGCCAAGTATGGCGATGAGCGACGCACGCAAATTGTTGCAAGCGAAGGTGATTTCTCTGCAGAAGATTTGATTCCTGATAACGATGTAGTTGTCACCATTACTCGCGGTGGATATTCCAAGCGCACGAGTGCAGATTTGTATAAATCTCAACGACGTGGAGGCCGCGGCGTAAAGGGTGCAGCCCTGAAGCAAGACGATGTTGTCGACCATTTCTTTGTGGCTTCAACACACGATTGGCTTCTGTTCTTTACCAACCAGGGTCGCGTATACCGCGCAAAGGTGCACGAACTTCCTGATGCGGGTCGCGATGCACGTGGTCAGCATGTTGCAAACCTGATGGCCTTCAAGCCAGACGAGCAAATCGCGCAAGTACTTTCATTTAAGGATTACAACACTGCGCCATTCCTAGTTCTTGCAACTAAAGGCGGGCTCGTAAAGAAGACTCCACTGTCAGAGTATGACTCTCCACGTACCGGTGGGCTGATTGCAATTTCACTGAAGCCGGGCGATGAAGTTGTTTCTGCATCGCTAGTTCGAAATGCTGACGAGCTCCTACTAGTTTCCAAGAAAGCCATGTCGCTTCGATTTACTACAGATGATGATTCACTGCGCCCAATGGGACGTTCCACATCTGGTGTTATCGGAATGAAATTCCGCGCAGGCGATGAGTTATTGACTATGGCTCGCGTTGATTCACAATCTTCACAAGGTGCATTTGTATTTACTGCAACCGATGGTGGATACGGAAAGAAAACACCGATTGATGAATATAGATTGCAAGGCCGCGGTGGAATTGGAATTAAAGCTGCAAAGATCGATGAAGATTCACGCGGCACACTTGTCTCAGCACTTGTTCTTGAAAACACTGATGAAATTTTGGCGATTACATCCGCCGGAACTGTTATGCGCACACCAGCTTCAGAAGTGCGCCAAACTGGCCGTGATTCAATGGGTGTGCGCTTGGTCAACCTCGATGAAGGTGCGACCCTCTTATCTGTGACCCGCAACAGCGAAGATGAGATTTCGGAGCAAAAGTAGTAGGGTTCACGCCTGTAGTTATGGACGCCGTTTTGGCTACTTGATGAAATTCAAGTAACCTAGCGCTTCTGCGAAACGCACGAAAGTACGTCTAGCGGGCCCATAGCTCAGCCTGGTTAGAGCGCTTCCCTGATAAGGAAGAGGTCGGTGGTTCAAGTCCACCTGGGCCCACCCGTTCTAATACGGGGACCTAGCTCAATTGGTAGAGCACCGCCTTTGCAAGGCGGGGGTTAGGGGTTCGATTCCCCTGGTCTCCACGTGTCACAGACTGCAACCCTTCATACATCACTTGGCGATATCGTCATTGAACTTTTTCCTAACCACGCACCAAAGACTGTAGAAAATTTTGTCGGTCTTGCAACGGGTGCAAAAGAGTGGACTGATCCACGCACTGGAAAGAAATCAAACGAGAAGTTGTACGACGGAACAATTTTCCACCGCGTGATTAGCGGATTTATGCTTCAAGGTGGAGACCCACTTGGTCAGGGATTTGGCGGACCTGGTTATCAGTTCGCTGATGAATTCCATGGCGAACTTCAATTTGATCGCCCGTACATTCTTGCAATGGCAAACTCTGGACCGGGAACAAACGGTTCACAGTTCTTTATTACAGTCGCACCGACAACATGGCTAAACCGTAAGCACACAATTTTCGGTGAAGTAAAAGATGCAGCATCACAAGCTGTGGTCGACAAGATTGGTTCAACACCAACAGGTGCGCAAGATAAGCCTGTTACACCTGTTGTAATCAATAGCGTAACTATCGCCTAACTAGCTTTGCTCATGAAGCAGCGCTCAACTGTAATAACAATAATCACAATCATTTGTGGTTTTTATCTATGGGAATTAGTTGATTCAGGGCTCATTGGGACATTTGGGCTTTACGGAATCGAACTCCTTAATTCTACAAACCAGTGGTACCGACTCATTACGGTTGCACTGGTGCACGACAATTCAAATACGATTCCGATTCATTTAGCTTTTAACATGTTGGCGTTGCATTCAATGGGCACTCCGGTCGAACGATGCTTAGGGCGCGGCAGATTCCTCATCATTTTCTTTGGATCACTTATTACAGGGTCACTTTTTTCAGCATTCAGTCTTGGGTATAACGGATATTCAATTGGTGTATCTGGTGCGGTCTTTGGTTTGTTTGGCGCATTTGTAGTCATTGGAAAGCGCATGGGCGCTGACATGAAGAGCATGCTTATCTTGATCGCTCTAAACTTTGCACTTGGTTTTACGATTGGCGGAGTCGACTGGCATGCTCACCTTGGTGGATTAATCGGTGGGGCAGTAATTACAAAACTATTACTTACTCTGAAGCCTTCACGCTTCTAAGTAACACCTGGGCAACATCAAGGACTTCAACATCTGATTGCCGCGCGACCATTCCATCGCCAACCATGATTCTGCAAAATGGGCATGCAACAGCAACTTCGGCAACACCTGTATCAATTGCTTCGTCAACGCGATTGAGATTGATGCGAGTTCCGATTTTCTCTTCCACCCACATGCGTCCACCGCCACCACCGCAGCAGAAAGAACGCTCTTGGTTACGCGGCATCTCTTCGATGTCGCATCCAGATGCTTCAAGAAGTTCGCGAGGCGGTGCGTAAATTTGATTATGGCGGCCTAGATAACAAGGATCGTGGAAAGTGATTTTTTGTTCTGCCTTGTGTGGTGAAGTCTTTAACTTTCCTTCTTTAACCAAAGTATTAAGAAGTTGCGTGTGGTGAAGCATTTGCAATTCATATCCGCTCTGTGCGTAATCCTTACCAATCGTTGTGAAGCAGTGAGGGCAGGTTACGACAACTTTCTTCACACCACGATTACCGAATGTCTCTTTAAAAGTTTCGATGTTTTCTTGAGAGAGTATTTGATACAAAAATTCATTGCCTGAGCGACGCGCAGAATCTCCAGTGCATGTCTCCTTCTTGCCAAGTACTGCAAAATTCACGCCAGCCATATGAAGTAGTTCTGCAACAGCTTTTGTTGTTTTCTTAGCGCGATCTTCATACGCGCCTGCGCAACCCACCCAGAATAAATATTCAACTTCCTCAGGGAGTTCACCACTTACAACGCGAACAGGGAAGTCGCATTCAGCAATCCAGCTTTCGCGATCTTGTTTATTCGCACCCCATGGGTTGCCTGTTTTCTCAAGATTTCTAAATGTTCCACCAAGTTCTGCAGGGAATTCGGATTCAACTAAAACTTGGAAGCGGCGCATATTAACGATGTGATCCACATGTTCGATATCGACAGGACATTCCTCAACGCAGGCGCCGCAAGAAGTACATGACCACAAAACATCGAGATCAATTGGCGCATTTTCGCCAACTAAGTTCTCTGTCTCTACAACCTTTGCCATAGCGTGATCGCGCATCGCCATGATTAATAACTTTGGAGATAACGGCTTATCTGTATGCCACGCAGGACACTGAGATTGGCAACGGCCACACTCGGTGCATGAAGTCATATCCAATAAACCCTTCCAGGAGATATCTCCGCGGGTTCCCAAGCCGAAGACATCATCTTCTGCGGGGTCTTCAAAATTAACCGGTTTACCTTTTGAAAGCATTTCAGGTAGAGCGCCGAGTGCGGGCTTACCAATATTTCGGCTATAGAAAATATTGAAGAATGCCAAGAATCTGTGCCATGCAATACCCATAGTGAAGTTAGATGCGATCACGATAAACCATGCCATTGATACAACTATTTTTAATGATGCGACGATAACAATTGCACTCTCTATCGAAGAGGCAGACATCGAATTAAATGCAAGAACCGCCGGCCACGAAATTGCATAGTGCCAATTCCATCCCTTTTCACCAGCAAGTGCTCCTTCTAACCCGCGAAGAGCGATAACACAGAAGACAATTGCCAAAATAGTTGCTTCGATGTAATAAGCCTTGCCCATTCCAGAACCGCTAAATCTGTTGAGCATTCGAAATCTTGTTACTTGGCGAATCCCGATCAGCGTGACAATTCCAATACCAGTGAGTGCTGCAATTAATTCTGCAAAGAACTCGTATCCAACGAAATGTCCAATGATTGGAAGAGCAAAATCTGGCTTTATGACTTGACCGTAAGCAGTGACAAGTGTTCCAAAGAGTGCACCAAAACCGATCATGACAAACCAGTGAGCGATTCCAGTTCCCGTGAAGTTGAGCATTTTCGTATGCCCCAAAACTTCTTTCAGCATATTCTTAAACCGTGCTGACTTATCGTTATTTCGAGTTGGGTCAGGCTGCTGTTTCTTATAGATTGCAATAAGTTGACGGACTCGTACGAATAGCAGTACCAGTGCGATTACGGTGATGAGGTACGAGATTCCAGCCAGCGCAAACTTCATAAGCGCAAGGGTAATCGTTACTGGCGATTTAGGAAGCGCACATGCTGGGGCGTCAATTCATCTAATGAATTAACTCCGAGCAATTTCATATTTCTGACCATTTGAGTGCGCATAATTTCAAGAGCGCGTTCAACTCCGTCTTGGCCACCGGCCATCAATCCGTATAAATATGCTCTTCCCACATATGTGAATTGCGCACCAAGAGCGATGGCTGCAAGCACGTCAGCACCATGCATGATTCCTGTATCGATGTGGATCTCATAATCTTTCTTGAATTCCTTCTTGATATCACTCAACAAGTGGAGCATTACAGGCGCGCGATCTAATTGACGTCCACCATGGTTAGAGAGCAAAATTGAATCAGCTCCAAGTTCTGCAGCTTTTTTTGCATCTTCCAGGTTTTGAATACCCTTTACCGACAAGGTTCCATCCCATCGTTCACGAATCCACTTGAGATCTTCCCATGTCATTGTTGGGTCAAACATGTAATCCAAAAGTTCGCCAACAGTTCCTTCCCAATTCTTCATTGAGGCAAATTCGATGGAAGGTGTAGTCAAGAAATTCATCCACCAAGCCGGTCTTGGGATTGCATTAATAATTGTTCCTGCAGTTAATCGTGGCGGAACAGTTAGACCATTTCGGTAATCTCTAATTCGCTGTCCTGCAGCAGGAACATCGACGGTAAGCATGAGATTCTTTACACCCGCACGCTTAGCTCTTTCTACTAAAGCCATACTTCCTTCGCGGTCTTTCCACATGTATAGCTGGAACCAATTACGACCACCGGGCGCTGCGGCAACAACGTCTTCAATAGTTGTAGTGCCGAGAGTCGAGAGGGTAAATGGAATTCCGAATTTTTCTGCTGCGCGTGCTCCAGCAATTTCGCCTTCTGTCTGCATCATGCGAGTAAATCCCGTGGGCGCAATTCCAACCGGCATCGAGAATGTTTCACCTAAACTTTTGCGCGTGAGATCAGCAGTAGAAACATCTCTTAAAATACTTGGAATAAATTCAAGATCTCGATAAGCCTGACGAGCGCGCTCAAGACTTGCTTCGCTCTCCGCAGATCCATCTGTGTAATCGAAAGGTCCCTTCGGAGTTCTCTTCATTGCGATTTCGCGGAGATCCCAAATCGTGTATGCATTCTCAAGTCGGCGCTTTTTGCGACGCAGAGTAGGTAGTGAAAATTTGAGAAGTGGTGCGAGCTCAGAAGGTTTAGGAAATTGACGCCTTACATTTTTGCTCATAGAGGAAAGTGTTTCAGAGAAAACTTAGTTAGCGCCACTTGGTCGCGAGAGAGAAACCAACTGCAATAAAGCTAAATCCGATGATCATGTTCCATGCGCCAATGCCTGGGATTGGGTAGCTGGTCTGGCTTACATAAAAAACCACGATCCAGAACAAGCCAATAAGGAAATTGGCAATCATGACTGGAGCTAGCCAGCTTGGGCTCTCAAGAAGAGGCGATACCTCTTCTATGTGGTGTTGTTCTTCGTGAGCGTGTTGCTCCTGAACCTTTTTACGCAATTTCGACTTTGGCATGGGGCCAAGGTTACAGCACAATATCGGCATGGCTCGAATCCTGGTTATCGATAACTACGACTCCTTCGTCTTTAATCTCGTTCAGTATTTGGCGCAATTAGGGGCCGAATGCACCGTTGTCCGAAACGATGAGGTCCGCGCGGATGAAGCTTCACACTACGACGGGGTATTAATCTCTCCAGGACCGGGCACTCCAGATAAAGCTGGCGTAAGTATTGAAATGATCAATTACTGCGCTGAACATGCAATTCCATTATTTGGTGTGTGTCTTGGTCACCAAGCAATTGGTGAGGCCTTTGGAGCAACAGTCTCTCGCGCACCAGAGTTGTTACATGGGAAAACTTCACAAGTAATTCATACCGCTAAAGGCGTACTTGCAGATGTACCGTCACCATTTACTGCGACTAGGTATCACTCACTTGCAGTTGAACGTGACACAGTCCCAGAAGTTTTGGAAATAACTGGAACAACCGAGTCTGGTGTTGTCATGTCAATGCGACACAAAACCTTGCCTATCGAAGGTGTGCAATTCCATCCTGAATCTGTACTTACCGAACACGGACACCACATGCTTGCAAATTGGTTAACGCAATGCGGTGATGCTGGTGCACTTAATCGTTCGGTAGGTCTTTCACCAGTGGTGGGAAGCCCAAAATAATTTACGGCTGCTGATTAATTGTTATCGTTACAGATTTACCAATTGTTTGAGTGGAGCCAGCTTCCGGTGCTTGTCGAATAACCACACCTGCAGGTTGTTCAGGATCTAAATCATAAAATTCTTTTATAAGGAATCCTGCTTGGATAAGCAAAGTTTTGGCTTGAATTGCTTCAATACCGATCAAACTTGGGACCGTGATTTCACCACTTGCGATTGTTAAAATCACTGAACTTCCAGCTTCAATAACAGAACCAACGGCTGGCGATACATCTAAGACTGTTCCTTGCCGCTGATCAGATGGCGCGGCAATAGTTTGAGAAACAAGTAGACCTACAGAAGTCAGCGCAGATCGAGCATTAATAAGTGACATTCCGATTAAGTCATCGGGAACAGTTGCTTCACCGGGACCATCTGAAACTGTAAGAACCACAGAAGATCCCAATTTCACCCTAGTTGTGGCAAGCGGTAATTGGCTGGCAACTCGATCCCGTGGAACTGCACCATCGTGAGCGCGCTTTACAGTGACTACATAATCAGTAAGTAGCGCACGGGCTTTCTCTTCACTTAACCCGACCACACTTGGTATTTGTGGAAGGTTGTTATCGGGATTCCCACTTATCAAAAACCCTGTAAGCGCAAGGGCAATTGCGGCGACAAAAGCACCACCGTAAGCAAGTGCCGCTTTTCTGGTAAAGACCGGCGCCGAAGCAACTTTAGTAAGTACTTTTTCTCCAGCACGCACACGTGCAATGTCATCGAGCATCGCCTGTGCACTTTGATATCTATCCTCTGGTTTCTTCGCAAGCGCAACTGCAAGGACTGTCTCTAATCCTTCTGGCAAATCTGGATCTATTTTCCTAATGAGTGGAGCGGTCGTTGATGCATGTTGGAATGCAATCGATACCGGCGTTTCGCCAGTAAACGGTGGGATTCCAGTAAGGAGTTCGAAGATTAAGCAACCGGTTGAGTAAATATCACTGCGTAAATCGGCGAGTTCACCCACGGCTTGTTCAGGAGATAAATACTGCGCAGTTCCAACAACGTTCCAGGTGCTGGTTAAGGTCGCACCTAAATCATCCATTGCGCGAGCAATTCCAAAGTCCATCACTTTCACATCGCCACTATTTGTGATCATTACGTTTGCCGGTTTTATATCGCGATGGATGATTCCGCGTGCATGCGAATATTCCAATGCTGCGAGGATGCCTTCTGAAATTTCTAGTGCTCGTTCAACTGAAAGTTTTGTATTCTCAGCTTTTAATTCGCGTATGAATTCACGAAGAGTTTCGCCGTTAACAAGTTCCATAACAATGTAGGGAGCTGGATCTTCTCCAGAGTCGTACACAGCGACAATTCCAGGGTGGTTTAACCCTGCGGCAGCTTTCGCTTCCTTTCTAAACCGAGCAACGAAAGAAGGGTCTTTTGCCAGGTCACTTCTTAAAATTTTGATAGCAACTTCGCGCGACAATCTTTGGTCTTGTGCAATATATACATCGGCCATTCCGCCTGTGCCGATCATTTGGCCTAATAGGTAGCGGCCGCCGAGGAGAGAATTCATCATTGCGCGGCACCAATCTTCTGCGGAGCACTGTCAGAAACTTCTTCAACGACGTCAGCAATGATTACAGTTACGTTATCGGGTGCACCATTAATGTAAGTGGCATCAATTAGCCCATCAACAGCTTGTTGGCGATCCTTACCCTTTATTAAGCTCTTGATTTCCTTTATGGTGAGGACTGAACTTAATCCGTCGCTGCACAAGAGGTATCTATCGTTCACTTTTCCGTCCACGATAAGCAAGGGAGCACTTTGTGCGCCGTCTCCCATGAGGACTTGTGTCAGCACAGAACGCTGCGGATGAGTTGCGATATCGGCTTCCGAGATTGCTCCTTGGTTCAAGAGCTCTTGAATAACTGTGTGATCATGCGAAAGTTGTTCAAGAGTATTCCCGCGGAGACGGTACGCCCGTGAATCTCCAATATGCATGAGTGAAATCTTCTCATCGATAATGAATAGAGATGTAAGAGTTGTACCCATTCCTGAAAGTTGAGAATTCTCTTCAGTCTCTTCTTTGATTTCCAAATCAATCGAATGAAGCGCGCCGCTGAAAAGATCTTCGGCTGATTCTGAATCAATCTCCGGGTTAGTTATCACTTCGGTAATCTCTGCTAGTTTTGAAATTGCGATACGAGATGCAACTTCGCCAGCTGCATGTCCGCCCATTCCGTCTGCAACTGCAATTACTCGCGAAGAAGTGAAAGCACTATCTTCGTTACCTTTTCGAACCAAACCGACAGCAGACCGCGCTGATGTTGCGAAAAGGAGCTGACTCATGGGGCTAAGAGTAATCTCTTTGCTAGTCTCGCTCTCATGCTCATTTACGCACACCGCGGGGCAAGTGCCGATTTCCCCGAGCACACCATGGCGGCCTACGAAGCTGCAGTCTCACAAGGGGCTGATGGATTTGAGTGTGACGTTCGAATAACTAAAGATGAAATCCCGGTCTTATGGCACAACTCTTCAATGTTAGAGCGAGCTGGCAATCGCGGGATCATCGCAGAAATGACATATGAAGAAGTCGCTCGTGCATATCCACAAGTTCTCACACTTGATGCGCTACTTGATTTCGCTATGAAGAATCGTAAAGGCATGTTGATCGAGACTAAACACCCAGTGATCTCAGGAAATAGAGTTGAAGAGCTAATTGTCGAAATGCTTGATAAAAAGAAAGCGCTTCAGAAGATTCCTGTGACCGTGATGTCATTTAGTTGGAGTGCAGTAGAAAAACTCAAGAGGCTAAATCCAGAGATCTCGTCAACTTTTTTGCTCCATAAATTCACCCCGTGGTTTCAAATCAAATATTCATCGGCAACATCGATTGGTCCCGAAATAGATGAACTTCGAACGGCGCCGATAAAAGCTCTTCGCATCAAAGATTCGGGCCGCTCATTGAATGTATGGACCGTTGATGATGACGCGGATATCAAACTATGCGAGAGACTAGGGGTCGAAATTCTCATCACAAATAAGCCGGAGCATGCTCGCGAAGTACTCCGGTATCCTTAGTCAGTGAGCAACACAGAGAGCCATACATTCGCCTATCTTGGGCCAGTTGGCACATTTACTCAGGCCGCTCTGAAGAAGTTAACGTGCGATACCGATATCACAATTCCATTTGCCAATGTAACTGCAGCACTAAATGCAGTTCGTTCTGGCGAAGCAGATTTTGCACTTGTACCTATTGAAAATTCTGTTGAGGGCGTAGTTGCACGCACACTCGATGAACTTGCAACTGGAGAGCCACTTACTATTGCGCAAGAAGTAACTCTGCCCGTCACTTTTACTTTGATGGTTAAACCTGGAACAACTGAGATTGTTCGGATCGGCACTCATCCACACGCCGAAGCACAGTGCCGGGTATTTATCGCAAAACATTATCCGCATGCAGAAATCGTGCCTACAAGTTCTACATCCGCTGCGGCGGAAGCCGTAAGTAAAGGTGAACTCGATGCCGCAATTGCATCTAGTGCTGCAGCGGAACATTTTAAGTTAAGCGTTATTTCGGAAGATATTGGCGACAACTCTGGTGCGGTTACACGTTTTATCGCTGCTCAGAAACCAGGTTGGATGCCTGAACCCACCGGAAACGATCGCACTTCAATGGCAGTTTTTATTGATATCGATCATGCGGGAGCTCTCCTAGAAATCTTGCAGGTTTTCGCAAAAAATAATGTAAACCTGACATTTATTCAGTCACGTCCAACAGGTCGCGAACTTGGTCACTACCATTTCATTATTGATGTCGAAGGCCATATCAAAGATGCTCCAGTTGGAAAGTCTGTTGAAGAGCTGCGCACGATTTGTGACGACATTAGATTCTTAGGTTCTTATCCAAGAGAGGCACGCACATGATTGATATCAAGTTTCTTCGTGAGAATCCTGATGTTGTTCGCGCCTCTCAAAAAGGCCGCGGTGAGAGTGTTGAATTAGTAGATCAAATAATTGCAATCGATGAAAAGAAGAGAGCTGCAATTTCAGAATTTGAAGCGCTACGTCAAGAGCAGAACACGCTTTCTAAGAGCGTTGGCTCTGCGAAAGGTGATGAAAAGACTGCTCTGCTGGCAAATGCAAAAACATTGGCGGATAAAGTAAAAGCTGCAGATGCAAAGCGCTCTGAGGTCGAAGAAGCGACAAAAGTTTTGTTACTTCAACTCTCGAATTTACTTGACACTGATGCGCCCATTGGTGGCGAAGAGGATTTCGTAACCATCGAACACGTTGGCACCCCACGAGATTTTGCTAAGGATGGCTTTGAACCTAAAGACCATGTTGAACTTGGAAAGCTATTGGGCGCAATTGATACAGAGCGCGGAGCAAAAGTAGCTGGATCTCGCTCTTACTATCTCACTGGCATCGGCGCACTTCTTGAATTTGCACTTGTAAATTACGCGATTCAAAGCGCACTGAAAAACGGATTCACCCCCGTTATTCCTCCGGTACTTGTAAATCCAGCCGCAATGGAAGGCACGGGCTTTCTGGGTCAAGCAGCAGAGAATGTATATCGAATCGAGCGAGACGATGTGTATTTAGTAGGAACCTCAGAGGTTCCTCTTGCTGCAATGCATATGGATGAAATTCTTCCTGCTGAGAAATTACCACTTCGTTATGCAGGGTATTCATCTTGCTTTCGTCGTGAAGCGGGTACCTATGGGAAAGATACACGTGGAATCATTCGCGTTCACCAATTCGACAAAGTAGAGATGTTTACATTTTGTAAACCAGAAGATGCTAAAGCAGAACATGCGCGACTTCTTCAATGGGAGAAAGACTTTCTTACTGCAATGGAAATTCCGTTTAGAGTTATTGATGTTGCCTCAGGTGATTTAGGCTCTTCTGCCACTCGCAAATTCGATATCGAGGCTTGGATTCCTACTCAAGGCGCGTATCGTGAAGTAACTAGTACATCTAATTGCACTGAGTTCCAGGCACGCCGCCTGAACATTCGTTACAAGGATTCAGAAGGCACGAAAGCGCTGGCGACTCTTAACGGAACTCTGGTTGCTATTCCCCGCATGATTGTTGCAATTTTGGAGAATCATCAAAACTCGGATGGAACTGTCAACGTTCCTGCCGCGCTACAGCCATTTCTTGGACTGAAGAAATTTGAGCTTGCGTGAGCGTTCACCAAAACTTTGAAAGACGCCCCAAATTAATTGCGTCAGATCTTGATGGAACGATTGTTGCTCATTACGGCAATGTCACTCAGAGAACTATTGATGCTTTTCGTAAAGCCCACTCTATGGGAGTTGAAATTTTCTTTGTGACCGGAAGACCACCACGCTGGATGCCTGAGATTAAAGAAGCTTTCGGTATTGGAGGGGCCATTTGCGGAAATGGAGCAATGCTCTACGACCTGCATAACGACAAAGTTCTTGAGGAATGGCTAATTCCTGTCGATGCACAATTTGAGGCCGTGAAACGTTTGCGTACAGCAATTCCAGAAATTTCATTTGCTGTTGAGTCGCATAATTATTTTCACCGCGAGAAGATCTATATTCCACGCTGGGATGTAGGACTCGATAATGTTGGCGTTGAAAAGATTGAAGAAGTGCTTACTTCTCCAGCGCTTAAAGTCTTGGCGCGATGTTCGCAACAAGAGCTGACCTCTGATGAAATGCTTGCAATAGCAAAAGTAGAGCTTGATGGATTAGCTACCGTGACACACTCCAACCCAAATGATTCACTACTTGAAATCTCAGCACTTGGTGTTTCAAAAGGAATGACTCTTGCAAAGATGGCGGCACGTTTAGGTATCGATGCATCTGATTGCGTTTCATTTGGAGATAACCCAAATGATTTCTCAATGCTTGAATGGTGTGGAAGATCCTTTGCAATGGTTGATGGACATCCAGAAGGTCCAGAGCATGCAAAAGGAATTGCTGGTCCATGCGAAGAAGATGGTGTAGCAATCATCATTGAGCAGCTATTGGAACTTCCCGCGTAATTAATCTGCGATTTTTGAAGCAGGCCACTTTCGGGTAATCTCTCCCACGGAGGACTCGCATAGCGGCCGAGTGCACCGGTCTTGAAAACCGGCAAGGGAAACCTTCGTGGGTTCAAATCCCACGTCCTCCGCGCTTACGTTGAAACCCGCCTCATTTACTGTGGCGGGTTTCGCATTTTCACTGGAGTTGTGGCTGACTTCATAAGCTTTACGAGGGTCATCGCCTAGCGACTTTGCGCAGGTAAGCGCACACTTCTCTCATTAGCTTCATATCCAAGGGGAGAACAAATGTCCGGAGTCTTTTCTCCAACACGCGCCAACATTAAAGAGCGCACACTTCGCACCGATAAATGGTGGCTAGAACCTGCAATTACTTTTGGCGTACTTTTCTCATTCGTTATCTATGCAACATTTCGAGCATTCGAAGGTGCGAATTACTATAAAGATCACTTGATTTCACCTTTTTATTCCCCATGTCTTTCAGAAGCGTGTGTTCCTGAAGCAACTATCTTTGGCTGGACACCAGTAAGCGCTCAGATTTTTAACTTCGCACTCTCTCCAGCGCTAATTATTTTGATCTTTCCTCTTGGTTTCCGAATGACGTGTTACTACTACCGCAAGGCTTACTACCGTGCATTCTGGTTATCACCACCAGCATGTGCTGTTGCCGAACCACATACAAAGTACACGGGTGAAACACGCGCACCACTTATCTTGCAGAATGCGCACCGCTGGTTCTTCTACGCAGGTTTAGTCTTTAACGTTTTCCTTACCTATGACGCCATCATCTCGTTCAAGAGCGTTGAAGGTGAATGGGGACATATGAGCGTTGGAACAGTTGTTCTTCTGGTCAGTTCAACGCTGCTCTGGTTTTACTCGCTCTCTTGTCATACATGTCGCCACACAATCGGCGGAAGATTGAAGCACTTCTCTGCGCATCCAGTGCGTTACAAACTCTGGACTTGGGTCTCAGCTCTTAATCATAAGCATCAACAATTTGCGTGGTACTCACTTGCTGGAGTCGCTTTTGCAGATATCTACGTTCGCCAAGTTGCAACTGGCGCCTGGACCAATTTCTACTTCTTCTAAAGGATGCCCCCGATGACTTCTTCAGTGACTCTTGAACGACATAAGTACGACGTCCTTATTATTGGTGCAGGTGGCGCAGGTTTACGTGCTGCAGTAGAAGCGCGTGAAGCAGGCTTGAGCGTAGCCATTATTTGTAAATCACTTTTTGGTAAAGCACACACCGTTATGGCCGAAGGTGGCGCTGCAGCGTCAATGGGAAATGTGAATGACAATGACAGTTGGATGGTTCACTTCCGCGACACAATGCGTGGAGGTAAATTCCTCAATCACTACCGCATGGCAGAACTTCATGCGAAGGAAGCCCCAGATCGTATTTGGGAGCTTGAAATGTGGGGCGCTCTCTTTGATCGCACAAAAGAAGGAAAGATTTCACAACGTAACTTCGGTGGACATGAGTATCCACGCCTTGCGCACGTGGGCGATCGCACAGGACTTGAAATCATCCGCACCATGCAGCAGAAAATTGTTCAGTTGCAGCAGAAAGATGGTCGCGAATTCGGAGATATGGAAGCAAAGATTAAAGTCTTTGCAGAGTGCACGATTACTGAAATTCTGAAAGAGAATGGAAAGATTTCAGGCGCGTATGGTTATTGGCGTGAAACCGGCGCAGAAGTTCTCTTCGAAGCGCCAGCAGTTGTTATCGCTACAGGTGGCGTAGGAAAAACTTTTAAGATTACTTCCAACTCTTGGGAAGGAACAGGCGATGGACACGCACTCGCGTTAAAGGCGGGCGCGAATCTTGTTGATATGGAGTTTTTGCAATTCCACCCAACAGGAATGGTCTGGCCTCCGTCAGTACGTGGAATTCTTGTAACGGAATCTGTTCGCGGCGAAGGCGGAATCCTTACCAACTCAGAGGGCGAACGCTTTATGTTTAAGTACATCCCAGATGTGTTTAAAGATAAGTATGCCGATAACGAAGCAGAAGCAGATCGTTGGTATGAAGATCAAGACAATAACCGCCGACCACCAGAACTGCTCCCGCGCGATGAAGTAGCGCGCGCGATTAACTCTGAAGTTAAAGCTGGGCGCGGAACTGAACACGGCGGAGTGTTCCTTGATGTCTCAAAGCGAATTCCAGCAGAAGTTATTAAAAAGCGCCTGCCATCTATGTGGCACCAGTTCTATGAATTAGCCGGCGTAGATATTACGAAGGAAGCGATGGAAGTTGGACCAACATGTCACTACGTAATGGGTGGCGTCGAAGTTGATCCTGATTCAGCAGCAGCCATTGGTGTTCCAGGGCTTTTTGCAGCAGGCGAAGTTGCTGGTGGAATGCACGGCTCAAACCGACTTGGTGGAAATTCATTGACCGACTTACTTGTATTTGGCCGTCGCGCAGGGGCTGGCGCAGCCGAGTATGTAAAGAACAACGGTGCTAATCCTGTTTCGGATGCTGCAATTAAGTCGGCAGCAGATCGTATTGAGGCTCCATTTAGTCGCGCCGGTGGAGAGAATTCATATTCCCTTCACGCCGAACTTCAAGAAGTCACACATAACCTAGTCGGAATTATTCGTACACGAGTCGAACTTGAAAAAGCGATTGAGATGATTGCTGACATTCGCGCTCGTAGTAAGAATGTAGCTGTCTCTGGTGGACGTAAGTTCAATCCGGGATTCCACTTGGCATTCGATCTCGACAATATGTTATTAGTTGCTGAATCCACTGCAAAGTCTGCGCTACTTCGTGAAGAGTCACGAGGTGGGCATACACGTGATGATTTCCCAGGAATGAATCCAAAGTGGCGTCAACTAAACCAGATTGCATCTTTCGATGGAGATAAGGTCAATATCAAGTCGCAAGCCTTGCCTGCGATTCGTAAAGAACTCTTTGATTTATTTGATATTCACGAACTCGAGAAGTACATGACACCGGAAGAAATTGCGAAAGGCGGATCCAACTAATGGCGCGCAAACTCAATCTTCGTATCTGGCGAGGCGACTCGACAGATGGTGGCCTCAAAGATGTTCAGGTAGATGTCAATGAGGGCGAGGTCGTCCTCGATGTAATTCACCGTGTCCAAGCTACACAGATGGGCGATCTTGCAGTTCGCTGGAATTGCAAAGCTGGTAAGTGCGGATCTTGTTCAATGGAGATCAACGGTAAGCCACGCCTTGCTTGCATGACACAGGTTGCATCATTTGATGAGAACGAAACCATCACAATCACACCACTTCGTGCATTCCCAATCATTAAAGATTTGGTGGCTGATGTTTCTTTCAACTATAAGAAGGCAATGGAAATTCCAGCGTACGAACCACCAAAAAATCTTGCTCCTGGTGAAGCGCGCATGGAACAAATAGATGTTGAACGAAGCCAAGAGTTCCGTAAGTGCATTGAGTGCTTCTTATGTCAGAACACGTGCCACGTAATTCGCGACCACGAAGAAAACAAGAAATCGTTCGCCGGTCCTAGATTCTTTATCCGCATTGCTGAACTTGATATGCACCCACTTGATATATTGAAGAATCGCAAGCGCACAGCACAAGAAGAGCACGGACTTGGAATGTGCAACATCACGAAGTGCTGTACAGAAGTGTGCCCTGAACATATTCGTATTACCGACAACGCAATTATTCCTATGAAAGAGCGCGTAGTTGATATTAAGTACGATCCAGCCCGCATGTTTGCCGGACTTTTAAAGCGAGAGAAGCGCAACTAATGATTCTGCAGGGAATGTAATTCTTTTGCAGATATTGCTGGTTGCGCTAGGTGGAATCCTTGGATCCCTGCTTCGTTGGCAATTAATCGAAGTTCTTCCAACGCTTTCTTTCGGAGTATTTCTTGTAAACCAATTAGGAGTATTTGTAGCTGGATATGTTGCATTCCGGATGAAAACTACAATTAGCCAACGGACCTTCTGGATTACAGGCTTTGCAGGAGGATTTACAACGTTGTCATCGCTTGCATTCATACTTCACGAGTCAAATATTGCAAGCGGGTTAATTTATGCGTCAATATCGCTTGCAACAAGCATCATTATTTTACATTTACTTAAAGGCAAGGCGAAGTCATGAGACTACTCCCCTTTATTTTAGGAGCAGGACTTGGAGCGCCTCTGCGCTATTTGATTGATAAATATTTTCGCGCCAAGTTTGTATTCCCTGCCGGAATCCTAATTGTTAATGTCATTGGATCTTTCATACTCGGCTATTCCCAAGACAACTACTTTGTTATGGGATTTTGCGGTGCATTTACAACGTGGTCAGCATTTATGTTAGACGTCGACCGCAATCTACCTTTCCGCAGAAGGACTGTACTTAACATTGTTCTTACATTCGGATTATCTATAGCAGCAGTTGCTGCAGGGTTTGCTTTAGCTTCCTAAAATTCGTTTCATCCATTTTTCAATGTCATCTGGGTGACGTGGGATGTTTTCGCTCAAGTTTAAATATCCATCGGCTGTAACCATTACGTCATCTTCAATGCGGATTCCGATTCCACGATATTCAGGGGCAAATAACTCATCATCCGGTTGGATGTATAGACCAGGTTCTACCGTAAGAACCATTCCTTCTCGAAGTTGCGCATCTCGATAATTCTCGACTCGAGCTTTCCCGCAGTCGTGAACATCTAATCCAAGGTGATGACTAACGCCATGCAGAGTCCATCGACGGTGTAAGCCAACTTCAGGACGCAAAGATTCCTCGGCAGAAACTGTGAGAACTCCCATGTCAACCAAGCCTTTTGCAAGAACTTCCTGAGCAGCTTTATTGATATCTGAAAAAAGCGCACCAGGTTTAATTGCGGCGAAGCCTGCAAGCTGTGCTTCATATACCAACATATAGAGAGCTCGCTGCGAGGGAGAAAACTTTCCGTTGATAGGAAAAGTTCGAGTGATGTCGGCTGTATAGAAAGATTCCAATTCAACGCCGGCGTCAATAAGTACTAAGTCACCACGTCGGACTTCACCGTCGTTGCGAATCCAATGCAGCACACAGGCATGAGAGCCTGCTCCAACAATTGTGTTGTAGCCAAGATCATTTCCCAGAATTCTTGCTCGCCCATAGAAAGCCGCATCAAGGACTCGCTCGCCGCGAGGAGTCTCGACAGCAGCAGGAATTGCACTAATTACATCGCAGAAACCAAGGGCAGTTGCATCTACTGCGCGTTGCATTTCTCGGGCTTCGTATTCGTCTTTGCATAACCTTTGTTCTGAGGTAAAAACAGAGAGTTCTTCATCATCCAGAGTGAGAGTTTTCGTAGAGTCACTCAACAGATTTTTGAGTTCATCTAAATGGCGAGTATCAATTTGATATGTATCTCTTGCCTCTTTGAGTGTAAAGCGACGACCTACCCACAGTTCTCCATAGCGTGTGTCTCGGTAAAAAGCTTCGGTGTCACGCGTTGATCGAGGGTTCATATACAAGTACGTTAAATGCGAATCTCCGCTTGGTTCAAGAACAAGCACAGCATCTGCAGTTGAATCGGCACCCTGAACTCCGCTGTAGTAAACAAAAGCGCTATCAGGTCGGTAGTTGTAATCTGTATCAAAAGCACGAACTTTTAATCCTCCAGCATGAATCACCAACCGAACTCCCTTAAAAGCAGAAGATAAAACTTGCCTCCGTGAAAATGCGTATGTAACCACTTCTAGTGGCAGCAAATCTTCTCTCTCGGTCGGTAACCAACCAGTCTTCATAAATTCACTGTAGAGATCTGACGGAGCTTGGTCATGTGGTCTACGTAAGGAATCTGCAGAAAGCTCTGTACTTTCGTTATTCATATTTGAATCCTAAGCCTTTAGCGCATGATTTTTCTAGGTTAAGCGGAGTTGATAAAGGCTTGATAGCCTTGCGGAAGAAGGTTTTGATAAGAAAATGGAGCGCCTCCCTGTTATGTCCTCAATTTTTGAGACAGATTTCAAAGCCGATCAACTCGCGGATACTGCAGTCTTGCGAACAAAAGAGTTGATGGAACAGTCCGATAAATTGCGCGACCGCCGCGAGAAAGCCAATCGTAAGCGCGTAGCAAGGTTGTTTAAAGACCCGAAAGCAATTGAAGCGACGATTACTTTGACAGATGAAGTCATGCGAATTTCATCAGTGAAATCCTCATCACGAATTTTTAGGCGAGCTGCAAAGAAAGCCAGCATCACTGGATTTGGCCCAATCAACGGTATGGGTTTACATGCAATCGGGATACTTTCTCATGTATTGCCTGCCCCAGTAGTTGCAGCGGTTCATCAACGCGTTCGTGCGTTGTCTAAAGATTTAATCCTGGCATCAGAATCCGAAAAGCTTGCCAAACATTTATCAAAACGAACAGCCAAGGGGATATCTCTTAACATCAATGTGTTGGGTGAAGCAGTTCTCGGAGATCACGAAGCCGACCTTCGCTTCCAATCAATTTTAGGGATGATGCGACGCTCAGAAGTAAATTACATATCAGTAAAGCTCTCTTCAATAGTTGCCCAGCTAATCATCATTGATATTGAAGGCTCAATACAAAGAGTTTCCGAGAAGATGCGAATTCTTTATCGCGAGGCACAACAACATGGTGTATTTGTAAACCTTGATATGGAGGAGTACCGCGACCTACCCATGACCGTTGCAGCATTCATGCGAGTTCTAGATGAACCTGAATTTGAAAAAATGAAAGCGGGAATTGTTTTACAAGCGTATCTTCCCGAGTCACATAAATTCTTTGCAGCGCTAGTGCATTGGTCTAAAGCACGATATTTGCGCAGTGGTGGAAGCATTAAAGTTCGGCTTGTAAAAGGTGCAAATCTTGCGATGGAACGTGCAGAAGCGGAACTTCACGGATGGAGTTCTGCTCCATACCGTTCAAAATCAGATGTTGATGCTTCGTATGTAAGGCTGGTTGATGCTGCTCTGCGTCCAGAGCATTCACAAGCAGTACGAATTGGAATTGCATCTCACAATCTTTTTCATATGACATGGGCACTGGAAGTTGCGAAATCTCGAGGAGTGGTTGATCAAATAGATATTGAGATGCTGGAAGGAATGGCTAATGCTGAAGCACTTGCCGTAACTCGTGCGGGGCAACCAGTTCTGCTGTATGCACCGGTTACTCGTAAAGATGATTTTGCAGCAGCAGTCGCGTACTTGGTGCGCCGGCTAGATGAGAACACCTCAGATGAGAATTATCTCAAAGCAGCATTCGAAATCTCAAAAAATCCATCAAAATTCAAAGAACAAGAAACGAGATTCCGCAATTCGATTTCAGAGCGCCATAGCATTACAACTCAATCACTTCGTCATGTGGAGCACGTAGTTTCCGCTGGGGGCCAGTTTGAGAATGAAAGAAATGCCGATCCTACAGAACCTGAATTTGTTGGTGCCGTTACAAAAGCAATTAAGAAAGTTCGTGGAATTAAAGATCAAGAGATTCCACTCGTTATCGATGGAAAAGAAGTTTTCACTCAAGAATTAGAAGCAGGAACCGACCCATCTGATAATGGCAAAGTTTGGTATCACTACAGTGTTGGATCAGCTAAGGAAGTAGATAAGGCGGTGCAAGCTGCCAAGCGAGCACAAGAAAAGTGGAGCTCTCTCTCGATTGAAGATAGAGCTGCAATTCTTCTCAAAGGTGCAGAAGATATGCAGCGCTCAACAGTGGAAACAATTGCCGTGATGTCTAGGGACGCAGGAAAAACTGTTGCAGAGGCCGATCCTGAAGTCGCTGAGGCAATTGACTTCGCTCGCTTCTATGCAACAGCAGCGCAAAATTTTGGTGAATCAACTCCACTCGGAACAATTCTTGTCATTCCACCTTGGAACTTCCCGTACGCCATTCCAATGGGTGGCGTGTGCGCTGCACTTGCTGCAGGAAATACCGTAATTCTTAAACCAGCGCCAGAAACTGTTGCAACAGCATGGGAAGTCGTAAGTCACCTGTGGGCTGGAGGCGTTCCAAGAGATGTTTTGCAGTTCCTACCAATGAGAGATGATGAAAATGGAAGGTATTTAGTAACCCACTCGGATATCGATGGGTTAATCCTTACGGGATCATTTGATACTGCATCCATGTTTACTTCGTGGCGGCCGGAGATCAATCTGATGGCAGAGACCAGTGGTAAAAATGCGGTTCTTATCAGCGCCTGTGCCGATATTGATGCAGCAGTAAAAGATTTGGTGCAATCTGCATTTGGTCATGCTGGACAGAAATGTTCTGCTGCATCGATTGCAATTGTGGATACGAACATTTATCGCGATCCTGCATTTATACGACAGCTTAAAGATGCAGTCGAATCTCTTCATGTAGGGGCAGGATGGGATTTATCAACTACCGTTGGGCCGATCATTCGTCCCTCGGAGAGCTCACTTACTCGTGCACTTAATCAACTAGATGAGGGTGAGACTTGGTTGGTCCAGCCAAAGCAATTAGATCAAGCAGGTTTGATGTGGCGTCCTGGAGTTAAATTAGGAGTCAAACCAAAATCCTGGTCACATAGAAACGAATGGTTTGGTCCAGTATTAGCAATAATTGAAGCCCCAGATTTTGATACAGCAATTACATGGCAGAACGAAACCGACTTTGGACTCACTGCAGGAATTCAGTCGCTTGACGAAAAAGAGTGCGAAGAGTGGATTAATCGCATCGAAGCGGGAAATCTATATGTGAATCGTGGAATCACTGGCGCAATTGTAAATCGCCAACCATTTGGTGGATGGAAACGTTCTGCAGTTGGACCAAATGCGAAAGCGGGTGGAGCCAATTATGTAAACACCCTTCGCAATTGGCCGCGCACTACTAATTTAGAAGCTGCAATTTTTGGGGTGAACACGTGGTGGGCAAAAGTTGGTTCACAAGCTATAGATAAATCTGGTTTGTTAGTTGAGAAGAATTTCCAACGCTACCGACATTACGTAGCACCGATTGTTGTCGTAGTTGATGAGGCAACAACTCAAGATGAAAAGTCTCTTATTCACCACATCTGCGAAAGAACCGGCGCGAAAGTCATTTTCACAACTGATTTGCACGATGTGAAAGAAAAGTATTCAAGAGTGCGCTGGCTTGCATCAAGTAAGCCTCCAATTTATGAAGAGTTGCAAAAAGGTATTTCAGTGGATCACCGCCCTATTGCTCAACGCGGAGATATTGAAACTCCCCGTTGGTTGATTGAACAATCAGTCTCAATTACCTATCATCGCTATGGAAACCCTAATGGGGGACCAAAGCCACATTGTTCTGGTTTAACTTCATAGGAGTGCAAATGAAAAGAGTTTTTCTGTTGGTACTCGCAGGAGCGCTTATTTTGCCTGCGCTTCCTGCATCAGCAGAAGAGACTCCAGTAAAGGTGATGTCACGCAATCTTTACCTTGGCGCTGATGTTGGAGTCGCACTTGAGAAAATTCCAAACCTGCCCGCTGCCGCACAATTTATGTGGGAGCAGGTGCAAGCGACTGACTTTTCTCAGCGGAAATCAATACTGGCTACCGAAATTAGAAGTGAATCACCAGATGTCATTGGTATTCAGGAAGCAACTAGCTGGTACTGCAAAGCTAAACCCTGGAGCAAAAAAACAGAAATATATAATTTCACAAAAGAATTGTTAGCAGAGCTAAATGGTGAATACATCATTGCAGCAAAGAATGGCCAGGAAGCGAGTAATCCTGGGTATTCAATAGGGCCAATTCCATTCCTTACGAGTGTAAAAGACCCAAGGATTTTTCAGCCTTTATTCGCACAAGATTCAGCAGCCTGTGGTTTTCAGATTGGCGATGTACTTTTAGTGAAAGCAGAATTGCGTCAATACATAAATCAAGTGGGAAATTCCGAATACAAATCCGTGTACAAGGTAGTTCCAACACTGATGGAGATTTATCGTGGGTACACATGGGCCGACATCACCGTACAAGGAAGAAATGTGCGCTTTGTTAGCACTCACTTAGAATCATTATGGGATGAGAACAAAGTACCAAAAGCCGCGGAACAAGCTCGTCAACTTGTAGATGATCTTAGGAATACGAAATCCCCAGTGGTAATCATTGGTGATTTCAATTCAGATCCAAGAGATCCGCGGCCAAAAAGTTCAGCAAACCCTGGAGAACAGCCTGTTGAAAGTGAAAAATGTCCAACTGGTTCATCGCTATGTAGCGCGTACAGAGTGATGAGAGAAGCCGGATTTGAAGATGTAGGTCCTGACTCAAGTGAACCAACAACATTTACATGGGGAATGAACGCTCTATTGACAGGTCCCGACCCAGTTCGTGAATCTGCCGCAAAAAAGATGGGCAACTCCTTCGGTTATACAGATCGCCTGGATTACATCTTTGTGAAAAATGGAGTTCAAGTTCTTACAAGTAAAATCATTGGCCAAAAGCCGCCATATGGAACCGATCATGCGGGAGTAGTTACCTCTCTGAACATCTCCGCCGAAGGTTCTTTCGTGAGTCAGGCACCAGATGAGCACAACCGATTCCCAATCTCATTCTGGCAAGGGATTGGCTTACTACTCCTAGCGCTTTTGTTATGGCGCGTAGTGCGCAGAATCCGCCGTTAAGAAAACTATTCGCAACCTTTTGTTCACCTAAAGTATTACTTCTATTTGCCGTGAGAGCGGCAAGTATTCAACTCGCTCACTTACCTTAATTTTATGAGTTCACTCGACTTTGAGGGCAAGGACATCCTTGCTGCCCTAGAAGAGCAATTTACGGCTCCAGTATCGCTGAAAAATAGTAAGAAGTTAGAAATTGAAAACGCGATTGTCTGCTCGTTTTTCACAGGTGATGATTATTACAGAAGTCATGCAATGCGACTTCAAGCAAACCTAGAAGAACTTGGAATTGCTTACGATTTGCGACAGATTACTAAGCGCCCAGGTGAAGACTGGGCAGATATCTGCCGCAAGAAAGTCGGCTTTATCGCAGAAGTATGCGAAGCAAATCCAGGAAAGAAAGTTTTCTGGATAGATGTAGATTGCGAGATATTCTCAATACCAGATTTCATTCTCAATTCAACTGCGGACATTATTGGTTTCCAGCGAGGCTTCAGCACTCCAGCAAAGATTGGTTATGAGAACAGAGGTCGTTTTTGGGAGCCATGTTTCTGGGGAATCAACACTACCGCCCAAGCAAGAAAAATGGTGAGAGCAGCTGCAGATTTCGAAGCTGCTGCAACAGTGCGAGCAACCGATGATTTCTTTTTTGAAGAAGCGTGGAGAGCGGTCTCTCCAAACATGACATTCCAGATCATTCCTTCAAATTGCGCGGTAGATAAAGGCGCCGGAACTCTAGAAAGCCACGAAGTTTTCTTCCGATTCGGGTCGAGTGGCCAGGTTGAGAACTTCAAAAACAAAGTTGAGCAACATAAGGGCAGTAAAGCTAAGAAAAAATTCAACCCAAAGCGAGAAGTTCTTCAGCTTGCCAAGCTAATTGAAGAGAAATTACCTGAAAATCTCTCAACAAAATTGCGCCTCCTAGTCGATGCATCAGGTATTACCGGATTCTTAACTGGAAAGAAACACAATAACTTGAGTAGCGAAGCCGTTCGCGAATTAGTTATTGCAGCTAAAGCGGGTGATGTAAAGAAATTCAATGACACTCTTACAATCTTCAAACGTAGAGTGCTACCAAACAGATATGAAAGTGCTGCAATTAGAGTTGCATCAAGTTTCTTGACGTATTCATCAAAACCAAGCAAATCAAAAGTGAATTTATCATGGTGGGAAAATCCGTACCCTGGAAACTATGGAGACTGGTTAACCCCATTCATCTTCAATCATTACACCGAGAGTAAGATCATTTTCCAAGGCCTTACAACACGAGCTCCCAAGAAACATATAGTGGGCCTTGGTTCTGTCGGACGATTTATCAAAAGCAATTCAGTTGTTGTTGGCACTGGCGTGAGTTCCTTCAAGCACGCAATTAATCCCAAAGCCGATTTCGTGTCAGTGAGAGGACCTCACACCGCCGAACTACTTATCCAGTCAGGTGGGCCGAAAATTGAAACCTTTGGCGACCCAGGTGTAGTTCTCTCAAGAATTCTTCCGCTCACTCGTGGAACAACCAATGGCCGCGTAGCACTAGTGCGTCATCACACTCACCTGCAGGCGCCTGTAAAACTTCCAGAGAATTTCGATGAGTTATCAGTGCAAGTTTCGCACCCAAACGACATTGTGGAATTCATTGAGAATCTACTTCAATACGATTGCGTTGTAACAAGCGCAATGCACGTACTAATCACATGCCAAAGCTATGGAATTCCCTGCGCCCTTGTAGTCTTTAAAGGATTTGAAGAATATGTGCACGGAGATGGAATTAAATATATCGACTATGCCCTAGGTGCAGATGTAAAAGTCATTAGTCCAACGCCAATTAACCCCAAACTTAATTGGAGCGAAATAGAACCTTTGGTCGAAACTGTCACTATCCCAGAGCTAAAGATTTCAGAAGTTGAAATGGCAATCAAAGAAGGACTTCGTAGAGTCAGCCTTTAACTACTTAAGACCTTCATTTGCTCTATCAAGGTCTGCTTGAAAATCAACTTCTACTGCAAAGAGATCTGAGATATCAACAGGTTCCAACTTGATTCCGTTCTTCTCGATCGCAAGCTCAAGTCCACGCTCAAAGTAGTCTTGCTCGCCACAAGCATCAAGCTGCGCAATCACATGCACCTTCTCACTTGCGGAGATAAAGTTAATTCCGACTGCTTCGCCTAGAGCATTTTTGACAGTCTTGGAGAGTTCCTTGATGAAACCATTCGCATCGACCGTGTACTTAACTTCTTCTTCGGCGGTTGCAGAAGTATTTACACATACAAATGATTTTTCAGATTCAATACGAGAAGCAACTCGCTCTAAAACCTTCGCATCAAAGACAACATCGCCATTTAACCAAAGCACTCCAGGTTCATGACTTGCAACGAGTGCCTTTAGTAAACTCTTAGATGTATTTGTCTGATCATAAATTTCGTTATAGACAAAACTTGCATTTGGATGCGCTTCAATAATCATTTCCAATTTAAATCCAACTACTACAGTTATGCGTGCTTTGTCACCAAAAACTTTAGTCACATTCTCCATCTGTTGTTGCATGATGGAACGGCCGTCAGATAATGGTGTAAGTGGTTTCGGCCATGGCTTTCCCAACCTTGTTCCCATACCTGCTGCAAGAATTACAACTTGAATCGCCATCTCTACCTTCTAAACCTAACTTTGACCGAAAATTCCGCTTAAGCACGATAGATTACCGCTTATGACGGGAAATCTTCGTACTTTTGATGTTCATCCGGACACCAAGATTGCTGAAATTCTGCTCGCATTTGAATCTACTAATCAGGATCTACTACTTGTTGATGAAAGCTCCGTGGTTTCCCAACCACATCTTGAATTACTCACTGATTACCCACGCACCGTTACAACTGCTTTGGTTGCAAAACTAAAGGGCGGATCAACTCGAGTTAGCCAAGGTCGAATTACGGGGGCTAGTTCTGGCTTCCATGAAGTTGGATACGGGAATCGTACTTTTCTAGGGATAGTTCGCTTATCGCAGTTTCAGAGATCCGAAATTCTTGACGTTTTGTCAAAAGTTAAGGACACCCATCATGCAGGTCACGCACTTGATTTAGTTCTTGTAGCGCTAGTGCGAGCAGCTCTAGTGGTTGCGCCGGCAGAAGTTGCCGGTGCTCCATATATTCGATCAGCTAATCCGAGCGAGCGAGAAACAGTCAGAAAAGAAATCGCTGCTCTTAATGATGCGCGGCTGCGTCTTAAGTTAGCTAATCGCACAAATGATGGATTTTTCTCTGTCTTCTTCCTCCGCAAATTTTCAAAGTTATTTACATGGCTTGCAGTTCGCTTGAAAATGACTCCCAATCAAGTAACTCTTATTTCATTTGCAGTCGGACTCGTGTCAGCCTATGAATTTAGCCGTGGGGATTTTTGGTCAATCTTTACGGGAGCGGTCCTATTACAGTTGAGCATTATCATCGATTGTGTTGATGGAGAACTTGCGCGATACACCCGACAATTCTCACAATTGGGTGCATGGTTAGACGCGATTACAGACAGAATAAAAGAGTATTTAGTCTTCTTCGCACTTGCCTATGGCGCAGCGAAAGATGGTCGCGATCTTTGGATTCCTGCGATGGGAATGATGCTTTTTCAAACATTTAGACATCTATCCGATTACAACTTTGCAAGAATTAACAAAATCCGAAGCTCTCAGTTGGCCCCATTAGATTTCGATATTAAGTCTGATGGATTTGTGAGTGTTGAGCGCGAAAAGAAAACTCGCTTTGAATACTGGTCCAAAAAAGCCGTGCAATTCCCTATCGGTGAGCGGTGGTTAGTTATCAGTGCTTCATCAGTGATTGGTGGGGCCGCCTTTACTTTCACCATCATGCCGATACTCGCACTCATATCTATTGCCTTGGTCTTTAGAGGTCGAATTCGCAAGACTCTTACATGGCCTAAGGAAAGAGTTAATAAGAACCTTATTGATGACCAATTAGATACTTTCCGTGACAAGAAATCTAACAATAGATTTGATTGGGTTGAACCTTCAATTTTGAGACTGGTAGAAGGTGCTGTCTTTATCGCGCTAGCTGTCTTGAGCGATTTAGACCGTTCGGTTTTGTTCTTGCTCCTATTCGCAATTCTTTTTAATCACTATGACAATATGTATCGCGCCTTGCAGTCTGAATCAAAACCACGATGGCTATCTATTGCAGGCGGATTTATCGCAGGGCGACTTCTAATTCTTGCAGCGATGATTTGGGCTGGCTTCTCACTATTGCCCCTTCTCTACTATTTAGGAATTCTTTTCTTTATAGTTTCTTCGGTGCAATGGATTGCTAGCCGGAAAACGGAGGCACAGTAGAAATGTCTGATAGGCCTGCCCGTCCCACTATTGCCCAGATTCGCGAAATTTCGCAGCCAGTTTCTGTCACTGGGCGATCAACTTCTGAACACTGGATTGCTGATCTTTATCAACGTAGATTGTCACCATATCTGACTCGAATCTTGCTTAAGACTTCGATCTCTGCAAATGGCGTCACCTGGTTGATGATTGTTACTGGTGCGTCAATAGGCCCAGCACTTCTTATTCAAGGCTGGGTTGGAATCGCACTTGCACTCTTCTTAAGTCAACTTCAAATGCTCATCGATTGTTGCGATGGTGAAGTTGCTCGTTGGCGAGAGACAAAATCTCCAATGGGAATCTTCTTAGATAAACTCGGGCACTATTTAGCAGAATGTTTATTGCCGCTTTGCTTAGGACTGCGATTGGCTAATTGGCCTACTGAATCTGTGACAAGCTCTATCTATCCCTATTTTGGTGCGCTACTTGCGATCCTGGTGATTATTAACAAGGGGCTTAATGATGCAGTTCATGTAGCGAGAGCTTTCTCTGGACTCAATAAAATTCAAGATAAGAAAGGTGCCAATCTTCCGGTAAAAGGCATACTCAGATCCATCCGCAAGGCATTTAACTTTCTACCAGCGCAGAGAATGTTTCACTCAGTTGAATTCACTTTTTTTGTGGTGCTCTTTGGAAGTTTCAGCGCGTCTATTGAAGTAGCGCTAGGTATCGCAGCATTTGTTACTCTTGGACACATCACAGCGATTGTGACTTCGTCCAAATTGAGGAATAACTAGAAATGCTAGTAGTCATTAGAGAGTTATCTGCTGCTTTCAAGCAATTGTTCACGACTACAAGATATCGATTGATATTGGTTGGCCTTGTGCTCATTGCGGCAATGATTTCTGTATCAGAATTGGCCGTAGCTAAGTTGTTTACAAAAATAATTCTTGATGAAGACACAATGAGCCAAACAAAGTTCATACTTTTCATCATCGGGTTCTTTCTCTTCTTCGGAATTACTCGTGCAGGCCATTTTCTTCAGCGCATCTACAGAGTTCGAGTATTTGACAATGCATTCAAAGCATCTAATTCTGAAGTTGTCGGCGCTAAAGAGAACTGGCGCTGGTCACTCGCCTTCGAACTTACAAATCTCCTCAGCACGTGCACTCAACTTGGTGTGATCTTTCTATTCTTTACCTACTTGGACTGGCGTTTTGGGCTTATCAATCTTTTAATCGTTCTCGCTATATTCCAAATCTATGGAAGGTTGTTTCAACACCAAATTGAGGCTCAACGCGGCTTCGTAGTTGCTAGAAAGAATAAGACACCTGTCGCAAATGTGGTGCGTATCGCAACTCGCATTAAATCAGGAGAGACAGGAATTCTGATTTCTGGATTAGCGATGTTGATTCTCCTTGCGGCACTGATATATCTCAGCTATACCGGTGGCATTAGCCAGTCAAATACGATTGTTCTTTTCTTTGGATTAAGAATGCAAAATTCGAACTTTTCGAATATCTCTACTGGGCTTATGAGATTTGCAAGGGCACTTACTCATAGTGAGTAGCAATACTTTGTTAACGATTGGCTACTCTACGCTTGCCGAGCGTGAGCACAATATTAAGTTCCTTGAGGAGTTTAAGAACCTAGTGGTTGTTCAAAGTTCGACCTCGTTGGCCACAAATCAGCTTAGAAGCAAGTACAAGAGAATTGAATTATCAAGTAGAGGTGTTGCAAAAAGTAGAAACGCAGCGATTTCTAATACAGAAACAAAGTACTTGCTTTTTGGTGATGATGACATCATATTCAATGAGCATTCAATTCACAAAGCAATACAGTATCTTGAGAAGCATTCAGATATTTCAATCCTATTATTACAGACAGTAGACGAGAAGAATGTTCTTCGAAAGAGTTATCCAAGTAAGGCACACGATTTGAAGCTCACTAATTCGGCTAAAGCCGCTACATACGAAATGATTATCCGAGTTGAAGATTTTAAGAGCAAATCCATTTATTTTGATGAGAATTTTGGTGCTGGAGCAAAGAATTATCTGGGTGATGAATACATTTTTATCGCTGATGGACTTCGTGCAGGATTAAAAGGTCGATTTCTACCGATTGTTATTGCTACACACCCTGCAGAGAGTTCAGGGAATTTGCGCAATACAAAAGCGGATGCATTAGCTCGATCAAAAATATTTACACGTGTCTTTGGAATATGGGCGCCATTCATGAGGTTGCTTTTTATCCTAAAGCCACCATCGAAGAGATTTGGCTTTCTTCTCACGGTGAGATTCATTCTGGGCCGTTAAAGCGCTATTACGCGCCTGTTCTAATCCGCAGAGATTTACCAGTTCGAGGCTTTTCCCTGTAAACTTCAAACACACTTGGAGACGTCGCATAGCCCGGTCGAGTGCGCCTCACTGCTAACGAGGTAAGGGGTTAAACCCTTCAGGAGTTCAAATCTCCTCGTCTCCGCCAGATTACGTTAAATGCCGTTGAAAGTTGGGGAAACATGACTAGTAATTTCTTTGACTTAACCGGGAAAACTGCCTTAGTTACTGGTGCTAGAACCGGTATCGGTTTTGCTATTGCACGCGGCTTAGCTGAACACGGTGCTGACATCATCACAGTCAGCTCTGCCATCGAGCCAGGCAGTGAGATTGAACTCGCGGTAACTGCCCTTGGTCGAAAATTCAAAAGCTATAAATGCGATTTCAAGAATCGTGAGCAAACCGTTGATGTATGTAAAAAGCTTGAAGAAGAACGAATTGATATTCTCGTTAACAATTCAGGGCTAGTCAATAGAGCTAGTTTTCTTGAGCATAGCGAAAAGCAATGGGATGAAACTATCGAAGCTGATTTAACGGCACCATATTTGATTACTAAAGCAGTAACTAAGCAGATGGTAGAAAGAAAATACGGGAAGATTATTTTCATAGGATCTATGTGGAGCTTCTTGGGTGGACAGAATGTAATAAGTTATACCGCTGCTAAAACAGCGATAGCGGGCTTAACAAGAGGTATTTCAAATGAGTTAGCACCTCTTGGAGTGCGTGTAAACGCAATTGCACCAGGCTTTATTAAGACAGATATCAATAAAGTTGTCCATAATGATGCAGATCGCGCTGCTGCCATAACTTCTCGGATTCCAATGGGTCACTGGGGTCAGCCAAGTGATCTCACTGGTGCAGCTATTTTTCTCTCTGCTCCAGCTTCGGATTACATCACTGGAGTAGTTTTGCCAGTTGATGGTGGTTTCCTAGCGAATTAACATCAAAGAAACGCGGAATTAATGCCTCAATACAAAGTAGCAATCGTCGGCGCGGGTCCTGCGGGCTACTTTGCTGCGATGGCGCTGCAGAATCTTCAGACCGAGGAATTGCAGTTTTCAATGGACATGATTGAACGTCTGCCTACCCCCTGGGGATTGGTTCGCAGCGGCGTGGCTCCAGATCATCCAAAAATCAAAACAGTTTCAAAGGTATTTGAGAAAGTTGCGAACGAAGCAGACTTTCGATTATTTGCCAACGTTGAACTTGGTTCGGATATAACAATCGAGCAGCTAAAAGAGATGTATGACGCCGTCGTCATCGCTACAGGAACCGCACTCGGGAAAAAACTTGGAATTCCAGGCGAGGAACTCGCAGGATCAATGTCTGCTGCAACTTTTGTACCTTGGTATAACGCGCATCCGGATTTCAAAGATGAGAGCGTTGATTTAAGTTGTGAGACAGCTGTTGTAATCGGTGCCGGAAATGTTGCAATGGATGTCGCACGCATGCTGGCTCTGGAACCAGCTGAGTTGGATCCAACAGATACCGCAGACCATGCGATTGCGGAATTCAAGAATAGTTCTGTTCGTACAGTGATTCTCAGTGCGCGCCGTGGACCCGAGCATGCAGCATTCACATCGCCAGAACTTCGCGAATTACCCAAGCTAGAGCACACCAATGTGGTTATGAATAAATCAGATATCCAAGCGGCGATTGGTCGCGCCGGCGATGCTCCCGAAAAAGATGTGAAGAACAACCTTGATGCGATGTTGTTGATTGCCGATAAAGAACCAACTACCCATGCGCGCACGATGAAATTCCAATTCCTTGCAACTCCAATAGAGATAAAGGGAAACGGCAAAGTCGAAGAAGTTGTATTTCAGAAGACCGGCACCGATGAAACTTTCAGCATTAAGTGTGGATTAGTCATTACCGCTATTGGTTATGAAGCCGCTTCCCTTGAAGGGATTCCATACCAAAAAGGTAAAGTCGTAAACAATGAGGGACATGTAAGTGAAAATCTGTACGTTGTCGGGTGGGCCAAACGTGGGCCATCAGGAGTAATTGGCACGAATAAATCTGACGCTGCAGATGTCATGAAATTGTTAGTAGATAATCTTGGTTCCCCAAAGAATGCAGGTGATGTGAGTGATGTGATTACACATAACAAGGTGGTCACGCAGCAGCATTGGCAGAGCATCAACGAGGCAGAAATTGCCGCGGGAGAGCCGCTCGGCAAGCCGCGTCGCAAGGCGGTGACTCGCGCAGAGCTGTTAAAACTCGGTAGGCTTTAGTACGTGCGATTTATCAATGAACCAATCTTTGATCTGACATACGACGATGTCTTTATGGCCCCAAGCCATTCTGAACTCACAAGTCGAATGGATGTAGATCTTTCATCTAATGACGGCAGCGGGACAACAATTCCTTTAGTAGTTGCAAACATGACTGCCATTGCAGGGCGTCGAATGGCAGAAACAATTGCACGTCGCGGTGGACTCGTAGTTATCCCTCAAGATATTCCAATTCCCGTGGTCTCCGAGGTCATCGCATCAGTTAAGGCCCGCCACTCATTTTTTGAAACGCCGATCACGCTGACCTTGAAAGAAACTGTCGCAGATGCAGCATCCCTAATTCATAAGCGTGCACACGGTGCAATCATTATTGTTGATGGAAAGAAACCAGTAGGGATAGTGACAGAAGAAGACCTAGCGGGGGTAGATCGATTTACTCAGCTAAGCCAGGTAATGACTCAAGAGCTCACGACAATGCCTGACACTCTGGACCCACGCCAGGCTTTCGAATTTCTTCATGAGCGCTTACGCACGGTTGCACCAGTTGTTTCCACTAATGGCGATCTCGTTGGAATCATTACAAAAGTGGGGGCACTACGCGCAACCCTCTATACACCTGCCGTAGATAAGAATAACCAGTTGAGAATTGCAGCGGCCGTTGGCATCAACGGCGATGTTGCAGAAAAAGCATCAAAATTAGTTGCAGCAGGTGCAGATGTATTAGTTGTAGATACAGCTCATGGACATCAGAAGAAAATGATTGAATCTCTCCAAGCAATTAAAAAACTAGGGCTTAATGTTCCAATCGTTGCCGGCAATGTTGTAACAGCAGCGGGAGTTCGCGACCTTGTTGCTGCTGGTGCTGACATTATTAAAGTTGGTGTAGGTCCGGGAGCAATGTGTACAACTCGTATGCAAACAGGTGTAGGCCGCCCACAATTTTCAGCAGTTCTTGAATGCGCCGCAGAAGCTAAAAAATTAGGTGCACATGTGTGGGCAGATGGCGGAGTTCGTCATCCTCGCGATGTTGCACTGGCCCTTGCAGCAGGTGCATCACAAGTGATGATTGGTTCTTGGTTTGCTGGAACATATGAATCACCTGGAGATTTAATGCGCGATAGTTCAGGCCGCGCATACAAAGAATCATTTGGAATGGCATCAAAGCGTGCGGTCAGTGCACGTACTTCACAAGAAGATGCATTCGATCGCGCACGAAAAGCGCTATTTGAAGAAGGTATTTCTTCATCACGAATGTTTTTAGATCCAAATCGTCCAGGTGTTGAAGATTTAATTGACGAAATAATTTCTGGATTACGTTCATCATGCACATATGCCGGTGCTCATAACTTGGCTGAATTTGCAGAACGTGCGGTTGTCGGAATTCAATCTGCTTCAGGTTATGCAGAAGGCCGTCCGCTCAACACCTCATGGCGTGGATAAGAGCCTGATTGCCCCTTAAATCCTGAATTTTTCACTCCGAGACAAAGCCGGTAGTATTCCGATTCGCAGTACACAATTTCATAGGCGTGCGTAGCTCAACGGATAGAGCATCTGACTACGGATCAGAAGGTTAGGGGTTCGAATCCCTTCGCGCGCACGAGATGAGCCTTTCGGTGCCTTTCACACCGGAAGGCTTTTCTTTTTCCCTAAATACGCGTATTTACAGGTGAAATCTCGGGGTGAGAAACGGCCTTTTCACCCCAATACTCTACGCATGAAATCACCCCACTTTTACCCTTAGAACATACTGATTCAGCGATGCTAATTAAGAGGTAAAAGTGATCTTGGAGATTCTGCGCCGCACATATGCGACTTTGCGCAAATCCCTGCCTACCTCCATTTCCTGGGTCTTAGTTCTTTCACTCTTTGTCGCAATTCCTAGCCAGGTGGCACTTTCTTCAACTGCGAATGCTGCAGCTTGTTCGCCAACAACCACCACGAGTGGTGAATACACAGTTGTAACTTTTTCGACTGTTGGGAGTTGCGATTGGACCGCGCCGACATATTCATCAAATGTTCTACTTGAAGTTTTGATGGTCGGTGGCGGTGGCGGTGCAGGTTTTGGTAGTAACGGTGGCGGTGGCGGCGCAGGTCAAGTACTTATGACCAAGGCCCCTTTATCCGTTTCATCAGGAAGTTCGATCAGTGTGAAAGTTGGTGCCGGTGGTGCAGGTGGTTATCAAAGTTCTACTCTTTGGACCAACGGCACGAATGGTGAAACTTCGACTATCACAATTGCTTCAAATTCATACAACGCAATTGGTGGCGGTAGCGGCGGTGGCGATGTTCGACTCACTGGTGCGAGTGGCGGTAGCGGCGGCGGTGGTGCCCTAAGTAACAGAAGTGGTTCTGCGATAACAAATAGCTATTCAGCTTTTTATAGTTATGGGTATAGCTCAACACAAGGAAGCGGCACGAGTGCTGGTGGTGCTGGCGCTGGTGGTACAAACTCAAATAGAACAGGCGGGACCGGAGTTACCCTGTGGGGCTTATCAATAGGCGGCGGTGGTGCCGGTTGGGCAAGTGGAACCGGCGCGACTGCTTTTGGTGGTGGATCAGCAGGTTCAGGAACAGGTGCGGGTACTAGTCACGGAAATCCCGGCATTGATGGCACCGGTGGCGGTGGTGGTGGTGGTGAAAAAGGTGGATCAGGCCTCGTTGTTATTCGCTATAAAACGAGCGGTGCAACGTGTTCACCCACACAAAGCACTGTTGATACTTATACCGTTTTAACTTTTTCAACTGTAAGCATTTGTAATTGGACAGTCCCTACCGGCGTTTCTTCAATCGAAGCTCTAGTTGTTGGTGGCGGTGGAGCCGGCAGCAAGGGAATTAGTAACTACTATTGGCCGGCTGGCGGTGGTGGTGGAGCCGTTGTTACAAACTCAAGTGTCACCACTACCCCTGGAGATCAACTTCAAGTAAATGTTGGCGCAGGTGGAATCGGACCGGGGGTAACTGGGACTTCTGGATACTCTGAAGAAAATGATGGGGATTATTCAAGTTTCGGCACTGTAATCGCGGCTGGTGGAAAGACTCCAAAAAATATTCTCGCTGATAACGCAGGTGCCTATGGTGGTAGCAGCGGAAATGGAAATGCCGGAGGTTTCGGCGGAACAAATGGAAGTGGTTGCGGTTCAGCAAGCTGCGGTGCAGGTGGCGGTGGTGGTGCAGGTGGGGCAGGCAATGTTCTTGCGGGAGGCGCAGGAGTTACATCAAATATTTCTGGAAGCTCAGTTCTTTATGGCGCGGGCGGTGCAGGCCACAATGGCGGTTCTGGTACAGCGCCAAGTGGCGCTGCAACACAAAGTGTTGATGCAGCTGCGAATCGTGGTGGCGGTGGTGCATACGGAAAAGCCGGTGGGACCGGCGTAGTGATCATCCGATATGGATTGTCAGCTGGCTACTCGTATCTCACATTTAATGCCAATTCTGGAACCGGGACTAAAGCCCCAGGAATTGCTGCAAATGGCTCAGCGATTTCAGCTCCTAACGAATCTGGATTTTCTTTAACAGGTTTTGATTTCAATGGATGGAATACAGCAGCAAATGGAACAGGAACCAGTTATTCGCCTGGTGCATCCATCACTTTGAATAGTTCTACGACGTTGTATGCGCAATGGATTCGAATTCCAAGCCCAACTTGCGCTGCTGGTGTTGGTAAGGGTGGTCCAGTCACTTCAACCATCGCATTGACGAAAGCT
>JAPLBE010000019.1 GCA_026392935.1 Actinomycetota bacterium | reverse complement strand
ATCTTTCTCAGCAGCGATAAGTAGCTCTAGGTTTGAAATCCATTTTGCCACGTGGGGTATAAAACGATTTAGTCGAGATTCAAATTCCTGTTGATCCCCTGCAAGTAGTGCGCGCTCTGCCCACAGGTATAAATCAGTGAGGCCACATCCTGGCTGAAGTCCATCCGCTCCTGCTGCAACACCTTCCTTCCAAAAGATTCCGCCCCAGCCAATAAGAGTTCTCACACGGCCATTAGTCAGTGCTGTTACAGTCTTAATTGATTCAGTCGGAGGATTCGCCTCGCATTTAATGATCTGCAAATTCTCAAATTTATTTGCAAGATTTATCAAGCCAGAAACATCAGCCATCCCACCTGCCTGCGGAAGGTGTTGAATTACAACCGGAAGTTTTACCGCCTTCAAAATTGATTCTAGGTGAAAATCAATTTGTGCAACAGTCGGCGAGAAAAATGTTGGTGGCAAGATATTGATGTAATCCACACCCATGGCTTCATAATCTTTTGCTCGATTAACTGCCAATTCCGAAGAATGATCTGCAACAGTCGTGATTACTTTCAGATCTGAACCTTCGCGTTCCGAAAGCAAAATATCTAGCAGCTGATAACGCTCTGGGTCCGAGAGTTTAATGTTCTCACTAGCCACCCCGAAGAAGAGAGTGGATTTTGTTCCAATCTCGATGATCCAACGGCAGAGCGCACGAAAACTTTGGTAATCCACCTCACCCTTCTTTGTGAAGGGCACAGATAAAACCGGGCAAACTCCTTTAATGCTCACCCGGCTACCCTAATTACTAGCGCTTAATTCTCTTAGAAATCACTGCCTGCATGATTACAGACAAAATGATTACAAGCCCAAAGAATACTTGGGTATAGAAAGCGTTAATTCCCGATGCAACAATTCCAGCATTTATTGCCCCGATAATAAATGATCCGACAAATGTGCCAGTGACTGTTCCGATACCACCGAATACAGAGGTACC
This sequence comes from Actinomycetota bacterium, assembly GCA_026392935.1. Classification (GTDB taxonomy): domain Bacteria; phylum Actinomycetota; class Actinomycetes; order Nanopelagicales; family Nanopelagicaceae; genus Planktophila. The sequence continues at coordinate 1,859 of JAPLBE010000019.1, read as the reverse complement.
ACCCAAGAACACTGATGCAATTGAGTTCATCAGAAGTCCTTCACCAAGCGTTGGCCAGAAGTAGGAAACCTCGAAAGAGGCGACAAGACCGGCAAATGCAGCAAAGAATCCCATGATTGCAAATGAACGCCTCTTTACTCGACTGACGTTCACACCCATCAATTGAGCAGATGTCTTATTGTCTCCAGTTAAGAAGACGTGAGCGCCAAACTGAGTTCTATTGAGGACGAACCACAAAATGATTGTGGCTAGAACTGCCCACCAAAATTGATTTGCAATACCGAAAAAGGATCTGCCCGTTAATAGGTTAGCGACGCCTGAAAGCTCCTTATCTGTAAGGCCAACTCCGGTGCCATTCATCCAGGCAAGTTCAATTCCGCGGAATAGAAATCCGGTACCGATAGTGATAACAAGTGATGGGATAGCAAAGTACGTCACCAACCAACCGTTGAAATAACCAGCGAGCGTTCCTGCTATCAGCGCCGCTAAAAACCCTAGCCAGATATTTCCAGTACCCGAATAAATCTTTGCAAATGTTGCTGTAGCTAGTGCCATCACAGAAGGAAAAGATAGGTCTATCTCACCGGTGATAACTATGAGTGTGAGAGGGATAGCCATTAATGCGAATAATGGAGTACTCGATGCAAAGGCCAAGTAAATGTCTTTAGAGGTAAAAGCCTCGGAGGCTGTAACAACAAAGACGAGCCACATCGCAATTCCGACTCCCCAGATGCCAAATTGCATGCCAAATCTGCGCCAAAATGATGGCGGACGGGCTGCGTTGTTCTTTGCCTTTGAATCAGTTTTTTCAGTCATAATCTCATTACTCCTTTATAGACCCGGTGCGAGCAACGCGATACATGCTCTCAATTAATTCATCCATGGTGATTTCACTCTTCTTATAATTGCCGGCAACCTTGCCTCGATCGAGCACAATCATGCGGTCAACAGCTGGGTAGATATGGAAAATATTGTGGTCAATAAAGATTGCTGACCTGCCAGATTTCTTGATGTTCTGAACAAAATCTAAAGTCTTCTTTGTTTCAGATAAAGACAGCCCAACAGTTGGCTCATCCAAAATCACTAGCTCAGCATCGAAATAGAGAGCTCTTGTGATTGCCACGCCCTGCTTTTCTCCACCAGACATGGTCAAAACTGCATTATCTGGGTGCACGGCGGTAGAAGTGAAGCCCATATGTTCGCTCATGAGGCGAGTAGCTTCACTCTTCATCTTCTTAACATCTAGTCGACCAAACTTATTTTTTATCTCTCTACCCATGAACATATTGCGCCAGATAGGTTGTAGCTCACAGAGTGCGCGCTCCTGGTAGATAGTTTCAATTCCAAGATCACGGGCTTTCGCCACACTCCAATCGGTAATCTTCTCGCCCTTAAACCAAATTTCTCCACCTTCATCCGGCTTGTGAAAACCCATAATTGTCTTTACTAGGGTTGATTTACCAGCGCCATTGTCGCCAAGTAAGCCGACAATCTCTCCTGGATAAATCTCAAGATTCACCTCGGATAGAGAGCGAACCTCACCAAAGGTTTTTGAAACATTTTTAAGTTGAATTACCGGTGCATTACTAGACATTACCTAAAACCCTTCGAAAAGGTGCATCGGTTGGGAATGTTATTCCCAACCGATGCACTGACTTATTCGCTATGTATTAGCGGATTTCTTTCTTTGCAAGTGGAGCAACAACCTTAACGTTGGCCTTATCAACGAATCCACCAGCTGTATTCACATCAAGACCTGAGAAACCAAACTTCTTGGTTAAGCAGATCTGAAGGATTGGTAGATATCCCTGTAGGAACGGTTGCTGATCGATTACGAGTTGTAGGTAACCACTCTCGAT
>JAPLBE010000011.1 GCA_026392935.1 Actinomycetota bacterium | reverse complement strand
TAGCTACGTTCGGAAGGGATAACCGCTGAAAGCATCTAAGCGGGAAGCTCGCTTCAAGATTAGGTTTCTCATTGGTTTACCAAGTAAGGCCCCCAGGAGACTACTGGGTTGATAGGGTGGAAGTGGAAGAGTCGTGAGACTTGGAGCTGACCACTACTAATAGGCCGAGGATTTAACTACAAAGTTGCTACGCGTCCACTGTGTGGTTCTCGAGATACGGTCGAGAACCACGAATAAGAAGATACAATTAAATTTTGATCACACTTACTTTCGTGAGTTCATGTACAAAACTCAATAGCGTTTCGGCAACCATAGCGAGAGGGAAACACCCGGTCCCATTCCGAACCCGGAAGTTAAGCCTCTCAGCGTCGATGGTACTGCACGGGTGACCTTGTGGGAGAGTAGAACGTTGCCGGACTTCTTTTATAAAAAGGGGCGCTTATTTATAAGCGCCCCTTTTTTATTTCTCAAAGTTAAACTGTATTAACTTACACATGTAAGGAATTGGAGTTTGATATGGAAGAGCGCCCACGTAATAACGATCGTCCTGCGCGTCCATCATCCAGTCGTCCATCATCCAGTCGTCCATCTTCCAGACCGAGTTCACGCGAAGAGCGTCCTGCGCGTGGCGGCAGAGATGAACGTGCAGGGGCATCGCGGCAAGTCTCCAAAGGTCGTGAAGTCAGCGATCCACGCGGGTTTCGCGCGCCTCCCCAAGAACGCGATCAATCAAGAATTCGTCCAAGAATATTTGAGCCGGATATTCCTGAAGATGTTACTGGTGAAGAGCTAGAGAAAAGCATCAGAGCAGAACTGCTTAGCCTTTCTGCAGAGAATGCAAAAGTTGTAGCACGTCATATGGTCTGCGTAAATCTTTATATGGATGTCGACCCAGAGTTATCCCATAAGCATGCAGTCGCTGCTGCACACCACGCAGGACGCTTGGCGGTGGTGCGTGAAACAGCGGGCTACGCAGCCTATCGCGCTGGTCATTATGAGATTGCGCTAAAGGAATTACGTGCAGCACACCGAATCTCAGGTGACGTTTCAATGTGGCCAGTAATGGCTGATTGCGAACGCGGTCTTGGAAACCCTCTGAAGGCCTTGAATTTGGCTGGTTCTACCGAGGTAAAACGTCTTGAGAAACCAGAAGAAATTGAAATGCGAATCGTTGCTTCTGGTGCTCGTAGAGATCTCGGCGAGTTCGATGCAGCCGTTATAACTTTGCAATGCAAAGAACTTAAAAATGAATCAGAAGAGTGGGCTCTCAGGCTTCGATATGCATACGCCGATGCCTTAGAAGCAGCGGGACGAAAAGATGAAGCGCGCGAATGGTTTATCAAGTGCGCTGATTTAGATATAGATGACATGACAGATGCACAGAGTCGCTCCGAGGGTAAGTAATCCACAACGATTCTGTCCTAATAATTTTTTGTCACCGCTCTAGCTAATCATCGGATTCCTGAGATCGATTCTCAGAGAATGCGGGAAGAAATGATGGTCGCAACAAAAATCACAGGGAAGAATTCAGTGAAGAAGAAGTCCAATTCGAGAGTAGTCATAGTCGAAGAGGAAGTTGATTACTCACTTAATGATGTTCTGCTGCGTGGACGTGTGTCAGCGGAGGCAACGACTAAAGAAATGCCAAGTGGGGATAAAGTTGTCGAATTCAGGCTTATTGTCAGTCGCGAACATCGTGAAGGCGTAGACACCTTAGACATTGGTGCTTGGAGTGCTAAAAGTCGAAAAGCGGCGCTGAGTCTTAAGAGCGAAGAATGGATAGAGATTGTTGGCTCGATTCATAGGCGCTTCTGGCAAAGCCCGACCGGCGTTGCCAGCCGTTGGCAGATAGAAGCAGCTGAGATAGTCCGCCTCTAACGCCAGCAGTAGATACTCTTGGCCTATGGCAAAGAACCAACCTTCGGAGATCTTCTCTACCCTCAAGGGTTATGTCCAAAAACTTTCGGATGGCGAACGAACCCCTGCAGAGATTGGGGCTGCCTTAAATGATTGGGCTAAAGAGAGCGCCGAATCATTAAAGACAAAAATTCATGATGAGGTTGAGACCGCTGTATTGAAAATGGGCTTTGTTAAACGTGAAGAATTTGATGCCCTGGCAAAAGAGGTCGCAATGCTCAAAAAAGAGCTGGGAATAAAACCGGGCAAGAAGAGTGTGAAGAAAACAACTAAGAAGAGTCCAGTCAAAAAGGTGGCACGCACATGAGCGATGAAGAAGTTGTAGATCTAGTTCAGGAAGTCCGCGTTGAGTTGGAAGAAATAGATGCAAGTGATTTAAGTGAACACTCTGCTCGCTTTGAAGTGCTTCATGAAAAATTGCAGACATCGCTTAAGTCAATCGATAATCTATAAAGCTGATAAAACCCAGCCATGAAAACCCGTCTAGATGCCGAACTAGTTCGTCGCGAACTCGCACGTTCGCGTGAACATGCTGCGGATTTAATTGAGTCTCGATCCGTTTTAGTGGGCGGAATTCCGGCGACTAAACCAGCTACGCAAGTTGATGCCGAGACTTCAATTGTTATTCAAGGAGATCGCGATGACTTTGTTTCACGTGGCGGCCATAAGTTAGCTGGCGCTCTCGATGTGTTCACAGGAGTCCTAGTTGAAGGAAAAAAATGTCTAGATGCTGGAGCCTCGACGGGAGGATTTACTGATGTTCTTCTTCGTAGAGGTGCAAAGTTGGTTGTTGCAGTGGATGTTGGATACGGTCAGTTAGCTTGGGAATTACGTCAGGATGAACGTGTAAAAATTTTGGATCGTACAAATATTCGACATCTGACAGGTGACCAGGTTGGCGAGGATATAGATCTCGTTGTCGCAGACTTATCGTTCATCTCGCTCTCTTTAGTTTTGCCGGCACTTGCTGCAGTGTCGAAACCAGATGCAGATTTTGTCTTGATGGTTAAGCCGCAATTTGAAGTAGGTCGTGAGAAATTAGGTGCTGGGGGAGTCGTACGCGATCCGCTATTGCGTAGATCTGCCGTTCTAGATGTCGCAGAGTCAGCCTATGACGTAGGTTTGGGAACTATGGGAATCGCAGCAAGTCCACTTCCGGGTCCTGCCGGAAATGTTGAGTACTTCCTATGGTTGCGTCGCGGAGCTCCGGCAATTGATGAAAGTGCTCTTGATATTGCGATAGCGATGGGGCCGGAATAATGTCTATTCGTAGTGTTGCACTTGTAGTAAACCCATCCCGTCCCGAGGCAATCGACGCGGCTCAAAAATTGGCGCCTCTTCTTTATTCGGCTGGATTCTCGTTATACACAGTTTCGGATATCTCCCTCGAGGGAATTAAGAAAGTTTCTTATTCGGATTTACCTGACATTGAAGTTGCAGTCGTACTCGGTGGTGATGGAACAATTCTGCGAGCTGCTGAGGTAACGCTTGCTCGCAAAATTCCTTTGTTAGCAATCAATTTAGGTCAAGTTGGGTTTCTTGCAGAAGTTAACCGGCCAACAATTTCAGCGATCGCCGATAGCATCATCAATAAAAGTTACGTTAGTGAGAATCGGATGGTTCTCAAATTCTCGGTAGAACGAGAATCGAAAGAGATTGCAGAAGGATGGGCGCTCAACGAAGTAACAGTGGAACGTGATGGAACAACAATGGTAGAACTCTTTGTTGAAATCGATCGAAGACCACTTTCACATTGGGGATGTGATGGCGTAATTTGCTCTACCCCAACTGGGTCTACGGCATATGCCTATAGTGCGGGAGGTCCAGTGCTCTGGCCTGAGGTCGATGGATTGGTCTTACTTCCAATTTCTGCACATGCACTTTTCTCGCGTCCTATGGTCGTCTCGCCAAAGTCAGAAATAATTATCACTGTGGAATCGACCGAGGCGTTGTTATCTGCAGATGCGCTTCGTAAATTGTCTTTGCAACAAGGAGACCGCGTAATCATCACCAGGGATGAACAGACCATTAAGTTATCTCACGTATCGGCCACTCTCTTCACTGACCGTCTTGTAGCGAAATTTAAGCTTCCCGTTGAAGGCTGGCGCGGTGAGTGATCGTTCTAATTTAGAAGAGATTTCAATTCGTAATCTTGGAATCATTGATCAAGCGACACTTGAGTTCGGACCAGGATTGAATGTTCTCACCGGTGAAACTGGTGCTGGTAAAACTATGGTTCTTACTGCTCTTGGGCTCGTTCTTGGTGGAAAGAGCGAGAGTGCACTCGTACGTCATGGTTCCGATCGTTTGGTAGCGTCAGCAATTTTTTCCGTACCCGATTCACTGCATCAAGCGCTCAATGAAATAGGAGCGGAAGTTGAGAGCGCTTCTTTAGTCATTTCAAGAACGGTGAACGCAGACGGGAAAAGCAAAGCTTCGTGCGGTGGAGTAACGGTTCCTGCGGGAACGCTTTCGACTTTATCCGAATCTCTTATCGAAATTCATGGACAGACCGCAAATGCACAGATTGTAAAACCTGCCAAACAGCGAGAACTTTTAGATCGTTTCGGCGGTATAGATATACAAGCAGCGCTTTCTCAGTATCAAGGAGATTTTTCAAGTTATACAGAGTTAAAAGTGAGAATCTCCGCGATGAGGAGTTCTGCTAACAAACGAGAAGCTGAGATCGCAGAACTCAAAGATTTTCTTGCGGCATGGGCATCTCTTAAGGCTGTCCGCAACGAGTGCAGTGCAACGGATGACGAGATTAATCGACTATCAAGCGTGGAAGATTTACGGGTAGCAAGCAGTTCTGCTAGTGAGGCGCTTAACTCCGATGAAGCAGGGGCATTGACTCTTTTGCACAATGCACGTCGTGCACTTGATATCGCCAAGTCAAAAGACTCACGTCTTGAAGCGATTGCTGACCGGGTTTCAGAAGCTGTGTTTATTCTCGATGATGCAAGTACTGATCTTGCGTCGTATTCAACATCGTTGGAGGCGGATCCGAGTCGTTTGGATTCTCTCCAAGAGCGCAAGGCTCAGTTGAATTCGTTCGTCAAACGATGGGGTTCTGATAAGTCTCCAGATGAAGAGTTAGTGCTACTCGCCGCACGTGCGAAGAATGGCAAGGATTCTCTTGCAGATTTAGAAGGCGGCGATGAAAGAATTGCAGAATTGGAGAAAGAGTTGGTCGGTAGCAAGAAGGCTCTGCTTACCTCTGCAAAGAAACTTACCGATGCGCGCTCTAGTGCTGCGAGCAAGCTTCAATCATCTGTCACAAAGGAAATTCAAGCGTTATCAATGCCCCATACAACTTTCTTTGTAGATCTCAACTCAGTTGATTATTCGGGTAATCTCAAAGAGAGTGATTTTGCGATACACGGATGCGATGACGTTGTAATGACAATTCAAGGTCATGAGAATGGTCCGAAGATTGCATTAGGTAAGGGCGCAAGTGGCGGTGAAATGTCACGCATCATGCTCGGCCTCGAAGTTGTTATCGCCGAAACTCATCCCGTTGGAACTTACATCTTTGACGAAGTCGACGCAGGCGTGGGCGGTAAAGCTGCAATTGAAGTAGGGAAGCGTTTGCACCAACTTTCTAAGAAGTCACAAGTAATTGTTGTCACGCATTTGCCTCAAGTTGCAGCATGGGCTGATACACATTTTGTGGTGAAGAAGGACAGTGACGGCTCGGTTGTTGCCTCGGGTGTCGCTCGTATAGAAAGTGAAGAACGAGTCGAGGAGATAGCACGCATGCTGGCCGGACTAGATAAATCTCTCAGTGCACGCGAACACGCTGCGGAACTTCTGGCCTTGCGAGGGTAAAGGCCTTATCGATGATAGGTTGGTCTTCCATGAGCCAGCCGCATGTGACTAAACATATTTTTGTAACCGGCGGAGTCGCCTCAAGTTTAGGTAAAGGCCTCACAGCATCCTCTTTAGGAAGACTTCTCGTAGCCCGTGGAATCCGCGTAACAATGCAAAAGTTAGATCCGTACTTGAATGTGGATCCAGGAACCATGAATCCGTTTCAGCACGGCGAAGTATTCGTCACAGATGATGGCGCCGAAACGGATTTAGATATCGGACACTATGAAAGATTCCTCGATCGCAACCTAGAGGGTTCAGCAAATGTAACAACGGGACAGATTTATTCAAAAGTAATTGCGCGTGAACGTCGTGGAGAGTATCTAGGAGAGACTGTTCAAGTTATTCCACATATTACAAATGAAATTAAAGAACGCATGCTGGCAAATGATTCCTCAGAAGTTGACGTTGTTATCACCGAGATTGGTGGCACCGTTGGAGATATTGAATCCCAGCCGTTCCTTGAGGCCGCTCGACAGTTACGTCAAGAAGTAGGGCGAGATAACGTCTTCTATTTACATATTTCTTTAGTCCCCTATATAGGACCATCAGGCGAGTTGAAAACAAAACCAACCCAACACAGTATTGCAGCGCTTCGCAGTATTGGTATCGCACCTGATGCCGTCGTTTTAAGGTGCGATCGTCCAATTCCGGAGGGCATAAAAAAGAAAATTTCACTTATGTGTGACGTTGATGTTGAGGCAGTGGTCGCGGCAGTTGATGCGCCATCTATCTATGACATTCCAAAAGTTTTGTTCAGTGAAGGGCTCGACTCCTATATCGTTAAACGTTTAACTCTCGGGGGACACGAGGTTCATTGGGGAGAGTGGGATGCACTTCTTGAAAAGGTTCATCATCCAAAAAATCACGTCAAGGTTGCCTTAGTTGGGAAATACATTGATCTCCCAGATGCGTATCTCTCAGTATCAGAAGCGCTACGTGCTGGTGGTTTTGCTAATGATACGAAGGTAGAGATTGTTTGGGTACCCAGTGATGATTGTGAAACTTTGGATGGTGCAAAGAATGCGCTGGGTGGAGTTGATGCTATTTGTGTCCCTGGGGGTTTTGGAATTCGCGGAATTGAGGGAAAACTCGGTGCACTCACATTTGCGCGCGAAAATAAGATTCCAACACTTGGTCTCTGTCTTGGATTGCAATGCATGGTGATTGAAGCAGCGCGAAATTTGGCTGGTATCCGCGATGCAAATTCGGCAGAGTTCACTCCCGAAAGCGGTACTCATGTGATCGCCACTATGGATGATCAAAAGAACATTGTTGCGGGGCAAGGGGATATGGGCGGTTCAATGCGCCTTGGTCTATACAAGGCAACACTTACTCCCGGCTCTATAGTTGCAACGGTTTATGGGTCTAACGAAGTATCAGAGCGTCACCGACATCGTTATGAAGTGAATAATAAGTTCCGAGATCAGATTTCTGCAGCTGGTTTACTGTTTTCTGGAATGTTCAAGGATCGCGATTTAGTTGAGTTTGTCGAGCTCCCAAGAGAAGTTCACCCATATTATGTTGGTACTCAAGCGCATCCGGAATTGAGATCTAGGCCAACACGACCTCACCCACTCTTTGTTGGACTCATTGCTGCGGCTCTTAAAAAGAAAGTCTGATGTAGTTAGCAGGTTCACGGATGATTTTCGAAACTGCTAAAACGAATTACCTCAACCATCTTCGTATTGAACGAGGACTCTCTGAAAATACATTAGGTTCTTATGCTAGAGACTTAACAAAATTCGCGGATTTCTTACACTTACGAAAGTTGAATTTCGACAGTTTGTCCGATGAGGACATAACTAATTTTCAGGTAGTTCTTAAACAATCAAAACTAAGCCCAACTTCAATAAACCGAACTTTCTCGGCGCTTAAAGGGTTCTATAAATATTGCTCTCTCGAGCATGAGGTCAGGAATCCGATTTCTGACGTGGCAAATGCGAAGATAGCAAGAAAACTGCCAAAGGCACTGACTATTGATGAGATTGAATCTTTGCTGGGCGCTGCCAAGCGGGAAGGTGATGCAAGTTCATTACGTGACGTAGCGATTCTCGAAATTTTATATTCGACCGGGGCCCGAGTAAGTGAAGTTATTGGTCTGAACACTGGAGATGTCTCGGTAAACCGCGTAGAGAATCAAGAAGTATCAACGATTAAGTTACGCGGAAAAGGTTCCAAAGAGAGAATTGTTCCGCTCGGAAAATATGCGGTCAGAGCTCTAGACGATTACCAAATCAGAACAAGACCGTTGCTTTCAAGCAAGAACTCAAGGAGCGAATCGGCGCTATTTCTCAATAATCGGGGGAGTCGTCTTTCACGTCAAAGTGCCTGGAATATCGTCCTTGAGGCGGCCAAGGTGGTTGGGTTAGAGGGAAAAGTATCCCCGCACGTTTTTCGACATTCGTACGCAACTCATTTGTTGGATGGAGGAGCAGATATACGCGTCGTGCAAGAGTTGTTGGGGCATAGTTCGGTTACTACAACGCAGATCTACACTCTTATCACGATTGATAAAGTCCGTGAAAGTTACAGTGCGGCGCACCCTCGTGCTCGCTGATTAAATTCCGCGTAAACGTCGCGCAAGAATACTTTGATCACCTTTAGCATCTAAATCAGCAATGATGACCGCTATAGATTCACGAACGATGCGCCCTCGATCAACTGCAAGGCCAAGATCACCGCGCAACATGAGTCGAGCTTGGTCGAGATCAAAGAGCTCGTCTGTGGAGAGATAAACAGTTATTTTCTCTTCGTGTGATTCACGACCCGAAGGTGTTTTTTCAGCTGCAGTCACACGACGTCGTGAAATTGTGCGGACACCTTTTTTACTCTTAGGAGCAGAAGTTCCGATTGGTGGATTGGATACGGGAGCAGGTGTGGATGCACTCTCTGCGACCTGTCGCACAGCACTCAGTGCAGGTGTGTTTGCTCTAAATAGTTCGTCTGCTCCAGGCAAACTAGCTCTACGTGTCATCGTGCGCCCCCTCGTGCGATTAGTTCTCGTGCAAGGCGACGGTACGACTGTGCGCCGCCTGATGATGATGCATATGCAGTAATTGGTTCACCAGCCACTGTTGTTTCAGAGAAACGAATGGTCTTGGCAATAATTGTTTCAAAGACATCCTCAGGATACTTCTCGAGTATTGCTGTTAGGACTTCACGATTATGAAGTGTTTTACGTTCATACATAGTCGCGAGAATTCCAATAAGTTTTAGTTCGGGATTTAGGAAGCTTCTTACCTTATCGATATTGCCCTTTAGTTCAATAAATCCGTGCAATGCAAAGTACTCACATTGCAAAGGAACGATGACTTCATCTGAAGCCACGAGTGCGTTGATTGTTAGTTGGCCCATTGTTGGTTGGCAATCAATAAGAATGACGTCGTATTCAGAACGCAATCGGGCGAGCGCTCTCTTCAAGTATTGCTGCCCACCAATTTCAGCGCCGAGAGTTGTTTCGGCTGTTCCTAAATCTCTATTTGCAGGAAGGAAATCTAAATTCGCAACGGAGGATTTGAGAACGATCTCATCGATGTTCGCATCTGGAGTCATCAACGCGTAGTAGACAGTGTTTTCAAGAGGCAGACTATGTGCGTTCACGCCAAGACCAAGAGAGAGACCGCCTTGCGGATCGAAATCTACAAGAAGTACTCGTCGACCAAGTTCTGCTAATGCTGCTCCTAGATTGATGGTCGACGTTGTCTTACCCACGCCACCTTTTTGATTGAAGATTGAAACGACCTTCGCATCACCATGTTCAGTAAGGGGTGCGGGGATTGGGAAATTCTTTGGCTCTACGCCTAAGAGGTTGGCTGTTGTAGCCACATCGTCGTCAAATGTCGATTTAGCGTTCAAGCGAGAAACCTCTTTTCGTTATCGGCGACTCTACGCGTAATGCGCAGCGTTCTGCAAGTAACGAAGTAGTGTTCGCACGTGGAAAATACTCTTGCTCCGGTAGATATGGCAGTTGTTGCACCTGCTGATTCTGCGCCCGAAAAGGGTTTTAGCGTCCACCTGTCTAACTTTGATGGTCCATTTGATCTCCTGCTGCAGCTTATTTCTCGCCACAGGCTCGATATCACTGAAGTCTCACTCAGCCTTGTCACCGATGAGTTCATCTCCTTCATTCGCAGGCTTGAGGAGTCTGGCGAGGGATGGATGCTCGACCAGGCAACTGAATTCTTGGTCATCGCTGCCACCCTCCTAGACCTCAAAGCCGCCCGTCTTCTGCCAAGTGGAGAGATTGAGGACGAGGAAGATCTCGCACTTCTTGAGGCCCGGGATATTCTCTTCGCCAGACTTCTACAGTACCGAGCCTTCAAGGAGATAGCGGCATCCTTCCAGGAGTCGATTTTGGCTGCTGATAAATCATTTCCTCGCGTGGTAGCACTTGACCCTGCTTTGGCCTCACTTCTTCCAGAGGTTCTCATCGGTGTTGGCGCTCAACGCTTCGCAGCCATAGCCGATCGCGTCTTAACCCCAAAAACGCCACCTGTAGTGGCCGTAGAGCACCTGCATAGCGCTCTGGTAAGCGTGGCGGAAGAGTCTAAGTTGGTCGTCGAAGCGCTACGAAAGTCCAGAACGCTCTCATTTCGAAACCTCATTCAAGGATCCGATTCCACTCTCGTGGTGGTAGCTCGATTTCTAGCCCTTCTTGACCTTTACCGTCAGGGGGCTTTGAGGTTCGAGCAAGTCATGGCCCTTGGTGAGCTTCAGATTAGTTGGATAGGCTCAGACGAGGGCGAAATCCTGGCCACTAATGAGTTTGATATACCCGTAAAGCTTGATAACGAGACAGAAGAGGGCACAAATGTCTAATCCAGAGGTTGAGAGCCAGGAGCGGCTTTCACACGTTTTTGACCCGACAGCTCTCGCTCGCTCCATTGAGGCGATTCTGATGGTCGTAGATGAGCCGGTTACCGAGTTAACTCTGGCATCAGTTCTCGAAGCCACAGTAGATCAGGTTGTAGATGCGCTCGAAGCGCTAGTTCCTAGCTATGAGGATCGCGGATTCTCTCTAAAAGCCATTAACGGGGGATGGCGTTTTTATAGCCACCCAGACTGCAGCGCGGTCGTAGAGAAGTTTGTTCTTGACGGACAGCAGAATCGCCTCACCCAGGCGGCCCTAGAGACACTAGCCGTCATCGCCTACCGCCAGCCGGTATCTCGAGCTCGAGTTTCAGCGATACGAGGAGTTAACGTGGAAGCCGTGATGAAGACCCTGATTACTCGTGGCCTAGTTGAGGAATATGGGGTCGAGAACGAGACTGGTGCGATTTTGTACAAGACGACTAGCTACTTTTTGGAGAGACTCGGGCTCAATTCACTCGCTGATTTACCTCCTCTAGCGCCTCACCTGCCTGACCTTGACGCATTGGATGAGATCCTCGATTCGCTCACAGACTAGGTAACGCTCTACACTTCGTCTCACCTAGCCCTTGGCACGAGAGTGCGCGGGGAGTTGACTGTCGAGAATGGATAGCCAGATGGCCGAAATGCGCCTGAATAAAATTATTGCCGACGCGGGAATCACCAGCCGCCGCGGCGCAGATGAACTCATCATCGAAGGTCGAGTTATGGTCGATGGCCGCGTCATACGTGAACTCGGCGCAAAATTTGACCCAGATAAGTCTAAAGTCTCAGTTGATGGGGAGACAATTACGCGAAGTTTGTCTAAGACTTATTTAGCACTTCATAAGCCTAAAGGTGTTCTGTCTACCATGTACGACCCCGAAGGTCGTCCTTGTTTAGCGGACTTTATTGACCTTCGAACAGAGCGACTATTCCATGTTGGGCGGCTAGATAAGGACTCCGAAGGTCTAATTTTGCTCACCAATGATGGCGATTTAACGTTCAGGGCGACCCACCCCTCATATGGATTGGAAAAAACCTACATTATTGAATTCGATGGAAATCTTCCTGCGGGTGTTGAGAAGACGCTACTCAAGGGGGTCGAGCTAGAAGACGGAATGGGTCGAGTTTTGAGATACAAGCACCTATCACCACAATGGATAGAGGTCGTGATTCACGAAGGTCGCTATCACATCATCCGTCGACTCATGGAGGCGGTGGGCGTCCAGGTCCTGCGATTGATAAGGACCAACTTCGGGCCGATCTCCCTGGGTGACACTCTTGAAGGAAGATGGCGAGATCTCAATGACGGTGAATTGTTAAGTTTGCAAAACAATTTAGATATTAAACGTTAAATCCACTCTGTATAGTTATACCGATTTATATATAAATTGATAGTAATCGACAGATAGATATAAATATTAATATATCGATATTTGAGCGCTCAGATTGTACCCTTGAATACCTATTTATCGATATTCAAGATTGGATTCCAAAGACTGAGTCCAATAGATGGAAAAATTGTATTGTATGAAATACATCAATAGTTTTAACTATATATCGTTAAAGCACGAAGTGGCTCCCACGGGAGTCAAGGTCCAGGGAGTATGATTTCTCAATGTCAGTCCGCGCAATTAGAGGGGCCATCCAAGTCGAGGCCAATACGACTGACTCTATTTTTAAGGGTGTCCGAGAGCTGCTCTCTGAAATCCTGACTTCTAATAATCTGTCGCCGGCGGATGTCATATCGGTCCTTTTCACCGCAAGCCCGGATCTGAACGCCACCTTTCCAGCTGCCGCAGCTCGCGAAGTTGGGTTCGAGTCGGTTCCTCTAATCTGCGCAGTCGAAATTGATGTGCCAGGGGCCCTGGATCGAACTATCAGAGTGATGGTTCATGTAGAAACGGCCCTTTCGAGCTCGCAAATCGCTCATATTTATCTCCATGGGGCGAAGTCTCTGCGCCGAGATATTGCGCAATAACGGGTAGCTCGATGACCCACTTATCTTCCGTTGAAATCATTGGTTCAGGCTTGATTGGAACCTCTATTGGCTTGGCCTTAGCTCAAAATGGAGTTCAGGTTTCTATGAAAGACTTGAACGAACGAGCGCAAGTTATGGCTAATGACTTGGTAGGCGGCACCGGTATACCGAATCCAGAGGTAATTGTGATTGCGGTACCAATCTCTGCATTCTCCGGAGTCCTGAAAGAACTCGCAGCGCGTGACTTTAAGGGTGTAGTTATAGATGTGGCTTCGATAAAGACTAAAGTTAAACTTGAAGTATCGTCTTTTCCCTCACTTGTTGAAAGATTCGTCCCAACTCACCCGATGGCCGGACGCGAGGTAGGAGGGGTGGAATCCGCTAGATCGGATTTATTCGAAGGTCGAGCCTGGATTATCGACGCTACTAGCGCTGCCCCTGACTCGATTGCGATTGTTAAAGAGTTGATCGCCTTACTTGGAGCCGTAGCGGTCGAGATGGATTCGATTGAGCATGACGAAGCAGTTGCCTTGATATCTCATCTTCCGCAGCTTCTCTCTTCGCTGCTGGCTTCACAGCTGCAAGGAAAACCTGAGAACTGGTTACATCTAGCCGGGGGAGGCTTGCGAGATACAACCCGCATTGCGGCTTCAGATCCAGCGCTCTGGAGAGAGATAATTTCTCAAAACAGTGCAGCCATTTTGCCGTTGTTGCAGAAAGTTTCGACCGACTTGCAATCTTTGATTTCCAAGATTTCAGATGAAAGCGTTGTTGAGGCATTTATCTCTTCTGGACAAAAAGGCAGAGCGCTCATTCCGGGAAAGCATGGCGGGAAGGCTCGCGACTACACCTTTCTCCCAATCGTTATTGAAGATAAACCTGGCCAGTTAGCGGCAATATTTGAAGAATGTGCAACTGCTGGAGTGAATATAGAGGATTTGAGTATCGAACACTCACCTGGACAAGAGACAGGCTTGATCACGCTCGCACTAAATCAATCAGATGCAGTGAAATTGTCAGAGCATCTAAGGATTAAGGGATGGAATGTGCATTCACCACGCAAGTGATTCACGCTTTAGTTCGTAAAGAGAATAGAATTCAGCAACGGAAGCGATGGGCTAAGAAATGATTGTTGTTGCATTAGATGGCCCGAGCGGATCGGGGAAGTCGAGCACCTCTAAGAACATCGCAATACGCGCTGGTTGGAGTTACTTAGATACAGGTGCTCTCTATCGCGCAGTTACTTTCATTGCTTTATCGATAAAGAGTGAAAGTGCTCCTGAGATAATTTCTGCTATCGCTTCAACGCCAATTTCTTTCAACTCTAATCCTCGCGATCCGCAAATTTTTGTCGGAGATAAGAACGTAACGGAAGAAATTCGAACTAACGAAATTACCGACAGCGTTTCTAAAATCAGTGCGATGCCAGAGATTAGAGCCGAATTATTGCAATTACAACGGAGCCTGATAAATCGCGCAGATAGAGGAATAGTTGTAGAAGGAAGAGATATTGGAACGGTGGTTTGTCCGGACGCTGCGCTGAAAATCTATTTGACCGCAGACATCTCCGCTCGCGCTCATCGCAGAGATGCGGAACAGCAAGAAGAATCAAGAGGGATTGAAGCTGTAGGAGAATCACTTGCGAGCCGTGACCACATTGATTCGACTAGAGCTGTATCGCCATTATCGATGGCAACAGATGCCGTACATATTGATTCGACTGAATTGACTCTCGATGAAACTGTGGATCGAATTTGGGAATTGCTTTCTCAACGTTCGTTGCTGGGACTTCCAATCGTTGCCATCCTCGGCCGTCCTAACGTTGGTAAATCAACGCTGATCAATAGGTTCATTGGACGACGTGAAGCTATTGTTGAAGATACTCCGGGCGTTACGCGAGATCGCGTGCAATATGAATGTGAATGGGGCGGTCGCCGGTTCATCATTATGGACACTGGTGGTTGGGAATCCAAACCAGATGGAATTTCTATTCAAGTAAGTGCAAGTGCTGAGCTAGCGATGCACGAAGCAGATGTTTTATGTTTTGTTGTAGATGCTCAAGTTGGTGCGCTCGATGAGGATGACGTTCTAGTGCAGGAACTACGTAAAGCGAAGAAACCGACCATTCTCGTTGCTAATAAAGTTGATGGGGATAACGATGAAGCTGACGCACATTCACTGTGGAATATTGGATTAGGTGAGCCCAATTTTGTTTCAGCATTACACGGGCGAGGTAGTGGAGATCTTCTTGATCGCATCGTTAAAGAGCTTCCTGAAGTTGGTGCAGCACAAGTGCAAGATGGTTATCGACGCATTGCACTCATTGGACGACCAAACGTTGGCAAATCCAGCTTGCTTAATGCGCTAGCGGGTGAGAATCGCTCGATCGTTGATGAAGTAGCAGGAACAACTCGAGATCCAGTTGATGAATTGATTGAATTTGGTGGAAGCATCTGGCGTTTTGTTGACACAGCAGGATTGAAAAAGAGGGCTAACCAAGCAAGCGGAACCGATTACTACGCAACACTTCGCACACAAACGGCGTTAGAACGCTGCGAGTGTGCCGTTGTAGTTCTAGATGCATCAGTGCCGATTTCTGAACAAGATCTTCGCGTCATCACCATGGTTGAAGAAGCTGGTAAAGCGATGGTGATTGTGATGAATAAATGGGATTTGGTCGATGAAGACCGCAGAACTCAAATAGATAAAGAGATGGAACGTCACTTAGATCAAGTTGAATGGGCTCAAGTAGTAAATGTTGCAGCAAAAACTGGTTGGCACAGAGACAGGCTAGCCCCGGCGCTTCGTACGGCAATAGATTCCTGGGAACGCAGAGTCCCGACTGCAAAACTCAATTCATTCTTGGGCGCTCTCATTGGGGCGACGCCTCCTCCCGTTCGAGGCGGAAAACAACCTAGGGTGTACTACGCAACTCAAGCAGGTATTGCGCCACCTAAATTCGTGGTTTTCTCTTCGGGATGGATAGAAGCGTCTTACCGTAGATTTATCGAGCGCCGCCTACGGGAAGAGTTTAAATTCCCGGGAACCCCTGTCCAAGTCGCAATTCGAGTTAAGGAACGAGATAAGGAGCAGTAGGGCAGTGTTAACTATTCCAAACGCTCTTACCTTTCTACGTTTTTTAGGCATTCCTGTATTCGTTCTTCTCGCCCAATCCGGAAACCACGATGGTTGGGCCATTTTCGTTCTAGCTATTGGTGGAGCTACCGATTACTTCGACGGGAAGTTAGCTCGGGCGCTTAATCAAGAATCTAAATTTGGTGAGATAGCAGACCCCACTATTGATCGACTTTATATAGCCGCAACGCTTGTGGTCTTATATATTCGAGATGCTGTACCTGTCTGGCTCATCGCGGCTCTAGTCTTTCGTGATGTTGCTATGGCGCTTCTGGCAGCGCTTTTGCTGGCGCGAGGTCGTGAGCCTTTGCAAGTAACGTATTTAGGAAAGGCCGCAACCTTTAATCTTCTCTATGCCTTTCCGCTCCTGCTTTTAGCGTTAAGTCAGACGTGGTACGGCGAGTTAGCATTCATCTTTGGGTGGGCTTTTGCGATTTGGGGGGTTGCCCTCTATCTCGGTACAGCGTTTGGGTATTTCCGAACTGGACTTAAGAGCATTAGAGTGCGTCCACACATCATTGAGGGTTAGATTGGATCAATCGCATGTCAAATATTCCTAGTGAATTGCAGTACACCAAAGAACATGAATGGGTATGCCCTGCAGGTGCGCAATTGACTTTTCGAATGGGAATTACGGACTACGCGCAGGGTGCACTCGGTGACATCGTCTATGTTCAGATGCCGAAGATTGGTGATTCAGTGGTAGCCGATTCTGTGTGTGGGGAAGTCGAATCTACAAAGAGCGTTTCTGAGATTTTTGCGCCAGTGACTGGAAAAGTTGTAGCTGTGAATGAGGCGCTCACCGACAAACCAGAGTTAATCAACTCTGAACCCTACGGAGCCGGCTGGCTGATTGAAATATCTGTCGATAATGAGCCTTCGGGACTCCTATCTGCTGCGGAGTACGGCGCAATTACTGGTTGATTTCGGCTTGATTTCTCCTCACCAACTCTCTAGTGTCACCCTTAAGTTGACGTCGAAGGGAGTTGTTTGTGGCTAAACCAGATTCGCAGAATGAATTAACAACAACCCTCCATCTAGGTCTTCGCTCAGTAGTAGGAGATTCCCCTATCTCCACCGTGAGCGATTACCTCGCACAGTCAACCGCCGAAGAGCGCGAGATTATTGAAAACGCTTTGGCGGGTGATGGCAGCACGGCAATGATTTTCATTCACAGAGGACCGCAAAAAGGATCTCGCTTCCTGCTTACTTCAACTGGCGTAGCAATCGGCCGTTCGCCCGAAAGTGACATTTTTCTTGATGACGTTACGGTTTCGCGAAAGCATGCGTCTATTGAAAAGGATGCAAGTGGGTTCACTTTCAAAGATTCTGGAAGTCTCAACGGTTCATATGTAAATAACGAAAGCGTTTCACAAGTAACTTTGAATACCGGTGATGAAATTCAAATCGGTAAATTCCATTTATTGTTTATTTCAGCAAAGTCAGCGTCACAAGTAACAGGGGAGAAGTAAATTGAGCGTTCCAGCACGTGCATATTTAAGTATCGGTGAAGTCCTTACCAAGTTACGCGGAGATTTTCCAGATATTACAATCTCGAAGATTCGGTTTCTCGAATCAGAAGGGCTGATTGAACCGCAGCGAACCCCATCTGGTTATAGAAAGTTCACAACGACCGATTTAGAGCGCCTTCGTTACGTACTCCTTGCTCAGCGCGATCAATATTTACCGCTCAAAGTAATTAAAGAAAATTTGGATGCCCTTGATCGAGGGTTACAACCTGCGCCACAAGGGGGAGTTGCTTCACCTCGTCCAACGCTGGGTCTGGCAACTGTCGATGGTGAATTTGCGCCGGCAGCTTTTGGCGAGCAATCAGAGATGCGCCTATCACGCGATGAACTTTTGAAAGCATCATCACTTGAGGATGGCCAGCTTGTCGAGCTTGAATCATTCGGACTTATTTCAATCCGTGGCCGTCATTATGATGGAGATGCGTTAGCAGTAGCCCGAGCAGTAGCGGAGATGGCTGGATTCGGAATTGAACCTCGTCATCTACGTTCATTCAAATCTGCAGCAGATCGCGAAATTGGTTTAATAGAACAAGTCATTACGCCTTTCACTCGTCAGAAGAGCACAGAAGCAAAAGCTCGCGCTGAAGAAGTTCAAAAGGAAATTGCATCACTATCTATTCGTTTGCATGCCGCACTTGTTCGCGGCGGATTACATCGCTCTAGATAATCTCTAGACTTAACTGGATAGGGTTCCTTTAATGCTGATTCCAGTTGAGGTTGTTGGTGTCAGAATTGAGATGCCTTCTAACCAGCCGATAGTTCTTCTCAAGGAGATTGAAGGAACTCGATTTCTTCCGATTTGGGTTGTAGCAGTTGAAGCCACTGCTATTGCCTTCGCACAGCAAGGACTGTCACCAGAGAGACCATTGACGCACGATCTGCTTCGCGATCTGCTCGATAGGGTGGACATAACTCTCACAGCTGTCCACATAACTTCGATAGTGGATGGGGTCTTCTTTGCTCAGTTGTTGCTTCGCGATAAGGGCGCTTCGCTAGAACCATTGTCCTCGAGGCCATCTGATGCAATCGCTTTAGCGCTACGCACGAAGTCAAACATCATGGTGGATAGCGATCTACTGGATCAGGTTGGAATCGATATCCCGGAGCACGTTGCCTCTGAAGCATCAGCGGCGGGAGACCAGGAGTTAGAGGCTTTTCGGGAGTTCCTTGACCAGATTAACCCCGAAGACTTTGCAGGGTAGCGGTGAGAGTCTCAACCTCAACTAGAGGTTCTGTTCGTGTCGGTCATGGGTATCAGACCACTGCAGGCGTACCCTTTATCCAACCCCACTACGTGAAAGCGAGCCCCCTCTCGTGACAGATCAAGAATTCGAAATTGGATATCGCGGCGCAACTGCATGCTCGGCCGCTGGTATTTCTTACCGTCAATTAGATTATTGGGCACGTACCGGTCTTGTTGAACCTTCAATTCGTACCGCAACTGGTTCGGGTAGCGCAAGACTGTATGGATTCCGTGACATTCTTGTTTTGAAGATCGTAAAAAGATTATTGGATGCGGGTGTTTCACTGCAAAATATTCGTACGGCTGTAGATCATCTTCGTAATCGTGGAGTTACAGAGCTGGAGCGAATTACGCTTATGAGTGATGGAGCTTCGATTTACGAATGTGCCAGTCCTGATGAAATTATTGACTTGCTCGCAGGTGGCCAAGGTGTATTCGGTATAGCGGTCGGAAAAGTTTGGCATGAGGTTGAAGGTTCGCTAGCAACTCTTCAAGGTGAAGTTAACGGTGAAGCACTAAGCAGCGAAAATAATGACGAACTTTCCTTACGTCGAAAGGCGAAAGGCGCCTAACTCTCATATATTGCCTTCCCTAGGAATCGTTTAAGCAGCGAGTTAGGGGAGTGATCGCATGAGTATCGAACACGGTTTTCAAGATCGCCACATTGGTCCTAACTCTTCTCAAGAGAGCGAGATGCTTGGGGTTCTCGGTTATTCGGATATCAAGAAGTTCATCGCTGATGTAGTTCCTGCCAATATTGCTATTGAGAAAAAACTTTCGCAGGTTCTAGATGGTCCTAGGTCAGAAGTGGATGTCATAGCTGAACTTCGTGATCTTGCCGATGAGAATCTTGTATATAGATCTCTCATCGGTTGCGGATATTACGGAACGATCACACCTCCGGTGATTAAGAGAAATGTTTTAGAGAATCCAGCCTGGTACACCGCATACACACCGTATCAACCTGAGATTTCACAAGGACGCCTAGAGGCCCTCTTCGCATTTCAAACCGTTGTATGTGATTTAACTGCACTTAATGTTTCTAATGCTTCGATGCTTGATGAACCAACTGCTGCGGCAGAAGCTATGACTTTAGCTCGTCGTACTTCCAAAGCTTCTGATGACGCGTTGTTTCTAATCGATAAAAATGTTCACGAGCAAACTAAAGCTGTGGTAATTACGCGTGCTAAACCACTTGGTATCGACGTTCGTGAAGTGGATGTATTAAACATTGATCCATCGCTGAATTACTTTGGCGTGTTACTTCAATATCCAGATACAACTGGAACCATAAATGATTTTGCAAGTTTGGCCAAAAAAGCGCAAGAGAAAGATGCACTGGTCATAGCGGCAACTGATTTGCTTGCACTCACTTTGATCAAAGCACCTGGTGAGTGGGGCGCAGATATTGCTGTTGGTTCAGCGCAGCGTTTTGGTGTTCCGATGGGCTTCGGTGGACCTCACGCGGGGTTTATGGCGGTTCGCACAGGACTCGAGCGAGCACTGCCAGGAAGGCTTATAGGACAGAGTGTCGATGCTCATGGCAATCCTGCATTTCGTTTAGCTCTTCAAACTCGAGAGCAACATATTCGACGAGATAAGGCGACGAGCAATATTTGTACTGCACAAGTACTCCTTGCCAATATGAGCGCGTTCTACGCAATGTGGCATGGCCCTCAAGGGTTGACTGCCATTGCAGAGCGAATCCACGCATTCACATCAGCGCTTGCAACTGTCGTAGACAATGTAAATAAGAGTTATTTCGACACACTTACGATTAAGGTAGCAAGCGCCCAGGAAGTTCATGAAATTGCGCGTTCCAAGCAGATCAATTTGGGAATAGTCGATAACGAACATGTAAGAGTTTCTTTCGATGAAACAGTAACTGATGAACTATTTGCAGAGATAGTTCAAATATTTTCTGCCACCGTAGTGCCTGCACAGGGGAGTGGTATAGCAACCGCCATTAAGCGAACTTCATCGTTCTTGCAGCATCCAGTTTTCAATACATATCATTCTGAAACATCGATGATGCGCTACTTAAGAACCTTGTCAGATAGAGATTTAGCCCTTGATAGAACGATGATTCCACTTGGTTCGTGCACAATGAAGCTGAACTCAGTGACAGAGATGGAGGCGGTAACCTGGCCAGAATTTGCCTCGCTGCATCCTTTCGTTCCAGTTTCACAGAGCAAAGGTTCTAGGAAACTAATCGAACAACTATCCAAGTGGTTGGTTGAAATTACTGGGTACGACGCAGTCTCGCTTCAACCAAATGCGGGAAGCCAAGGGGAGTTTGCTGGACTACTGGCTATACGCAACTATCACGATTCTCGCGGTGATCAGAATCGAAATATCTGTCTGATTCCATCAAGTGCCCACGGCACTAATGCCGCAAGTGCGGTGATGGCTGGCATGAAAGTTGTGGTGATTGCGTGTGATGATCATGGAAACGTTAGCCTTGAGGACATTCGAAGTAAAATTTCTGAACACCAGGACACACTTGCAGCTCTAATGGTTACCTATCCATCAACTCATGGTGTTTTTGAATCCGCAATCTCGGAAATTTGTGCGGCAATCCACGATGCAGGTGGTCAGGTGTATGTCGATGGTGCCAATCTCAATGCATTAGTAGGTCTCTCGCAGCCAGGAAAATTTGGCGCAGATGTTTCTCACTTGAATTTACATAAAACTTTTTGCATTCCTCATGGCGGTGGGGGACCTGGTGTTGGGCCTGTAATTGCTAAGGCACATCTGGCACCATTTTTACCTAATCACCCATTAGATGAATTAGCGGGACCCGCAACTGGACCTGGTCCTATTTCGGGTGCGCCATATGGTTCTGCAAGCATCTTGCCAATTTCATGGGCGTATATACGTCTTATGGGGGGAGAAGGACTTACTCACGCTACTGAGGTTGCGATTCTAAATGCTAATTACATGGCACATCGTTTGAAAAGCTTCTTCCCAATTCTTTACACTGGCGAAAAAGGCTTGGTCGCACACGAATGTATTTTGGATGTTCGTGATATCACCAAAATAAGCGGAGTCACCGTCGATGACATCGCTAAGAGATTGATGGATTTCGGATTCCATGCACCGACTATGTCATTTCCTGTTCCCGGAACGTTGATGATTGAACCAACCGAATCTGAGGATATTCTTGAGATGAATCGGTTTATTGACGCCATGATTGCAATTAAGTATGAAATTGATGAGATCGTAGAAGGCAAGATTCCAGTCGAGGATTCGGCGCTTAGGAATGCTCCACATACGATTGGAACTATTGCAGCTACCAAGTGGGAACATGGCTACAGCCGCGAACGTGGAGCTTTTCCGGCGACCTTTACTGGACTAATCCCAGGCGAGTTAATCGGCCAAAAGGGCAAGTATTGGCCTACAACAGGGCGCATAGACGGTGCATACGGGGATAGGAACCTTGTCTGCTCCTGCCCACCTATCGAGTCGTTCGCTTAGCCGATTTGTTATTACTTTACATAATGTAACTTATCGGCGTTAGGTCTTAGCCTACGAGCTAGCCCCCAGACCGTTGTTTGCCACAAAGCTTCGATGACAATCGCCTTACTCATCTTTGAAACGCCGTTCACTCGTTCTACGAAGGTAATGGGAACTTCGATCGATTTGGCACCCGCTAAATCTGCAGCCATAGCCATTTCAATCTGAAAACAATATCCAGTTGCAGTCATCTCAGACAATCGCAATCCGTTGAGCAGCGCTGTGCTGTAAACACGGAACCCACCGGTGAGATCATTGAGTTTGATTCGAAGTGCAATACGGGCGTACGTTGTGCCAGCACGTGACAATAATTGTCGACTCCGAGGCCAGTTAACAACCGAACCTCCCTGTATCCATCTCGTTCCGAGAACTATCACTCTCTCGTTTTCTGCAAAACGCTCTGCAGCGGCAAACATTGCTGGAAGATCTTGTACGCGATGTGAACCATCAGCATCCATAGTAACTACATGCGTGTAATGAGATCCTGCCAGCACTGCGTTGAAACCGGCACGATAAGCGGCACCAAGTCCTGCTTTGCCTGGTCTCCGCAAAATTGAGACCCATGAATGCGCAAGCTTTTCGACAATATCAGCAGTCTTATCTGGTGAATTATCATCTAGAACTAATACATCGAAATCTCTGGATGCACGTAATAGAGATAGTTGGTGCATTAGTTCTACGATTGCCACTGATTCGTTGTACGTTGGAATCAGTATTATTGGTTTCATCGAAAACTCCTACCAGCCAAGTGCTGATATTAATCTATCAACACTAGCTCCAAGTCCAAATTGCTCTTTGATTGCATAGATCTCTGAAAGATCTTCGGGTTTCTTTGGCATCGCAATATCCATTTGTGGGATAGCAACATCTTTTGCGCAATGAACAAGAGTCGGAGCAATCTTCAAATAATCAGCTCCTGCAACTATTTTCTTGCTCAAAGCAGCGGGTAGTGACACGTGATCTTTGCGTGCTGCATCGAGTGCCTCTTCGACCGTAGCAAAGTGATTTGCAATAAGAGCAGCACCCTTCTCTCCGATTCCTTTTACCCCAGGTAAACCGTCAGAGGGATCTCCGCGGAACATGGCAAAGAGTGCGTACCTATCCCCTGGTATTCCATATTTGTCTGAGACCCATTTCTTATCTACTAAATCATGTTGTGAAATTCCACGCGCAAGATAAACAACTTTCACATCTCGTTTGTCATCTACCAGTTGAAAGAGATCCCTATCCCCTGTGACTATTCGAATCGGACCCTTCTCTTTGACCGCAAAAGTTGCCATCACGTCGTCTGCCTCGTAGTCATCGACGCCAAGCATTGGAAATCCGAAAGCATCAAGCAAATCTAGTAATACCGGTATTTGCGGAGTAAGCGTTTCTGGCTCTTCCTCTTCTTCGCTCTCATCTTCTAAACGGTTAGCTTTGTAATCAGGAAAGAGATCAACTCGCCATGACGGACGCCAGTCTCCTTCGATACACGCAACTATTCGATTTGGTGAGTACATACCGATTAGACGAGCGGTCATATCTAAATATCCGCGAATCGCATTTACAGGCATGCCATCGGGTGCCAAAAGAGTATCCGGCATTCCATAGTAAGCGCGATACCAGAGTGAGGCGCTGTCTAAGAGCATGAGTGTCATAGCTCTCCCAACATATATGACACGACTCCACGATCCAAGCGCTTGATTCCATCCTTACAAACCGGACGAAGATGCTCTGCGGCCCCACCGATTTGTGTGAGTAAATCAATTAACTGCTTGATGCACCGAACGAAATCGCCAACTGTCATATCCGTGCCCTTTAGAACGTTACTGAGTGAATGTCCATTGGCCCATCGATACGCGGCATAGCAGAAACCAAAATCCGGTTCACGCTGAGTTTTAACATCAAATTCGTTTTCAAGATCTTCTAGCTCAACCCAGATTTTAGCCACAGTAGCTAGTGCATTGGCCACGTTTTGATGCGGCATCTTTGGAGCGTAATTCTCCGCGGAGCGACTCTCGAAAATCATGGCGGATGCAACGGAAAGAATCTCCGGCGCAGTTAAGTTATCGAATACTCCACGCCTAATTGACTCAGTGAGAAGTAGATCTGACTCCGCATAGATTTTCGCAAGTATCTTTCCTTGCGCGGTTGGCTTCTCTCCCTCGATGTAACCAAGATGTGTCAACACGTTACAAATACGATCGAATGTTTTTGCTATGACGTGAGTTCTATTCTCTACACGTGAGCGCAACCCTTCGGATTCTCGATTTAGTCTGTCTGCTCGTTCAGCAAAGCGTGCGTGCGTTTCACGATCACTGCAAGAATGGCATGAATGCTGACGCAGGGCTCGGCGCATCCCATCTAATTCGTTCTCCATTTTCACGCGTTGACGCTGATCAAAGGTTCGTCGACCATCTCTCTTACTGAGCAATCGCTCCAATTCCTTAATGTCGATGCGTATACGCGAGTATTCATTGAAATCACCAAGGTGACACTGTGATGAATCGGTTTGCTCTGCAGCGGCCGAGTCGTTCTTTCTCATTTGACGCACAAGACCAACAACCGCACGGTCGGCTTGGAATTGCGCGAAAGATGATTCAAGACTCCCTCGTGCTCTCTCGCGTCCGAATCGTGCTATCAAGTTGATCGACATGTTGTACGTAGGTGTGAAGGAAGATTTAAGAGGATATGTTCTCGTTGACGCCAAGCCCGCAGCAGTTGCAGAATCAACGGTTGGTGACCATTGCACAACTGCATTACCTTCAATATCAATACCACGTCTGCCAGCGCGACCAGTCAGTTGCGTGTACTCGCCTGGTGTGATCGAAACGTGTGCCTCACCATTCCATTTGCTTAACTTTTCAAGCACAACCGTTCTCGCAGGCATGTTAATTCCAAGTGCTAACGTTTCTGTCGCAAAGACTGCTTTGACGAGACCTCGTTTAAACAATTCTTCTACCGCGCCCTTGAAACTTGGAAGTAATCCTGCGTGGTGAGCTGCAATGCCACGTTCTAGTGCTGTTAACCAATCCCGATATCCAAGAACTTCCAGATCTTCTTCTGCCAAATTCTGCGTATATTTCTGTGCCGTCGCAACGATTTCCGCGCGTTCTTCTGTGGTGGTTAATTTCACGCCTTCATGTAGGCATTGCTTTACAGCTGCGTCACAGCCGGCACGCGAGAAGATGAAGGTAATGGCAGGCAACATGTTCTCGCGCTGCAACTTGTCGATGATCTCTGCTCGAGAAAGTCGGTTCTCATTCTCTGAATATCTGTCTCGGCGATGACGAGGAGTTTTAACTCTACGAAGAGCTTCGCGTTCTAGCCCAAGAATCTCAGGGTTGACTCGACCGGGTTCGCTGAACAAGTCAATCATTCGATTTCCAATAAGAACATGCTGATACAGAGGAATAGGGCGAATTTCACTCACAATGACTTCAGTTGATCCACGGACTTCACCGAGCCACTCCCCAAACTCTTCAGCATTAGAGACTGTCGCTGAGAGAGATATAACTTGGACGCTCTCCATAAGATGAATCAATACCTCTTCCCACACAGCGCCACGAAACTTGTCAGCCAAATAGTGAACTTCATCCATAACAACTGAACCCAGGTTAGCCAGCGTCGAAGAATTCGCATACAACATATTTCTTAGAACTTCAGTGGTCATGACAAGAATTTGAGCTTCGGAGTTGATGTTGGTATCGCCTGTTAGTAGGCCAACTCGGTCTTCTCCGAAACGTTCCTGAAATTCGGCAAATTTTTGATTTGAAAGAGCCTTGATCGGCGTCGTATAGAAACATTTCTTGCCCTGTGAAAGTGCACTAAATGCTGCGAATTCACCCACAACGGTCTTTCCCGCTCCCGTTGGCGCCGCTACAAGCACGCCCTTTCCATCCTCAACCGCCTGACAGGCAAGTACCTGGAATTCATCAAATCCGAAATCGAACTGTTCGACAAATTTGACGGTGAGCGGATGGCTGTTTCGTTTTTTGGAAGCCGCATACTGTTGAGCCGGCGTGGTCATAGAGTCCATGTTAGTGCAACAGATGAGACACACTCAGCTGAAATCGGAGCAGGACCAATCCTTTCTCCATCGGCATAGGCAATCGCATCAGCGCTCAGAGTGATCTTTTGCGTACGAAAGGTTTTTACAGCTGGATGAGTAATGTGCGAGCCAGAAAATACTTTGGGGAAAACCTTAAGAAACTCTACCTTGCTCACCGGTTCCAAGATCATGACATCAAATAGACCATCGTTCATACTTGCATGTGGGCAGACGAGCATCCCTCCCCCATAAGAGCGACCGTTTCCTATCGCAATCAACATGGCCTTGGTTGTAAAAGATTTTGTATCTGTCGTGATCTGGTACTCGAGAGGAGTGAATTTTGGGAGCTCAAGAGCTATCGAGACGTTATATCTCTGTGGGCCACGAGGCCATGAAAAAGAATTTGCGCGCTCGTTTACTACTGAATCAAAGCCCGTTGAAAGAATCCCAGCAAACCATTCAGAATCTACGTTGCCAAGATCAATCACGGATGGTTTAGTGCTCGTAACGCGTTTTAAATAGCCTTCTATATCGGTAAGCGAGAACCCCAAAGATCTAACAATGTCATTACCTGTACCCGCTGGAACAATTGCGAAAGGAATATTTCTAGGAAGAGCTATCTGCAGTATTAGATGAGCTAATCCATCACCACCTACGGAAATAATTCCATCGATCTCATTGCCCTCAAGAAAGCTTTCGATATCTCGTCTCAGATTAGACGCAGTAGAAGCAGAGAAAACTTGATAGGCAATTTGTTTTGCATGGAGATAACTGAGCACTCTCTCCCCAAAACCAGCACCTTTACCATGTCCTGCGGATGGATTGATTGCGACGAGCCACATTAGATCTCTTGCTGCGCAGCTTTTTTTGCTCTGCGTTTATCATTCAAGAGCGCGAAAATTCCTGAGAAAAAATAGAGAGCAATGAGAGGGCCGGCTAGTGCCAACATGGATAGTGGATCTGCGCTGGGTGTAAATCCAGCAACAAAGAGCGTGATTGAAAAAATCCAAATTCTCCAAGGTTTCAAAATTGTTTTCCCTGAAAGAAAACCGATGAGATTGAAGGTGATAAGAAATACGGGAAGTTCGAATGCGATTCCAAAAAGGAGAATCGCTCGAAGAACGAAATCCAAATAATCATCAAAACGAACTAGGTTTTCTAAGGATGATGGAGTGAACCCGAATAAAACTCGAATCGCAACTGGTAAAATTGTGTACCCGAGATAAGCACCAGAGGCAAAAAATGGTGTGGCAGCTACAATAAAAAATACAGAATTTCTTTTTTCTCGCCGGTGAAGTGCTGGAGCAATGAAAGCCCACAGCTGATAAAGCCACAGTGGAGCCATGAGAATCACACCACTAAGAAGTGCAACTTTGATTTGCAAATTTAGTGGACCAAGAACGCCACTAATATACAAAGCACCACAGTTGTCAGATCCTGCGAGCTGCGCAGCTTTCAAGTCGCAGACCGGCTGAGCCAAGCGAGTAATTATCTCGTTATAAAAAAACCATCCGATACAAGAACCAAACGCGATGAACACGACTGACTTAAAAACCCGGTTACGGAGCTCCCGTAAATGTTCGATCAGCGGCATGCGACCGCCACTGGTGGCCGACATTAAAATTACTTTTCTTCGGTGTCTTTATCTTTATCGTCAGGCTTTTTGCCGTCTTCCTTCATCTCTTTCATTTCACCCTTGAAGATTCTCATTGATTTTGCGAGTGAACGTGCGGAATCCGGTAGTCGCTTCGCTCCAAATAGGACAAGAACGACAATCAGAAGGATGAGGATGTGGCTGGGTTCGCGTAAAAACATGTCACAAGATTACCCCAATTGAGGAAAATCAGCGACAGGCAGTCTCAAGGTTTCGTACCACCCCAAGAATTTCCTTTCGGATTGAGAGCGGTTCAAGGATTTCAATACCACCAGCAGCGGCTAGCACTTCTCGAACCAGCCATTGCTTGCTGAAGATGGCGGTGGTGTACGTACCGTCAGGATTTTGACTTAAATCGTTGAATGTTTCATGGACCTTCCGGGAGTTGGCATGAATCCTCAAGATAATCTGAATCGCCTTTTCACTCTCACCCCATGAGTGGGTGGCATCAACCTCAGAATCAGTCACGGTGGCGTTTTCAATTCGGTCCACCCTAAAGGTTCGATTGGATTGCGCTTCTCGACAATAGGCGTGCACGAAAAGCTTTTTATCGCGGGTTACTAATTCAAATGGCTCAATAGTTCTCTCGGAAACTCGGTCGTCTGAGACTGAGTGATAGGAAACTTTCATGGCCCTGCGACCTCGTATTGCCGCTTCTATTGCGTTTTGAATCATTGGATTCGTCGAGGGTGTTGCCGAAACTACATTTGATATTTTACTGTCTATCAAAGTACGCATCTGGTCAATTTCACTGACTAAATCTTGACGCGTTTGATCCAACTCTTCTCGAAGCAAGTCTATTCCAAAAAGAATAGACATTGTCTCTTGCACTGAAAGAGAGCGAACCATATTGAGTGTTTCTGCATTGCGTATTGAAACGAACCCAGACTCGAATTCTAGATCAACAAGATCAAATCTTGACTCCCCACACATCCACAAAGTATTTAGGTCAGATAAAATCTCTGACTCAGAAGCGCTAAACTCAGTTGATAGTTCGGCTATTGAAATCCCTTGATGTGAATACAAATAAGGCACCAAATCCAGAAGTCTTGCTGCCTTCTCCGTCGGATTAGTTTTTCTAACCATGGATTTCCGCAATTCTCTCAAGTGCCAATCTGTATTCACCAACGTAATCGCCTGGGTCAATTATTCTTACATCGTCGCGGTGCCACAATAGATCTCGCACTAACTCTGCCGTGTCACTAAATGGGTATTCAACAGTGTCCCATTCATCGCCGAGTTGAACAGGACGAGCATGCCTTCTAATCTGCGATCCACGGTCTGTTCGGACTTCAAGCAGGCAGAGATTGTTTCGATCGCGGGACGCAAGTTGCTGGCGCATTGAAAAATCCGGTGGAATTTCATAGGAATTCGCTTTTCCCTGCTCTCTAATTTCGGAAATGCAGCGATCAAGCCTAAAAAGTCGGACTGCCTTTCTATCCAAATCCAATCCCGCTACATACCAATATCCATGTTTCGTTCCTACGCCATATGGCTCAATGACTCTCTCTTGTGAAGAAAAATCCTTTAGTCGGTATTGAAATGAAACTACTTTTTTGGAGGCAATGGCATCCATAATATTTCCTAGATTCTCATGGCTACTCAGAATCACTGGGGTGAAGGGATTAATTCCATCTAAATCGGATTCGATACCTAGGGCGCTTAGTTTGAGAAGAGCGCTTGAAGCTTGAGAGTTTATTTCGGCTCTCTTCCAGCTCGCTGCCGCAACACTGAGGAGTGAAAGCTGTGTTGTTGTGAGTTGCGAAAGGTTGATTCGATATTTCTCCGGCCTTATTCGATAACCGACTTCGTCTTCGAATAGTGGATCAAATGTTCCTACTTCAATTTCTATTCCAAGATTTCGCAATTCTTCCTTATCGCGTTCAAACATCCGCTCCTGAGATTGCGTATCTCCTGAGTAACCGTCGATTGATTGAAAAATCTCAGATTTACTAAGCCAACGTCCCGTTGCAAGAAGTGCGATAGTGAGATTTACGAGTCGTTCACTCTTCCGCGACACCGTACGCACCTTTGGCTGGTCTTCTTCGGCGTGCCAACACATCAACACCTGGGGCCATCCGCCTGCTCTGAATAAGAAATCCTGTGTGTCCGATCATGCGTTGTTGAGGGCGTACCGCTAAACCTTCGTGATGCCATCCACGAACAATGGTTTCAGAACTCTCAGGTTCGGTGAAATGACCATCATTCTTGATTGCCTCCGCTGTTGCAGAGAGCTGTGTTGTCGTTGCAACGTATGCAAGGAAAACTCCGCCAGGTCGCAAAACTTCCGCAGCCATTTCAATACATTCCCATGGTGCAAGCATGTCTAGAATCACGCGATCAAACGGTTCTGGGAATTTTTGCTCCTGGACAGAGCCAACATCCAAGGACCAATTTTTAGGAGCTTCTCCGAAATAGTTCTCGATGTTTGAACGCGCATTATCTGCAAAGTCTTGACGTCGTTCTACCGAGTGAACCGAACCTGTATCTCCAACGGCGCGCAATAGTGAAAGCGTGAGTGCACCGCTACCTACTCCGGCTTCAAGAACTTTCGCGCCGGGATATACATCTGCGATACCCACAATCATCGCTGCATCTTTTGGATACACAATTGTTGCTCCACGAGGCATCGAAAGAACGTAATCAGCGAGAAGTGGAACGAAGGCAGTGAATTTTAGCCCCGCTGTAGTGCTTACTACCGACCCCTCGGGCAGACCGATGAGATCATCGTGAGTTATCCAACCTTTATGTGTGTGCCATTCCTTGCCAGGTGTAATTGTGAAGGTATACAGCTTTCCTTTTGGGTCGGTAAGTTGAACGCGATCGCCTGCTTTAAAGAAACCATCTCTGGACACATGCGCATCCTAGGCGAGGAACCGATTTCTGTCGGCACCCCACGGTATCGTCGGTGCAATGGAACAGTTAAGGCTCTCACCTAGTCGCATGAATGACTTCACCAACTGCCCTCAACTTTATAAATATCGAGCCATTGATCAACTCCCGGAGCCACCAAGTGTTGACGCCGAACGCGGAAAACTCATTCACGCAGTTCTTGAAGATCTGTTTGAAGAGAGAAGTGAAAAAAGAACCCTTGATACTGCCCTTGACTTACTGCCTGCGGCGTGGAAAAGACAATGTGAAACTCAACCAGAACTGGCTCAGTTGGTCTTAGACCAAAAGGAATGGATAGATCGAGCCAGTGCACTTCTCGCAAACTATTTTGAACTTGAGCAACCTCATACCTTTGAATCCACCTATCGAGAACTGCACCTTGAAAAGAATGTTTCGGAGGAGATCTATTTGCATGGTTATGTCGATCGTCTGGATATAGCGCCCACCGGTGAGGTGCGCATAGTTGACTATAAAACGGGAAAATCCCCGAAACCTGGCTGGGAAGAGAAGGCGCTCTTTCAGTTACGTGTTTACGCGCTGCTCTATTGGCAAAATCAAGGAGTACTCCCCCGCCTTCTGAAGCTAATCTACTTGGGCGATAGAAAAGTAATTGAGAGTTCACCAACCGAGGCGCAACTCAAATCTGCAGAGAAGATACTTACCAATATTGGGCAAGAAATTCTCACTGCTATCGAAACAATGCATTTTCCAACCAAGAAATCCCGGTTATGTGATTGGTGCTTCTTTAAAACGATTTGCCCTGCACATAACTAAGCAGGCTAGTTTGCGTTGAAGTACTTGGCTTCCGGGTGATGAACAATAATTGCTGACGTTGACTGCTCTGGATGCAGTTGGAACTCTTCTGAAAGTTCAACTCCAATGCGACCCGGTTCCAGTAATTCACAGAGTTCAGTCTGTTGTTCGATATCAGGACATGCTGGGTATCCAAAAGAATATCTAGATCCTCGATAACCTTGGTCCAAAATTCCTTGTAAATCTGGAGCGTCTTGATCCCGAACTTTCATCTCTTCTCTTATTCGAGCGTGCCAATGTTCAGCCAGCGCTTCAGTAAGTTGCACAGAAAGTCCATGAAGCTCTAGATACTCACGGTACTTATCTGCAGCGAAAAGTTCATTAGCGGCTGTACTCACGGTGTTTCCCATTGTTACCACATGGAATGCAACGACGTCGGTGCGTCCTGAATCTTTAGCAGCAAAGAAATCAGCTAGACAGAGCCGGCGATCTCTAGATTGGCGAGGGAATTTAAATCGCACTCGCTCCTTACCTTTGTTTGGACCTTCGTGATGTAAAACAATTAAGTCATTTCCTTCAGATACGCATGGGAAATATCCGTATACGACTGCAGCCTCAAGCCAGCCCTGAGACTGGACCTCATTAAGTAATGAACGAAGCCGTGGTCGACCTTCAGATTCAGCCATCTCTTCAAATTCACCACGGTTTCCCTTTAAACCCCACTGTCCAACAAAGAGCGCGCGTTCATCGAGCATTCCGACGTAATCCGCGAGTGGGATTCCTTTTACAATTCTGGAACCAAAAAATGGGACACCTGGGATATCCATATTGGCGTCAACGTCACTCCTATTTGTATCGAGTAATCTTTCCTCGAAACTCTTTTCGACGCGTTTTACTTTTCGCTCGCGGAGTGCAGGCAGAGAAGCACCTTCATCGCCACGTTTAACCGCAATGATCGCATCCATAAGTCGTAAACCTTCAAAGGCATCTCGTGCGTATCTCACTTCTCCAGGGAACATGGAAGCCAAGTCATCTTCAACGTATGCGCGAGTAAGTGCTGCACCGCCAAGAATTACCGGCCATTTCTGATCTAAACCACGAGAGGTAATCTCCTCGAGATTCTCTTTCATAATCACCGTAGATTTTACGAGCAAACCCGACATCCCCACTGCGTCAACGTTATTCTCCAGAGCTGCGTCAATAATCTGATTTACCGTCTGTTTGATTCCAATGTTCACTACCTGATATCCGTTGTTAGAAAGAATAATATCTACGAGATTTTTTCCGATATCGTGCACATCGCCCTTCACGGTAGCTAAAAGAATTCTTCCTCGTCCTCCATCATCTGTCTTCTCCATATGAGGCTCCAGATAGGCGACAGCGGACTTCATCACTTCGGCACTTTGAAGCACGAAAGGCAATTGCATCTCCCCTTTGCCAAACAGTTCCCCAACTATTTTCATGCCCTCTAGTAGGTGTTCATTGATGATATTTATTGGCGTTATTCCCTCGGTCATTGCCGAATCTAAGTCATCTGTGAGACCTACTTTTTCGCCATCAACAATTCTTCTCTCTAGTCTTTCACGCAACGGAAGGGCCGCCAATTCGGATGCTCGAATATTCCTCGATGCAGCAAGTTCTACTCCTTCGAAAAGCTGCAGGAATTCTGAGAGTGGATCATACGTAACATTCTCGCCGTCATATTCACGTCGATCATAAATAAGATCAAGTGCAACTTTCTTCTGTCTCTCATCGATTCGAGCAGTTGGTGTTATTTTTGAAGGATGCACAATGGCTGAATCCAAACCAGCTTGAACACACTCATGAAGAAAAACAGAGTTAAGTACAACTCGGGCCGCAGGGTTTAGTCCGAATGAAACGTTGCTAACACCTAAAGTTGTTTGAACATCCGGATACTCTTGTTTCAGTGTGCGAATCGCATTGATTGTCTCAAGACCATCTCGTCGAGTTTCTTCTTGTCCTGTAGCAATAGGAAAAGTAAGAGTATCTATCAAGATATCTCCCACTTTCATTCCCCAGTTACCTGTGAGATCCTTAATCAATCTGCGAGCAACCTTAAGTTTCCACTCCGCAGTTCTCGCTTGACCTTCTTCATCAATAGTGAGTGCGACTACTGATGCACCATGTTCCTTTACCAGAGGCATAATCTTGGCAAAACGAGAGGTTGGTCCATCTCCATCTTCGTAATTGACAGAGTTTATTACCGAACGACCACCCAGTGCCTCGAGGCCAGCCTTGAGTACTAGCGGTTCAGTTGAATCCAACACAATCGGTAGCGTTGATGATGTTGCAAACCTGGATGCAATTTCGAACATATCTCGTGCACCATCACGACCAACGTAGTCAACGGAGAGATCTAACATATGAGCGCCATCTCGGATTTGATCTCGCGCAATCTCTACACACGTTGCCCAATCTTCAGCAACCAGCGCATCACGAAATGCGCGTGATCCATTGGCATTAGTGCGCTCTCCGATAGCAAGGTAGGTCTTATCCTGACGAAATGGCACATACTGATAGATAGACGAAGCACCTGGTTCTAGAGTGATAGTTCGATCTTTCACGGAATGAGCTGAAAGCCTTTTTACAACCGATGAAAGATGCTCGGGTGTCGTTCCGCAGCATCCACCAATCAGTGAAATTCCATAGTCATTAACAAATGTTTCTAGCGCCGTGGCTAACTCCTCTGGACCAAGTGGGTATTCAGCACCCTTCTTGCCCAAAATTGGTAAACCAGCGTTAGGCATGACAGAGATTGCAACTGTTGAATTCTTTGACAAGTATCGTAAATGTTCAGACATTTCTGCGGGACCAGTTGCACAGTTGAGTCCAATTAAATCAATATTCAAAGGTTCAAGTGCGTTAAGCGCTGCGCCAATCTCTGAACCAAGCAACATAGTTCCAGTCGTTTCGACAGTAACTTGTGCGATAACTACGACATCTCTTCCAGATTCTTGCACTGCAGCTCGCGCTCCGTTGACCGCTGCTTTCGCTTGAAGCAAATCTTGTGTTGTCTCGATGAGGAGTGCGTCGGCTCCTGAATCAACAAGGCCTTTTGAGGCTAATTGATACGCATCTTTTAGTTTTTGGTATGTCGTGTGACCAAGGCTAGGGAGTTTGGTACCCGGGCCTAACGAACCCAGTACAAAGCGAGGATGGTCCGGCGTTGAATAAGAATCTGCCGCCTGTCTAGCGATAACCCCACCAGCGTAAGCGAGTTCATAAATACGATCTTCAATTCCGTATTCAGCGAGATTTGCCCAGTTGGCTCCAAAAGTATTTGTCTCGATAGCGTCAACACCAACTTCGAGATATGCATCATGAACGGAACGAACTAATTCTGGACGGGTAACGTTGAGAATTTCGTTACAACCTTCGTGGCCTTGAAAATCTTCCAACGAAGGATCTGCAGCCTGAAGCATGGTTCCCATCGCGCCATCGGCTATGACCGTGCCCTTTTTTAAGGCGTGACGAAGTAGGCCCTCTTCAAGAATCTGCGGCGTTTTTCCACTCGTCACGGCGCTGAGGTTACCGTAAGGTGTCGATGTGGAGATTCTTCAAATTCCGTCGTTGCGTTCCCCCATCATGGTTTTAGCATTTTCGGGGTGGAACGATGCTGCCGAGGCGGCCACCGGTGCCGCCTCCCATCTATTGGGATGTTGGACTGATCCAGCTTTCGACGTAGTGCCAGAATTAGTTGCAGAACTTGATGCTGAAGATTTCTACGACTTTCAAGTAAACCGACCAACAATCGTTGTTGATGAATCGAGCGTGAGAAGTCTTACATGGCCTGGAACTCAGATTTATGGGCTTCGAATCCCAACTTTAGAGAACGATTTAGTGATTGTCAGGGGCGTCGAACCATCGATGAAATGGAAGACATTTACTTCCGATCTACTGGATCTCGCCGACGATCTTGAAGTGGAGATGGTCATCACAATTGGTTCAATGCTTGCAGATACTCCTCACACGCGACCAATAACTGTAAGTGGTAGTGGTGCTCATCCCGATATAGCAAAGCGCTTAGGTGTTGAGATAAGCAAATACGAAGGCCCTACTGGCATTCTTGGTGTCATTCAAGATGGTTGTGTTCGTCGCGGATTAGATGCAATCTCATTGTGGGCTGCGGTTCCTCACTACGCATCTAATACTCCCTCGCCTAAAGCGACACTTGCTCTTGTCAACGCACTAGAAGATTTCCTAGAGATCTCTATCCCTCAGGGAGATTTGCCTGACGAATCTATCGAGTGGGAGAACGAAGTTACCGATCTGGCTAAAGAAGATTCTGATGTAGCAGAATATGTGAAAGCACTTGAAGAAAGTAAAGACTCATCAGATTTACCGGAAGCAACGGGAGAATCAATAGCTCGCGAACTGGAACGGTTCTTGCGTAGACAATCCGGAGATTAGAGCGCTAGGCCTAAAAGGGCATCGATAGCACGAGAAAGTTCTCCAGCATGACCACCTGTTGTCCCAGAATTCGTATCACTCATCCATTGTCTAAGAATTTCCAATATGCGCGGAGTATCGAGATTATTTGAGAGGCTTGAAATGATGTCTTCAATCACCCGTTGGGTAGGCGCTACATCCACCTTAGATAAAGACACTCTTAGCGAATCAATTTCTCTTGACGCAGATTCGATAAAAGATTCTTTCCACATAAGATCTGTCGAGTAGTGATGATTCATGAGCGCCCATCTGATAGCGACCGGTTCGACTCCTGATGAAATTAACTTAGAAACAAAAACAAGGTTACCGAGAGATTTACTCATTTTTTCACCTTCAAAACCGATCATTCCGGCGTGCACATAGTTTCGGGAAAACTTTTGATGTGAAAGTGAGGCTGATTGAGAGGCCGACATTTCGTGGTGCGGAAATATCAAGTCACTTCCACCGCCTTGTATATCAATTGAATAAGCATCGTTTGTATCGGGCTCTAAATAATGTAGAGCGATTGCCGAACATTCGATATGCCATCCAGGTCGGCCTTTGCCAAATGGACTCTCCCATCCAGGTTCGCCAGGCTTCTGCGCCATCCACACCAAGGCATCTAAAGGATTCTCTTTACCTTTTCGCAGTGGGTCTCCCCCACGTTCACTAAAAATCTTGATCATCTCAGGTTGAGACAAGTGAGAACGATTTCCAAAATCTGGATCAGAGTGAACTCGGAAATAAATATCACCATCGATCGAATACGTCTTTCCCTGGTCTACGAGTGATTGCACTGAATTAATAATCAAATCCATAGCTTCAACAACACCGACGTAAGAGTCTGGTGGAAGCACATGCAAATCACTCATATCACCACGGAATAGTTCTATTTGGCTTCGTGCCAGGCTCTCCCAAGAAACATTGTCCCGAGCTGCTCTCTCGAGAAGAGGATCATCAATATCAGTAATGTTTTGCGAGAAGATCACGCGTGCGCCTGTCGCCTTCAAATAGCGGTGAATTAAGTCAAAGGTTAGATATGTGGCCGCATGCCCTAAATGTGTCGCGTCATAGGGCGTGATGCCACATACGTAAAGCCGATATGTATCTCTCTTTGGGAGAGTCTCTATAGCCTGTAATTCGGTATTGAAAATTTTCAGCGCCGGGAATGAAAAAGAAGATGGAATCTCCGGGATGTAGAGCTGCGGCCAACTATTCATGGGAAAACTTTAACTTAAACTCGCTAGAACGGTGGCCATGGCACAGCCGGCCAATCCTCACTTGGAATTGGGAATCTTCTATCGCTCATTAGTCGTTTTATGCGATTGTACAAAGCTGAGATTTCACTTTCTGTCAGTAAACCAGCAATCTTTTCAGGATTTTCATTGAGACTTGACTTCAAATGTTCAAGTTGGGTTAGCTCACGAGCAGTTAATTCCATGCCTGCCCATTGCCACAGGACTGTGCGCAACTTGTCATCCTCATGAAAAGTAACTCCATGATCACAACCAAAAACTTTCCCATCCTTCGTGGGCAACAGGTGCCCGATTTTTCTATCCGTGTTATTGATTACCGCATCGAAGAGCGCCATCGTGCGAAGAATTGGATTATCTTCACGATAGAAAAGTGAGAGATCGACAGAATCATCGACTTCAACCCATTGTTGAACCATCCCTATTCCAAATGGGCCATCTCGTAACACGGTTGGAGGAACTACATCCCACTGCGAAATGGTGCTAACTAAATAGGCTGCCAGCTCTCGGTGCGCAAGGCTGCCATCGGGAAAATCCCACAGAGGCCTTTCGCCTGCTACCGGTTTGTAAATCACGTCCAGAACAGATTCTTCAAACTCGCATTGCGCAAACAACGTTGCATTTGAAGCGTCAACTAAGCGCCCCGAAACGGTCAGGGTACCTAGCGAAAGATAGGAGAGAATATCTGTCAACGTCGATAGCCATTCGCTCGAGGACATAGATGACCCTTTGCATCTATTGGTCCGCCACAGAATGGACACGGTAATCTGCCAGCATTTACTACAGCACTAGCTCTCTTTGCAAAGCGCGAAGCTTCCGAGGGCGAGATAACTACACGAAGAATGTCCTGATCGCTACTGAGATCATCTACATCAATAAAATCTGGTTCCTCTTCCGTGGTTTCAGAGACGGCTTGCATATCAATTTGAATCGTAGATTCATCACCGTTATAGGCAAGACCGATTACGCCAACTCTGAACTCTTCTTCAATTGGCGTATTAAGCGGTTTGTCATCCTTCTCAAGTATCGAAATTACAATGGATGAGTCACTCTGTTTTATCTCGCGAAGCATGTAAATTAAGCGATCAGCTAGCGCCTGAACTTGGCTTTTCTCCATAGAGACCGAAATCAGACGTCCGGAATCTTCGGCTTGAACAAAAAATGTTCTCTCTCCTGGTTGACCTACGGTTCCGGCGACAAACCTAGCTGGTCTCTCGAAAGTGATGATGCGTGCACTCACTTTCTTCGCCTCGCACTAGTTCCCGATCCACCACCAAGAAGAATCCTCTTCGTCTTCTTTTCCTGGGTAAATCGTTCAATATTAGATGTCGAATCGTTAAATGCCAGCAATTGCGCTTTTTCGCCGTCAAAATCAATCACC
Source organism: Actinomycetota bacterium (assembly GCA_026392935.1). Classification (GTDB taxonomy): domain Bacteria; phylum Actinomycetota; class Actinomycetes; order Nanopelagicales; family Nanopelagicaceae; genus Planktophila. The sequence continues at coordinate 184,132 of JAPLBE010000011.1, read as the reverse complement.
GTAATTGATGCTGGATCGACTACCAATGATTGAAAGTTATCCAGTTTGATAGTCATCAACTTCGCCACAATCGCCTTGATTACATCTCCGTGGCTAACAAATAGATGATTACCGTTCTTTTTCTCAAGAAGCCCATCCTCAATCGATTGGAAGGCTCTTTTTTGCATGGCGGTAAAGCGCTCCCCGTCAGGAAAAACAACTTTGCTTGGTGTTGATTGAATTTGCTTCCACAGCTTCTCTTTTGCTAGACCTTTAAGTTGGCGTCCACTCCATAGTCCGTAATCCATCTCGATGAGTTGGTCATCGAGAATCAACTTTCCAATTCGGGATGAGAACTTAGACTCCAACCACGGTTGAATCGTTTCTTGGCAACGCTGCATGGGACTTACGCGGATTGAATCAAGAGAAGATGAACCAAGTCTCGATACGAGAGACAGTGCTTGTTCACGGCCGCGAGTGCTGAGCGAGACACCAGGAAGTTGTCCAGAGAGTATTCCTTTTTCATTGGCAATAGAGTGCGCATGCCTGAGAAGAATTATCCGTGCCACAACACGAAGGCTACCTTGAATTTTGCAATGAAGAGATTTCGGAAATGATGTTGCTAAGGTCTGCTTCATGGAGATGAGAAGAGCTGGTAAAAGTGGGTTGCTACTTTCTCGACTAGGGCTCGGGACTATGACTTGGGGGCGAGATACCGATACCCACGAAGCGGCCGATCAATGCCGTGCGTATATCGAAGCCGGTGGAAACTTCTTCGATACAGCATCGACCTATGGTGACGGAGATAGCGAACGCGTAATCGGCGGATTAATAGGTACTCTCTTTAAGCGCCAAGATGTAGCTATCGCCACGAAAGCCGGTGTGTCATTTACTGATGGTGCCAGACGAGTCAATAACTCTCGTCAATCTTTGATCGCTGATCTAGATAAGTCGCTCTCGCGACTCGAAACAGATTACGTAGATATTTGGCAAGTACATATGTGGGATTCAGCAACGCCTTTAGAAGATACGTTATCGGCTCTGGATTATGCCTACTCTTCAGGCAAGGCGCGCTATGTGGGACTCTCAAATTTCTCTGGATGGCAAAGTGCGCGCGCGATTACGATTCAAGAATCTAATTCTGCAAAGGCACCCATTGCAACGCATCAAGTTGAGTACTCACTTCTCAATAGAAATGCAGAACATGAAGTGATTGATTGCGCTAGAGAGACAAACATTGGATTACTTGCTTGGGCTCCGCTTGGTCGCGGAATTTTGACGGGAAAGTATCGCAATGGCATTCCTAGTGATTCCCGCGCCGCCGCACCACATTTTGTTAAACATGTTGAACCGTACCTACGTGAGGACGCCGCACGTATTACGGAGGCTGTCTGTGTAGCCGCTGAGGGGCTTGGTTACGCCCCTCTGGAAGTAGCTTTAGCGTGGGTACGAGATACACCTGGCATAACTAGTGCGATCGTTGGCGCGAGAACAGGAGCTCAACTCAGAGGAATTCTTAAGTCTGAGGAAATAGTTCTTCCTGAGATTGTGCGCAATGTACTCAACGAAATCTCTGCTTAACAGTTCTCGAGAAATTCCTTCAATACTTTAACTCCGAAATACAATCCCGAAATAGGCACTCGTTCGTCGACTCCGTGGAAAAGTGCCATAAAATCGAGATCTGCAGGAAGTCTGAGTGGGCTAAATCCATAGCCAACTATCCCAAGCTCTGATAGCGCCTTGTTATCTGTTCCACCACTCATGAGATAAGGAACTGGAATGCCCTCGGGATCGTATTTCACGATTGCTGCGCACATTGCTTCAACTAAATCGCCTTCGAAATCAACTTCCAGGGCGATATCTCGCGAGATAGTTTCGATTGAGATATCCGGACCAATAATATTTCGTATGGTCTCATTCATCTCATCCTCATAACCCGGAAGAAAACGACCATCGATAACAGCAGATGCTGCGCCTGGAATTACATTCGCTTTGTAACCCGCCTCCAACATTGTGGGGTTTGCGGTGTTCTGCAACGTCGCGCCGATCATGCGCTCTGTTGGTCCAATCTCCTTTAAGAGTGGCCTTAGATCATCGAGATTAAACGGGTTTCCCGTTGCATGCGCAATCTTCTCAAAGAGAATCTTTACGGTCTTCGTATATCGCTGTGGCCACTCATGTTTACCGATCTTAGCGACAGCATCTGCGATGGCAGTCAATGCATTCTCATCATTCATCATCGATCCATGACCGGCGCGACCTTGGGCGGTAAGTCTCATCCAGTGGATACCTTTTTGCGCCGCTTCCACAAAATACAAACGCTTGCCACTAGCTACCGTGACGGAGAACCCACCTACTTCAGAAATTGCTTCAGTACATCCAGCAAATACCTCAGGATGGTGTGCAGCCATCCATCGGGATCCGTAAGTCATTCCAGCTTCTTCATCAGCAAAAAAGGCGAGGACGATATCGCGAGTTGGAGTGAACCCAGTTCGTGACCAATCGCGGACTATCGCAAGAATCATTGCATCAACATTTTTCATGTCGACCGCTCCGCGACCCCATATCATTTCATCTTTGATTACGGCAGCGAACGGATCGACTGACCAGTCAGCAGCATTTGCCGGAACAACATCTAAATGACCATGTACAACGATTCCAGGCCGAGATTGATCGCTTCCTTCAATTCTGGCAATTACATTGCAGCGGTTCTTCTCTGATTCGTAAATAGAAGATTCGATTCCGGCTTCTTTGAGAGAGCGAACGACATACTCTGCGACAGCTCGCTCATCTCCATGACCTTCTCCAAAATTAACCGAAGGAATACGAATCAAATCCTGACAGATTGATACTGCTTCAGATTCAAGAGTCGAGACTTTTGACGCACTAGTCATGGCTGCATTCTCCCTGTTTCTTCTCGCTTTTGCACCGATAGCGCCTTGCAGATATATTTAGCCAGTTAGTTCGGCCCAATCAGATATGAACGTATTGTGAATGGGTACTCGTCCGGGTGGCGGAATTGGCAGACGCGCTAGCTTGAGGTGCTAGTTCTCGCAAGGGATTCGGGGTTCAAGTCCCCGTTCGGACACAGGTACGGTGGTGACAATGGAAATCTCAGAAGCGTTATCGCGGATACGTGCGATACCTGATTACCCGCTTCCAGGAATTCTATTTCAGGATATTACTCCGCTCTTATCTCATGCTGAGTCATTTCAGAGAGTGATCGAGGAACTCTCGCAAGTATCAGATTCCTATGATTTTGTTGCGGGAATCGAAGCTCGTGGGTTTATTTTAGCCAGTGCGATTGCACAACGAAAAAACGTGGGATTCGTACCTATTCGTAAAAAAGGAAAACTCCCACACGCAACATTTACTCGCACCTACGGACTTGAATACGGAACTGACGAGTTGCAGATTCATAGAGATGCGCTTGTCACAGGTTCGCGAGTTCTACTTATTGATGATGTGTTAGCCACAGGCGGAACCATCGAAGCGGCGCTAGATCTACTCTCGGATGTTGGAGCAAGTGTTTGCGCCGTATCTGTTCTCATGGAAATTTCGAGCCTCGGAGGACGGGGGAAAATAAAGCAGCACTCTCCTTCGCTTCCGGTTCACTCGCTCATGTCACACTAAATTCATGGCGCACTAGGCGCGCTTTTCGAAATTACATGGCAAGATTCCCCCGTGGCTGAACTTGTGTACTACTGCGGAACTATGGACAGCGGAAAATCTACGCTTGCGCTTCAAACCGCTCATAACCACAAATCCCGTGGGCGTTCTGGGCTCATTTTCACCAATAAAGATCGTGCTGGTTCTGGTGTTATTAGTTCGCGCTTAGGTTTGCAATCCGAGGCGATAGAAGTAGCAGAAACACTTGATTTACATAAGTTTGTTGTGGAACATCTTTCGGTCGGAGACCGCATTGATTACATCATCTGTGATGAGGCGCAGTTTTACCAACCGGAACAAATAGACCAGTTGGCAAAAATCGTTGATGGTTTAGGTATTGACGTGTATGCATTTGGAATTTTGGCGGACTTTCGCACCAAACTTTTTCCTGGTTCTGCTCGGTTGGTAGAACTCGCAGACCGAGTAAATACTCTACAAGTTGAAGCACTATGTTGGTGCGGATCACGTGCAACCCATAATGCCCGAACAATTAACGGAGTTATGGTCACTGAAGGCGAGCAAGTGGTAGTGGGTGATGTTGGAAAGAGCGACGAAATTGCTTATGAAGTATTGTGTCGCCGTCACCACATGCGAAAAGTGACTGCTCGTGCATCACGCTCAGGACATATGAGTTTAGATCCACTTCCATTTACCGAGAATGAAATCACAACGACTAAAGGATAATCATGAATACACGTTCATATGCAGCAATGGCAGCAAAAACTGATCTCGTTCCCTTTCAATTCGATAGACGAGAGATCGGAGCGCATGACGTAGCTCTGGATATTCTCTTCTCCGGTATTTGCCATTCAGATATCCATCAAGTGAACGAAGAGTGGGGACCGGCGCTATTTCCCATGGTTCCTGGTCACGAAATTGCCGGCGTAGTTACGAAGGTTGGATCTTCCGTTTCAAAGTTTAAAGTTGGCGATCGCATCGGCGTAGGTGTCTTTGTGGATTCTTGCCGCACATGCGATAACTGCAAGGCTGGCCTCCAGCAATACTGCGCAGAGTCAATGACTGGGACGTACAACGGCTTGGAGCGCGATGGAAAGACAGTCGCGATGGGTGGCTACAGCAATTACTTTGTTATAAATGAAGATTACGCAGTTCATATCCCAGAAAACCTCCCACTTGAAGGGGTTGCGCCATTGCTGTGTGCGGGTATTACTTTGTACTCGCCCATCAAACATTGGAACGTTGGTCCAGGTAAGAAAGTCGCAGTTATGGGTCTTGGTGGACTCGGACATATGGGTGTTAAGTTCTCGGTAGCCATGGGCGCAGAAGTGACTGTCTTGTCTCACTCCCCTAGTAAAGAGAAAGATGCACTAGCAATGGGTGCTCATCATTTTGTTTCTACTAACGATTCCTCAGTATTCAAAAAACACGAAAAGGAATTCGACGTAATTCTAAATACGGTAAGCGCAGAATTAGACATCAATCAGTACCTATCACTGCTGCGCCAAGATGGCACTCTTGTTGTAATCGGACTCCCTGGAAAGCCATATGCAGTCGAAGTTGGCGCTCTCCTCAATGGACGACGTTCGATAGGTGGCTCAATGATTGGTGGTATTCCTGAATTGCAGGAAATGCTCGATTTCTGCGGTAATCACAATATCGTCAGTGACGTTGAAGTGATTAAGGCTGACTACATCAACACGGCTTACACCCGAACTGTTGCAAGTGATGTTAAGTATCGCTTTGTGATCGACACTTCTACAATTTAAAGGGAATGCAATACTGTTGCCAGTATTGGAGCGACAACTAAAGCTGGTAACAGGTTTCCTACCGCAATTTTCTTGATGTTCAAAAGTCGTAATCCAATTCCGACCAGCATCAACCCCCCACAAATTGTCATCGCTTCGATCTGATACGGCTCAAGAACCGAACCTAGGAAGAAGCCCGCGACAGTCCAGGCTCCTTGATAGATCGCAACTGGAATAATCGACGCCATTACTCCCCAGCCTAACGATGAGGCGAAGGCCATTGAGGCAAAGAAGTCAAGCGACGATTTCAAAATCAATTGATCAATGCCTTGCGACATACCATCGCTTACGCTACCCAAAATGGCAAGAGGTCCGATGACAAACAAAAGTGATGATGAGACAAAACCTTCAATAAAAGAGCTCTCACTTGATGCTCCAAAACGTTTGCGAAGTTTCTCTCCGAAGGAGTCAAGTCTTTTCTCAAGATTCAACGCAGAGCCAATTAATCCACCAAACAACATCGAAGCCAAAACAAGGAGAAGTGAAGATCCCTTGGGTAAGGCTTGGATGAAACTTGTGGACCATAAAGGAATGAGCGCAGAAGTCGCTCCAAGCAATGTGATGAGACCCAATACATCAGTGATCATCTTTTGAGATTTCTTAGCAAGTTTTGAGCCAAGAGAGATACCAAGGAAAGAGCCAACTGCAATTGCTACTACATTTATTAGCGTGCCAAGTCCTACGAACATTGTTTAACTATAGACTCCCCTAATGAATTTCAACGAAATCATCGGTCATTTCAAGCCTCATAAAACAGTACCTATCACGCCATGGACCGCTAAGGGTCGTTGGGATCTTTCAATTAGTCGAGTTACAATTCTTTTCTTTGGGCTCGCAATTTTTGGACTTGGCGATTCACTTCTCATTCAAGGCAATACTGGCAATGCTCCATGGACGGTCTTGGCGCAAGGGGTTACGCGACGAACTGATTTAACAGTCGGGTGGGCCACATTTTATATCAGCGTATTCGTACTTCTCATCTGGATTCCACTTAAAGAGAGACCCGGATTCGGAACTCTTTCAAATATAGTTTTAATTGCACTCTTTATAGAAATTGGAACACATATCTTTCCGGAGCAACAAAATCTATTCTCAGGGATTCTTTTTGCACTTCTAGGTATCTCTCTTGTGGGCTTAGGTTCAGCTATCTACATCACGTGTGGGTTAGGTCCTGGACCCCGAGACGGCGCAATGACTGGCATTCACTTCAAGACTGGAATCCGTGTGGGCCGCGTAAGAATGGGCATTGAAGTTTTCGTGTTACTGGCTGGTTGGATTCTGGGAGGAACAGTAGGCGTCGGAACAGCCCTTTTTGCGCTGCTTATAGGTCAATCTGTGGCCATTTTTCTTGGAATTCTCGCGCGTTTAACCAGTAAGTAGATATTTCGCTGAACTAGTCTTACAACACCTTCCCCCGGTATGTGAGCCGTCACTTCACACGGGGTCGCAAACACCCCCGTTACCAAAATCAGGAAGGTTCGTCATGTTAGATAGCTATTTCAAAATATCAGAACGTGGTTCCACGGTCGGCCGCGAAGTTCGTGGTGGTCTCGTAACATTTTTCACCATGGCTTATATCGTCGCACTCAATCCGCTAATTATTGGTCTGGCTAAAGATGCAGACGGCAAGTACATCGGAGGCGGAGACGCACCTAATCTCGCTCTAGTTGCCGCAATGACCGCTCTCATGGCCGGTGTACTGACAATCCTTATGGGTGTTATCGGTAAGTATCCGATGGCACTTGCTACAGGTCTGGGACTAAATACATTCGTAGCCGTAGGCATCGCATCGCAGATGACATGGGCCGATGCTATGGGACTTGTCGTTCTAGAAGGTTTGATCATCACAGTTCTGGTCCTTACTGGTTTCCGAACCGCTGTGTTTAAGGCTGTACCTGCCCAACTTAAAGTTGCGATCTCTGTTGGTATTGGTCTTTTCATTGCACTTATCGGCCTAGTTGATGCCGGCTTTGTGCGCCGCACTGGTTCTGGTCCAGTACCTGTAACTCTTGGTGATGGCGGAACTCTCGTAGGCTGGCCAATCATCGTCTTCGCGCTTGGTCTCTTCCTAACTATCGGACTAATGGTTAAGAAGGTTAAAGGTGCGATTCTTATAGGAATAGTCGCAGCTACGGTTGTCGCAGTAGTCATCGAAACATCTTTCAAGATTGGACCAAATTTTGATGGAGCAACAGGGAAGGTAAATCCGAAAGGTTGGGGACTTAACGTCCCTGCGATGCCTGATGCCGTTGTAGCAACTCCTGATTTTGGATTGTTTGGTCAGTTCAATCTCTTTGGTTCACTTGATCGCATTCCTCTCATCACAGTGATTCTGCTTGTTTTCACTTTGCTCTTATCTGACTTCTTTGACACCGTGGGTACAGTCACCGCAATTGGTCACGAAGCAGGTTTGATTGATAAAGATGGAAACATTCCAAACAACGATCGAATTCTTCTTGTCGACTCAATCGCAGCTGCTGCAGGCGGTGCTGGAAGCATCTCTTCTAACACCAGCTACATTGAATCAGCGGCAGGAGTTGGTGAAGGCGCACGTACGGGTCTTGCGTCCGTAGTAACGGGAGTTTGTTTCTTGTTGACAACGTTCCTTGCGCCGCTTGTTGCAATCATTCCCTACGAAGCAGCAACTCCAGCGCTGGTAATTGTTGGATTCCTCATGATGACTCAAATCAAGGCAATTGATTGGGAAGATTACGGAATTGCGATTCCCGCCTTCTTGACAATCATTTTGATGCCATTTACTTACAACATCTCAGTAGGTATCGGCGCCGGATTTGTCTCACATGTAGTAATTCGAGTGATGCAAGGTCGTCGCAAGGAAGTACATCCTCTGCTTCTACTTGTATCCGGTCTTTTCATGATCTACTTCTTGTCATCACCAATTAATAACTGGGTTGGTTAAAAAAGAAACTAGAAATATAGGAAGCGGGTCCTTGCCAAACAGGCGAGGACCCGCTTCTTCTTTACTTCAATGACCAATTGATTTCTGATCGGTTGGTGGCTCTGAGCATCGAATTAACTTGACTAAAAGGTTTGCTCCCAAAAAATCCTCGGTATGCACTGAGGGGGCTGGGGTGTGCAGATTCAACCCTTAACGGGAATAGATCTCGCAGCCCTTGAGCCTGTCTCCCCCAAAGAATTGCAATTGCATCTCGTTTGGCAGCTTCTTCAGCTATTGCTTCCGTAACAGTCTGCCAGCCCAGGCCTTTATGCGCATCACTTTCACCAATGCGCGTCGTGAGCACTCGATTCAACAAGAGAACTCCTTCTGACATCCACGAACTTAAATCTCCATGCGTCGGTCTCTCTAATCCAATATCACTTTCTAGTTCTGAAAATATATTCGCAAGCGAAGCGGGAATTTTCTGCACTTCCTTAGGTACCGAGAAGGCAAGACCATGCGCAGTTCCTCTTGTTGGATAGGGATCTTGACCAATGATGATGCACTTTACTTGTGCTACATCTAATTCGAGGCTGGAAAAAATCTGGTCTACTCCCGGTGTTATTTCCTGATCTTCAATTGTGGCAAGTATGGAGTCAATCAGACTCCTGTGCGGTGCAAGTACTGGACCCCAACTAGAGTGCACGGGCAAAGAATCTCGAGCCGTCATGTGAAACCTCCATTGGAAGCTCAAAGATATTAGACATATGCTCACTAGTTATGACTTCTCTGATTGGTCCAGAAACCGCAGCTAGTCCATCTTTTAGAATCAATGCATGCGTTGTTCCAGCAGGGATCTCTTCAATGTGATGTGTCACCAGAATTGACGCTGGTGCATGTGGGTCTGCTGCGAAAACAGAGAATCTCTTCAACAAATCTTCGCGACCTCCAAGATCTAAACCTGCAGCAGGTTCATCGAGAAGTAATAGTTCAGGATCTGCCATAAGTGCTCGTGAGATTTGCACCCGCTTTCTCTCACCCTCAGACAGAGTCCCGTACTCACGATCAGCTAGGTTTCTGACACCAAAGGTAGTAAGGAGAGCTACCGCTCGAGACTCATCCCATAAATCGTATGCTTCATTCCATCTCCCCAATATTGCATATGCAGCCGTGAGTACGACATCACGAACTTTCTCCTCATAAGGAATTTCTTCTGAGACAAGAGCACCGCATATACCTATTCGAGTGCGAAGTTCCCACACATCAACTTTGCCCATCTCTTCATCGAGAAGAAAAACTTTTCCGCCGGTCGGAAAAAGGCGAGTTGAAAGAATTTGTAAAAGAGTCGATTTGCCAGCGCCATTAGGGCCTAGAACAACCCAACGTTCACCAGCGGAAATCGCGAGATTGATAGGTCCGAGAATATTTCTCTGTCCACGTCGAACGGTGACATCGCGCAGTTCTAAAACACGACCGGTACTCATAGGTGACAAAAGATATAGCCTTTATTGAGGAATCACTCGAAAATGGTCGCCTAACTCGGCGTGATTCGCGATAATCTGCCCCATATGAGCGAAGAGAAGAGTCAGTTCACCGGACTAATTCTCGTATCCGGAATCGATACTCCTGGAATCACTAAGGCACTCTTCGACGCGCTGGCTCCCTTTTCACTCACGATCTTGGATATCGAACAGGTTGTTATTCGCGAGCGATTGATCCTTACTGTTCTGATCGCATTGAATCCAGACCATGCACAAGCTCTTGATGACGATTTAAATCTTTGCGCTGCGAATCTAAAGGTTGATATCGCTACATCATTTTCCGAACAAGGATCATCATCTATCGCGGCCAAGAGTGGCCTTGTACACGTTGTTGCCTTGGGTAGTCCTCTGATGCCCTCTGCTATCGCTGCAATAGCCGACGGAATTTCATCTCAAGGTGGCAATATTGAACGAATTCATAGAACTGCTAGTTACCCAATTACTGCTATTGAATTTACAGTCTCTGGAGTCGAATCCATGGTCTTGCGTCATAAATTGGCACAGGTATCCATTGAACATGCAATAGATATAGTGGTCTCCCCTGGTGGTTTGATGCGGTGGGCGAAGAAACTAGTTATTTTGGATGTTGATTCAACGCTCATTCAACAAGAAGTTATTGAATTACTGGCTGCACATGCCGGAGTCCAGACAGAAGTAAAAGAAATTACTGAACGAGCCATGAAGGGCGATCTGGATTTCGCTCAAAGTTTGCATGCCCGAGTCGCGTTACTCGAAGGGCTTCCGAGTTCAGTCATTGATGATGTGCGTAAAGAAATTTCACTCACACCCGGTGCGAAAACCCTTGTTGATACACTACATAAGTTGGGCGATATCGTAGCGATTGTCTCTGGTGGTTTTATCGAAGTGATCGAACCCTTAGTACAGGCGTTGGGAATCACACACTACCGAGCAAATTCGTTAGAAATTCTCGACGGTAAGCTCACAGGTCGAGTCTCCGGTAATGTCATCGATAGAGCCGGCAAAGCTCAAGCCTTAAGAGATTTTGCGATGGCTGAAGGCATAGAACTGGCGCAAACTATTGCTATCGGTGATGGCGCAAATGACTTGGACATGATTGCCATCGCGGGTATGGGGATCGCATTTAATGCAAAACCTGCGGTTAAAGCGGCTGCCGATAGTTCAGTGTCGGCACCTTATCTCGACTCAGTGTTGTACTTGCTTGGAATTTCTCGTGAAGATGTAGAAGGTGCTGGAGCTCCGAGAAAGTAGATTACAAGCGACAAGCGTGAATGTCGGTCACAAGAATTCCACGTGCTCCTAGTGCCCATAGCTCATCCATCAAACGATTTGTATCTTTCCTAAGGACCATCGCACGGACAGCAACCCAGTCCTGCTTCTGCAACGGAGAAATTGTTGGTGATTCAAGACCTGGAGTGATTGCGCATGCTAGTTCAACGCTCACCTTCGGAATATCGTAATCAAGTAACACATATTGACGAGCTGTAACAACTCCTTGTAAACGTCGAACGAGAATCTCAAGTTCATTCACGGTACCTGTCCGTGATCCCTTGATGAGAACGGCTTCAGAATTAAGTATCGGGTCACCAAAAACTTCTAATCCTGCTTGGCGAAGAGTATTTCCTGTACTGACAACGTCGGCTATCAGATCAGCAACGCCGAGACGAACGCTGCTCTCGACCGCTCCATCAAGTCTCACGACCTCAGCTGAGATACTCGCTTTTGATAAATACGACTGCACCAAACCTGGATACGCGGTCGCAATTCTCTTTCCTGCCATTTTTGAAACAGTAAGTCCACTGCCGACAGGGCCGGCGAAACGAAAAGTCGAGGAACCAAAATCTAAAGCCAATACCTCTTCTGCCACTGCCCCTGAATCGATAAGCAAATCTCGTCCGGTAATTCCTGCCTCTAACTCTCCTGAACCAACATAAATAGCAATATCTCGTGGACGCAAATAGTAGAACTCCACACCATTAGTGGGATCAATGAGAACTAAATCTCGGGAATCGGAACGCTGCCTATAGCCAGCCTCTTTCAATATTTCTATTGAGGCATCAGCTAGAGAACCCTTATTCGGAACAGCTATACGTAACATCAAATCTCCCTAAAGGTACTTGTAAATATCATTCGGCGTCAGACCGCGCGCTAACATCATTGTCTGTACGTGGTAAATAAGTTGACTAATCTCTTCAGATAAAGCCTCATCTGATTCGTGCTCCGCTGCTAGCCATACCTCACCAGCTTCTTCGAGAATCTTTTTGCCTATTTGATGCACCCCTGATGCAACCGCTTCAACAGTTGCAGACTGAGGATCATTACTTGACACCTTGGCTGAGAGTTCTTCCCACAGCGCATCAAAAGATTTCATAGCTGAAGTTTACTAGAACGAGTGCAAATTAAGGGACGGTATTAGATAGATGAGGCGAGCTGGCGCAGTTTATTAACCATCTCTGCTGGCTCTGGCGAATTAAAGACAGCACTTCCGGCAACGAATGTGTCCGCTCCAGCCTCTCTAGCTATCTCAATCGTTTCGAGCGAGATACCACCATCTACTTGAATCCAAATTGGTCGATCCCCAATCAGTTTCCGGGTTTTAGTAACTTTCTCCATCATGTGCGCCATGAACTTCTGGCCACCAAATCCAGGCTCTACCGTCATGATTAAAACCATATCTACCGCATCTAGAAACTCTAAATAGTCATCAATCTTCGTTGCTGGCTTAAGCGCAATGCTTGCTCTTGCACCATGTCGTTTAATCGAAGAAATCGTCGCTCGAATATCCCGTGCTGCTTCAACATGAAACGTGACGCTGGCTGACCCGGCTTCGGCGTACTGAACCGCAATCGCATCAGCATCTGCAACCATCAAATGCGAATCAACCGGTAGTGAACTCTGAGAAATAATCTCGGAAGCCTTGTCGAAATCAAAGGTGAAGTTCGGGACGAATATATTGTCCATGATATCCAAGTGCAATAAATCGCTCACAGAAGCGATTTTCTGTATCTCTGACTGTAATTTTGAGAAATCTGCATTTAAGATACTTGGCGTTATCCGGATCTCTGAAGTCATGTCGAAAAGGTTACTCCTTCTTTCTAAAAATGGATAAGAACATAGAGTCCGTGCCATGTACTCCGGTCCATAATGACATGGATTTTCCGCGACTCGCATTGGTCAAATTAGATGGAAACTTCAGTGAAACATCCATTTGCTCAAGTTCAGGATGAGTTTTTAAGATCATTAATGTTTCAGTTGTCGTTTCGGCAAAATGTGGGCTGCACGTTGCATATCCATAAATTCCGCCAGGATTGAGTACTGAGATTGCGGCATCAGAAATCTGACGTTGCAAAGCTGTGAGTTCACGTAAATCTTGCAAACTTCTTCGCCACCTTACCTCTGGCCGTCTTCTCAGCGCTCCCAGTCCCGTACAAGGAACATCGGCCAAAATTGCATCGAAAGTTCGACCTATATCTGAAATCTTTCGAGCATCACCAGTGAGCACCTCAAAACTTCCCACAACATTCTTTACTAATTTCGCGCGGGCTTCGGAAACTTCGTTTGCTGTGAAAATTTGGTTATCGCGTCGCGCAATATGCGCAAGTAGGGCGGCCTTACCGCCTGGTCCAGCGCATAAGTCTAGAATCGACTTCGCTCCTGAGGCGAACTCCGAAAAGATATAGGCGACTAATTGAGAACCTTCATCTTGTACACCAGCTTTTCGGTGACGAATCAATTCGAGCGTACCTGGAGAGCCCTCGAACGCTGCACCAAATGGTGAAAAATCTGTTGCGTGAGCACCTAAAGCGACAAGATCATCTTGTGTTGAACTACCGGGCCAAGAAACAAGCGTCGGACGCGCTGGAATATTATTTGCTGCAAGTTCACGTTCTACTATTTCAAGATCTTTCAGCAAATCAAAATACGCAGACACAATCCACTCGGGGTGTGAATACTTAATTGCTAAACGGGAAACAGGGTCACCCAGTAACTCAACTGGTACGAGCCACTCTTCTAAAGACTGGGCACTGACTTTACGCAAAAGTGCATTGACGAATGAAGCTTTAGATTCTCCCAAAACTTTTCGCGCAAGCTCTACTGTTGCTGACACAGCAGCGTGAGTTGCTACTCTCATCTCAAAGAGTTGATGAACACCGAGTCTGCAAACATCGACGATTCCTTCATCGACTTCGCTCCAAGGACGATCTGAAACTTGAGACAAGATGTAGTCGTGTCTTCCTTGCATGCGCAAAGTCCCATATACCAACTCTGTTGCAAACCCCTTATCTCTCTCCTCGAAACCAGAGGCTGTGAGGGCTTGAGGGAGAAGTAGATTCGAATATCCACCTCGTCGATTAACCTCCGACACAATGTCGTAAGCGAGTACCCGAGGGGCATCTGGTTTGGGAGAACGAAAAGTATCTCTGCGAGGCTTAACCAAAGAATTCACCGTCAAGGATTCGAGCCCCATTGAGCCATGACTTCGACTCCATACGAGCTTTCCCTGGTGATGTTATGAAACCAAGATGTATTGATTGCGAACCCGTGCCCACAAAAAGATCTTTATCAATTACCTGCAATTCCCCTGGAACTAGTTCGTGACTTGAAATCGTTGGAGATTGCACACGTAACTTCTGTCCTCGAAACTCAGTCCATGCACCGGGATTAGAAGTGAAAGCTCTTATATGCGCAGACACTTTCTCCGCGGGCAAAGTCCAGTCGACTCGTCCTTGTTCTGAAGTCAATTTCATTGCTCTTGTTATCTCAGAATTGCCCTGTGGAGACGGTTTGATACCTCTCTCAATAAAGTCCAAAGATTCAAGCAAAGCTTCAGGTCCAATCAGTGCAAGTTCTGAAAACAATTCATCACTAGAAATATCGGAATCTAGTGCAAACTTCTTCATCGTGTAGATAGGACCCGTATCCATTCCTTGATCTAGCTCAAATACTGTGACACCAGTAAGTGAATCCCCCGCCTCGATTGCACGCTGAACTGGCGCCGCACCTCTCCATCGCGGTAAAAGTGAGAAATGTAAATTTAGTGAGCAGCGGGATGGAATATCTAGAATCTGCTGCGAGAGAATTTTTCCATAACCAATAGTGATTAGAACTTCTACTTGTGCAAGTGCTTCAATGATTTCAGGGTCAGTCGTTGGCTTAAACAGAGCAAGTTCTTTACTCTCGGCCCAACGTGCGACGGGGCTCGCTGCTAAATCTAGACCGCGGCCTGAAGGCTTATCTGGTTGCGTAACAATCGAAACAATCTCATGAGAAGAACTGAGTAGCGCCTCCAGCGAGGGGATTGCAACATCTGGTGTTGCTGCGACCGCTATACGCACAATTAAAACTGTCCAAAAGGTGAATGCGGAGAAATCTTGATCTCCGGAGCAGTGCCAATTTCAGTGGCGAGTCCGAACCATTCTGATTCTCTAATCTCTTTCATAGCGAGTTTTCTATCTGCTTCGGATAAACGATCTATAAAAAGAATCCCATCCAAATGATCTGTTTCATGTTGAAGTGCTCTTGCCAACAACTCGGTACCTTCGACCACAATCGGTTCTCCGTGTATTGTGAATCCTTTTGCAACAGCACGCATCGCACGCGGAGTTGGGTATAACAGTTCAGGAAAACTGAGGCAACCTTCATCGCCTTCTTGCATCTCTGAACTTAAATCTAACGTTGGATTAATCAGGTGGCCAATGGTTTCATCGACATCCCACACAAAAACTCGCAATGGAACCCCAATTTGAGGCGCCGCTAAACCCGCTCCTGGTGCCTCAAGCATTGTTTCAGTGAGGTCCTTAACCAATTTTCTTAACTCTTTATCAAAATCAACAACCTCGGATGCAGGTGTGGTCAGTACTGGGTCACCAAAATGACGTATACGTTGGACTGACATGTTCTTATCTTACCTATCGTGAGAGAGAATACGGATCTATTCGCAAGGAGAGCAGGCTTTTACCCGAAGCACTTCTTCTTCGCTGGAATTCATGAATCAAATCAGTAAGAATTGAGGAAGATTCATGTGGAGTAAGTATCAGGACTCTATGCAGGCCGCTCTTTAGTAGCGAGGGACCCAAAATCCTCGATGTCTTGGGAATTCGCAAATCTCTTTGAGCTTGTTCTAATCCTTGAACTAGTGACGTCGACTCCTCTTTTTCGATATCCATTACGACGGCGCTCATAAATGGCGGTAAGGAAGCTTCTTGGCGTTCGCGCAAATCCCTGTTTGATAAAAGTGATGGTTTCCAGGAAGACAAGGAACCTACAAGTGGATTCTCATGATTAATAACCAAAAGAATTTTTCCAGAATGCGAAATGAGGCTAGAGTGAAGAAAGACTATGTTCCGGGCTCTCTCCTGCGCCCTTAAGTCTGCTTGAGCCAAAAGTGACTCTGCTTCAAGAAATACAACTGCGGCATATCCGCCAGTGACATAGGGCGCTGAACCTGGAGTCGCGATAACTATTCCTTCGTTGATTGTTCCGTCTTCAATGATTCGGTCACCTTCTGAAGTTGCAATGACTACACCGGGAATCGCTCGACCTATCTCATGCGCAAAACGTGCACTCCCCCGAGAAAGAAGAAATTGAGTGGTTGCTTTGCACCAAGTACATATCCAATTCTTTTCCTGAGTCCCACAAAGCGAGCATTCCAGAGGCGCTGCCTCGGAAGCTTTAAAATATCTACCGCCGCAGGTGCACAGTGCAACATTTCTACATTTAGAACATTGAATTCCTTGAGCGTACCCTTTTCGTGGCGCAATCATGAGCACAGGACCAAGAGCGAGTGCGCTCTTGGTTTCTTTAATAATTTTTCCCGGAAGCAGCTGCGCGAACTCTGGCTGAAAGCTAGTCACCGATAGTCGAGAATCATGTACTCGGTGTCCGATCCTCTTGCTTTCAATAAGTGAACTTATTTCGATACTTGGTGCGTAGCCTAGGAAGTTTAGGGAAAATGATTGCAGACGTGCGCGAATAAATGCCACATCGCGAACATTCCATCCTGGAGTTCTAGGTTCATAATAATTCTCCGATCCTTCATCATAAATCACGACTCTTTCAAGATCTGAAATATCAGCAAAAATTGCCGAACGAGTTCCTAGGACAATATTTCCTTGGGAATATTTTGCACTCAAGAAATTCTCGTAACGGTTGGTCCGCTCAAGGTCTGAATCAAGAACAATCGCGGTAGGCATCTGAGACAAGAGACGAGCTATCGACCTTGAATCCGGCACAATAATCAAGACCGATCCAGTCTTCCTGACATCTGCGACAAACTTAGAAATAACCAAGAAGGGATTTTCAGAGGGTGGGAGTGCAAAATATTCAACTTCGGATATCCCGGAAAACTCTTTCGCAACTGGCAACTTCCAGGTTTCTTTATCAACTGAGGTTACCCGAGCTGGGATAGCGGATCGGAAAACGTCAAAGGGGTGCGCCGCCCAATGTTTGGCTACCTCTTTGATTAGCTCTAACGAAGTATCTGAAGCAACAGGGAACGGTGTGAGAACCTTTGAAATCGGTTTGAATCCCCCAGTTGAATCACTAGAGAATCGTCGTACGACAATCCCTTCGAGTTCTCTTCCATTAAATGGAACTTGGATTCTCGTGCCTGTCTGGCAGATCTCAGAGAGTGATTCAGGTACGACATAAGTGAAGGCTCCATCGAGATGGTAGACCCCGGTGTCAACAAGAACTTCGCAACATGGTGCTGTCGAGGCGATAGGCCCCCTCGATTTATGTACGCGTTCGCTTTTGAGACGAAGTGGCTTTACGGGCGCCACTTCACTACCAGCTGACTATTTAACTGCTGCTTGAAGTTCCGTCACGCGATTAGTTGCTTCCCACGTAAAATTAGGGAGCTCGCGGCCGAAGTGACCATAAGCAGCGGTCTCTGAATAAATTGGACGCTTGAGATTCAAGTCGCGAATAATTGCAGCTGGACGTAGATCGAACACAGTGGTTACTGCATCCTGAATCTTTTGCACTGGAACGGTTTCAGTCCCGAAAGTTTCTACGAAAACTCCAACAGGTTGAGCTTTTCCAATTGCATATGCCACTTGCACCTCACAACGACGGGCTAGACCTGCAGCAACAACGTTCTTTGCTACCCATCGCATTGCGTAGGCCGCTGAACGATCTACCTTTGATGGGTCTTTTCCAGAGAACGCACCACCACCGTGGCGAGCCATTCCGCCGTAGGTATCAACAATGATCTTTCGTCCGGTAAGTCCTGCATCGCCCATGGGACCGCCAATAACGAAACGGCCGGTTGGGTTGATAAGAACACGCATATCTTTACGCGGAAGATCAATCTTTGCTAAAACTGGATCAATGACCTGAGCAATTACTTCTGGAGTGAGTTGCTTGACTACATCAACTTCTTCAGCATGTTGACTAGAAATAACGACTGTATCAAGTGCGATAGCACGATCACCGTCGTATTCAATAGTTACCTGAGTCTTACCGTCAGGGCGGAGATATGGAAGTGCACCAGATTTGCGCACCTTGGAAAGTTGCTGCGCAAGTTCGTGGGCTAACCATATTGGGAGGGGCATCAACTCTTTCGTGTCATCACATGCATAACCAAACATAAGACCTTGATCGCCTGCACCTTGTAAGTCAAGTGGATCTGCCGCAGCAGCGACACGATGCTCAAATGCATCATTAACACCCTGAGCGATATCTGGAGATTGTTGGCCGATAGAAATTGAAACTCCACAACTATTTCCGTCGAAGCCTTTTACCGAAGAATCGTAACCAATATCTATAACGGTATCGCGCACGATTCCCATAACATCGGCATATCCTTTAGTTGTTACCTCACCAGCAACGTGAACCTGTCCAGTCGTTATGAGAGTCTCAACTGCAACGCGGCTAGATGAATCTTGCTCAAGAAGTGAGTCCAAAATTGCATCCGAGATTTGATCTGCGATCTTATCTGGATGACCTTCGGTAACGGACTCTGATGTGAATAGGCGCTTTGACATTGGGTTAACCTAACTGAACTAAGGCCTGATTGAGTAGTTCCTCACCAAGCGTGTCTTTCGTGGTTTTGGCCACTTTGTGCGAGCTTCCACCTTTAATGAATATCTCGCCATATGTTGTCTCACTATTGAAAATATCTCCATGGCTAATATCGTTGAGGTAAAGGATATCCGCACCCTTGCTGATCATTTTTTCCTGTGCCTGCGCTACATCATGAGAAGTTTCCGCCGCGAACGCAACGATTATTTGGTGGTTCTTAATCTCGGCCACCGATTTCAAGATATCTTCATTTTCAGTTAATTCAATGCTCTTGAGATCACTCTTTTTGATTTTGGTATCGAGAACTTGCAAAGGTTTTGCATCAGCAACAGCGGCAGTCATCACAAGAAGGTCGCACTGCGGAAATTCACGAAATACTTCCGCGTGCATTTCGGCAGCAGTTTGAACACGGATTGTTCGAACTCCATCGATATCCGGCAGTGAGGTATTCGCTGAAATGAGAGTTACCTCCGCACCGCGGCTGAGAGCATTCCTTGCGATCGCAAATCCTTGTTTTCCCGATGAACTATTTCCGATATATCTGACAGGGTCTATCGGTTCCCGTGTTCCACCTGCCGTGACAAGAACACGTTTACCTGAGTAATCCAGACCCTTTGAAATAACTCTTTCGAACTCGGCAATAATTCTTGCTGTTTCAGGAAATCTTCCTTGTCCGACATCACCACTTGTGAGGGCGCCTACATCGGGATCCAACACAGTAATCCCTCGGGCTCGTAGGGTTTCGACATTTGCGACAGTCGCCTCATTGCTCCACATTTGGGGATGCATTGCCGGCACTATCAATTTTGGTGAATCCGAGGCTAGAAATACATTGGTCAAAAGGTCATCAGCTCTTCCAAATGCGAGGCGAGCCAGCAAATCTGCCGTAGCGGGAGCAATGACTATGTAATCCGCTTGCTTAGCAAGTGAGATATGACGAACTTCGTTAACACTTTCAAATACCTCAGTTGTAACATTTCTTCCAGAAAGGGCTTCCCATGTTGCTTTTCCAACGAAATTCAAACTAGATGGAGTCGGAACTACGGTGACTGAAAATCCCTTATCAAGTAGACGACGCAATAAGTCACAGGATTTGTAAGCAGCGATACCGCCACCCACACCGAGAATTACTTCACGGCCACTTGCATGCATCGTTTTACGCTAATTAGGCAGTAGGTTCGAGATTTTCGATTGTCAAAAGTCCCTCGTTAATTTCACGAAGTGCAATTGACAGTGGCTTCTCGTGGACGTGTGTGTCTACAAGCGGACCCACGTATTCAAGGAGGCCTTCGCCGAGTTGTGAGTAATACGCATTGATTTGGCGAGCACGCTTTGCCGCATAGAGAACGAGGCTGTACTTAGATCCTGCCTTATCGAGCAATTCATCAATCGGTGGATTAGTAATTCCGTCCATATGTGCGCTCATGATTTACTCCTTGAAATGTACTTCGCCTGTTTAGGCAGATGCGAATTCTATCAGGCTGGCGACTACCTTCTCGACCTGGTCATTTGTGAGGACTTTATCGAAGAAAGAGGCTGCGGCCATCTCTTCCTGAGCAAGTGCCAATCGCGCTGCTCGCCTTTCAGGGCTATCGGTGCCTCGGCCCTCAAGACGTGACACCAACTCTTCCCAGGTTGGTGGTTCGAGAAACACTAATAGCGCTTCTGGCATCTTTGCTTTAACTTGCTTCGCTCCTTCAATCTCAATCTCAAGAAGAACACTCTTTCCTGAGCTTAGAGCTTTCTCAACCGGAGCAAATGGAGTTCCATATCTATTTCCAGCAAACTCAGCCCATTCAAGGAACGTTCCTTCTTTTATCGCCGCATCAAATTGATCCTTCGAGAAAAATAGATAATCAACGCCATCTTCTTCATTAAATCTAGGTGGTCGAGTTGTTGCTGAAACGCTGACTAGAAATGGTGACTCTTGCCGAAGTTTCTTAGCAACAGTGCTCTTACCAACTCCCCCAGGTCCTGAAAGTACAATCAGCCTTCCACGAGTGAGAATAGATGGTGCCGAAAATTCCTTGAGAAGTTGAGTCCTTTGGTGTCTACCCAATCCCTGAAGACGTCGAGTTTGAGAAATTCCAAGCTTCTCTAAAATCGCCTTCCCCCTAATCTTGCCCACACCACTCTTGGATTCAATCAGTTCTAGAACCCTCATTTTCGCTATGGCTTCGTTTCTACTAGCCAGCTCTAAAACTTCAGAGATAGACAATTCATTACTCTTCACCTGATTCTTAACACGCGCGCGCTCTTGTCTGGAGACCTTGGCTTTGACAAGCGCCTGCGCTCTCTCTAACTCAGATAGTTGAGGTGGGGATCCCATGGGAGAAATTTACTTCAGAATCTCATCTGCGATAAGACGAGCTTTCAGTTTCATAGCATCGGCTCCATCTTTCCAAGCGCCGGTGATTGGTCTTCCAATTACAACCAGGCTCGCACCTGCCGCTATGGCATCACGTGGAGTCATTGTCCTCTTCTGATCATCAGAGCCAACTTCTGAAAGTGGACGTACACCCGGTGTGATGATTACCGGACCAATGCCAACAGCGGACCTTATCGCTGATATTTCTAACGGCGAACACACTATTGCTTTTGCACCCGCTGCGACTGACATCTTTGCCAAAGCTACTGCGCTTTCAAGTGCGTTATTTGCATAACCAATCTCAAATAAATCTTCCTCTGATAACGATGTAAGAATTGTTACTGCTGTTACATGCGTCGAAGGAAGGGCCGCAACTGCGGCGCTCACCATAGCGCGGCCTCCAGATGCATGGACTGTCAGATATGTAGGAGCTAGTTCACTCACTGCCTTAGCCGCTCCCGAGACTGTATGCGGGATATCGTGCAATTTTAGATCAAGAAAAATATCAGCATCTGTAACACTCCTTATTGCACGGACACCTTCTGCTCCGAAAGTGAGGAAAAATTCGAGACCTAATTTCACAACTGAAACACTCTCCTGAGTTGCTGCTATCCATTTCTGCGCAGTCTGCAAATCATTAGTATCAATCGCTAACACAATCGGAGCCTTCATTGGGTCTCCTCTCTATGTGCAAATCCGACCGCTTGTTGCAAGGTGGCAAAACCTTTTGCAGCAAGAATATCTCGCAACTCATTTTGGATACGAATAAGTGCAGTCGGATTTCCGAAACTTGCTGTGCCAATCGATACCGCGGATGCACCTGCCAAAATCAACTCAAATGCATCTCGTCCTGATGAAACTCCACCCATTCCGAGAATTGGAACCTCGGGAAGGGCTGCGTGAACCTGATAAACAGCGCGCACTGCAATTGGTTTAATCGCTGGACCAGAAAGACCGCCAGTCTTGCCGCCTAAATGAGGTTTCATAGTGTCAACATTGATCACCATTCCAAGAACAGTGTTGATGAGAGCTAATGCATCTGCACCCGCATCTACAACACCACGTGCTATCTCTGGAAGATTCGTTACATCGGGTGAGAGCTTGGCAATAATCGGAAGTTCTCCACCGATAGTTTTACGAACACCATCAATGACTCTCCTAGAAGCATCAGGATCGCACGCAAAGACTAATCCCCGATTCTCCACGTTTGGGCACGAGATATTTACCTCTACAGCACTAATTCCTGAAACACTTCGAAGCTTTCGTGCCAGAGTTGAATACTCTTCAATAGTTTCACCTGCAATTGAAACCACAACACGTGCTTTCTGTTCTAGCAGCCACGGTACGTCATTGGCTAAAAAGGAATCTATGCCAGGGCCCTGCAGGCCAATCGAATTTAACATTCCAGAAGGAGTCTCTGCCATTCTCGGAGTTGGACGACCATGTCTGGGCTTACTCATGACCGACTTAGTGACAATTGCTCCTACATCTTTTAACGCAAAAAATTGAGCAAGTTCTTTACCGCTGCTCGCACATCCACTCGCGGTAAATATTGGTGAAGGAAACCAAGCGTTTCCTAGCGTCGTCGAGAGATCCACGGGCAGGCTCATTGTTGAACCTCGGGAATCTGTCCAACGAGATCCCACTTTACTTTTGAACCATCCATCACTGGGCCGTCTATACACGAACGAAGCATCGCAACTTGTCCGTCTTCATTTTCGACAGGCAGTACGCATGTCATACAGATACCAATTCCACACGCCATAGATTCTTCGACCGCACATTGGTGAATCACATCGGTGGCAGCCACTAATTCAGTGATTGCACGCAACATACCCATGGGTCCACAGGAATAAATCACATCTATGCCTCGATTAGAGACGATTTCCAGAAGTGATTCGGTAACACGTCCCTTCTCTCCCATGGATCCATCTTCTGTATAAATTTTTAATGAGTTGACTGACCTCTTGCCTTCTAGGGGGGCATAAATTTTCGCACCCACACTTGCCCCAAGCAACATATCTACCTTGCAATTTCGAGCTTTTAACACATCAGCTAAACCAAATAGCGGTGCGGATCCATATCCCCCACCAATAAGTAACGCATTGATTGGTTCAGTAGGAATACCGAATGCAGTTCCTAGTGGAGCTACGATATCTAATTCGCTACCTTCAGGAAGAGAACAAAGCCATTTAGAACCAGAACCATGTGGAGCAACAATTAACTCCATCGATCCACCATATTGCGAATTTTCTGAAACTCTTGAGATAGCAAAGGCTCTACGAAGAATCATCTTAGAAGAATCTCCACCAACACTGATTGCTACGAAATTGCCAGGCCTGCAGTTCTTCACCACATCTCCAACGTTAATCAGAATTTGGTGGTAGGAACCAACCCTTTTGTTCGAAAGAATCGTGGCATTAATTTGTGTTGCACTCTTATTTATCGTCGCCATTACTGTTTCAACCAGTCTTGAATCGGTGAAACACTCAGTATTCCTGTTTGAAGAGCTTTGATTCCTTGAACAGCGGCGCTGAATCCCGCAGTTGTAGTGATAATTGGAATCGATCGCTGAACCGCAGCAGTTCGTATTGCCCAACCATCTGCACGCGTTCCCCTACCAACTGGTGTATTTATCACAAGATCAATATCTCCGCCGTTGAGAAGTTCCACAATCGTTTTCTCTCCCATTGGCCCAGTTCCTTGAGAATTCTTTCGCACAACTATCGCGCTAATTCCATTCTCATTCAATAGTTTTGCGGTTCCATCGGTGGCGAGGATTCTAAAGCCGAGATTATTCAATTCTCGCGCAGGGATTATTCCTGAATTCTTATCCTTATTAGCGAGTGAGATAAAGACGGTTCCAGATTTAGGAAGAGAGCCGAAGGAGCTAATCTGCGATTTCGCATAGGCTTCCCCGAAACTTGTAGCAATTCCCATGACCTCACCGGTGGATCTCATCTCTGGCCCTAGAACAGCATCTACACCGCGACCATCAACACGTCTAAATCGATTCCACGGGAGTACCGCTTCCTTAACGCTAATTCCCTTCGCTATGGCATCGCCAGTTACAGGTAGTAAGCCTTCCGCACGCAATGAGGCAATCGTTGAGCCGAGAGAAATACGGGCAGCCGCTTTTGCAAGTGGCACACCGGTCGCTTTACTGACAAAGGGAACGGTTCGAGATGCGCGAGGATTAGCTTCCAGTACATAAAGCACATTTTCAGCCAGAGCGAACTGAATGTTAATCAGTCCGCGCACATCAACACCTTGCGCAATCTTCAGTGTTGCTTCACGAATAGCAGCTCGTTGCACATCCGAAATAGTCATTGCAGGAAGAACGCAAGCGCTATCACCCGAATGGATTCCCGCCTCTTCAATGTGTTCCATGATTCCACCAAGAAAAAGTTCAGTACCGTCATAGAGAGCGTCAACATCTAACTCAATTGCCGAATCCAAAAATCTATCTACAAGAACCGGATGATCGGGTGTGATATCAGTTGCCCGTGAGATAAATCCAGCGAGTGATTGATCGTCATAAACGATCTCCATTCCGCGTCCACCTAAAACAAAACTAGGCCGGACAAGGACTGGGTATCCAATTCTTTGCGCGATATCCAGTGCTTCTAATTCAGAAGATGCCATGCCGAATTCAGGGGCAGTTAAACCCTGATCAGCGAGAACTTTGCCAAATGCTCCGCGCTCTTCTGCAAGATTAATTGCTTCTGGTGAAGTTCCAAGAATCTTTACTCCTGCCGCTTTGAGCCCGGCTGCCAATCCAAGTGGTGTCTGGCCACCCAGCTGCGTAATGACACCAAGAACTGGTCCAGCCACAGTTTCAGCATGAACAACTTCGAGTACGTCTTCGAGTGTGAGTGGTTCAAAGTACAGTCGATCACTTGTGTCGTAGTCCGTTGAGACAGTTTCAGGATTGCAGTTAATCATCACAGTTTCATAATCAGCAGCTCTCAAAGTGAAGGATGCATGCACGCATGAGTAATCAAATTCGATTCCTTGACCGATTCTGTTCGGTCCACTTCCCAGAATAATTACGGCCGGTTTAGTTCTTGGACGAACCTCTGTCTCTTCTTCATAACTTGAATAATGGTAAGGAGTAAATGCTTCGAATTCAGCTGCACATGTATCAACTGTTTTATATACAGGCCGGACATTGTGATGATGACGAGCTTTACGAACATCTTCTTCTGATATCCCCCGCACACGGGCAATCTGTAGATCCGAGAAACCCATAGATTTCGCGTTCTTAAGAACCTCGGCGTTTAACTCACCCAGTTGCGATATATCCACCGCGGTCTGATTGATTATCTGAATCTGCGTTAGGAACCAACGATCGATCTTTGTTGAAGAAAAAACCTCTTCTATCGACGCTCCTACCCAGAGAGCTAATTGCACCTGCTGAAGTCGATATTCAGTAGGAATCTTCATCGACTCTAAAAGTGAATTCTTTAGCGTAGGAGCAAAATCTTTTGGGAAAGAGAAAATTGCTTCTTTGCGTTCCAGCGAACGTAAGGCTTTCATCAAAGCTTCAGGGAACGAACGGCCTATAGCCATCGCTTCACCCACGCTCTTCATAGTTGTGGTCAGCCTTGGATCTGCATCTTGAAACTTTTCGAAAGCAAAGCGTGGGGCTTTGACGACGATGTAATCTAACGTAGGTTCAAATGATGCCGGTGTTACTTGGGTAATATCATTCTTGATCTCATCGAGTGTGTATCCAATAGCCAGTTTTGTAGCTATCTTGGCGATAGGGAATCCAGTTGCTTTCGATGCTAGCGCACTTGACCGTGAAACTCGTGGATTCATTTCAATCACAATGATTCGACCATTATCTGGATTTACTGCAAATTGAATATTGCAGCCACCGGTATCGACTCCCACTTCTCTGATGATGTCGATTGAAAGATCACGCAACTTTTGATACTCAACATCGGTCAGAGTAAGTGCCGGCGCAACCGTTATTGAATCTCCAGTATGAACACCCATTGGATCTATATTCTCAATGCTGCAAACAATGACCACGTTATCCGTCTTATCGCGCATTACTTCAAGTTCGTACTCTTTCCAGCCGATGATTGATTCTTCAATAAGCACTTCAGAAGTTGGACTATGTCGCAATCCTGCGCCCGCAATTTGGTTGAGCATTACTTCATCAAAGGCTATTCCCGAACCAAGTCCACCCATTGTGAAAGACGGTCTGATGACAACCGGATAACTGAGAACTCTAGCCGCTGCCAAGACTTCATCCATTGTGTGGCAAATGATCGACTTAGCCGATTCGCCGCCAATCTTTTCAACTATTCCCCGAAACAGCTCTCTATTTTCTCCACGTTCAATAGCGGCTACATCGGCACCAATTAGTTTCACGTTGTACTTTTCAAGTGTTCCCGCTTCATACAATCCGATCGCAGCATTAAGTGCTGTCTGCCCACCAAGCGTTGCAAGAACTGCATCAGGGCGTTCCTTCGCAATGATTCTTTCAATGAATTCCGGAGTGATTGGCTCTATATATGTAGCATCTGCGAATTCTGGATCAGTCATGATCGTAGCTGGATTCGAATTTACGAGTATGACGCGAATGCCTTCAGCGCGAAGAACTCGACATGCTTGTGTTCCCGAATAATCAAATTCACAAGCTTGGCCGATGACAATGGGGCCAGAGCCGATAACTAAAACACTTTTAATTGAAGGATCGCGAGCCATTATTTCTGCCCAACCGTTCTTGGATACTTAACCATCATGTCAACGAATTGATCGAACAGATACGCGGCATCATGTGGTCCTGCAGCCGCTTCAGGGTGGTACTGAACACTGAAAGCTCCTCGTTCTAGCAATTCAATACCTTCAACAACTCCATCATTAAGACAAATGTGTGTTACTTGACCCGGTCCAAATACAGTTGAGAATCCTTGATCAGTAGGCGCCTTCAAAGCGAAACCATGGTTATGGGCAGTAATCTCAACTTTTCCATTACGTTTATCGATAACTGGTTGGTTGATACCGCGATGGCCAAACTGCAATTTGTATGTTTCAAAACCTAAGGCACGACCCAAAATCTGGTGACCGAAACAGATTCCGAATACTGGAATCTCTTCACCTAAAACCTCCCGAACCAGTTCGATTGTGTCGTTCATCGCCGCTGGATCACCTGGACCATTTGAGAGGAATACCCCATCCGGCGAAATAGCCAGGATGTCTTGCAGCGAGGAATTAAATGGCATTACGTGAACTTCAATTCCTCGCTCAGCCATCATTCGCGGAGTGGCAGCTTTAATTCCTAAATCGATAGCAGCAACTGTGAATTTCTTATCTCCCTGTGCAGGGACTATGTACGTCTGAGGAGTAGATACATCTGCTGCCAAATACGCGCCAGACATTGGTGGTTGCTTTCGTACCTCAATCACCATTTCTTCTCGGCTCAAATCTTCACCTGAGAAAATTCCGACGCGCATCGCACCTCGATCACGTAGATGTCTTGTAATAGCTCGAGTGTCGACACCCTGGATGCCTACGATTCCCTGAGCAATGAGTGATGCTTCAAGATCGTCTTCACTACGCCAATTACTCGTAATAGTAGATGGATTACGAACAACGAAACCTGCAACCCAATACTTCTGAGATTCGTTATCAAAATGATTCACACCAGTGTTGCCAATATGCGGAGCAGTCATTACAACAACTTGCTTGTGATAAGAAGGATCGGTAAGCGTCTCTTGGTAACCAGTCATTCCCGTTTGAAAAACCGCTTCGCCAAAAGTCTTACCTGATGCAGCCCACGACTTTCCTTCAAAAATTCGACCATCATCCAAGACAAAGAATGCTTTAATCATGCGAGTTCCGCCTTATGTGTAAGCACACCGTTAAACAAAGTCGCTGTGACCACTCCAAGTAGTTCCATGCCATGGAAGGGAGTATTCCGACTTCTGGATGCAACCCGGTCGCGATCAACACGGTGAGGCGCGGTCGGATTTATCACAGTTAGATGTGCAGGGCTTCCCACTTCAATTCCCAGACCGTGTTGAACATATCCCCCAATTCGCGCAGGAGCGGTGCTCATTCTCTCGACGACTCCATCCCATGAGAGTAGACCGCTCACCACCATGGTTTGGTTAACTATTGATAGCGCAGTTTCTAATCCCAGCATTCCAAATGCTGCTTCTTGCCATTCGCATTCTTTACTTTCTTGCGGATGTGGTGCGTGGTCTGTTGCCACGATATCTATCGTTCCATCGGCCAATGCTTCACGTAACGCCATCACATCTTTTTCTGAACGTAGAGGTGGGTTAACTTTGTATACGGGATCAAAAGTACGAGCTAACTCATCCGTGAGAATTAAATGGTGCGGAGTCACCTCTGCGGTGACTTTCATTCCTCGAGTTTTTGCCCAGCGAATAATCTCAACACCGCCTGCTGTAGTCACATGACAAATATGAAGGCGAGATTGCACATGGTCGGCCAGAAGAATATCTCTAGCGATGATGGCTTCTTCTGCAATCGCGGGCCAACCTTTAAGTCCTAATTGGGATGAAACGTAACCTTCATTCATTTGTGA
This sequence comes from Actinomycetota bacterium, assembly GCA_026392935.1. Lineage (GTDB taxonomy): Bacteria > Actinomycetota > Actinomycetes > Nanopelagicales > Nanopelagicaceae > Planktophila. The sequence continues at coordinate 155,337 of JAPLBE010000011.1, read as the reverse complement.
TCCTTGAGTTAATCGCGGATCTTGTGCATGCTGCGCAATTACTCCACCGAATTGTTTTACATATTCAAGTGCTCGACGCATTATGAGCGGATCCGAAACGCAATGTCCATCATCGCTAAATACTCGGACATTGGCCTCAGAGTTCGCCATTGCACCGATGTCCGCGAGTGACTCTCCGGCCAATCCTTTTGTCACTGCGCCAATAGGAAACACATCCACCAAGCCAGCGCTTTTACCGAGTCTAAACACTTGCTCAACAACACCCGCAGTATCGGCAACCGGAGAGGTATTTGCCATCGCACTTACTGCGACGAATCCACCTTTGGCTGCCGCTTTTGAGCCTGACAGTACAGTCTCAGAATCTTCTTTTCCTGGTTCACGTAAGTGAGTATGCAGATCAACAAGTCCAGGAAGAACGATTGAGTTTTTAGCTGAAATGATTTCCGCAGATTGACTCTGCAAGTTATTTCCTATTTGCGAGACAACGCCATCTGAAATCAAAACATCTGCTTGTAGCCCGTTGGCTAGAGTTCCATCTTTGATGAGATAAGTCTGAGACATTTTATGTTTGCCCTTCTGAAGATCCGGCTAGTAATAAGTACAGAATGGCCATACGTATACTGACGCCATTCTTCACTTGTTCTAAAATCACAGACCGTGCGCTATCGGCTGACTCCGCAGTAATTTCAAATCCTCTATTCATCGGACCCGGGTGCATAACAATTGCGGTCTTCTTCATACGGGCGAGTCGATCAGTATTGAGTGCAAAATAATGTGAATACTCTCTGGCGTTCGGGAAGAACATCTCTGACATTCTCTCCATCTGAATCCTTAACATCATCACGACATCTACTTCGCTGATAATTGAATCGAAGTCGTATGAGATATTAACTGGCCATTGATCGACTCCGACTGGCAACAATGTCGGCGGTGCGACCAAAGTTACTTGCGCGCCAAGTTTCGTCAGAAGCAGAACATTCGAGCGAGCAACACGTGAATGCAAGATATCTCCCACAATCGCGACATGTAGACCCGCTAAGTCACTATTGCCATGAGATAAATTTTGCCGAATAGTAAATGCATCTAGCAGCGCCTGACTTGGGTGTTCATGTGTCCCATCCCCTGCGTTGATAACGGCGCCAGACATCCATTTGTTTTCGGCAAGAGTATGCGCTGCTCCTGATGCACTGTGTCTAATAATCACTGCATCGGCGCCCATGGACTGTAAAGTTTGCGCAGTATCTTTCAGGGATTCACCTTTACTAACACTAGAACCTTTTGCTGAGAAGTTAATAACATCAGCAGACAAGCGCTTGGCTGCCGCTTCGAAAGAAATTCTGGTTCTTGTTGAATCCTCTGCAAATAGGTTGACGACTGTACGACCGCGCAATGTAGGCAACTTCTTCACAACGCCATCAGATGCAGCTGACAGAGATTCGGCTGTGTCGAGAATGTTAATCGCATCAGCTTTTGAAAGGTCTTCGATAGACAGAAGGTGCTTCATGCTTCACCGCCATCTTCGAGCAAGACTTCATCAATGGCATCAAACTCTGCGAAGTGAACTTTGATCACTTGCGTAGGAGAGGTAGGAAGATTCTTGCCGACATAATCAGCACGAATAGGAAGTTGTCGATGACCTCTATCAATCAGAACAGCTAATTGAACCGTTCGGGGTCTTCCGATTTCTCCCAGAGCATCGAGTGCGGCGCGGATGGTGCGTCCTGAGTAAAGAACATCATCGACGAGTACAACGTCGCGGCCTTCGACACCTAACGGTGGAATCACCGTGGGCATCAGAGCACGCGGAGGACGAAGTCGAAGGTCATCCCGGTGCAAGGTGATATCAAGGGTTCCCGATTGGACCGCTTTACCTCCGATCTCTGAAATTGCTAGTGAAATCCGTTGAGCTAAATGAGCACCACGTGTAGGGATTCCCAAAATAGTAAGAGAGTCAGAACCCGAATTCTTTTCAATGATTTCATGCGCAATTCGCGTAATAGCACGCGACATATCTGGCGCAGACAGAGCAAGGCTCATGTAGTTCTCCTTCCCCGCCTCACAGGACGGGTCGTTAAAGGATGTTGGCGGAATACTACCACCGGTAGATGAGTGCCTGTGGATTGAAACTCCCCTGTGCATGCAAAGTCCCCTACCGTGCCACGATGAAAACTCCCATTACAGCTAGCTCGGTAAATCAGAAACTGCGTGAGATTAGAAGGTCCAAATCCCTCTCTCTTCGGGATGTTGAGATTCTCAGTAACTCTGCGATTAAGGCAGTCGTACTAGGTTCATACGAACGCGGCTCTAGAACACTGAGCGTCAAGAGAGTTATTGCCTTAGCGAACCTCTATGAGGTGCCTGTATCCGAACTTTTCGGAGCAGTGTCACAGAGCGCCCCTCGTGCTTTCCCCAAACTTCTCCTTGATTTAAGGTTAGTGAGATTGCGTGCTGGAAATATCGAGCACCACTTCAACGCTTCGTATAGCGATCTCTTGCCACTCTTGGAGAAAATTGTTCATTCTAGACAGGACTGGAATGGAGAAGTCATCTCTCTGAGAGAGTCTGACTTGCCCGTAATTGCTCTGTTATTGAAGATGAGTAATCAACAGGCGTTAGCATGGATTACCGATGAATCCATTTTGTTACAGCGCAAGATCTAAAGACTAGAGTGAAATGCTCTCTTTGATCATCGAGATTTTCCCAAGAACTCCATGAATATATGCAGCAGACTCATCCGTTGATAAATCTTTAGCTAATGTGAGCGCCTCATCTATCGCGATTCCATCGTCTAAATCCGAAGCCCAAACAATCTCGTATATACCGAGCCTAAGAATATTTCTATCCACTGCAGGAAGGCGATCCATATCCCATCCTTGGGCATAGGTAGTTATCAGCTCATCGATTTTACGTTTATTGAGCACCACACCGTCGATAAGAAGTTTTGTGTACTCGCGAATAGGTCTCGCATCTGGACCATCATCGGCGACATCTCTGATTACAAGCAAATCTGCAGCTGATGAACCTCTGATATCTGCCTCATACAACAAATCCAGAGTTTGTTTCCGAGCTTTGCTACGACTGGACACTAGTTGGCGCGACCCTGATACGAACCATCTCGAGTATCTACCAAAACAACTTCATCTTGTTTGATGAAGAGTGGGACTTGAATTTGAATTCCTGTTTCTACCGTCGCAGGCTTAGTTCCACCAGATGATCGATCGCCCTGAAGTCCTGGCTCGGTGTAAGTAATTTTCAGAGGTACTGACGCTGCGAGTTCAAGATATAAAGGATTACCTTCGTGAATCGCCACGATAGCTTCTGTATTCTCTAACATATAGTTTGCCGCATCTCCGACAGTTGCTGCAGAAATTGTCATCTGGTCAAAATTTACGTTGTCCATGAAGACGAAGTCATCGCCCTCTTTGTAAAGGAAGTTCATCTCACGCTTTTCTAAGATTGCAATTTCGATCTTTACTCCTGCGTTAAATGTCTTATCAACAACTTTACCGGTCATGACTTGCTTCAACTTTGTGCGAACAAATGCTGGACCTTTTCCTGGCTTGACGTGCTGGAACTCAACAACAGTCCAAAGCTGACCTTCGATATCCAGGGTCATTCCATTTTTTAGATCATTAGTTGTTGCCACGATAACTCCAGTTCATGTCTTCGTCGATCGAAGAACAATACGGAGCGAACTTTACCGCATGAAATTAAGCGAGAAGTGCCTTTAGGGCTATCAGCGCGAGTACGTAAGAATTTGGTCCGAATCCCCCGATAGTTCCATTAGCGACGCCGGAAATTACAGAGGTATGACGAAATTCCTCGCGAGATAACGGATTTGATAAATGCACCTCAATGAGAGGAGCTTTCACTAAATCTGCAGCATCACGTATCGCATACGAGTAATGAGTGAACGCAGCTGGATTGATAATCACAGGAGTATTAGTTTGGGCAGCTTCATGAAGCCATCCGATAATCTCTGATTCATCATTACTCTGTCTGACATCGGCTTCAAAACCGTGTGACTCGGCCGCTGACTCGATATGACTGACCAGGGCCGGATATGACATATCACCGTAGATTGATGAGTCGCGAATATCTAATCTATCGAGATTCGGTCCATTGAGAACTAAAACTTTCATGAACATACCTTCTCATACGCTGTGCGCAATGACGTTTCAGTTGGACCCTCTAAGCGCTGTGTCTTTCCAATTTCTGTGACAATGACAAAGCGCAACAGATCTCCTCGGGTTTTCTTATCAATCTTCATGTGCGCGAAAAGTGGTTCCCAGGACTTCCCAGAATAAGAAACCGGTAAGGAGAGGCTGCTCATGATTTGACGATGGCTCTCCAGAAGTTCCTTTTTCATTAGACCAAGAGAGAATGCCAATTCAGCTACGAAGATCATTCCAATCGCTACGCACTCACCATGTCGCAAGGAATATTTGCAATCTAATTCAATCGCATGACCGAATGTGTGACCGTAGTTAAGGACTTCACGTCCAAATGATTCCTTGAAGTCTGAAGAAACAACCTCTGCCTTGACACGGACAGCTCTTTCAATGAGTTCGAGAGTGAGCGCAGATGATTCCCTGATCTCCTTGAGGTTCTTTCCTTCAATTGCAGAGATTATCCCGGCGTCGTAGATGAAGCCAGCCTTAACAACTTCAGCAAGTCCTGCCGCAAAATCTCTATCGCTAAGAGTGCTTAACCATCGTGTATCAATAAGAACTTCCTTCGGAGAGTGGAAAGCCCCAATCAAGTTCTTGCCGTAATCACTATTGATGCCAGTCTTTCCGCCAATAGCAGCGTCAACCATTCCAGCTACGGTGGTTGGTACCGCTATCCAATCGATTCCACGTAACCACGAAGCTGCAGCGAAACCCGCAAAATCAGTTACCGCGCCACCACCAATTGCAACTACAAGATCCGAACGGGTAAAACCACCAGCTCCTAACCAATCCCATACCTTGGCCAGTATCTTGGCACTCTTCGCTTCTTCTGAATCAGGTAATGGAAAGAGAAAAATCTCGGCGTCACTGCTTTCAAATTGAGGTATCGACTGTTTCATCGATTCAGAGAAAAAGACTGCAACTCGTTGCCGTCCTTGAAAGAGACGAGCGAGCTCTTTTTGGTAGTTAACATCAATGCGAACTGGATAGGTGTTATCAGATCCGACCTCTATAACATTCATACGAGGACCTCGAGAACTTGTTTCACAACATCTCTCTCGGATCTGTTGTTTACATCAATCACCACATCGGCGATTGACTCATAAATCGGACGTCTCTGCTCCATTAACGTTTGCCATTGTCCTCGTGGATTGGTGAGTAACAATGGGCGATCTCGATTGAAGCCGATTCGCGGAGCAACGTTTGCCAATGAAATATCTAGGTAGAAAACCTTGGACGAGATAGCACGCAGTGCGGATTGTGCATCCACCGACATCGGAGCGCCACCACCCAATGCAAGTACGGTTTCGTCAGAGAGCAACTCTTGGCGCAAAACTGTTTTCTCTACTGAACGAAAATACTCTTCGCCTTTATCTAGGAATATCTGAGAAACCGACATATTCTCTAATTTCTCAATTTCGGTATCTGTATCCCTAAAAGTCAGTTTAAGTGACTTTGCAACCGCTTTACCGATTGTGGATTTTCCGGAACCCATAGGGCCAATAAAGATTGCTCGAGGTGCCATGAGGTCCTACTTAATTGAAAGATTTTGCATGTATGCCAAGTAATTCCTGCGAACTTCCTGGACCGAGTCTCCCCCGAATTTTTCTAAGACTGCTTCAGCTAATACAAGTGCTGCCATAGCTTCTGCGACCACACCTGCTGCAGGAACAGCGCATACATCTGAACGCTGATTGATTGCTTTAGCCGCTTCACCGGTCTTTACATCAATAGTGTCTAACGCTTTCGGCACTGTGGAAATTGGTTTCATAGCAATAGAAACACGGAGAACTTCACCGTTAGACATCCCGCCTTCGGTTCCTCCTGCGCGATCTGTTCTCCGTACGATTTTGCCTGTCGAATTCTTCTCTATTTCATCATGTGCAACAGATCCGCGACGAGTTGCCGTTCTAAATCCATCTCCGATTTCAACTCCCTTAATTGCCTGGATTCCCATGAGGGCGCCCGCTAATCTGGCATCAAGACGGCGATCCCAATGAACATGAGAACCAAGTCCTGGCGGTAAGTCGTATGCCAATACTTCACACACCCCACCGAGGGTGTCTCCATCAGAATGTGCGCCTTCAATTTCAGTAATCATTCGGGCGCTCGTGGCTGGATCTGCGCAGCGCACCGGATCGGCATCAATACGATTCATGTCAGTTGCTTCTGGAAGTTCGTAATCGTCTGGTAACCGTATGGTGCCGATAGAAACAACATGGCTAAGAATTGTTATCCCTACTGATTGTTTGAGAAAATTCCTCGCGATAGCACCGAGTGCAACACGCGCTGCTGTCTCGCGAGCACTAGCTCGTTCCAGAATTGGTCGAGCGTCATCGAAATCGTATTTTTGCATTCCCACTAAATCAGCGTGCCCCGGTCTAGGTCTAGTCAAAGGAGCGTTACGCGCCAATTTTTCTATCTCTTCTATATGAACAGGGTCGGCAGACATTACTTTTTCCCACTTAGGCCATTCGCTATTTCCCACTTGAATTGAAATGGGACCACCTTGGGTTATACCTAAACGGACCCCACCCAAAATTGTAATTTTATCTGCTTCAAAGTTTTGTCGTGCGCCTCTGCCAACTCCCAGTCGCCGTCTTGCTAGGTGAAAGTCAATATCTTCTGTTGTTATCTCGATATGAGCAGGTAAGCCCTCGATGATTGCAGAAAGTGCCTGTCCGTGTGACTCTCCGGCTGTAATCCAACGCATGGACGTATTCTTGCAGATACTCGGCCATTCTCGTGCTCAATAACGCGTTACAGAAGAGTAATGAGAAATGGCACACAGATTGCAGGTCCAAGAGCGATGTTTCCCGACCAATTCCTGCTGAAAAAACGATGGAGCAGAATCAGAACAAGCGCACACCAAAGACTTTCCCAGAGGTAAGTCGACACAGTGATTCCAGGGTGCGCGAAAGCGATCAGCGCAGTAATCAGTTTAATATCTCCTCCCCCAATATCCACCAGTTTCACCAATGACAATGAAATGAGAAGGAATGTGATTGACGCAAAGATTCGAACTCCTGTCGGCTGAAAGATGTAAAGCAGAAGCGATAACACTAGTACTGAGACATTCGGAATAATATGGGTGCGCAAATCTACAATCGAAATTACAACCAACACAATTGCGACATAAAACATTGAAAAATTCTAAAGAACTTCCCCAATTGCAAAGTCATCCCATGGGATGAGAAATATCAAGACTTAACTTTTTAGTACATCTCTTAAGTGAGTAGCCAACGCTTCCTTATCTAGGTTGCGCTCAAGTGCGAGGGATATCTGATCTATTCCTTGATAGATAAGAAGCTCCAGACCGTTTATAACTCTTCCTCCGCAATCGCTCCACTTCCGCGCCAGAACAGTCGGCCAAGGTTTATACAAGACATCGAAAAGCATCCGATCAGTCCTAGCCGGAACTCTCTCCGCCATGAGGTCAGCAGCTCCTGCTGGTGTTGTATTTACTATCAAGTCATAGTTGTTGAAGTCAACCGAATCATTCCATGATAGAAAATTGAACTGAGCAGATTCTAAAGTGGACTCAATAGATGCCCTCCGATTAGCCGAACGGGCAATCACATGAATTCTCTCTGAGCGATTGTCTAGTGACTGGGCAATGGCTCTTGCAGTTCCTCCCGCGCCAAGAATAAGCGTTGAGCCGAGTGAGGATAATCCAGCGTGTTCAATAGCGGATTGAAAACCAGAACCATCGGTACTGTGCAGACTCCATGATTCACCCTTCTTGATAAGGGTATTCGCAGAATTAATCAGTATCGGTAAATCATCGTAAACAACAGGTAGTGTGCACGCAACTTCTTTCAAAGGCATTGTTAATGAGAAATAATCAAAGTTGCTTTCATTGTTTGTAAAAAAATCTAACAATTGACCCGAATCGACGTCTATCGCTGTATATTCGCCCGCGATTCCGAGATATTCGTAGGCAGCCTTGTGCAATCGAGGTGAAAGCGAATGCTTTATAGGAGAACCTAAAACTGCCGCTTGCATCACTCTGAACTCCTGAACTTCCCCGCGCGAAGATTCTTCTTGTACTCAATTTTCCACTTACTAAATTGATTTACATCTGAAGTAAAGCGCGTATCTGATGGTGCTACCGTGATGAAATATAGCCAATCACCTGCCTGTGGTGTGACTGCCGCACGCATCGCGGCTTGGCCAGGATTATTTATTGGTCCTGGAGGAAGACCATACCGACGGTAGGTGTTATATGGTGATGAAATCAAGGTTGATTGTGTGCTCAGGAAGATAGTGCCTCTGCTTTTTTTCACGAAGTGAACTGTCGAATCAAACTGCAGTGGCATGCCTATCTTTAATCTATTTCTAATAACCTGAGAAATTTGGGCGAAATCCTTCTCTTTCCCCTCAGCTTGGATAAGTGATGCGATCACCAATAATTGCTGAGGAGTGAACTTCTCTTTTGTTGCGTAAAAGCCCGAATCCTTCATAGCCTTTTCTGCTCGGCTTAACATGCTCCCAATCGCAGATTGCGCACTTGTACCTTGAGCAAAGCTGTACTGCGCAGGGAAGAGAAGTCCTTCTATCTCTTTAAATCCACGTGGTTTCTTTGAGTTAGCAATCGCCTCTTGAATATCCGCCTTTAGAAAACCAGCGGCATGCATCTGTGGCAGAACTTCAGAAACCCACATTCCTTCTGAAATGGAAATCAAACCAACAATTCGTTTGGGGTCTAGTAACTGATCAAGCGCCTGTCGTGCGCATAAACCAACGTTCACCCTATGGATCCCTGGAGAAATTCTTGTAGCTCGGAAATCAGCTACAGCTTGTCTAAAGAAACTCTCGGATGACTTCACTACCTTCTTTGCCGCGAGTGCTTTCGCTATCGCTGAACCAGTCTGTCCTTGAGAGATTGCAATCTCAACTTCGCCTCCACTCTGCTCGTTGCAAGGAAAATCCGGCGCTGAAGAGGAAAGGCTTCGAACTTCTCTCAATACTCCTGTTACTAATATTGCGACAAATAAACCTGCGATGATTCTCGCTATAGGTGATCTACTAATTACGATCATTATCGGGATTCTTCGCCGTTTCTTGCAATAATCCTTGTTCTAAGATGGCTACTGCAGCCATGGAATCAATAAGGCTCTTGGAATCCTTACTGGATACTCCTGCCTCTTTGAGTTTTCTTTGAGCTGAGACTGTTGATAGACGTTCATCTACGTAAATAACTGGGATTGCATATTGTTCCCGAATTTTCTCCGCAAATTTCTCTACCTTCTCTGCCGCTTGGCCGGAGGTTCCTGACATGTTAATCGGAAGACCAATAAATACATGAACTGGTTCGTACTCAGAGAGCAGTTGTTTGAGTGATGTCGAAAGACTCTGTTCCCGATTTTCTAACACTGGTAGTGGAGTCGCCAGGATTCCATCAGCATCACAGACTGCGACACCTATTCGAGAATCACCATAATCAAATGCTAATCGGCGACCTCTCATCGCATAACTACTTTCCGCTGAGCGAAAGATTTATCGCATCCAAAGCTTCTTGCGAACGAGCGGCCTCGGTACCGCCACCCTGCGCAAAATCATCTTTACCGCCACCGCCGCCACCTAGAACAGTCGATCCAATCTTCACTAGAGCTCCCGCTTTAAAACCTTTTGCCTTCGCTCCGTCACTCACGGCAACTACCAAGACTGGACGAGCATCTGTACTGCTTATTAAAACCACGACCGAGTCACTCTTCTTTGACTTGAGATCAGTTGCAATCTTACGTAAGTCATCAGAGGAGACTCCATCAGCGAGAACAACCGAAAGTACCTGCATTCCATTAACTTCTATAAACTTATTGGCAAGATCGTTTACTTGACCCATCGCTTGCGATGACCTCACTACTGCGAGTTCTTTTTCAATCTCTTTTACCTTATTGAGTAGTTCAGAAATCTTCTCTGGTAGCTCTTCAACACGGGAACCCTTAATGAGTTCTGTGAGTGAGTTGAGCAAAATATGTTCACGAGCTAAAAACTTATACGCATCTGCTCCGACAAGAGCTTCGACTCTGCGCACCCCGGCACCAATAGAAGATTCGCTAAGCAATTTAACAACTCCCAATTGCCCAGATCGCTCGACGTGAGTTCCACCGCAAAGCTCTTTCGCCCAATCACCAACGCTGACGACACGTACTTGATCTCCATACTTTTCCCCAAAAAGTGCCATGGCGCCGATTTTCTTTGCAGCATCTTGTGTCATTACCTCAGCTGTAACGGCGAGATTATCTAGCAAGAGTGAGTTAACGCGCGCTTCAACGTCATTGAGAACCGATACGGGGACAGCTCCAGTGGAGGGGAAATCAAATCGAAAACGACCAGGTGAATTCTCTGAGCCCGCTTGCGTGGCAGTTTCTCCCAGTAATTCTCTAAAGGCTTTATGAACCATATGTGTTGCAGTATGCGCGCGGGATATCGCATTTCTACGCTCTACATCAATTGCCGCTAGCGCTTGTGAGCCAACTTCAATTGCACCCGATATCACTCGACCGCGATGAACTGATAAGCCATTTACTGGGGTCTGCACATCTTCAATCTCGACGATTGCGCCGTTTGCAAGAGTGATCCGTCCACCATCTGCTAGCTGGCCACCACCTTCTGCATAGAAAGGCGTTCTATCCAAAACAATTTCAACATCATCACCTGGATTAGCAGATGCCACGCTAGCGCCATCAACTAGAATTCCGTTTACTTTCGATTCAGTTTCTGTATGTGCATAACCTACAAATGAAGTAGCGCCGAACGAATCAGCTATCTTCTTGTATTCAGATAGATCCGTGTGCCCACTCTTTTTCGCCTTTGCATCTGCCTTAGCTCGATCGCGCTGCTCATTCATCAGGCGACGGAAACCATCTTCGTCTACTTCAAGGCCTTCTTCGCGTGCCATCTCGAGAGTGAGGTCGAATGGGAAACCGTAGGTGTCGTGCAATTTGAAGACTTCATCCCCAGGAAGAATTTTCTTAGAACTCTTCTTCAATTGGGCCGATGCAACATCAAAAATCTGAGTTCCGCTCTTGAGCGTTTGAAGGAATGACTCTTCCTCTGAAGTCGAAACCGAGAGAATTCGCTTCTGGTCTGTAACTAATTCGGGATACTGAGGACCCATTGCACCAATTGCAGCAATTGTGAGTTCTGACATGATTGGGTCATTTACACCGAGCAAACGCATATTTCTAATTGTTCTGCGCATCATGCGACGAAGCACATATCCACGACCTTCATTCCCGGGCGTTACTCCATCGCCAATAAGCATTGCAGAAGTGCGCGCGTGGTCTGCCACCACTCGTAGTGCCACATCTGATTTCTGTGATTTTCCGTATGTAACGCCTGATAATTCAGATGCTCGCGAAAGAATGCGCATGGTTGTGTCAATTTCATAAATGTTTTCGACGCCTTGAAGTAGAGCAGCTGTTCGCTCTAAACCGAGTCCAGTATCAATACTCTTTGCTGGTAGTTCACCCAAAATTGGATACCCATCTTTGCCACCACCAGCTCCACGTTCGTTCTGCATAAAGACTAGATTCCAAATTTCCAAATAACGATTCTCATCAGCTATCGGGCCACCATCAACTCCGTATGCCGGACCTCGATCGAAATAGATTTCCGAACATGGTCCGCATGGTCCTGGAACCCCCATCGACCAGAAATTATCCGCCATGTCACGGCGCTGAATGCGTTCACGTGGAACACCAATCTTCTTATGCCATATATCTGCAGCCTCGTCATCATCCAAATAAACCGTAACCCACAATTTATCTTCAGGAAAACCATAACCACCATCGTTGATTGGACGAGTCAATAACTCCCACGCAAGTGCAATCGCACCCTCTTTGAAGTAATCACCGAATGAAAAATTTCCACACATTTGGAAAAATGAAGCGTGGCGGGTTGTCTTTCCGACCTCGTCAATATCAAGTGTGCGAACACACTTTTGCACCGATGTTGCTCTCTTAAATGGCGGAGTTGCCTCGCCGAGAAAATATGGCTTGAATGGAACCATACCGGCATTAACGAGAAGAAGATTTGGATCATCTGCAATCAACGAAGCTGAAGGGACGACCGTGTGTGCTAATCCTTGTGAATTTTCCGATTCGAAAAAGCGCAACCAGCGCGAACGTATTTCAGCAGATTCCACTAGTTACATTCGCCTTCGTGAACTAGTCAGACTTCTTCTTAGATTTGCGACCCTTACTTAGTTGTGCAGCACTTAAAAGAGCGCCCGCAACCTTTACGGCCGACCCATTCTTGTCGATAAATCCTGTCGTAACGTCTGTGACTTTGGTGCTCACTTCTTCAACATTCTTAGTAATTTTCGCAAAACTCTCTAATGGGCTATTGATGAGTTCTAGGGTGCGCGTGGACTCCGTGATTAATGGAGAAGTATCTTCAGTAAAAACCTGAAGCGACTTCTTCGCTTCATCAATGAACTTACTGACTCGGAAGACTGTATAGGCAACTGCCACGGCAATCACAAAAAGGGATGCTGCCGCGATAATCGTTGCAATGCCTCCGGGACCCACCAGCGTTCTCCTTTAAATCTCGTAATGATTGAACAATATTATTGTGCAAGCCTACCGGAATTACTCCTTGGGAGGAGTCCAATCGATTGCAGCCTCTTTGCGTTGCGCTGGAGTAATTGGGGTTGGCGCGCCAGTAAGCGGGTCTCCTCCACTAGCGGTCTTTGGAAAAGCAATAACCTCACGAATGGAATCAGAGTGCGTAAGTAGTGCGCATACTCGATATAGTCCCAATGCGATTCCACCGTGCGGTGGCGGTCCATAATTGAAAGCTTCAAGTAAGAAACCAAATTTGCTTTGTGCTTCCTCATCGCTAAGGCCGATTACTGTGAACACATCTTTTTGAATGTTCTTATCGTGAATACGAATTGACCCTCCGCCTAGCTCTGTTCCATTAAGAACAATGTCATAGGCGTAGGCAAGCGCTGATGCAGGATCGCTCTTGAACGTTCTCACATATTCAGGCTTCGGGCCAGTAAATGGGTGATGTACTGCAGTCCAACCGCCATTATCGGTTGGCTCGAACATTGGCGCATCGACAACCCAAACGAACTTCCATTCATTCTCGTCAATTAAATTGCAACGTTTACCAATTTCCAGTCGAGCTGCGCCAAGTAACTGCTGTGATGAGGCTCTATCTCCAGCTGCGAAGAAGATTGCATCTCCAGACTTTGCTCCAACCAACGCTGCGATTCCAGCTTGCTCGGAATCAGAAATATTCTTTGAGACAGGTCCGCCTAAAGTTCCATCGGTATTTACGAGGATGTATGCAATTCCTTTAGCTCCACGTGCTTTTGCCCAATCCTGCCACGCATCAAGTTCTCTACGTGGAGAATCCGCTCCCCCAGGCATAACAACTGCACCAACATACGGCGCTTGAAACACTCTAAAGGGAGTTTCTTTAAAGAAATCTGTAACCTCGGTAATCTGAAGTCCGAAGCGAAGATCTGGTTTATCAGAACCATAATTATTCATGGCATCTGCATATGTCATGTGTGGAATAGGTGTTGGAATATCGTAGTTAATAGATTCTTTCCAAACCTTCACGAGAATCTTTTCTGCAACAGAAATAATGTCTGCTTGATCAATGAAGGACATTTCGATGTCCAACTGAGTGAATTCTGGTTGGCGATCAGCACGGAAATCTTCATCACGGAAACAGCGCGCTATCTGGTAGTACCGTTCCATGCCCGCAACCATCAGCAACTGCTTAAACAATTGTGGCGATTGAGGAAGTGCATACCAACTTCCAGGCTGAAGTCGTACTGGGACTAAGAAATCTCTAGCACCTTCAGGTGTTGAACGCGTCAAATATGGCGTTTCAATTTCGTGAAAATCTAAACCTTCCATTACGCGTCGAATTGATGATGTCACTTTCGAACGAAGTCGTAGATTTGCCGCCGGTCCTTCGCGTCGCAAATCTAGATAGCGGTACCGAAGCCGTACTTCTTCTGAAATCTCAGCTTCGCTTCCAGTGTCAACAGGAAATGGCAATGGCGCTGATTCACTTAAGACAACGACGGAGTCGCCCATGACTTCAATCTCACCCGTCGGAATATTAGAGTTGTCATTTCCTGCAGGGCGTAGCGCAACTGCACCAGTTATTTGAAGGCACCATTCGGCGCGAAGTTGTCCAGCTAACTTCTCGTCACGTATTACTACTTGAACTGAACCAGTTCCGTCGCGCAGATCAATAAACGCAACGCCACCATGATCGCGGCGGCGGGCAACCCATCCAGCTAAAGTAACTGTTGTGCCTGCGTGGGAAGCACGAAGTGCCCCTGCGTCATGATTACGTAACATTAAAAAGCGCCGCCTTTAAGAATCAATTACCGAGAGAGTGTTTCTCTCAAGACATCCTTCAACTGCGCAATCTTAACCGAGGAAGTATCCCCATCTCGCATGCGCTTGAGATTCACTACGCCTGAAGAGAGCTCACTCTCACCAAACACGACCACATATTGAGTCCCTGACTTATCTGCGCCTTTCATGGCACCTTTAAGTGAACGATCACCAAAAGCAATCTCTGTCTTAATGCCACTAGCCCGTAACTCTTGCGCGGTTATTAAAGCCGTTGTCATCGCATCATCACCGAGTGGAATGATGAGTAGATCTGAGGTGAATTGATCCTGGGGCAAGCTTTTCTCAGCGACTGCTGCTAGAAGCGCACGGTCTACTCCAAGACCAAAACCAATACCAGATAAGGATTGTCCGCCGAGAGTTTCCATCAAACCGTCATAACGTCCGCCACCACCGATACCAGCTTGTGCGCCAAGATCCGAATGAACGAACTCAAATGTAGTCCCTGTGTAGTAATCCAATCCCCTGACCATTCGTGGATTTAGTACATAAGAGATTTTCAGTGCATCCAAATATTTCAGAACTTGTGTGAAATTGGCAGAAGATTCTGCGGAGAGATAATCCATCAACAATGGCGCAGCTTTCATGGCCTCTTGCATTTCAGGACGCTTGTCATCAAATAGACGCAGCGGATTTAACGCAGCTCTGGCCGCGGTTGCTTCATCAAGATCAAGAGTTCCAATAAATTTCATCAGATCTACCCGATGAGCCGCACGCGAGGCAGCGTCTCCTAACGATGTTATATCTAGACGATAATTCTTAAGTCCTAGATTCTTAAAACCGCGATCGGCTATAGCGATAACTTCTGCGTCTATAGCTGGATCTTCAACACCTATCGCTTCTATTCCGACCTGATAGAACTGTCGATAGCGACCAGCTTGCGGACGCTCGGCTCTAAAGAATTGACCGGAGTACCAAACCTTTACTGGGAGTTGTCCGCGATCAAGATTATTCTCGATCACCGCTCGCATAACTCCGGCAGTTCCTTCAGGACGTAAAGTTATTGAACGACCTCCACGGTCTTCAAATGTGTACATCTCTTTTGAAACAACATCTGTTGATTCACCAACGCCACGAGTGAAGACATTTGTATCTTCGAATACTGGAAGTTCCATGAGTTGATACCCAGAAGCCGCAGCCGGTGCAATCAGTTGAGTACGCACCCAATCAAAAGCGCTTGATTCGGGCGGCAGGTATTCACGTACGCCCTTAGGCGCCTGAATCTTTTCGAACTTCATAGTCGCAATTCTTTCAGATATGGGTTGTTTTTTCTCTCGTATTTAATGGTGGTCTCAGGGCCATGTCCGGTCAGCACTCGCAATGAGTCATCAAGAGGAAGAACTTTCTTTCTCAAAGTATTGGCCATTTCCGTCGCGCTGCCAGTAGGGAGATCGGTGCGTCCAATAGATCCAGCAAATAGAACATCACCGCTGATGAGAATCTCTTCGTTGAACAGGTACATCAATGAACCTTTGGTGTGTCCTGGAGCATGTATGGCACGGAGATTCATACCTAATACCTGCAATCGCTCGTCATTCTTTAACTCACGCACATCAACGGGTTCGTCAAAACTCATACCCGCAAGTGCTTCTTGAAACTCCGTGCCATGTAGGCCGGCAGGTTCGGCGATGAATCTTCTATCTTCGCTATGAATATAGGCGGGAATTCCATAGCCATCAGCAAGAGGTTTTATCGAAAAAGTATGATCAAGATGTGCGTGCGTCAAGAAAGATGCAACAGGCTTTAATCGGTATTGACTCACAAGAGATTGAATGTCTGCTGATATGTCAGGCATTCCAGGGTCCACGATGATGCATTCAGAACCTTCGCTAGGAGCAATTACCCAGCAATTTGTGGCAAACATAGGGGCTGGATGAGAGAGAACAAGCATCGAAAGCCCCTATTTCTCGCGTGAATTTACTCGGACCGAGTGCACAGGGTACCTTTGACCTCTTAAACAATCGCTGTTATCAACGAAGGCCACGGCCGACGCGCTGAAGGGAATACTCATGACCGACATTAATCCAACAACATTGGCTCATACCCACTCCACTCCAAGTGCAGCATCTGCACTAATCGGAGATCCCTCTCAGTTTGGTCGTGTAGGTGAAGATGGCACAGTATTTGTGCGAACTAGCGAAGGCGAAAAACCTGTCGGCTCATATCCAGGAAAGAGCGCGGAAGAAGCTCTCGCATACTTCGTTAGAAAATTTGAAGCACTTGCCTCTGAAGTAGCACTCACGGCTGCACGAATCACGAGCGGCGCGATGGTTCCACAAGATGCTTATGAAGCGGTTAAGAAATTACGCCAACAAGTCCGCGAACTTAACGGTGTTGGTGATCTCGATGCACTTGCGCAATCTGTCGAACAGATTGAGCCTCTTATAGAAGGTCACCGCGAAGCGTATGAAGCGAAGAAAGCAGCAGAGTCTGCGGTCAAGGCAGCACGTCGCGAGCAAATACTTGTTGAGAAGGAGAAGATTCTCGCTGAGGCAGAATCTCTCGCTCTCTCTGAAAATTGGAAAGTTACTGGCGATCGCCTTAAATCTCTCTTGGACGAGTGGAAGGCAGCTCCTCGTCTGGATAAGAAATCAGACGCTGATTTTTGGAAGCGCTTTTCAGCATCACGTAACAAGTTTGATAAGCGTCGTCGCACTCATTTCGCGCAGCTTGAAGCTACGACAAGCAAGGTGACTGAGGCAAAAAATGCAATCATCGCCGAAGCTGAGAAGCTAGCTACATCTACTGACTGGGTTGCAACAGCTCGCCGTTTCAAAGTTCTTATGGACTCTTGGAAAGCTGCAGGTCGTGGCAAGAAAAATGATGATGCCAAGAACTGGGCTCGCTTTAAGGCAGCACAAGATCAATTCTTTGCAGCCAAGAATGCCGACTTAGAAAAACGTGAAGTTTCGATGACTGCTAACTTGGCTAAGCGAGAAGAACTAATTGTTCAAATCGAGGCGCTCATTCCATTTACTGATGTGAAGGCAGCCAAGAATTCATTCCGTGAACTCATGCGTTCATGGGAAAAGATTGGTATTACGCATCGAGATAAGCGCGCGAGTTTTGATGCTCGCGTCGAGAAAATTGAGGCAGAGATCAAAGCTGCTGAGGCTGATGTGTGGCGCAAGACTGATCCTGCGGCGAAAGCTCGTGCTGCAGAAGTTGTTGCTCAGTTGACTGAATCAGTTGAGAATTACACAAAAATTGCCGCAAAAGCACAGAGTGCAGGAAATGAGAAGAAAGCTAAAGAAGCTCTCGAATCAGCTGAAGCACGCAAGGTGTGGCTAGCTGAAGCACAAAAGCATCTCGCGGAATTCAACTAACTCGATTTATTTACGTTCTGTAGACGTCGTATACGCCTTCAATAGAACGTACCGCCGCAAGAACTGAATCTAAGTGCTTTGCATCTGCCATTTCAAAGGTAAAGCGTGAGATTGCAACACGATCTTTGGATGTACTCACCGCCGCGCTCAGAATATTGACGTGTTGCTCAGAAAGTGTCCGAGTTACATCGGCAAGTAATCTGGCTCTATCAAGTGCCTCTACTTGAATATTTACCAGAAAAATACTTGCCGCTCCAGCAAGCCATTTCACTCCAACTACTCTCTCGTTTTGATTATTTCGCAAATCTGAAGCATTTATACAATCTTCCCGGTGCACTGAGATTCCTGAACCTTTTGTAATGAATCCCATAATCGCATCTCCCGGAACCGGAGTGCAGCATCTAGCCAACTTAACCAATACGTCGTCTACTCCCTCCACTTCAACCGCACTCGAGGTTCTTTTCGTCGCCTGATTGCCGGTAGGAATATGTTCGAGAGTAGGTTCCGGATGCGAATCCTCGCCGCCCATACTTGCAACTAACTTTTCAATAATCGAAGCAGCGGAAACGTGACCATCTCCAACCGCGTTATACAAAGCATCTATATCTGCATAATGCATATCGTGCGCCAGCTCTAACAGCGATTGACCCGCAAAAATCTTCTGTAGTGGGAGTCCTGCTTTACGCATTTGGCGTGCAATGGATTCACGACCCGCATCGATTGCTTCTTCGCGACGCTCCTTGCTAAACCACGCCTTAATCTTTGAACGAGCACGCGGACTTTTAACAAAGTTCAACCAATCGCGACTCGGGCCGGCATGCTCACCCTTATTGGTAACAATTTCAATGACATCACCGTTATTCAACTTTGACTCAAGCGGAACCAAACGACCATTCACTTTTGCTCCTGCGCAGCGAAGACCAACATCTGTATGCACAGAGAATGCGAAATCGACTGGAGTCGAACCTCCCGGAAGGGCAACGACAGAACCTTTTGGAGTAAAAACAAATACTTCGGGACTTCCAAGATCAAATCTCAAGGCTTCAAGGAATTCAGATGGATCTTCAGTCTCTTTCTGCCATTCGTGCAACTGTCGTAGCCAGAGCATTTCGGGAGAACTCTCTTGAGGGTCTCCCCCTTGCTTATATTTCCAATGTGCTGCGATACCAAACTCGGCACGAGAGTGCATCTCGTATGTTCGAATTTGAATCTCGATAGCTTTGCCAGTTGGACCAATTACTGTTGTGTGCAGCGATTGATACAGATTGAATTTAGGCATTGCGATGTAATCTTTGAATCGCCCAGGAACCGGACTCCAACGAGCATGAATCGACCCTAGAACGGCATAACAATCCTTGACATCATTTACGAGAACTCTGATTCCCACTAAATCATAAATGTCATTGAATTCTCTTCCTCTGACAACCATCTTTTGGTAAACGCTAAAGAAATGTTTCTTGCGACCTGTCACTGTTGCCGAGATATTGTCTTTCAGTAAGTCCGCTTCCACATCTGTTATGACCTCAGCTGTAAGGGCATCACGCGATGGCGATCTCTCGGCCACCAGTCGAGATATCTCTTCAAATTTCTTTGGTTCCAAGACTGCGAATGAGAGATCTTCTAACTCCCACTTAATCGCATTCATACCCAGGCGGTGTGCAAGAGGGGCGTAAATGTCGAGCGTCTCTCTCGCTTTACGAAGAGCACTCTCAGTTGAGACAAAGTTCCACGTTCTAGCATTATGCAATCTGTCAGCTAATTTGATCACTAAAACTCGAATATCCCGCGACATCGCAATCACCATCTTGCGTACTGTCTCTGCCTCAGCAGTTGGCCCGTATGTGAGTTTGTCTAACTTAGTCACACCATCAACAAGATTTGCAATCTCATCACCGAAATCAATGCGCAGTTGGTCTAGAGAGTAGGGAGTATCTTCAACCGTGTCATGCAAGAGCGAGGCAATAATGGTCGTTTCATTAAGGCCAAGTTCGGCCAAGATTTGTGAAACGGCAACAGGGTGCGTTATGTATTCTTCACCTGATTTTCGCAATTGACCCTGGTGAGCGGTCCGAGCAATCTGGAAAGCACGTTCAATCTCTGCAGTATGAGCCGTTGGGTGATGTTCTTTTAATTCATCGACCAACGGCGCCAGCAGGGAGTTAGTACTCATAGAAACCTAAAAGTTATTTGCGACCCTTACGCTTTGGTTGATTGCGAGGACCACTTCCAAGGGATGGTTTCGTTGCCTTAACTTCGGCTACAGGAACTGCTCCCCCACGTGCAGCAACTCTCTTTGCAAGAGCTTGCATCGCAGGCTCTTTCTCGCGAAGTTGAGCTAGGAACGGCGGTGCGATAAAGATAGAAGAATATGTTCCAACTGCAAGACCGATAAAGAGTGCTAGTGAAAGATCTTTAAGCGTGCCGGCACCAAGTAATCCGGCCCCCACAAAGAGAATTGCTGCCACTGGTAGCAGTGCAATAATCGATGTGTTTGCTGATCGCACGAGAGTCTGATTCACTGCAAGGTTTGCCGCTTGGGAATATGTCTGCTTTGAATTTGCGGCGACCGACTTGGTATTTTCGCGAACCTTATCGAACACAACAACAGTGTCATAGAGGGAATATCCAAGAATAGTTAAAAAGCCAATTACCGTGGCTGGTGTTACATCAAAGCCAACGACAGCATAAATTCCAACTGTAATGAATACGTCGTGAACAACTGCAACAATCGCTGCTATCGCCATTTTCGGTTCGAAAGCCATAGCAAGGAAGAGCATTACGGCTAAAAGAAAAGCAAAAAGTCCATAGAGCGCTTTCTTAGTGATCTCCTGACCCCATGAAGGTCCGACTAATTGCGTATCAATTGATTCTAAGGCGACATCAAAAGTAGATGTGAGAGCTGTTTCTATTGCCTGGGATTGAGCCGAGGTGACAGCGCCAGTTTGAATCCGAACTTTACTATCGCCGATTTTCTGAACGATGATTTCGCCAGGAATTCCAATGTTCTCAACTGATGCACGAGCTTGTTCTACAGAAACGTTCGTCTTGTTAAGTGTGTATGAAGCGCCACCCTTGAACTCGAGCCCTAGATGCAAACCTTGAAAGACAAGTGCACCTAATGAGAGAAGGAGGAATAAAGCGGAGATGGAGTACCAGCGCTTACGATTTTCAATAATATTAAATGATGTCTCACCAGAGTAGAGACGTCCACCGAGACCTGAAAACTTAGCCATTGTCTTATGCCTCCACTGTTGGTGTCACTTGAGCTGTTGAATTCTTCAGACCAATGCTCTTATTTGAGAATCCTGAGAGCGGATGGCCTGATGCAAAGAAATTGACGCGAGCAATAATCGTGACGATTGGCTTGCTGAATAGGAACACAACCAAAAGATCGACCAGGGTGGTTAATCCCAAAGTAAATGCGAATCCACGAACCCCACCGACTGCGAAGAAATAGAGAAGAACAGCGGCCAAGATGGAGATCATGTCCGCCACGATAATTGTGTGACGCGCTCGTGCCCAACCCGTCTCTACAGCGGTACGCAGAGAACGACCTTCACGTGCCTCATCTCGAACACGTTCGAAGAAGACAATAAACGAGTCTGCTGTAATACCGATCGCAACAATTGCTCCTGCAATACCTGCCAGTGTCAGCGTAAATCCAATCGCTTCACCGAGAACTAAGAAGAGTAAGTACGCCAGTGCCGCTGCAATTAAGAGAGAGCCGACTGTCACGAACCCAAGAGCGCGGTAATAAATCACTGAGAACACCACTACAAGAAAGAGGCCTAGTGCACCGGCGAGTAATCCTGCACGCAACTGCTCTGAACCTAGAGTTGGAGACACTTGTTGCACTTCACCGCGGTCAAATGCCAATGGAAGAGCACCGTATTTAAGAACGTTTGCTAAATCTTGCGCCTCTACTTGGGAGAACGAACCAGTAATCTGCGCGTTTCCTGACGGGATCGCTTCGTTAATTACTGGAGCTGATACAACAAGACCATCTAGAACAATTGCTACTTGATTCGACGGTGATGGCAATGATGTAACTCGTGAAGTGAGAGCACCAAATGCCTTTGTACCTTCACCATTAAATGTAAGTGTTACGTACCATGCACTTGCTCCCTGTGCATCTAGTCCGGCTGCAGCTTTTGAAACTTGACGTCCCAAAACTTCTGCCGGTGCAAGTATGTATTTGCTCGTGCCTTTTTGTGCACAAGCAACAATGGTGTCAGTTGGTGAATCCGCACCAGTGCCTTGCTGGTTCGCAGGATTGGAGCAATCAAGTGCCGCAAACTTTGCATTAATAGCTGGTGATACTCCGGCAGCAGGAGTTGCGGTATCGGATGCGGTTCCACCGAGTGCACCAGATTCTGCAAGCACCTGACGGAAACGGAGTTCGGCAGTTTGGCCAACCAGGTCAACTACGCGACGACCAGAATCTCCGGGCACTGAAATAACAATCTGACGATTTGTTCCACTTCCTTGTGCTGTTACTTCAGATTCAGCAACACCGAGTGAATTCACGCGCTGACGAATGATTGAAACCGCTTGATCAATCGCTTCAGACGTGATCTTGTTTGCATCATTAGAAGCTCGCGGTTGAAGAGTGACACTCGTGCCACCTCGTAAATCGAGACCAAGTTTGACCGATGTCGCACCTTGAATAAGGGCGGTGCCGAGGAGTCCGACGAGGATCACGGCCAAGATAGCTAAGGCGCGAACTGGTCGGCTAGAGGTCTTCACTGTTTTATTAGGTGTGGACATAAGAGCAGAGTCTAGGCGTCAAGCGCTGGCGTGTCGAAAAGAGAGGCAATCCCAGCGGGTGGTGTTCGTCCCACATGTTCCCACCCCAATGTTGTTGCGATTCTGCCTCGTGGAGTTCGTGCCATAAATCCATTTCGGACCAAGAACGGCTCAGCTACCGATTCTACAGTTTCGGTCTCTTCTCCCACTGCTATTGCAAGAGTTGAAAGCCCTACTGGTCCCCCATTAAATCTTTCTATGAGTGCAAGTAGTACTGATCGATCAAGTCGATCGAGTCCCTTCTCATCAACTTCATACATTTCCAGCGCTTTAATTGCATCGGCATGGGTAAGAATATTTGAACCGCGCACTTGCGCGAAATCTCGAACACGTCGAAGCAAGCGATTTGCGATTCGCGGTGTTCCTCGAGATCTGCCGGCAATCTCAGCGATAGCCTTTTTATCAATCTCTAAAGTGAGAAGTGCCGCACTGCGAGAAATCACTTCCTCAAGTTCTGAAGCATCGTAAAAATCTAAATGCGCGGTAAAACCGAAACGATCACGTAACGGTGAAGGCAATAATCCTGCTCGTGTCGTTGCACCTACTAATGTGAAATGCGGAAGTTGGAGTGGTATCGCAGTGGCTCCTGGTCCTTTTCCTACGACGATATCAACTCGGAAATCTTCCATCGCCAAGTACAGCAACTCTTCGGCAGGTCGAGGCAAGCGATGAATTTCATCGAGGAAGAGAATCTCGCCCTCAACCAAAGAGGAGAGAATCGCTGCTAAATCCCCTGCGTGGGTAATTGCTGGACCACTTGTGATGCGAATAGGAGTATTCATCTCACTCGCCAAAATCATGGCTAACGTTGTCTTACCCAATCCTGGTGGACCAGAAAGCAAAATATGATCTGCCGCTGATCCACGTTTTCTTGCTGCACTCAGCAGAACATCAATCTGTTCGCGTACGCGATGTTGGCCAATAAAGTCCTTCAGTGTTTTAGGGCGAAGTGCATGCTCAACAGAGCTCTCTTCGGAGTGCGATTCTGACGCTACCAAGCGATCCTCGCTCATTTATGACCGCCGTCCTCTCTGTAATGTCTTCTTAAGAAGTTCGGAGAGTTCAATTTTTGAGGCATCTAAACCATCTTCAGCAAGTGAGGAGATCATTTCATTAATTGATGTATCTGAATCCTTTGCTGTAAAACCCAAGGAAATGAGTGCCGAAGTAAGTTGTTCTCGCCACACAGGTTGATGTGTTTGCGCGCGTCCACCTCCACCAAAATCTGAGATCTTTCCTTTCAGTTCCAGCACTAATCGCTGTGCACCTTTCTTTCCAATGCCAGGCACTTTCTCAATCGACTTAATATCTTCTTGCGCGATTGCTCGAGCTAATGAATCCGGTGTGTGGGCTCCTAAAATTGCAAGAGCAACTTTTGGACCTATTCCGGAGACTGTTTGTAGCAATTCAAAAGTAGCTCGACTCTCTTCATCTAAGAAACCGAAAAGCGTGAGGGAGTCTTCTCTCACTACGAGTGAGGTAAAGAGATGGGCTTGAGCGCCTAAATTCAGCGCTGTGCTTGTTGGTCCCGTAATGGAGACTGAAAGTCCTACTCCACCAACTTCAATCACTGCCTTATCCAGTCCAATAAAACGTACTACCCCAGTAAGTGTTGAAATCATTTCTTCACCAATTTAGATATGCGCGATTTCTCTTTTGTTAGCGCTTCTTCAATTCGTAAATTTC
The DNA here is from genome assembly GCA_026392935.1 of Actinomycetota bacterium. Taxonomy (GTDB): domain Bacteria; phylum Actinomycetota; class Actinomycetes; order Nanopelagicales; family Nanopelagicaceae; genus Planktophila. The sequence continues at coordinate 130,953 of JAPLBE010000011.1, read as the reverse complement.
CTCCACCTCGCCAAATATGGCAGATTGCTAGCGCAAGAGCATCTGTGCTGTCGACCGGTTTCGGAATAACTTCAAGATGAAGCAATCGCTTCACCATCTCAGCAACTTGAGCTTTATTGGCTCGACCAGAACCAGTAACGGCAGCTTTAACTTCTGACGGAGTATGCATCATCACTGGAATATCTCGCCTCGCTGCAACAAGTAGTGCAACACCGGCGGCCTGACCGGTACCCATCACTGTGCGTACATTGTGTTGCGAGAAAACTCTTTCTACTGCAATAACATCTGGCTTGTGAAGTTCAATCCACTCTTCTAGTTCTTTTTCAAGTTGCAGAAGACGTTTTTCAAGAGGTGCATCAGGCGGTGTCAAAATAACGCCAACTCCAAGCAAAGAAAGATCCTTGCCGATAGCACCCTGCACAACACCGATTCCGCAGCGAGTAAGACCAGGGTCAACCCCGAGAACTCGACGAACAGTGTGGCTCATAACTTCCAAGCCTAGGCCTAAGTGCCCTGTACCTTAAGAAAGGCTCGCCATGACCTCATCTGATACATCAAAATTTGAATACACATTCTGCACATCGTCTAACTCTTCAATCGCATCGATGAGTTCAAATACTTTTTGCGCCCCGTCGGCATCCAAGGGAATCTGCATCGATGGCAAGAATGATGAGTCAGCAGATTCGTAATCTATCCCCGAAGCCTGCAGCGCAGTTCTAGCAGCGACTAAGTCACTTGCTTCGCACACAACTTCAAAGGACTCTCCAAGGTCATTCACTTCTTCGACACCAGCATCTAAAGCAGCTTCCAGAATTGAATCTTCCGTTGCACCAATAGCTTTATTGACGATTATGACGCCCTTGCGATTAAACAAATATGAAACAGAACCTGGATCTGCCATCGTTCCGCCGTTGCGAGTTACGGCAACGCGAACTTCTGACGCGGCGCGGTTTCGATTATCGGATAAACACTCAATCATGATCGCTACGCCGTTGGGTCCATAACCTTCATACATAATCGTTTGCCAATCAGCGCCGCCGGATTCAAGCCCCGCTCCGCGCTTTACTGCCCGTTCGATATTGTCGGCAGGCATTGAGTTCTTCTTCGCTTTAGCGATTGCATCAAAGAGCGTTGGGTTGCCATCAACTTCCGGACCACCATTACGTGATGCAACTTCAATTGCCTTGATGAGCTTTGCAAAATTCTTTGCGCGACGGCTATCGATGACTGCCTTCTTATGTTTAGTGGTAGCCCACTTGGAATGGCCTGACATCAGATCACCTCGATTACAGTGCGGAAGATTCGCCTTCGCGCCTTAGAAGCTGAACTTTATCCGCTTTTGCAGATCTCATCAAAAAAGTACCTATGCACTGCTAAATCTGCGGTTAACTCGGGGTGGAAACTAGTTGCGAGTATTTTTCCCTGACGGACCGCCACGGGATGGCCCGCTGCTGTTGATAGGACTTCGACGCCTTTTCCGTTCTCTTCGACCCAGGGTGCGCGGATGAAAACGGCCTTGAGTGTGGCGCCGTTGAAATCAATATCCGATTCAAAGGAATCAACTTGTCTACCGAAGGCATTTCGTCGGACAGTAATATCAAGTCCGCCAAAAGTCTTTTGATTCTTTGCTCCATCAATAATTCGATCTGCCAAAAGAATCATTCCAGCGCACGAACCGTAAACAGCAATTCCATCTCGGATGCGGTCTTTAATTGGTTGAAAAAGATTGAATGTTTGGGCAAGGTGAATAATTGTTGTTGATTCTCCCCCGGGCAAAATCAATGCGTCAATCGAGTTAAGTTCGGCTTCGGTCCGAACCTCTATTGCATCATGACCGCATGCCTGAGCGGCAGCAATGTGTTCTCTGAAATCACCTTGCAGGGCAAGGACACCAACACGCATTTACTTCAACGGTACTTAATTACCAGCCGCGATCAGCGAGTCTGTGAGGAACAGGAATATCTGCGACATTTATTCCAACCATTGCTTCACCCAAACCGCGAGAGACATCAGCAAGTACTTTTGCATCCTGATAGAAAGTAGTTGCCTTGACGCATGCTGCCGCACGGTGTGCTGGATTTCCTGATTTGAAAATTCCTGAGCCAATGAAAACTCCGTCGGCGCCCATCTGCATCATCAGAGCAGCATCTGCGGGAGTCGCAATTCCACCAGCCGTGAAAAGTACCACTGGAAGTTTTCCAGTCTCGGCAACTTCCTTTACGAGAGCGTACGGAGCTTGCAATTCCTTCGCTGCAACGTAGAGCTCGTCTTCACGCATTGATGTAAGACGTCTTATCTCGCCACCAATTGTGCGCATATGTGTCATCGCATTAGAAACATCACCTGTACCGGCTTCGCCCTTTGAGCGAATCATTGCTGCGCCTTCATTAATGCGACGTAACGCTTCGCCAAGATTGGTAGCGCCGCATACAAACGGAACCTTGAAGTTCCACTTCTCAATATGGTTGGTGTAGTCAGCCGGAGTAAGTACTTCGGATTCATCGATGTAATCAACGCCGAGACTTTCAATAATTTGTGCTTCCACAAAGTGGCCAATACGTACCTTTGCCATTACGGGAATAGAAACAGCAGCTTGAATCTTTTGGATCATGTCAGGATCTGACATACGCGCTACTCCACCTTGGGCGCGAATATCAGCAGGCACGCGTTCCAGGGCCATCACCGCACATGCGCCAGCATCTTCTGCAATCTTTGCTTGCTCAACGTTGACAACGTCCATGATGACGCCGCCTTTGAGCATCTCTGCCATTCCGCGCTTTACGCGTGCAGTGCCAGTTGCTTCAGACATAATAAAAACTCCTAGGTGATAGTCAGGCTGGCAAGTCTACTTTGAACCGGGCTTTGTTGCATCCGCGATTACATCAGTGAAAACAGGCTCTTTATCTACAAGAGCAACCCAAATCTGACCTTTTTCGAAGGTAATTTCCTCACCCGCCAAATCGGTCCAGGTAGTTCCGGAATCTGCAGTCGCACGATTCCATCTCGCAGGAAAGACTTTTCCATTTCGTGCAATGTATCCAGTGCCGGTGCCAACGGTTGCTGAAAATGGAGTGACACCACCCACTTTATCTTTGTAAATTGAAGGCGTAATCAAAACTTTTTGAATGACGAGAGTTGAGGCTCCAAGTTGAATCCCAGAATCAGAAAGGTTTGGTTGATTTTGATGGCTGAGTAACCATCGATTCTCTTGCGCTGACCATGCAGCATCGTAGGAACTCGCAGGCCATAACAGTTTGATATTCGAAACCCTTCGGCCAGTTTCTGGCGCGCTACCGAATGTCCAACCCATAGCTTTGGACTGTGCCAAAGTAATTCCTTTCTCTGCGATCGACTGCAGCAATAAATCAGCACGAAGAACCATTGCATACGGCTGAATTCTGGAGGGATCGGTTGTATAAATCTGTGCGGAATTTCTTTCGGCACTCAAATTTTCTAGATTCGCTGCTGCCAGTACTGGTCTGAACTTGCTCTGCGCTCCACTGTAAGCGAAGCCAACTCGACCAAATTGAGCAAGTAATTCGATATCTGAAACCCGAGAAGAGCGCACCGAACCAATTCGCGTTGGGATTTTTGAAGAGAACACTGCTGCCAATCGAGTGAGTCCACCTTCAACTTGCTCGATGTAAACCAAATCTGCATCTTCAATACCAATCTGTGGATGAGATGCTTTGGTGTCATCAATCTTGACCACCAATACAGGTCCGTCTCCCCCTTCGCGACCGCTTATCGAATTAGTCGGTTCGGATTTTAAAAAAGGATTTTCCACGGAAGAAAAAGTGTTCGGATTAAGGACAGCCACTGCAATGACTGCGATTGAAATGAGCGCAACAGTAACCGTTGCAATTTTCTTAGAAAACATCGCCTTCAAATTCGTAAATCATGGGCTCCGGTGCGTGGCCCGCTAATCTGAAGACTCTTATGAGAAATTTCTTTCGGACCATCTGTGTTCGCGTTACCGCTTCAATATGCATTGCGATAGCAACTTTAATCTTGGCCGTTAACTCATCAAGTTCTTGCACAAGACTAAGTTCGATCGGCGAGGAAATACTCTCTGCGTTCTCAAGCAAGATTCCGAGCGCTCCGGTGAGACCGGATTCAGCTTGGGAGCGATCGCGAACACTCGCCTCACGAGCTTGATGAGCAGTAAATGTCAGAAGTAGGGCCGAAGCTGGATCTGCAATTTCAGAACGAGCAATTTCAATTGCTATTGCCGCTCTTCGCTGGAGCAGCCCATCAAGATTAGCCCAACTAGTTTCAACTCTTCCATGCAACCGATCAAGACGAGTTGCCAGAAATGAGAGATACCAACCAAGGATTGCTATCGCAGAAAAACCAACAAAATACTTATTCATGAATTTCTCCCAAGCAATTTATTCCACGCTCTATTATCTGATGAGAGAGTTACTCCGGTCGAGCCAACCATGGCCATTTCATAGATATCGTAAATGCTTTCTGCTACAACATCCCAATCAAAGCTCTTCGCATATTCACTGCCCTTGAGAGCCAACTCTTTTCGCTTTGAAGGGTTGCCGAAAAGCTCAATCGCTTTTGAAGATAAATCTGCCGAACTCTCTGATTGAAAAAGTGTTCCGTATTTCCCATGCCCAAGCAATGAATCAAAAGCAGGAATGTCACTTGCTAATACCGACGCACCACCAGCGAGTGCCTCTGCAAGAATGATTCCAAACGATTCTCCGCCAGTATTGGGAGCGACATAAATAGCTACCGAAGACATGAAATTCGCCTTTTCTTGCTCTGAAATTCGACCTAGAAATGTAAACCGATTTCGGAGCTCTGGTTGCATCTCTTCAAGTACATCTGCAGGATTTCCTGGACCAGCAACAATAACTCTTACATCAGGAATGGCGGTGATAATTCTTGGTAATGCATCTATCAAAATTGAAAGTCCCTTACGAGGTTCCTCGAATCTTCCAATAAAGCCGATAGTGTTGCCACTCCAGCGCTCATCAACTTGGGCGTTCGCATAACGTTTTGCGTAAATTCCATTTGGAACTACTACGGCATCGGTATCAAGATGTATTTGCAGAGTTTCCCGCGCCGCCTCACTGACTGCAATTCGAGCTGTGAGTTTTTCAATTACAGGTTCAATAAACGGTGTAATAGCAAAGGCAATCTTCTGTCTAGTTGATGCCGCATGGAAAGTACCTACCAGCGGACCTTCTGCTGCCCAGCATGCCAGTAACGAAATCGACGGAATTGCTGGTTCATGCAAATGCAAGAGATCAAAGTTTCCATTACTTATCCAGGATTTCACCCGAGCAAAGACGACTGGACCAAAAAGAATTCGGGCTACAGCGCCGTTATAGGGAATCGAAATTGGACGACCTGCACTTGTGACGTATTCAGGCAGTGCATCCTCATTAATTGCTGGTGCGAGAACTGAAACCGTGTGTCCTTGTGCAATCAGATATTCGGCCAAATCTCGGACATGACTTTGAACTCCACCGGGTGTATCCCAACCGTACGGACACACAATTCCGATTCTTTTCTTTCCAAGTGGCATTATTCACGCTCCTTGAAATCGCCATCAATCCAGATTCTCTGAAGCATATGCCAGTCTTCTGGATGTTCTGAAATTCCTTGAGCAAAGAGATCTGCTGACCTTTGCACAATAGTTTTTATACGCTCTGTTTCATCGCCTAGAGATGGAACATCCACCTCGTTGAAATCGATATGAATTCCATTCGCTGTGTAACTCACGTGTGCAACTACCAACGGAATTCCTGTACGAATAGCTAGCAACGCTGGTCCAGCTGGCATCCGCGCTGTAAAGCCAAAAAAATTCACGTCGATACCAGAGCGAGATAAATCGCGATCTGCAACGAGAGCAATCAATCTTTTCTCACGGGCTCGGTTCATAAGCGTTCCAAAAGAACGAGCATCTAGACCCAGAACTTCGAACCCCATTGATTGCCGGTACTCAAGGAATTTAACGAAGAGAGCTTCAGGCTTTAAGCGTTCTGCGACTGTGACGAGTTGAATTCCCAACGAACAGAAATAAGCGCCAGCGTGATCCCAGTTACCGGAATGAGGAAGGATTATGACTACTCCACGTCCGTCTTTCATTGGGTCAAGAAGAAGATGTTCATTGCGCAGGGAGACCGACTTATGGATTCGATCCTTTGACCAATCTTGAATTCGAAAAGTGTCGCACCAATATCGAAGGTATGAATCTAATGATTTTCGAACGAGCTCATCTAATTCAGTGGACTTCAAATGAGGTGAAACTCGCGATAAATTAAATCGTAGGCGCTCAACACTTGAACCACCGCGTGCGAACATGATTGAACTGATTCGAGAGAAAAGCTTATAGGCAGTTTTTTCCGGCAGTGATCTCACAATTCTCCAGCCAGCAAAATACGCTAAAGCGGATAATCGTTCCTTCATCGAATTTGCAGACCTTTACGAACGACAAGCATTCTCTGGATCACGGTAACAACTCCTAAAACTGCGAGGATCCAAAATCCAATTGCCAAGGCGTATGGCACACCGAGTCCGTGAAATCCAATCGCTGTTAACGAGACTATTAATCGTTCTGTGCGTTCGGCAATGCCAACGCTGCACGCAATGTTAAAACTTTCAGCTTTAGCGCGGATATATGGAATCAAAATTCCAGAGACCAGAGTTACGATTACTACATAGCTCAGTGAGTCGTCGTTACGCACCAGCGAGATGAGAACGCTGATGACGATTGCAGAATCAGTAATGCGATCGATAGTGGAATCTAAGAATCCGCCCCATGCACTTGCACCCTTTTGTGAGATACGAGCCATTGCACCATCAAATAAATCGCTGAAAATGAAAAGGGTGATGACCAAGGTTCCTACGAAATAGCGTTCTGTCGAGTAGAAATAAGCCGCAGATAGAACAACGCCAGTGGCTCCGATGAGAGTTACTGCATTTGGAGTAAGCCCACATCGCAGAGCAAATCGCGCCACAGGATTAATTAGTCGTGTGACGAACGGTTTCAGTGCGCTGCTAATCATTGAGAGCATCGTATTCTTTCCCGCATGCCTTCACCTAGCGCTGACGCTGTGAGACGTATCCATATATATGGTCACGTCTCTGCCTCACCTGCGGCCATCGCTCAGACATTCTCAGGCCAGTATTCGGCCATCCCTATTTCAGAATCGGATGTCGCAATTTTCGCGATTAATCCATCGGCAGGAATTGACCAAGAAACAATTGATACCTGGGCCGCTCTTGATGATTTTCAGATTCCTCGCTTAGTTGTTGTCACTGGACTAGATGGACAGGAACTAGATTTCGAAGACGCAGTGATGGTTGCTAATCGAGTATTCGATCAGCTCGTGACTCCGTATCTTGTTTTACATGATGATGTTGGTTCTCCTGCCGCACTTATTCGATTGGAAGATTTAACGATTTTGGATTATTCAACTAAACCAATGAGTATCAGACCATGCGACCCTGAGCATGAAGATCTTGTAAAAGAATTTAGAGATGAATATTTAGAGGATATGTCTGAAATGGACAACGGGGCTTTCGCTGCAGGAATTCTTTTCCCAGCGATCCCACTAAATGTAAGTAGTGGAATTGGTGTGGAAATTGTTCAATCCTTCATAGAGCAACTACCAAGCAGCGGCTAACTCTTCTCGTGTTGTGGTAAGAAGTTGCGGAAGAACCTTCGTCTTTCCAATAATTGGCATGAAGTTCGCATCGCCCGACCACCGCGGAACAATGTGCTGATGAATATGTTCAGCAACGCCAGCGCCTGAGATTGCACCTTGATTCATTCCTAAGTTAATACCATCTGCCTTCGAGACTTTGCGTAAGGTCTTCATCGCATGAGCAGTCAGATCGGTAATTTCATGACGCTCTTCCATAGTTAAGTCAGTCAGGTCAGCTACATGACGGTAGGCGCATACGAGTAAATGACCAGGGTTGTATGGATACAAATTCATGACCACGTATGCACTTACTCCTCGATGGACAATGAGGCCTTCTTCATCACCCAATGTGGGAATACGACAGAAAGGACACTCCACTTCATTACCATCTAGCGGACGGTTCTCACCGCGTAAGTATTCGAGCCGATGCGGCGCCCATAAACGCTGCCACCCATCAGGCATACCTACTCCATCGATGTCACTCATGGCTAAACCTGCGTGCGCTGTGAAATCGTCGCCAAAATTTCTGCAATCGCATCCGCTATTGGTACACCGTTCTTCTGTTCACCATTGCGATATCTGAATGAGACAGCTCCTGAATTCATATCTTCTTCGCCCGCAATGATCATGTAAGGAACTTTTTGCATTTGCGCATTACGTACCTTCTTCTGCATGCGATCATCTGAAGAATCAAGTTCCGCGCGAATTCCTGCAGCTTTCATCTTCTTTATTGCATCGCTGAGATAGTCAGCGAACGCTTCTGCAACCGGAATACCCACTACTTGCACAGGAGCAAGCCATGGAGGAAACGCACCTGAATAATGCTCTGTAAGAACTCCGAAGAATCGCTCGATCGAACCAAAGAGAGCGCGGTGAATCATCACTGGTCTCTGTCGACTTCCATCTGCTGCCGCAAATTCAAGTTCAAACCGTTGCGGTAATTGGAAATCTACTTGAATAGTGGACATCTGCCATGTGCGCCCAATTGCATCCTTTGCTTGCACCGAAATCTTAGGACCGTAAAACGCAGCGCCACCTTCATCAAGAACAGTCTCTAAACCTTGTGCAAGTGCGGCTTTACGTAAAGCTTCTGTCGCCTCTTCCCAATCAGAATCCTCACCTACAGATTTCTCTGGGTTTCTAGTTGAAAGTTCGAGATAGAAATCCTGTAAACCATAATCACGCAAAAGATTAAGAACGAATGTCAATAATGAATCAAGCTCAGCAGGCATCTGCTCTTTGGTGCAGTAAATATGGGCATCATCTTGTGTAAACCCACGAGCACGAGTGATTCCGTGCAGTACGCCAGATTTTTCATAACGGTAAACAGTTCCGAATTCAAATAGTCGCAAAGGCAGTTCGCGGTATGAACGTTGGCGTGATTGGAAGATCAAGTTATGAAATGGGCAGTTCATAGGCTTCATGTAGTACTGCTGGCCCGCACGTCTTACAGTGCCATCAGCATGAAGCTCTTCATCCAAAATCATTGGCGGGTACATACCTTCTGAATACCAATCGAGGTGACCAGATTTTTGAAAGAGAGCGGCTTTAGTTAAATGTGGTGAATAGACAAAATCATAGTTTTCTTCTTCATGACGCTTACGTGAATAATCTTCCATCGCTCTGCGAATAATTCCGCCCTTTGGGTGAAACACTGCAAGACCAGAACCAATTTCTTCTGGAAATGAAAACAAATCCAATTCTTGCCCAAGTCGACGGTGATCTCGCTTCTCGGCCTCAGCCAAAAGTTCTAAGTACGCGTTGAGTTCATCTTGCGATGGCCAAGCCGTTCCATAGATTCGCTGCAACATTGGATTCTTCTCTGACCCACGCCAATACGCCGCGGCGCTTCTCATCAATTTAAAAGCTGGGATGTGTTTTGTTGAAGGTAGGTGCGGTCCGCGGCAAAGATCAGACCAAACTGGCTGACCATCTCTTCCCAGGTTGTCATAAATCGTTAGTTCGGTGCCGCCAACTTCAACACTAGTTTCATCGGTGCCACCGCCTTTGATGCCGATAAGTTCACATTTGTATGGCTCGTGAGCAAGCTCCTTGAGGGCATCCGCTTCAGTTGTTACGCGGCGTTTGAATCTCTGGCCATCTTTAACAATCTTGCGCATCGCGCTTTCAATTTTTTCAAGGTCATCAGGATTAAAAGGATTCTGCGGGTCGAAGTCATAGTAAAAACCATCAGTGATAGGTGGTCCGATGCCAAGTCTGGTCTGCGCAAAAACTTGCTGTACCGCTTGCGCCATCACGTGAGCTGTCGAATGTCGAAGAACGGACAATCCCTCAGGAGAAGAGATTGATATTCCCTCAACAACATCGCCGTCAACGAGGTCTGTCCATAAATCTTTTAGCGCCCCATTAATTTTGCAGACAACAATCTCTTTATCTTCGGCAAATATCTGCGTGGGTCTCTGATCTGCCTCAACCGAGCGTTGGGCACCATCTACGGTTACGTTGATCAAAGACATGGTGGTTAGCCTACCGAAACAGGTTGAGAGGACGCGTTAATTCGCGCTTGAAGATCCAGTGATGATTCACCTATTTTCACTTTCATATCCCCAATATGCGAAATTGGCTGCGCTATCCGAAGACTCGAGAGTAGGAGCGCTGACTCAACATCAGGGATTTCCGAAATATGAATCGGCCTGACCTTCACTGAACATTCTTCGATAGCGATTGCCCGAACTACCCCTGGCAGAAGTCCAGCAGTTATAGGAGGCGTAATCCAATCGCCATCAATTAGGAAAAGTAAATTCGCCACTGCAGATTCTGTAATCCCATTCTTAGAATTGAAGAGAATTGAATCATCGAAACCTTCATCATTGGCCGCCTTGATAATGGAGAATCTCGAGTCGTAAGGAAATTGCTTGTGTTGTGAACCAATAACTGTCTCGCTGAAGAAATTGACTCGGGCCGGTTCGGTTCGTTCTTGGTACTCCTCGTGGGTTACGGAGAACACATTGTTACCAAAGCAGATGCGGAGCTTTCCTATCGCATATGGATTCTTGGAAAGTTCATCAATGATTTGCTTTCGAATCGTCTCTTCGCCTGGAATCGAAATACCTAATTGCCTGGCTGAATCCGCAGCCCGGCGCATATGCCGATTTAGGGATACAAGTTTTCCATCGACTGATTTAATGGTTTCAAAAATGCCAGAAGTTCGAGGGAATCCATATTTATCTAACTCAAGCATTTCTATAACGCTCCCCCGGCTATGGAGATAAGTTTACGAGCTTTCAGTTGCGTCTCTCTCCATTCTGAAAGTGGATCACTACCCCATGTGATTCCTGCTCCAGTCCCAAAGCGAAGAACTCCATCATCAACTTTCCAAAAAGTTCGAATCCCCACTGCAATTTCGGCTAGATCTCCGTGCACCCAACCCAGTGCACCGCAATAGATTCCCCGTGGTCGCTTCTCGTTGCGCGAAATGGTTTTCAGGGCTGCACTCTTTGGCGCACCGGATACAGAACCCGCAGGTGAAATTGCCTGCAAAATCTCTCGCCATGAAATCCCGCTCTTTAATTCACCTTCAATATCTGACACTAAATGAGTAAGACCTGGATGCCTCTCGCTTCTAAAAAGATCAGTGACCTCGATAGTTCCATGTTTACAGATTTGCCCTAAATCATTTCTCATCAAATCAACAATCATCAGATTTTCGGCCTTGTCCTTCTCGCCAAATTCAGCGTCACTTTCGCGCATCGTGCCTTTAATAGGAGAGGTAAGAACTCTTCCACTCTTAAGGCTGATAAGTCTCTCTGGTGACGCCGATGCAATTTCTAACCCCGGAATTCGTAAATACTGAGCAAAAGGAGCGGGATTCTCGCGCAGTAGTTTTGAAAATAGCCCCTCGAGCGATTGGCCTGCGTCAGTAAGTTCATTAAACAATTCATAACACGCATTTACCTGATAGACAGAACCATCAGCGATCTCAGATCTAATGGATTCTACATATTGCAGATAGGTGCTTTCATCGCTTGTTGATTTCCAAGGAGTTTCTAAGTTCGTCCAGCCAGTAGACGCAAACTCTGATTCTGAAAGTTCTGAAAAACGAGCAAAGGTCATCTCTCCTTCAAAGGAAACTGCTACTGCCCAAAATTGCCCGTCATCTAAAACTGCTGGGTCGTGACTGATCTGCTCGAGATGAGTTGCCAATCGACCACCCATCCAGAAGTAATCCTTATGACCTGACATTTGGCCAAGGCTACGCACACTTTGGCACTTACGCCCTTGCTGCGATAGATTTGCCCCTGCACAAAATGCGGACGTAGCGCAGCTGGTAGCGCGGAACCTTGCCAAGGTTCAGGTCGCGGGTTCGAACCCCGTCGTCCGCTCGGATTAACCGCCGCTTAGAATTAATTTTCGGGTGGCGGTTTGTCTATAGTACGAAAAGTTTGGTCGGATGGCCGAGAGGCGAGGCAAGGGACTGCAAATCCCTCTACACGGGTTCAAATCCCGTTCCGACCTCAAATAAGAAAAAGCAGCACTACAACGGAGTAGATATGTCAGATTACGATTCAACTCGACCTTGGGGTCGTTATGAAATCTTGCAGGACACTCCTACCTACAAGGTCAAGACAATCTGGGTTCAACCTGGACATCGACTTTCGCTGCAGCGTCATCAGAAGAGACAAGAACACTGGTTCATTGTTCAAGGTGTTGCCGATGTAGTACTTGGTGAAGAAACATTTACTAAGCGCCCAGGTGAGACCGTTGATGTACAGGTCGGTCAACTGCACCGAATTGGTAATTCTGGAACCGAAGAAATGATTTTCATTGAAGTGCAGACAGGAACGTATTTTGGAGAAGACGATATCGAGCGTATTCAGGATGATTACGCCCGATAAATCACTCGGCTATACTTTCCCAACAATTTAATACATACCGAAGTTGTAAGGCCCGGACGATTGGCTCAGCGGTAGAGCACCACATTGACATTGTGGGGGTCACTGGTTCGATCCCAGTATCGTCCACTGTTTGAGTTGATTACATTTGAAAAAATTTACATAGATGAGTGAGCAATAGATAAAGAGTTAAAAGGCCCGCACTGGCCGGACCAACGATGCATTGTCTTTTGACCAGAGCTGCACGCTGCCAGTGCTGGAAATCAGTTGCCTCCACGCACTGCCCATACTGTGCTCAGACGAGGACCAGTAGGCGCCTCCGAACCCTGCTGAACTTGCGCCATACGTTGGGCTGTTAATGCTTCCACCGTTGCAGATAAGCGCCACATTTGCTGCAACTCCACGAGCCCATTGGCAGAGCAGGTTTAACTCAGATTGTGTTGGTAAGTACCAATCATTATTGGAGCCACCTGTGTATGCACGTGCGGCACCTGCTGCATGAGTAGTACCACCACCATTTTGGGAAACAAGAGCAAGCGAGTTTTTGTAGCCAAGGCCAATCCCCGATTCGCTAGTATTAGAATTGGAATTGTTTGTAACGTCAGAGTCCGAGTTTTGATTGCCCCAAACTAAGTTGGGATCGCTTCCACCGTTCCACCCACTTGGCGCAACCTCTAAGTATCTACATCGCGCACTCCATGTGGGACCGCAATTGAAGCCTGCATTATTTACATAAAAAATAAACCCGCCGCCGGGGCCGCGCTCTCCAACTCTATAGGTAGAATGTAAACCACTCTGAATAGTTAGCTTAAAGATAGAAGAGGACTGGGCTACTGGATTAGTAAACGTAATCGTAAATGCTCCACTACCGCTGCTAACAGTTAGCCCTGTGCTCCCTTTGCCCTTTTGAAAAGTTCCATTGTTGTTATAGATAACTGCGCTTGTTGAGGTTTCGTTAGAGAGCGCAAGTGGAGTACTACTTGAATCGTCATAGGCGCTAATGGTGAAGTCAACTCCGAAGCAGCTATCTGGAATATTAGAGACAGTAACCTGAGTTCAGCGAAAGATTTCCAGCGAGAGTGCTCTGAAAGAATAAAACTGAGCCTAGTAACAATGCACCTGTAGCGAGAAATTTAGAAGGTAACTTTTTACCGGGAATCTTCTCGACAGGATCATCATGGTAGAAATCTTCAGACACAACGTGCTCCATTTTTTAAGATCTGCCGCTAGGTGAAAAAGTACGAGGAGAAGCCTTCCATAATTGCGAAGACTTTGCGAGTCTCACACATTGGAGAATTGCCCTTGGGGCGCTACTTTTGGGACCGCTGGTTCGATCCCAGGATGGTCCAATGCACCTTTGCCTAGTGTCAAGTTAGGAGTATTTGATTCATGAACTCCAAACTGGCATTCCTAGATTTCAATCAAGCAGGGTTTTCGATTCGATCTGAAGAAGTAATGAAGGCACGTGACGAGCACTGGTATGCAAAGACTCCATACAGCATTGCAGTCTTGCGTTATGAAGATGCAAATACCCTTTTAAAAGATAAACGTTTATACCAAGGTACTCGACGCTGGCCTGAACATTATGGAATTAAGGAAGGGCTGCTAGCCACGTGGTGGCAAACAATGCTTCTTAGCGTTGAAGGTGAAGACCATCTGCGACTTAGAAAGTTGTCCAGTGCCGCTTTCTCACCTCGCACTATCGAGCCGATGACTCCGTTCTTTGCAAAGCTTGCAAATGAACTGATAGATAATTTCTGCGAAAAAGGTAGTTGTGAATTCATGTCAGATTTCGCAGAACCATTCTCGGCTCGGGTGATTACGGAACTTCTTGGACTACCTAAAGAGCAATGGCGGGAGCTCGCTGATTTTGCAACTGAATTGGGCTATGTATTTTCAGTTACGATCAAGGAGGATCTACCTGTTATTGAACATGGTCTTCAAGGGATTCTCGACATCTCGCAGAAGCTCATCAATTCACGACTAGGAACGGATTCTGATGATTTTGTAGGAACTCTCGTAAAGGCAAATTTGGATGGTCAGAAAATAACCAATGACGAGCTTTTATCTTTAGTAAGCATGATCGTTTTTGCTGGGTTTGATACAACTAGGAATCAACTTGGTCTCGGAATGCAAACATTCTCAGCTCACCCAGATCAATGGCGCAAGCTTGCTGATAATCAAGAGCTCGGTCGATTGGCAGTGGAAGAAGTCATGCGAGTGAATCCAACAATTACGTGGGTGTCGCGCGAGGCTTCAGTAGATATTGAGTATAAAGAGTTAACAATCACACAAGGCACTACTGTGCATTTGCTAACGATTCCTGCGGGATCTGATCCAGCAAAGTTTGGAGATTCAGGATTCGATATAGAGAAAGAACGTGCACCGCACTTTGGATTTGGCGGAGGAATGCACCATTGCATCGGTCACTACGTTGCTCGTTTAGATATGAAAGAAGCATTCAAAGCGCTGGCTGCGCGTCTACCTGATATGAAGATTGCAGATGGGGCCACCTACTTGCCAGATTCTGGAAATACAGGCCCAACGTCTCTGCCAATTACATTTACTGCGACGAAGCGGTAGTTTGCTCTCGTGGTCGTCGCTCTAGTTTCAGGTCTCTTCACCGGACTATCTCTGATTATTGCTATCGGGGCTCAGAACGCATTTGTCATCCGTCAAGGTCTGGCTCGATCACATGTTTTTCTCGTCGTTGCTATTTGTGCAATTTCCGATGCTGCTCTCATCTTCCTTGGCACAGGTGGCCTTGGGACCTTGATTCAATCTCAGCCACGCGCTCTCGAGATTATTCGTTGGTTTGGCGTTCTGTACCTCACCTTTTATGGGTTCAAATCTCTACGTGCTGTCTTTGTAACCAACTCCATGAAAATTGAGGGCGAAACATCAACTTCACGTTCTGCGGTGATTGCATCAGTGCTCGGCTTTACTCTGCTTAATCCGCACGTGTATCTCGACACCGTAATTTTGCTTGGAAGTATCTCAAACCAATTCCAGAGTGATCGTTGGTACTTCGCAATCGGTGCTTCGATAGGAAGCATTCTTTGGTTCGCGGCACTTGGCTTTGGAGCACGTGCCGCATCGCGATTCATGACTAAGCCTAAATTCTGGAAGATTCTTGATTACATCATCGCGAACGTGATGTTTGGCGTTGCAATATTTCTTGCATTCTACGATTTCAACGCTTAGCGCGAGAGATATAGAGAATTCCCAAAGCAACAACTGCAATACCGATATAACTTTGAGCAACGAGCTGCTCTCCAATCACAATTGCGGCGAGAATTGTTGCTGTAGCAGGCTCTGCAAGAACTACTGTCGCCGCCGTACTTGAGTCAATTCTTTTGAGTCCGAAAGTGAATAAGAAATAGCCGATTGCAGTTGGCACTAGTCCAAGCCATAAAACCGAGAGCCCACCATTGCGGGTAAGTATCCACTCTGGGTTTTGAGCGAAGAGAAATGGCACGGTCAATAGCGCTGCGATTCCAAAAGATGTTGCGGTAAGCCAAATATCTTGCGCGCCCCTAGAAAGTGATTTCCTACTAACTACATTGAAAACGGCGAACCCGAAACCAGCAAAAGCTGCCAAAACAATTCCTAGTGGCTTGAAAGAATCAATTCCGCTGGCAGTTCCAACCAGAATAATCCCAATGACCGTGACTGAGGTTCCTAAGTACCAACTCTTTCCTGGCTTCTCCCCCAAGACAAAGTAGGCAACGATTGCCGAAAAAGTTGGAACACTTCCTAGTGCTGTAACTGTAGAAATCGCTATGCCCGTGATGTGGACTGCTGAGAAGAAAGTCAGTTGGTACATCGCAACACCGAAGCCGCAGATCCATAATTCAGATCGAGGGGCTCTGAAGGAACCGCGGGATGAGCGTTGGATATAGGCAAAGAGAAAGAGAAAGAGCGAACCGCACAACAGGCGAGCTGAACCGACCGCGACAGGTGAGATTTCGGGCACTCCGAGTTGTTGCGTAGTGCCCGTTGTTCCGAAGCAGATTGCCGAGCCCAGGACTGCCAGAATCCCTGAACGCCTTGCCAGTGTCTGCATTAGATGAGAATACTCGTAAGATTCGCGTATGACATTTCTCGCCGTGCAGCCAGTCGATGGCCAAAATTATGGAAGCCCAATTCATGAACATTCAGAGATTGAAGTTCGTGACCTTATTGCCCGTGCTGCACGTGAAGCGCAGAACTTGGCAAAGCTTTCACCACAGAAGCAAGCGCAACTATTGCGTGCAATCGCTGAATCAATCGAATCGCATCGCGCTGAACTGATCACTTCTGCGTGTGCCGAAACCGGTCTTCCTGAAGGACGCATCGGCGGGGAAATTACACGCACAACTGTGCAGTTCAATTTGTTCGCGCAGTTAGTAGAAACAGGTCGTCACCTCAGAGTTGTCATCGATAAAGCTGATCCGAATTACTCTCCTGCTCCACGACCAGATATTCGCCGCCAGAATCAACCACTCGGTGTAGTAGCAATCTTTGCCGCAAGTAATTTCCCATTGGCGTTTTCAGTTGCAGGCGGAGATTCGGCATCAGCTCTGGCATCTGGCAATGCAGTGGTTGCTAAAGGTCATCCTTCGCACCCAAATACGTGTGCAATTGTTGAAGGTGCAGTGAAGTCCGCTCTCAAGAGTTCAGGGCTATCGGAAGATCTCTTCTCCGTTGTTCAGGGTGTAAATCCACAGATCACGCACTGGCTAGCTAACGATGAAAATGTAAAGGCAATTGGTTTTACAGGTTCTGAGAACGTTGGACGGATCCTGATTGATATCGCATCAAAGCGCGAAGTACCTATTCCTGTCTTTGCAGAGATGGGCAGCTTGAACCCAGTATTCGTCACCTCTGCGGCAATCTCAGAGAGATCTCTTGAATTGGCAAAGGGACTTGTTGACTCAGCACTTTTGGGATCAGGGCAATTCTGCACAAAGCCAGGATTAGTATTTGTTCCAGCATCAAGTGATGGCTTTCTTGCAGAGATTAAAGATCACCTAGCAACGCTCAAGGTAGGTCCACTTCTGTCGGCATCTATAGCGCAGCGATATTCTGCAGCGATTTCAGAGCTCTCATCTGTTGGTGCAGTGAAAGTTCTTGCAGGCATCACCAATGAAGCAGGATTTGGTGCAACACCAACCATTTTCGTGACAGATTGGAAGACCGCGCAATCACATCCAGCACTTCTTGAAGAGCACTTTGGTCCTACGACAGTAATTATCTCTGCCGATGAATCCCAATATCTTTCAATTGCGTCTTCGTTAAAGGGTCAATTAACTGCAACAATTCAAGGATCTTCTAAAGATTCAGTGCAGCCACTTATGCAACTTCTATCCGGACGTGCCGGCCGTGTAATCTGGAACGGTTTTCCAACTGGTGTGGCTGTAACAGAGGCAATGCAACACGGTGGGCCTTGGCCGGCGTCGTCTACTCACACAACATCGGTCGGCATAGATGCTATTTATCGCTTCATGCGCCCAGTTGCATATCAATCATTTGCCCAAGAAGTTCTGCCAGAAGCGCTCAAGGATTCAAATCCTTGGAAGGTCGAACAAAAAATAAATTAACTTGTCGTACTAAACGATGAAGCCCTGTGGGAATGGATCGTTCTCATCGAGCATCCACGTTGATTCACCCATTACCCAGGCGCGTCCTGTAATCATCGGAATAATTGCGTCAAAGTTTCCGACCTTTGTGCGCTCTTTTATTCGCCCTTGGAAGTGAGAACCAATCCAAGATTCATTATTAAGTACATCGCCATCTTTAAATTCTCCACGGGCAACCATCTGAGCTAACCGGGCTGAAGTTCCTGTTCCACATGGTGAACGGTCAAACCATCCCGGATGAATAGCCATTGCATTTCTCCAATGCAGTGGTCCTTCTTCACCGGGGGAAATAAAATCAATATGGTGACAGACCGCGATATCCGGGTTCTCTGGATGAATTGGCCTGTTTTGTTCATTGATTGCATCAGAGATTTTTAACCCTGCATCTAAAAACTTCTGACCATTTTCGCGTTTGAATTCAATTCCAACGCGTTCTACCGGAACGATGGCATAAAAATTTCCACCATAGGCCATGTCATAGGTAATCTTCCCAAGCCCTGGAACATCTACCACTTGATCCAATGCATAAGAAAATGAAGGAACATTAGTGAGAGTGACATTTTTAGCGCGTCCATCTTCGACAGCAACATCGACAACTACTAGGCCCGCAGGTGTATCTAAACGAATTGTGGTTACGGGCTCGATAACCTTCACTAACTTCTTTTCGACTAAAGCAGTAGCTACACCGATAGTTCCGTGACCGCACATTGGTAGACAGCCGGAAACTTCAATATATACAACGCCCCAATCAGCATCGGGTCTAGTGGGCTTTTGCAAGATTGCACCACTCATGGCGCTGTGGCCACGCGGTTCGTACATCAACCACTGACGCCAGAAATCCATATGTTCCATGAAGTGCAGCCGCTTATCGAACATTGTCGACCCTGGGATTTCTCCGATTCCAGAAGTGACTACTCGAGTTGGCATTCCCTCGGTATGGGTCTCAACTGTTGTGACAGTTCGTACGCTCTTCATAGGTTGCTTAGCGATTCTTGAAGTAAGCCAGTGCTACATCCATCTCGCGATGAATCTGCTCTTGTTCGTGAGCAGGCAATGGCAAGCGAGGAAGACGCGTAGGCCCTCCGTATCTTCCGACATGATCCATGCCGAGCTTGATTGCTTGAATGAATTCCTTCTTTGAATCCCAATGGAATACATCGTGCAAAGCTGCATACATAGGAGCAGCCTCTTTGAAATTTCCAGCTATGGCTAAGTTGTAAAGCTCCATAGATTCTTTCGGAAGCGCATTAGGAAATCCTGCAATCCAACCCGCAACTCCAGCAGTTGCTAGCTCTAGAAAAACATCATCGGCGCCTACGATGACGTCGATTCTTGGAGCGAGTCGCTTAATCTGCCAAATACGGCGTACATCACCAGAGAATTCTTTGATCGCAACAACTTCAGGAACTTCTTGAGCGATACGCGCGACTAACTTGGGATTCAAATCTACTTTTGTATCGAAGGGGTTGTTATAAGCGACTATCGGCATACCAACACGAGCAACCTCTTTGTAGTGTGCAACGACTTCATCATCTGATGCTCGATATGCATTGGGTGGAAGAAGCATGACTGCTCCGGCTCCAGCCTTCTGCGCATGTTCTGCCCATTTACGTGATTCTGCTGCCCCGTACGCGGCAATACCTGGAACAACGTTGAAACCTTTAGGCGCTGCCTCTATAGCGACTTCCAACATCTTTGCGCGTTCTTCAGGTGTGAGAACTTGATACTCACCAAGTGAGCCATTTGGAATAACTCCATGAGTGCCATTGGCTGCAAGCCAACTGACGTGCTCTGCATATTTATCGAAGTCAACTGAAAGGTCAGATTTAAAAGGTGTTGCCGTTGCGGTAAGTACGCCATTCCATGGATTAGTCATGGGGGTAAGTTATCTCTTATTTCGAACTAATTCCATCGCCAAGTGTGCCAAGCGATATTGGTGCCGCAATCGGGCGGTTGCTATAAGCAATTCGTTCAGAATCAGTTACGGATACTTCTTTGGATGCGCCAATAACTTCGGCAACATTTCGTGAGCAAATTCGGCCCTGGCACAGACCCATACCCGCACGTGTGAATAACTTCGAGGTTCTCGCATCTTCTGCTTTGAGTTCTTCTACTGAATCCAGTATTTGCCCGCATGTGACTTCTTCACATCGGCAGATCAAAGTTTCGCGGTTGAGCCACTTCTTCCAACCTGGATTGACTGGATAACTCACTTGCAGTGCGCGAGCAAAGAGCTCTTTTCTAAATCTGCTAAAGAGTAGAGAGATAGGGATTCGCTTGCCAATTACGGATAACCCAGCGATATGTCCTTCTGCTAACGCCAAATCTGATCCGCCAATGCCAGTTGCTTCGCCAGCTATCCAAATATTGCTCACCGAGCTACGTTGCTGATGATCGGTAGAGAAAATCACTGTTCCATCTTTATCAACTACTTGATTACAGCCAAGAATTCCTCCAAGAGTGATATCTGGAACGAATCCCCAGCCCGCTGCAATTCCATTGCATTCAATTTCTTGCACATTCGCTTTTTTGATTGTCAAATCTGAATTCACATCTGAAATTCGCACACTATGCCCTGTGAACTCAGTAACCGCTTTGCCGAATCGAACTGGAATGGAATAGCGCCTAAATTGCTTGAGGTAATAAAGAAGCTCTAAAGCTTTCTCTGGATTAAGCAATAAGGCAAGAGGTGACCGTAACCAACGTAACGGAGAATTCGCCTCGAAGACTCCCTCAACTTTCGCTCCCCCTGCAGCTAGACCGACAGCAACGGGCAACAAGAATGGTCCAGTTCCAGAAATGACAATGCTCTTTCCAGCGATAACGCCATGGCCTTTAAGAAGAGCTTGCGCAGCACCGGGAGTCATCGATCCGGGTTTATCCCAGCCCGTAAAGGGAAGCGAGCGATCGTATGCACCAGTAGTAAGAATTAGATCAGTGCATGCCAGTATCTTCTCAACTCCTGATTGCAAATAGTTAATGTGAATCGATTTTTCAGACCGCGTTGCACTCCATACTTGCGCACCATTGATATAGGTGACCAACGGGTTGCCCATTACGGTCGAAAAATATTTCTCTGAACGTGTCGCCTTATAGCCATCAACAGTACTTCGGTGGCGCCAATATTGGCCGCCCGGTTTCTGCGCAGCATCAATGACGGTAACTGAAATCCCAGCTAGAGCTATAGCTCGCGCCGCTGCCAGTCCGGCTGGCCCTGCTCCGATGATTGCAATCATTGCGAACTCTCAATCTGAGAACCTTCGGTAATCGCAATCAGACACGCACGTTGGTTTGCTACACCGTCAATTTTCACAACGCAGTCAAAACAAATTCCGATTCCACAGAAAATAGTTCGAGGTTCTGCATTAAAACGAGTTGAACGTAGAGATGTGACGCCAGAGTTCAAAAGCGCCGCAGCAATTGATTGGCCTTCTTCACCACTGTATCGAGTGCCGTTGAAGGTGAAGTTAACTTTTGAGTTCATCACAGTGCTCCAGCAAATCGTTGCGGAGAAAAAGCTTGCGCATCCATAAACGAAACTCGCCCGAGAATTGCATCCGTGATGAGCGCTGCTGATCCCGGAGCCAGACCAATTCCTGCCCCCTCATGTCCCGCCGAATGCCATAAACCGGAGATAAGCGAATCTTCGCCAATTACTGGCAAGTGATCAGGTGCGTAAGGACGAAAACCGCGATAGACCCTAAGTAGTTGCACATCTCGCAATACTGGGAAAAGAGATGTTGCTTGCGCAGCTAACTTGCGAACAATTTCATAATTCATTGATCCATCGAAACCGATTCGCTCACGGCTTGCACCGATAAGAATCGTTCCGCTTCGAGTTCCCTCAACAACGGTGCTCGTCTGTAAATCTGCATCACTGCTAGCCACATTAGCTACGTAATCTGAATCATAAACTTTATGGAATATGTATTGCGGGGCTGGTTCGGTTACGAGAATAAAGCCTTTGCGCGGTGCTATCGGAAGTTGTGATCCCGCTAAAGCTGCGATTTCACCCGCCCACGTGCCCGATGCATTGACTACCAATGGCGCATGAAAAGTTCCGCGAGAAGTAACTACTCCTTTGATTGAGTTCTCGGAGATTTCAAATCCGGTAACACGAGCTTGTGAAACTAATTGACCACCTCGTGCCAGAACAGTTTGAATAATCCTTGCCGCCGCCAACATGGGCTGACACTGTGCATCTTGTGGGTAGAAGACACCTTCAGAGAGATCTGGATGCAAATACGGTTCTAGCTTGTGGAGCTCGGCACTGTTCACTCGTTCAGCTGTTACTCCCGCTGCTCGTTGGTGTTCAGCTAATTTCATCAGTGCTGAACTGTCATGGCGAGCAACCACGACTCCACCCTTTGCTTCTAATTCGAAACTATCACCAACATCTTCTTGCAGCTCAAACCAGAGATCTCTAGATTTCAGCGCCAATGTGAGTTCTGGCCCAGGATCTTTATCTGAAACCAGAATGTTTCCTTCTCCTGCGCCAGTCGTTCCGCTCGCCACTGACCCGCGATCAATAATCATTACCTTGAGCCCCGCGTTGGTGAGTGAAAGCGCCGAACAAGCACCCACGATCCCGGCGCCAATAACTATCGCATCAGGGTTATTTTTCTGCATTTGTTTACCCACGAATCAAACGTGAGACTTCTTCTAAATCTTCGTCGCGCGCTGGTGCAATATCCCAAGGCTTATGGAGTGAGTCGCCTTCCCAGCGAGGAATTACATGGATGTGTAAGTGAAAGACTGTTTGCCACCCAGCTTCTTTACTCATTTGAAGAATCGTTGTTCCATCGGATTTCAATTTATCTCTTAGTAGGTCAGCCACCAACTTTGCGGTACGAGCAACACTTGCATAAACATCAGGATCAGTGTCATGAACATCTTTCGAATGCATTTTAGGAATTACAAGGGTATGTCCCTTATTCGCTGGAAAAATATCCAAGAACGCATAGCAATCTTCGTTTTCATAGACTTTGCGGGACGGAATGCTGCCCTCGATGATTTTGCAGAAGAGACACTCACTCATGGGACAACTCTATTTGCTTGATTCTTTCCCGAGCAATCTTTTGTGATGGAGATTCATGGCCCAACATATAAGAAAGGAGATCGAGCAGTACGCGACTGATTTTTAGCCATTTCTTAGAACGTTTCTTCAGACCAAGAATGCTTAGGAAGGGCTGATCAATCGTAGAAATTGCTGCATTGCAAAGAATTTTGTAGAAGAAAAGACCGCCCTTGCCAAATGGAGGTTTCAAGATGAACGCAACGATTGGTGGAGTCATTGGAATTGTGAAAACTTCCTCGGCAGCAAACCTTTCCATCTCTCGATGTAATTCTGCGCGAGTCATTGGAGCGCTCAATAAGCCTAAGGGAATCGCACTTTTCGACCACTCCCCTATGTACTTATCCCCTAAATCCACAGTCGAGTATCCGAGTTCTTCATACGTTCGCAGAAATGATTCCGTAAAAGCACAATGCACCCACAGTAGAAAACGGGGGTCCCGAGCGCTGTACGGTTGTGACTGATTTCCAGGTGATGGGAAATCTCCAGTAACTCTTTTATGAATTTCATTTACTCTTCGCGCTTCATTTTCAATAGCTTCAGTTGAGCCAAATGATGTAATTGTTAGCCAGCGAGTAGTTCTTTCGAGTCTTCCTAATGGATCGGTGTCGTATTGAGAATGTTCTGCAACCCCTGTAAGTGCTGCGGGATGCGCGGCTTGCATGAGAAGCGCGCGTATTCCTCCCACGAGAGTTGAGATGCAACCGTGCACTTGCCAGACTGCGCTTTCTTCACCGAAAAGGCCGACGTCATTTCCTATTGCCATCTGTTGCGCCCATTGCGGGGCACCAGTGGGATCGCCGGAAACTGTTTTACGAAATGCATCGGCAACTTTGTTGCCACCTAAAACAGCGATGAGCTTATGCACTTAATGAATCTTAGAGATTAATAGTTCACTCGCAAATCTAAATGCGAGTAGAAAGTCCAGCGATCGCTTCGAGAATAACCAGGGCAGCCAATCTGATGGTGCGGGAATCGGGTGTATCTATCGTCGAATCTATTTCAGTAATATCCATAGAGATTACGTTTTTCGACTGGCCGGCGAGAAATGCGAATTGTCTAATCTCATCCGCACTTATGCCACCGGGGGCAGCAGCTGGACAAGCAGGTACGACGCTTCGGTCACATACATCCATATCGAAATCCACATGGATTCGGGTGCCTGCAACATCAAGTGCCTCTTTCCAAATATCTGCAAGCGAGCGGTTTCTCAAAGCGCCACGTGAAATCACATGGATTCCAAAGTCCCTCGCTCTGGCTGCATACTCTGGCGAATTTGAAAAGTCTGCGATGCCAATCTGGACAACTTTCTTTCCAGATAAGCCAGCTTCAATAATCCTGCGGACGGGTGAACCATTACTGACTCCATCTCGCAGATCATGATGCGCGTCCAAAGTAATCAGGCTTTCTGCTTGTGCACCGGCAAACACAGAGTAAGTAATGGAGTTATCTCCACCAAGGGCAATAAGCAACTTCGACTTTGATTGCGCATTTCGAATGAGTGAAATTGCAGCGGATTCATCGAAATCGGGAGAAACGATATTTCCCGCATCGGCCACTGAAGGTCGTCGCATATCTACATATGGATTTGAATGCGAAAGTGAATATCTCGTTAAAACTTCTCGTATTGCATCAGGAGTTTTATCTGCATTAGTTGGACTAAGACTCGTTGCAGATGCTGGCACACCAATTAGTAACGCATCAACGTGTGCACCATTGTGGTCTAAGAAAAGAGTGGACGCTCTTTGCCATAGTTCATCATGAGGCAACACCATGCCATAAGGGTAACGCCTTCATAATTAAGCAGCTTCGCTATATAGTCATCGGATGAGCTCAGGTCCGCGTCCAGTAAGAGCCCCGCGAGGAACACAAAGAACCGCACTTGGTTGGGGACAAGAAGCAGCGCTTCGCATGTTGCAAAACAATCTTGATCCCGAAGTTGCCGAGCATCCTGACAAGCTCGTTGTGTATGGAGGCACAGGTAAAGCGGCCCGCAATTGGGAATCATTCGATGCGCTCGTCAAAACTCTCACCTTCCTTAAAGATGACGAGACGATGCTTGTGCAATCGGGAAAACCTGTCGGCGTCTTTCGTACGCACGAATGGGCTCCTCGGGTCCTGCTAGCAAATTCGAATCTGGTGGGCGATTGGGCTACTTGGCCAGAATTTAGGCGCTTAGAAGATTTAGGTCTGACGATGTACGGACAGATGACCGCTGGATCATGGATTTACATTGGCACTCAAGGAATTTTGCAAGGCACATATGAAACATTTGCAGCGGTTGCTGAAAAACACTTTGGTGGCACCCTTGCCGGAACTCTTACCGTTACAGGTGGATGTGGCGGTATGGGTGGAGCGCAACCACTTGCTGTGACAATGAATGAAGGAACCTGTCTAATTATTGATGTGGATGGTTCACGTCTAGAGCGACGTCTGAAGAAGAGATACCTAGATGAAATCGCAGACAATTTAGAAGATGCTGTGGCTCGCGCCGTTAAAGCCAAGAATGAGAAGCGCGCAGTATCTATTGGCTTAGTCGGAAATAGTGCGACCGTGCTTCCCAAACTTTTTGCGATGGGAGTTCCCATCGATATCGTTACAGATCAAACATCTGCACATGACCCACTGTTTTATATTCCTGAGGGCATTGAAGTTTCGGATTCTCGTAGTTTGGCAGATAAAGATCCAGTTGATTTTGCAAAGCGTGCCAAAGAATCTATGGCCAAGCATGTTGAGGCCATGGTTAATTTCCAAGATAAAGGCGCAGTTGTTTTCGATTACGGTAATTCAATTCGCGATGAAGCTCGACAAGGTGGTTATCAGAGAGCATTCGAATTCCCCGGATTTATTCCTGCATATATCAGACCACTGTTCTGCGAAGGAAAAGGTCCTTTTCGATGGGTTGCACTATCGGGAGATCCGAAAGATATTCATAGAACAGACCAAGCTGTATTGGATCTCTTTCCAGAGAATAAACATCTGCATCGTTGGATAAAGATGGCGCAGGACCGTGTTGAATTCGAAGGGCTGCCAGCCCGCATTTGCTGGCTTGGGTACGGAGAACGCGACAAAGCCGGTCTTAAATTTAATGATCTCGTAGCAAGTGGTGAAGTGAGCGCTCCTATTGTTATTGGACGCGACCATTTAGATTGCGGAAGCGTGGCATCTCCTTACCGTGAGTCTGAAGCTATGTACGACGGTTCAGATGCAATCGCAGATTGGCCACTGCTCAATGCAATGATCAATATTTCTTCTGGCGCTTCATGGGTTTCGATTCATCATGGTGGCGGCGTCGGTATCGGTCGCTCGATTCATGCTGGACAAGTCAGCGTTGCAGATGGAACTCCACTTGCTGCAGCTAAATTAGAGCGAGTTCTTACAAATGATCCGGGCATGGGTGTCATTCGACATGCGGATGCGGGATATGCCCATGCGCAGGAAGTTGCAATCGAAAAAGGTGTACACGTTCCGATGATGCAAGGTGTAATCGGCAAGTGACCTCTACTGCTTTCACAAATATTCAGACTCTTGTCACAAATGATCCTGAGTTAGGCGATGGCCTCCTTGGAGTGATTTCCGGAGCACATGTTGTTGTCGAAAACGGTGTTATCGTCTCAATTTCTACTAAAGCGCCAACTGGTGTTGATTCTGAAATTGATTGCGCTGAAAAAACACTTCTTCCCGGCTTCGTCGATTCGCATACACATCTCATCTTTGCTGGAGATCGAGCGGAAGAGTTTGCCGAGCGAGCCAAAGGCAATCGCTACACAGCTGGTGGAATAGCCACAACTGTCTCAGCAACCCGAAGCGCATCCGATAATCAACTTCGAAACAATACACAGAAACTTCTTAATGAAGCCCTCTCATCGGGCACCACTACTGTTGAGATTAAGAGCGGATACGGATTAACCCAGAAGGATGAATCTCGTTCGGTTGAGATCGCATCGGAGTTCACCGATGAAACAACTCTGCTTGCGGCGCACGTAGTGCCAGTTGAGTTCAAAGACAACCCAGATTCATATGTAAAACTTGTGATCGAGAAGATGATTCCTGAATCACGAGCAAAATGGATTGATGTTTTCTGCGATCACGGCGCATTCGATATCGATCAAACACGAAGGATTTTGCGTGCAGGCGTTGAACATGGAATGAAGCCGCGCATTCACGCTAACCAATTGCAGAGAACAGAAGCGATTCAACTAGCAATAGAACTTGGTGCTACGTCTGCCGATCACTTAAGTGCTTCTACGCTGCAAGATATCGAGGCCCTTGCAAATAGCAACGTCGTAGCCACCCTTCTTCCTGGCGCCGAATTTTCTACTTCGCACGAAGGAAAGTTAGGCCGCAAATTTCTCGATGCTGGAGCCAGTGTTGCAATCGCAAGTGATTGCAATCCGGGTTCAAGCTTCACAACATCGATGCCCTTCTGTATCGCAGCAGCTGTTTCGCTTCTTGGTTTTACAGTAGAGGAAGCGGTGCGCGCAGCGACTCTTGGTGGCGCACAAGCGCTCGGGCGCGAAGATATCGGGCGTGTAAGTGTCGGTGCTCGTGCAGATTTCGCACTGCTATCAACACCGTCGTACATTCATTTGGCCTATCGACCAGGAGTAAACATCGTTTCAAATACCTACAAAGCAGGAATGGCAGTAACACAATGGCAAAAGTAACAATCTCGACTTCAGGAATTACATTCAAAGATGTAGTGGCCGTAGCTCGCCAAGATGTCCTTGTAGAAATCTCGCAAGAATCATTGACTGCAATGCAAAAATCGCGTGATCATGTAGAGGGACTTGCTGCAAGTGAAACTCCTGTCTACGGAATCTCCACAGGTTTTGGCGCACTCGCTAACAGGCATGTCTCTCAAGAATTACGTACACAACTTCAGAGATCTCTGATTCGCTCGCATGCGGCAGGCATTGGTGCTCCAGTAGAACGCGAAGTTGTGCGCGCACTCATAGCACTCAGGTTGAAGACTTTATGTTCAGGTAAAACCGGTGTCCGACCAGTCGTTGCTCAAACCATGGCCGCACTTCTGAACGCAGGTATCACTCCCCTGGTTCGTGAATTCGGTTCTCTTGGATGCAGTGGTGACCTAGCACCACTTGCTCACTGTGCCCTTGTATTAATGGGTGAAGGTGAAGCTTTTGATAGCAAAGGAGTTCAAAGACCCGTTCCCGAGCTTTTGCTAGAAGCAGGAATTACACCAGTATTACTTGCAGAAAAAGAGGGCCTCGCACTGATCAATGGCACGGATGGAATGTTAGGAATGCTCATTCTGGCTCTCGCGGATTTAGAGACTCTCGTGGATTCTGCAGATGTTGTTGCAGCCATGAGTGTTGAAGGTCTACTTGGAACAGACCGCGTATTTATCCCAGAACTTCATGCACCTTTACGTGCTCATCCAGGCCAAGCTAAGAGCGCTGCAAGAATGCTAGCCACGCTAAAAGGCTCAGGAATCGTTGCTTCTCATCTTCATGACGATGATCGCGTGCAAGATGCTTATTCATTGCGATGCGCGCCACAAGTAGCTGGCGCTGTGAGAGACACAATTGAATACGCATCAACTGTTGCATCACGCGAACTCGCAGCCGTGATTGATAACCCAGTTGTGCTCGAAGATGGGCGAATTTCCTCTAATGGAAACTTCCATGGCGCACCTGTTGCCTATGTTTTAGATTTCTTAGCAATTGCAGTTGCAGACCTTGGAAGCATTTCCGAGAGAAGAACAGATAGGGCACTCGATAAGAATAGAAACGCAGGTCTTCCGCCATTTCTTGCAGACGATCCAGGTGTTGATTCAGGACTCATGATCGCGCAATACACACAAGCGGCATTGGTGAGCGAAAATAAGCGGCTTGCTTCACCTGCCAGCGTTGATTCGATCCCATCCTCTGCCATGCAAGAAGATCACGTATCTATGGGATGGTCTGCAGCGCGCAAGTTGCGCACGGCTGTCACCAACCTGACCCACATCATTGCAATTGAACTTGTCACTGCATCACGCGCAATTGAGTTGCGAGCACCACTTACGCCGAGCCCAGTATCAGTAAAAGTAATTAGCTCGCTACGAAAGTCGGTACCTGGACCAGGCGCCG
Organism: Actinomycetota bacterium; assembly: GCA_026392935.1. Classification (GTDB taxonomy): domain Bacteria; phylum Actinomycetota; class Actinomycetes; order Nanopelagicales; family Nanopelagicaceae; genus Planktophila. The sequence continues at coordinate 101,640 of JAPLBE010000011.1, read as the reverse complement.
ATCGTTATCTCTCCCCTGAACTCATGGCTGCCTCAGCCTTTGTTGCCTCTGGGAAAGTTATGAGTGCGACTCAATAAAAACGCGAGAATTTTCGAAGATAATCTCGGCGTCATAATCCATGGTAGCTACGTGGTAGCTATTCACTAACTCGATTCGGTTCTTCTCACGGGAATTAATCTCTTTCATGATGATCTCTGTATTTGTCACTGGCAATGTATGGTCTTCAACGCTATGGAAAAGTTGAAGCGGTGCTGTGACATCGTGCAATCTCTTGCGCGTGTAGTGAAGCATTTTGAGAAGCTGATACACACCTACCGCAGGTAGAAAGTCGTAGCCGTACTCGGTAATTCCAGGTTTTTTGATGTCATCGCCCACGGAGTCGCGCATCTTCTGAAATCTGGAAATGACCCAGGCAAGTTGATGTGGCACAAATTTCACATGAATCATTGGGTTAACGAGAATGATTCCAGCCAATTGTTTTGAATATCTAGTGGCGACATTAAGAGCTGTCCCACCACCCATAGACAGGCCACAAATAAATACCTTGTCGCAACTTTGCAGAAGCGCATTAAGTTCGCTCTCAACTTTTGCAGGCCATTCCTGCCACTTCACAAGATTGAGATCGTGCGGTGTTGTTCCATGTCCCGGCAGAAGTGGGACCATCACTGTGTATCCATGGCCGTTAAGAAACTCGGCCCATGGGCGCATAGAAGCAGGGGAACCTGTAAATCCATGAACAAGTAAAACGCCAATGCGCTTGTTTGCGCCTTTTCCTTCAGCGTGCCAATCACGAATCAAATCGATAGGTGCATTGTCAACGCTCATAGTGAAATGTTATTACTTTAGTAATGTCCGAGCAATCATCTACTCTTGCGGACATGAGCGATGCGACTTGGCAAAGTACTTTCCAAGAATTAGGGCGCTCTCTTGCAGAAACGGTTTTTGTTGTTATTGATTTAGAAACTACAGGCGGAGCTCCCCATTTGGGCGCAAGTATTACTGAAATAGGGGCAGTGAAGGTCCAAGGTGGGCAGAATCTTGGGGAGTTCAAAAGTTTTGTAAATCCTGGGCACCCTATTCCTGGATATATCACCGACCTCACCGGAATCACTGATGAGATGATTTATGACGCACCAATCATAAGTTCGATTTTCCCAGCCCTACTTGAGTTTTTAGGTCATTATAAAAGCACGGTGCTAGTTGCTCAGAATGCACCTTTTGATCTCTCATTTTTAAAAGCTGCCGCACGAGAATGTAGTTTTCCTTGGCCTGCTTTCCCAGTTCTAGATACTGCAATCATCGCTCGCAAGGTTCTTTCTCGCGATGAGGTACCGAACTGCAAACTATCCACTTTGGCAGAGTTCTTTGGCACGCAAACAACTCCTAACCATCGGGCGTTAGACGATGCGCGTGCGACGGTCGATGTTTTTCATGGACTTCTCGAAAGACTAGGAAGTCTCGATGTGTACACGTTAGAAGAGTTAATGAACTTTGGAAAGAAAGCTAAGAAGCCGAAATCTCCTGAGTTAAATCAACCCAACGCGACAAAAGAGTAGTTGCCGCACCAGAATCTACGGCTTGCGTAGCACGACGCAATCCCGCGGTAAGTCTTACTTTAATATCGGAATCAACATCGCCTTCAAATGCGGCAATCGCAGCAGCTGCATTCAATAGGACGGCATCTCGCGGAGCGCCATGTTCGCCTGCAAAAATAGCCCTGCTAATTCGTGCGTTCTCTGCCGCGTCTCCCCCAACAATCGCTTCTACGGGTGCGTTGTCTAGGCCAAAATCTTTAGCATCAATTCGATCACTAGATATCTCAGACTTTCCAATTGAAAGTACCGAAGTCGTTGTTGCAAGAGTGATCTCATCCAAGCCATCATCTCCACGAAATACGAAACCTTCGCAGCCTTTACCTGCAAGAACTTGTGCCATTACTAAATGCATACGCTCATTAGCGACACCAATTGCTGCAGCTTTTGGTTTAGCTGGATTAGAGAGTGGTCCGAGAATATTGAAAATTGTTGCAACTCCCAGTTCCTTTCGGGCAGGAGCAGCAAAACGCATGGATGGATGAAAAACAGGGGCAAAGCAGAAACCGATTCCGAGTTCGCGCACGGTTCTTTCAACGCCTTTGCCATCAAGGCCCGGAACCACGCCAAGTGCTTCGAGAAAATCTGAAGCACCGGATTTCGATGAGACGGCTCGACTGCCATGTTTTACAACTCGTGCGCCGGCAGCCGCGGCAATGATTGCAGCCGTAGTTGAAATATTTATTGTGTGCGCGCCATCCCCACCCGTGCCAACGGTGTCGACAGCTCTCTCTGAAATATTGATTGGTGCGCTGTGTTCATACATCTCGGCTACAAGAGCACCGACTTCTTCAGACGTTTCCCCCTTCTCCTTTAGTGCAAGGAGAAACTCTTTTATTCCCTCGGTATTTGCAGAGCCAGATAAAATTTCACGCATCACGCTTTGAATTTCAGATGGTTCGAGATCAAGACCTGACTGAATTTTGCTGATGCATGCGCTCCAGGTTGGAGTATTTTCACCCATCGCTTGCATTAACTGCCCTTATTGCGCAGATAGAGAAGTTGTACGTGCCCGCAATAAATCAGCAACCGTGTGAGCCAATGTAAATGGATCTACTGGATGAAGAACATTTGCCTCTGCGCGAGACCATGCCGCTAGCCAGGCGTCTGCTTTTCTGCCAGTCATCACTAGCACTGGTGGACAATGAAATACTTCATCCTTGAGTTGACGAGCAATACCAAGTCCACCTTCGGGAACTGACTCTCCATCGAGGATAAACAAGTCAATTGGTGAATCAGTTCCAGGCTTCTTGGAATCGACGAAAAGTCGAAGAGCTGGCCCAGTGGCGAATTGATGAATGACGTGCTCAGACATTTCGGGTGAAACGCGAGTCCCTAAAGCGGCAATAACTGCCTGGCGCACAGATGAATCATCTGAATAAAGGGCGATTGAGTACTTTCGCTCACGAACTCCGGAAGTCTCTGACATAGCCCCAGTCTAATCGGGTTATCCCTGATGTCGACTCTCATTCTTTCCGACCGTCAGTAGTGCGTGACCCTTTTCACCTTGTTCCAGCACAAATAGGTGGCTTTCCAGGGCCTTACAAATAGGTGAGTGAGTGCCTTTTCGGGAATAATGCCACCTATGACAAGCACCAGCGTGAGCACGCATCACAAGATCACCCGTCCAAACTTGGTGGCTGTCGGAACAATCGTGTGGCTCTCAAGTGAACTCATGTTCTTCGCCGCACTTTTTGCAATGTACTTCACTACGCGCGCAGTTCAAGGTCCGACAATCTGGACTGAGTCAACAGAGATTCTTAACATCCCATTTGCGGCACTAAATACAACTGTTCTTGTACTTTCATCAGTGACATGTCAGTTCGGTGTTTTCGCTGCCGAGCGCTACCAAGCACGTCGCACTGGTTCGATTTTTAGAATCTCAACATGGGGAATGCGTGAATGGTTCTCACTGACATTTCTCATGGGCACCTTCTTTATTGCAGGTCAGGTTTATGAATACGCCGCACTAGTCTCCGAAGGCGTCACACTCTCCTCAACTGCGTACGGTTCAGTTTTTTACATCGCAACAGGCTTCCACGGTTTGCACGTGACCGGTGGGCTAATCGCATTTCTCATCGTAATGATTCGTGTTGCAAAAGCTCGACGATTTACTCAAGGTCAGGCAACTACAGCAATCGTGGTCTCTTACTACTGGCACTTCGTTGACGTTGTTTGGATTGCTCTCTTCTCTGCAATTTACCTCATCAAATAATTTACGACCCGACTGAAAGGAATACAGTGAAGCGTCTCTCGCGTCTACGCAGACACCATGCAGCAGGACCAATTCTTTTGATTTTTGCTCTCTTCACCATCGGCACCACTTTCCAAGTTGCGAGTGCAGTAAATTCTGAATCCCCATCAGTGGCTGATCGTTCCGTTGCCATTGAAGAAGGCAAGCAGATATTTCTCAAGGGTTGTTCTTCATGCCACGGCCTCAATGCTGAAGGTGCGGAAATTGCGCCATCACTCATTGGAGTTGGTGCTGCATCTGTAGATTTCCAAGTTGGCACAGGACGCATGCCGATGGCAGATATGAGCCAGCAGGCGATGCGCAAAAAACCTGTCTACACACCTGAAGAGGTTTATGCACTTGCAATGTACGTCGCTTCACTGGCACCTGGGCCGGAGATTCCAACTGAAGAAGCTCTCAATTACGAGCGCGACGGATCAGTTGCAGAAGGCGGTGAACTTTTCCGCACGAACTGCGCAATGTGTCATAACTTTGCAGGACAAGGCGGCGCACTCACACAAGGCAAGTACGCTCCAACAATTATGGGTGTTGAACCAAAACATATTTATGAAGCAATGATTACAGGTCCGCAATCAATGCCTGTCTTTAGCGATAAAACAATTACTCCTGAAGAAAAACTCTCAATCATCAAGTGGGCCAAAGCAGCAGAGGCTGAACCGCAACTCGGTGGCGCAGCACTCGGACGCGTTGGTCCAGTGACAGAAGGTTTGCTCGTGTGGACTCTTGGTATAGGTCTGCTCGTTGGTGTTGCAGTCTGGCTAGCGATGAAGGCGAAATAGGGATATGACTAACGAAATCGAGCTCATTAAAGATCCAGGACTTCCAGCACACGTTCATCGTCGCGCCGACACTGATCCTAAAGCTGCTGCACTTGCAGAGCGTCAAGTGGCAATTCTCTTCGCCCTCTCTGCACTAGGCACTCTAATTCTTATTTACTCTTACATCTTTATCAAAGATGATGTATTTGTTTTTATACCCGTACTCGGCAACACCAATGTTCATCAGCTTGGGCTAGGTTTGGGAATGGCAATCTCACTGTTCTGTATTGGAGCCGGTCTTATCCATTGGGCGAAGACACTTATGCCTGATGAAGAAGTTATTGCACAACGTCACGAATTCCGCTCTGAGGATGAAGACCGGGAAGAATTTGTAAAAACTGTTAAGGCTGGAGCATCTGCTGCAGGACTCGGTCGTCGCCCTCTCATTAAGAGAACACTCGGTGCGGCTCTAGGACTTACCGCGCTTCCTCCAATTCTTCTGCTTCGCGATCTTGGTCCTCTTCCTGGAAATGATCTTTCTAAGACATCGTGGAAAAAGGGAACTCGCTTAGTTACAGATCCAGGTGATCGTCCGATTCGACCTGAAGACCTTGAAGTTGGCGCAGTTGCGCAGACACTTCCCGAATTAGCGCCGGGCAAAGAACGTCACCTGGATGACATTGCAAAGGATGCGGTTCTCCTGATTCGCCTGCGACCAGAAGAATTCAATCTCAACGCCGAGCGACTTTCATGGACGCACGAAGGAATCATCGCCTTCTCCAAGATTTGCTCACACATGGGATGCGCAGTTGCGTTATACGAACAGCAAACCAAGCATCTCCTCTGCCCATGCCACCAATCAACCTTCGATGTGACTCGTGCGGCAAAAGTTATTTTTGGACCTGCGGCGAGACCACTTCCGCAGTTAAATATCACAGTGGATGAGGAAGGCTACTTAGTGGCCGGAGCACCATTTAGCGAACCAGTCGGACCTAGTTTTTGGGAGCGTTCATCATGACAGCACGTGAAAGAGTCGCTGGCAACGTCGCAGGATATGTAGACGATCGCACAGGCGCTGCGAAGTGGATGAAGAAGAACCTGACAAAGGTCTTCCCTGATCACTGGTCATTCCTTCTTGGAGAAATTTGCCTGTACTCATTCGTCATTCTTCTTCTCTCAGGAACATTCTTAACGTTCTGGTTCGACCCATCCATGAAGGAAGTTGTCTACGACGGATCATATGAACCTCTTAAAGGTTTGAAGATGTCTGCGGCGTACGCATCAACACTTGATATCTCTTTCGAGGTTCGCGGCGGTCTTCTGATGCGACAGATTCACCACTGGGCTGCGCTTATTTTTATGGTGGGAATTGTTGTTCACTTAATGCGTGTTTATTTCACCGGTGCATTCCGTAAGCCTCGTGAATTCAACTGGATCATTGGTGTCGGACTTCTTACCCTCGGAATCGTTGAAGGGTTCTTGGGTTATTCACTTCCTGATGATCTACTTTCAGGAACAGGTATTCGAATCGCTGAAGCAATCATTCAAGCTATTCCGGTAGTTGGTTCCTATCTCGCATTCTTTGCCTTCGGCGGCGCTTTCCCTGGCGAAGCATTTATTCCACGTATCTATACCGTGCACATTCTTTTGCTTCCAGGAATTTTCCTTGCACTCATCACGGTTCACTTGATGCTTGTTTGGTACCAGAAGCACACACAGTTCCCTGGTCCAGGTCGCACTGAGAAGAATGTTGTTGGCTATCCACTTATGCCGGTCTACATGGCTAAAGCTGGAGGCTTCTTCTTCATCGTCTTTGGAGTTACGGCATTTCTTGGCGCCGTCGCTTCCATTAACCCCATTTGGCTTTATGGTCCGTACACCCCAGCGCAAGTTTCCGCGGGCTCTCAACCTGACTGGTATATGGGTTGGCTCGATGGTCTAGTCCGCATGGCTCCCCCAATTGAAACCCATGCACTTGGATACACAATTTCCTGGAATATTTTAATTCCAGGTTTAATCGTGCCGGGAATTATGTTTACGGGACTCGCCCTCTATCCATTTATTGAAAGTTGGGCAACAGGAGATAAGCGCGAACATCACTTGCTCGATCGTCCACGCAATACGCCGAATAGAACAGCGATTGGCGTTATGGCTCTTACATTCACCTTGGTTTCATTGTTAAATGGTGGAAATGACATCATCGCTACAACATTCCATCTGACCATTAATCAGATGATGTGGTTCTCTCGCATCGCAATTATTGTTCTCCCACCAATTGCATTTGTAGTTACCAAGAGACTTTGTCTCTCACTTCAACGTGCAGATCGCGATCTCGTTCTTCACGGTCGCGAGACCGGTCGTCTCGTACGTATGCCAAGTGGAGAATTTATAGAAGTCCATGAGCCAATCTCTGCGGAGAAGGCTTGGGTACTTACTTCTCACGAACAGCTTGCACCGCTTGAGCTGCCAGAACACGATGGCGCCGGAGTGCGTCGCCCTGGTGCACTTAAGAACAAGATCCGTAATCGCATTTCTCGTGCAGCTGCAGTAGCAGTTCCTAAGGCAACTGAAACAGAACGTCGCGAACTAGAAGGACATCACTAAGCGGTTACTCACAGCGTAGAACTAAGGCAACGCCCAACGCTGTCATCACAATTCCGATGATAGCTTGGGCGTTTACCTTTTCCCCAAACAAGACCAGCGCCTGAAGAACCGCCATAGGAGGCACCAAGTACATCAAGCTAGAAACTTTCGCTGCGGATCCGCGATTGAGCAGCCATAACAAGAGCAGCACAGCGGCAATTGATGTGACTAAAACAGCCCACAACATCGAGAATACAGCGGTGCTTGTTAACTCAAAGTGAGTTTTACCTGTTGCGAGTGTATAGATGAGCAGAAGTATTCCGGCGATACCGAATTGATAGGTGGTACCAATCATGAGCGGTATCGAATGACCGATTTTCTTCTGCAGCAGGGTGGCGACGGTACTTCCCAAAAGACCAATAACTAGAAACCCAACGGACTCTGCGGTGAAACCATCAGCTTTAGATAACTTGGGCAGAACAACTAAGAAAACACCCGCTAAACCAAGAACCAAACCAACCACTTGCCGGGTGGTGAGAGGTTCCATCAAGATCCGGACGGCGAGAAGTGAGACTAATACCGGTTGGATACTTGTAATCACTGATGACAATCCGGCAGGAGCCCCCAGCGCAATGGCATGCCAAACACCAGCAAGATAGAAACCATGAAGTGCAATTCCGATAGCAAGAGATGAATAGAAATCCGTACGCGAAAGTTTGAGCGGTTGGCCTAGCGCAAATGTGAGTAAAAAGAGAATTACAGTTGCAAGAATGAGCCGAATCGCGAGAAAGTAGAGCGCGTCAGCCGATGGAAAGGCGTACTTTGCAACAACAAAACCCGAACTCCAGATAACAATAAAGATCCAAGGAGCAGCTGCAGTTGCTCTCTTCACTGCTCAGCTAACGCTTTGAGGAGTACTAGAGATTTAGCCATCCACTTGGGATTGCGATTCAGCGAATCAGTTCTCTGAAGCCACCATTTACCAAAGGAGTTAGCAGTATTCGCATCGAAAGTTTCGGTGACAACCGTTTGATTAGGTGCTATTTGATTAAGTTGGTACGACCAAGTCCAGCCACCGAAATGTTGCCAGCTGATCAGGGAACCCTCTTCTAAGGCAGTGACGGTATTTTTGATGCGATACGGAACTTTGATTCGCATACTCATGCCGAATGTAGAGCCTAAAGAAAGTCGCTCCGGAGCGCGCAAGGCGCGTTCGACGGTTCCAGAACCATCAAAATACGCATGAGCGTATGGATCAGCTACGAGATCAAAAATCTTATTTGCGGGAGCGTTAATGGTAATTCGAGCCGCGACAGTTAGTGGAATGTTGAGATCAAGAATTTCGGCACGAATCTTTTCCATGGCCGTATCTAATCAGTGATTAGTGAGAAGAAGTAGTTGCTGGCTTCTCGTACTCTGTAACCATGCCGATGATGCTGATAACTAAAGAACCAAGAGCAATAAGCGTAAGCCACCAGCCGATAATCAGACCAAGTCCCATTGCAGTCGCACTCAGAGCAACGGGAAGTGGCCACCATGAATGTGGGCTATAAAAACCAAGTTCACCTGCGTCATCAGCGATCTCTGCCTCTTCATTATCTGAAGGGATTGCAGTACCGATTCTTTTCTGTGTAAACCAGAGATAGAAGCCAACCATGCCAGCCAAACAGGCAGCAAGAGTCATTCCGGTAATGCCGACAGCTTCGCCGCCAACAAAGTAATACACCACAGCCATAATCACATAGAAAACAGCAAGGCCTGAGAAAAGTTGCCAATTAGCTTTCATTGTTAGTGACCCTCAGTCTTAATGTGCGGGTGATGCAAATCAAATGCTGGACGCTCTGAGCGGATGCGTGGCATAGATGTGAAGTTGTGACGTGGTGGTGGACATGATGTGGCCCATTCGAGTGAAGAACCATAACCCCATGGATCATCAACATTAACCAATGGAGATTTACGAGTAATCCATACATTTACAAAGAATGGAATCATTGAAAGAGCAAGAAGGAATGAGCCAACGGTTGAAATCATATTCATTCCAGTAAATCCATCGGTGGCTAAGTAATCTGCATAGCGACGCGGGAATCCCTTAATGCCTAGCCAGTGTTGGATAAGAAAAGTTAAGTGGAAACCAAAGAAGAGTGTCCAGAAGTGAATCTTTCCAAGGCGTTCGTTGAGCATGCGACCTGTCATCTTTGGCCACCAGAAATAGAAGCCAGCAAACATCGCAAAGACCACTGTCCCAAAGAGCACATAGTGGAAGTGGGCAACAACAAAGTAAGAAGCAGATACTGCAAAATCAAGTGGAGGCGACGCGAGAATAATTCCTGTAATTCCTCCGAATAAGAAGGTTACGAGGAAGCCCATCACCCAAAGCATGGGAGTTTCAAAAGTTACATGGCCTCGCCACATAGTTCCGATCCAGTTAAAGAATTTCACACCGGTTGGAACACCGATAAGGAATGTCATGAATGAGAAGAATGGAAGAAGAACTTTTCCGCTAGCAAACATATGGTGGGCCCATACTGCAACGGAGAGTGCCGAAATCGCGATTGTTGCTGCAATCAATCCCTTATAACCGAAAATTGGTTTACGGCTAAACACTGGCAAAATTTCAGTGGCGATTCCGAAGAATGGAAGCGCAAGGATATAAACCTCTGGGTGTCCAAAGAACCAGAACAAATGCTGCCAAAGCATTGCTCCACCATTTGCAGGATCAAAGAGATGTGATCCAAAGAGTCGATCGGATTCAAGACCGAGGAGCGCAGCTGCTAATGGAGGGAATGCAAGTAGAACAAGAATCGAAGTCAGCAATACGTTCCACGAGAAGATTGACATGCGGAACATCGTCATTCCAGGTGCGCGCATAGTAAAGATTGTTGTAATGAAGTTAACGCCACCAAGAATTGTTCCAAGACCAGAGATAGCTAGACCCATTACCCACAAGTCACCACCGATGCCCGGTGAGTACGTTGAATTCGCAAGAGGTGCATATGCAGTCCAACCAAATGATGCGGCGCCACCAGGAGTTAGGAATCCAGCAACGGCTTGAATCGAACCGAAGAGGAAGAGCCAATACGAAAGCATGTTTAAACGAGGGAAAGCCACATCTGCCGCACCGATCTGCAATGGCATGATGACGTTAGCGAATCCCACAAAGAGTGGTGTTGCAAACATCAGCAACATAATGGTTCCGTGCATAGTGAAGATTTGGTTGTACTGCTCGACGCTCAAGAATTGCATTCCTGGGCGGGTAAGTTCGAGGCGCAAGAAAAGAGCTAAAAGCCCACCAATGAGGAACCATGCAAATGAAGTTGCTAGATACAGGTAACCGATGCGCTTGTGGTCAGTTGATGTAATTGTCTTTACAAACTGAGAGCCACGTGAGGTCTTTTGAACCCCTTTACGTGGCGCAGCAATCGTTGGACGTTCTGCGAAAGTTGTCATGCCGCGCTCGCCTTCAATGTCTCAAGGTAATTTTGATATTGCTCTGGTGTTACAACTTTGACTTTAAAAAGCATTTGCGAGTGATTACGTCCGCAGAGGATGTTGCATCGACCAGGAAATTCGCCGAGTTTATTTGCCGTGAACTGAAGGTGATTAGTCTCCCCCGGAAGATTCTGCATTTGAATCATGAATGCAGGAATCCAGAATCCATGAACTACGTCATTCGATGTAATCGTGAATCGAACACTCTCGCCCTTTGGTAAGTAAAGAGTTGGTGCGTTAGCTGGAGTACCAGTAACTACTGCTTTTTCGCCGGCTTCTGGATAACCGAATTGCCAAGACCATTGAATTCCTTCAACTGTAATTTCATGTTTGACGGGAGTGGTCTTATCAATAATTTTATTCTCCTTCACAACAGTGAAATAGAACAGGACTGCAACAATGATGAATGGGATAACGGTGTACAAAATTTCAACCGGTACGTTGTACTGAGTCTGCTTTGGAAATTCGCCTTTGCTGGCATGTGCACGATGAAATACTGCGGGCCATAAAATGAGAACGAGAGTGATGACACCAACTACCGCCGCTGCAATCCAAGAGCCTTGCCACAATGAGAGTGAAATGTCATTGACACTCGATACGCCCTTTGGAAAACCCATTCCTGATACGTTCTTGAGATCAAAAGAACATCCGCTGAGCATTAGTAGCGCTGGAGCAAGAAGTGCAGCGACTCGGAAGGAGCGCTTTGCACGCGAAGCTCGAGAAGTCATGGGGTAAGGATAGTGGCGAGATGTGCATGGGTCTCTCCGAGCGAGTAGCGTTCATCCGGTGGTTCGTGTCACAGGAAATTTCACTTCAGAAGCCCCTATGTCGGCGATGGCTCGAGAGAGCCTTCTAGCCGCATTTGATCAGGGCTGGGCAGACCCAAAAAAGCTATCTCAAGCAGCAGCAAAGGCTGCGATTCTTCGCAACCAGAGTCTTGAAAACATGGCTCACCGGCTTGGAGTAACAGCCCACGAAATACATATTCTCGGAGAGCCGGCATTGGGACATTTCTTAGCGATCGCCGGACTACTCACTCCGAATACAGAGTTCATTTACTCCGCTTCCGATAAAGGCAAGATCCGAGCAATTGCAAGAACTCACGTAGGAAAAACTACAGAGACTGCAGTTGACGAAAATGGGCAGATTGTTCCAGGTGTTACACCACTTGATGATTCAGTTCTCTCGCTTCAATTAGCCAATGGCGAAACCGGAATCATTCAACTGGAAAATTCTGCTTTCTCAAAAATCGGTTTCATCGCAGTAGATGCCACCTCTTGCGCACCGCGAGTATCTCTTCCAGATCGCTGGGATACCGCACTTTTTGACTCTCAATCATGGGGTGGCCCAAGTGGATTGGCACTCTTGGCGATTCGAAATACTTCTCGATACTCATATCCACTGCCTCACATCGCACCAATATCGGTTCCTGGTACGTACTCGCTACCTCTACTAATTGCGGCATCGATCGCACTGGAGAATTTTGAAATCGAAGATTCGACGATTCGCGAATTTCTCATTGACCAATTAAAAGTAGTACCTAATGTTTCAGTTGTGGGTGAAAATGTAGATGCACTCCCCCACGCACTTTCGTGCATTGTGGGCGGCGTGGATTCTGAACAACTCGTTTCCAAGCTGTCACAGCGAGGATTTGATGTTGATTCTGGCTCAGCCTGCTCCCCTGAAGATTTACAACCAAGTCACGTTCTGGCAGCTATGGGCTTACCTACGGCTGGCCACCTCAGATTTACCCTGCACCAAAACACAACCCAGGATTCGATAGTCGAACTTGTTAAAAACATTGCCGAAGTAAGCGCAGAGCTAAGAAGGTAGATGCGCAGCTATATCGGCTGCAGCATCGCCGCCGTATGCTTCTTCAAAGCGAGCCAAGAATTCGGCGCTTGTAAATCTGTACTCCTGAGTGCCCGTTGATTCAATAACGTATGTCGCAATCATGGATCCCAACTGCGCACACCTTTCAAGAGGAAGTCCCCAGGCAAGACCAGCGACAAAACCGGATCTAAAAGAGTCTCCGACTCCGGTTGGATCGACTTTAGCTTTCTCCTTGGCGCAACCAACTTTAATGAATGTTCCATCAACACTTTCAACGCGGGCACCGTCGGAACCCAAGGTGACAATGCGATATTTCACACGTTGCAGAATTTCGTGATCACTCCACCCAGTCTTTTGGATGGCAAGTGCTAACTCGTACTCGTTCATAAAAAGATAGGTGGCTCCGTCAATAAGCTTCTTAATCTCATCACCGCTCATGCGCGCCATTTGCTGCGAGGGATCTGCCGCTACTGCGATGCCCATCGAAAGCGCGACTTCGGTATGACGCAACATTGCCTCTGGGTCATCAGGTGAAACTATTAATACATCTAACTTGCCGACTTTATCGATGATTGGTTTCAGTTCAATGTTTCGAGCCTCTGACATCGCACCGGGAAAAAATGAGGCAATCTGATTAAGTTCGGTGTCTGTTGTGACAGTGAAATGCGCCGTGTGCTGATCTTTAGAGACCAAAGCATGCGTTGTATCTACGCCATGACGCGAAAGCCAAGCGTCGTAATCTGCAAAATCTTTTCCGACTGCGGCGATAAGAATTGGATTAAGGCCAAGAACTCCTAAGCCAAAGGCAATATTTGCGGCGCAACCACCTCGGCGTACATCTAGGCCATCTACGAGAAATGAGAGTGAGACTTTCTCGAGCGAACCGGCGACTAAAGAATCGGTGAACTTTCCTGGGAAAGTCATTAAATGATCTAACCCGACCGACCCAGCAACACCAATTTTCATGGGCGCAATCTATCTATGGGACGGGGTGTAGAAGGCTGATTAGTTAAATGAATCGCCGCATGCACAAGAACCTTGCGCATTTGGATTATCAATTGTGAAGCCCTGCTTCTCAATTGTGTCCACGAAATCAATGCTTGCACCCATGAGATACGGATCGCTCATCTTGTCGACAACAACTTTGACTGTACCAAATTCACGTGCGATGTCCCCATCTTGTGCGCGGTCATCAAAGTAAAGCTGGTACTTAAGTCCAGAACATCCACCTGGTTGTACGGCTACGCGAAGGTAGAGATCATCGCGGCCTTCTTGAGCCAATAGAGCAGAAACTTTTGCTGCTGCTACATCGGTAAGAGTGATGCCGGTTGTCAGTTCAACTGGAGTTGATGTTGTTTCAGTAGTCATATGCCAAAGAATACTCGCGTCGGGTTGCCGTGGCTAACCGAAACACATGAGAATAGCCCCATGGCTATCTCACTCAGCGAACTTCTCGTATTGGGGCAGGGTAAAGACCTGACTTCCGAACGTGGAGTCTCCTGCAGCGGCGAACTACCCGCACCAAGTGATCCGCACTTGGTCGAACGAGCTATTGCAGCTCGCGCCGCATTGGGCGCAAGAGCCCTCATCTTGGGTCATCATTACCAACGAGATGAAGTAATTCGCTTTGCCGATATCACAGGTGATTCTTTTAAGTTGGCTCAAGCAGCGGCCGAGAAGTCGGAGGCTGAATTCATCTTCTTCTGTGGTGTGCATTTCATGGCAGAGAGCGCCGACATTCTGACATCTTCATCGCAGAAAGTGATTCTCCCCGATCTTGCAGCAGGTTGTTCTATGGCTGACATGGCAACTGCGCAACAGGTTAATGAGTGTTGGAAAGTTTTGGAAGAACTAGGTGTTGCGGGTCAAACAACACCTGTTACATATATGAATTCATCGGCTGCAATCAAGAGCTTTACCGGTGAACACGGCGGAACTATTTGCACATCATCCAACGCTGAGAAGTCACTTCGCTGGGCCTTTGCTAAATCTGAAAAGGTATTATTTCTGCCCGATCAACATCTGGGGAGAAATACTGCTGTCGGCAATCTGGGACTTTCACTTGATGACTGCGTCCTGTGGAATCCATGGAAACCAATGGGTGGCCTAACTGAATCAGAGATCAGAAACGCCACCATAATTTTGTGGAGAGGGCATTGCTCAGTGCACGGCAGATTTACCGAAGAGTCCGTAAGGGAAGTGCGCGTGCGAGTTCCTGGGGTCAAAGTAATTGTGCACCCCGAATGCCAACACGAAGTTGTAGTCGCTGCAGATGAAGTTGGAAGCACGGAGAGAATTATTCGTACAGTTACTGATTCCCCTGCGGGTAGTAAATGGGCAATCGGTACAGAGCTCAATTTGGTTTCTCGTTTAGCCAGCCAGAACCCAGATAAAGAAATTGTCTTCCTCGACAAGACTGTCTGTTATTGCTCGACTATGAACAGAATCGATTTGCCCCACCTGGTTTGGGCGATGGAGTCAATCCTTGCGGGGCATATCGTCAACCAGATTACGGTCGATCCCACCGTGGCTAGGTTCTCCAAGTTAGCCCTAGAACAGATGCTCGCTCTATAGTTGCGACCATGACTGAACCAACATCGGATAAAAAAGGTCGGCCGACTCCAAAGCGTAAAGATGCAGAGGCGGCCCGCAAAGTTTCTTCAATCGCACCCGCATCTACTCGTGAAGAGAAGAAGCGCGCAAAAGAAGCGGCTCGTGCAGCGCGCATTGCTTCCCGAGCAGCATATTTGCGTGGAGATGAGAATGCGCTTCCTTTTCGCGATAAAGGCCCAGTAAGAAAATTTGTCCGCAATTATGTTGATTCTCGTCGCTCTATTGGTGAGTATTTCTTGCCAATAATTTTCGTTGTACTTGCACTCACTCTGATTCCTTCTAAGGTTTTTCAGATTGGAAGCATCTTCATTATGTACTCAGTGCTTTTAATCTCACTCATTGATGGATTCTTTTTAAGTCGCAAATTAAAACAAGTAGTCTCTGAGAAATTCCCAGACGCTGACCTCAAAGGCATTGGTATGTACGGATGGCTACGTTCGACTCAAATGCGGCGTATGCGCACTCCAAAACCATTAATCAATCGTGGAGATTCTTTCTAAAGTTAGGCAACTAAGCTCGTGGGCGAGGTGTTCGATCTATCGTCGAATCTCTCTCAGGAAGTGTTCCCAAGATTTTATCTATTCTTGACATGGTTTCAACGCCCAGTTTTACTCCAGAAGCTTTGACATTCTCCTTAACCTGAGAAGGTTTAGTTGCACCCATAATTGCCGCAGAAACGTTCTCATTCTGCAATACCCATGCAATGGCCAACTGCGACATCGTCAATCCGTGCTCCTCTGCAATAGGACGAAGATTTTGAACAGCAGTAAGTATCTCTTCTTTCATGAAACTAGAGATGGCGCCTGCGCCACTCTTTTTATCGGTTGCACGTGAACCTGCAGGTGGCTTTACGCCAGGAAGATACTTTCCAGTCAATACGCCTTGTGCCATCGGGGACCAGACAATTTGCCCAATGCCCTCTTTCTTAGAAAGCGGCACAACTGCACCTTCGATTACTCGCCAAAGAGCCGAATACTGTGGCTGACTAGAAACAAATCTGTCATAGCCGCGTGCATCTTGAATCTTCAGCGCCTGCGAAATCTGGGGCGCAGTCCATTCTGAAAAACCGATGTAGCTCACCTTCCCTTGGCGAACCAAATCATCGAAAGCTCGCAGTGTTTCTTCAAGTGGCGTCTCGACATCGAAGCGATGTGCTTGATAGAGATCAATGTGATCGGTGTTAAGTCTCTTGAGTGACGCATGGCAAGACTCCATGATGTGTTTGCGAGACAGACCTCTATCATTTTTTCCCGGACCCGTAGGCCAATAAACTTTTGTCAGTAACTCATAAGACTCGCGACGCACACCTTTTAACGCTCTACCCAAAACAACTTCAGCTTTTGTTCCAGCATAAACATCGGCTGTGTCGAAAGTTGTTATGCCACAATCGAGCGCGGCTTTGACGCATTTAACTGCCACATCAGATTCAACTTGAGAACCATGCGTGATCCAGTTTCCATATGCGATTTCCGAAACGTACATTCCCGAGTTGCCGAGGCGTCTATATTCCATACCTCGCACCTTATCGCTCTTGCGTGGCTTGTTGCCAAGAGGGCAGAACTATGGTTTGGTTCACCCACAACGTAATACCCACAACTTCATAGGTATCTCTTTAGGGGAAGTTCGGTGCAAATCCGACGCTGACCCGCAACCGTAAGACAGTCTTTTGAACTGATCAAGTCGGATTACCTAAAGCGATATATGCAATAGACAAACACCCGCCGAGGTTCGCGGGGTGTAGTCCAAAAGTTCTCCGCGCATTCTTTGCCGGAGGCTAGCGAGCTACCCCTGTGAGACTCTTCAACACAGGAGACTCCAGTAATGAAAAGAAACACATCAATCGCACTTACGGCAATCGCACTTGTTCTCTCACAAGTTGTTGCTATCCCCTCATCTCACGCCGCAGCCAAGGGCTATCGCTATTGGGGTTACTTCCAGGCAGCACCACAAGCAAAAATGTGGACAGCTGCAATGACTGGTCCAACAGTTGATATTAAAGATGGCGCAGTGGAGGGATGGTCTTTTGTTTTTAGCAGCGATGACATCCCCTCCGTTGCTCCATCGGTAGCACCGAGTTTTGAGAAGATCTGCGGCTACACAAAAGCTGTATCTGGCAAGAAAAGAATTGGCCTTGTGATTGATTTTGGCCAAAAGTCATACGCACCCACAGGAGAAAAGCTGCAGAAAACTATTGTTCGCTGCATAGTTACTGCAAAGAATTCTCAAGGTATCGATGTACTCGGGCAGGCAGTGAAAGTCAGAGCAGGTTCTTCAGGACTTATCTGCGGATTTAATGGCTACCCCAAGAAGGAATGTGGTGTGGAGATAGAGACTCCTGCCGCGCTTCTCAAGAAATAAGTTGATTCAATAATGAAGGCACCGCTACACCCACTTACGCTTTGGATTTGGGCACTGCTCTTAGCTATAGGAGTCATAACTCTGAATAGTTCTTGGGTTGCCCTTTTCGTAGTGGGTGTAGCAGTTGCTGTTTATTTGATTCGTCTAGATGGAGCACCGTGGAATGCAACTTTTTGGTGGTCCATTCGAATCGCTCTTGCAATAGTTTTTATCAGACTCATCGTTGGCGTTGTTATTGGAGTTCCAATTCCCGGAACCACCCTCTTTTCAATTCCTCGAATCTCACTTCCCCAATGGATGCCCGGGATTCGCATCGGTGGTGATGTCACTCTAGAACGCCTCTCCTCATCCGCGCACGAAGGATTGATCATCGCAACATTGATTGTTCTCTTCGGTGCAGCGACCGCGCTAACTAGTCCTCATAAGTTGCTGCGGGTATTGCCTATATTTGTTTATGAAATCGGCATCACTTTGGTTATTGCCACATCAGTTTTTCCACAATTAGCTCAGAGTTTGCACCGTATACGGAATGCACAAAAAATGAGGGGAATCGAGAAAATCTCTCTTAGAACAATTGCACTGCCGTTGCTAGAACAGTCACTTTCTAGATCGCTCTTGTTAGCCGAGTCTATGGAATCACGTGGTTTCGGAGTTCACGGTAAGCGTTCCCGATATAAACCATCACCCTGGAACCTTCGTGACTCTGTGGTCGTACTCGCTTCTCTTTCGTTCTGCATTGTGATGGTCGCTGCATGATTAAGTTTTCAAATGTCTCCCTCATTTATCCCCAATCAACCAAGACAGTTCTCGAAGATTTGTCATGTGAGATTCAAGAGGGAGAAATGGTCCTCGTTATTGGACAGACCGGATCTGGTAAATCTTCTCTGCTCAGGCTCGTCAATGGCTTAGTCCCACATCACACCGGGGGAATTCTCGCGGGAGATATTTCTGTAGATGGGATTTCTACACGTGAAGTTCGTCCGGGAAATCTGGCACATCTTGTTGGAATCGTGGGGCAAAATCCAATTAATGGTTTTGTCACAGATGTCGTTGAAGAAGAGCTGGCATTCGGTATGGAAGCGCTCAACATTCCACATGACGTTATGCGAAAGCGCGTAGAAGAGGTATTGGATCTACTGGGGCTCAATGCCGTACGCAATAGAAATATCGCAACACTCAGTGGCGGCGAACAACAGCGAGTGGCGATAGGTGCCGCTCTCGTTATGCATCCCAAAGTTCTCGTTCTTGACGAACCAACAAGTGCTTTAGACCCCATTGCCGCTGAAGAAGTTCTATCCATACTTCATCGCTTAGTTCACGATTTAAGTGTCACCGTAATCATTGCCGAACATCGATTAGAGCGAGTTATTCAGTTTGTTGATCGCATTATTTACATTGAAGGTAACGGTGAAACTTCTATCGGAAGTGCCGAAGAAATTCTTGCTCGTTCCACTCTCGTCCCACCAATTATTCGACTTGCACGTGCTCTCAACCTTCAAGAAATCGGAACTAGTGTCCGAGATGTGCGCCGCCATACAAGTCACCTGCGGGATATACCGACTCCAGAATCCGACCTAACAACAATTACCAACACAAGTACTTGGAAAACGATAGTGGACGTAAAAAAAGTATCTCTGAGCTATGGACAGACCGAAGCACTTAAACAAGTCAGTGCATCTATTGCATCAGGCGAGATAGTTGCAGTCATGGGAAGAAATGGGGCTGGCAAGAGTTCACTACTTGAACTTATTGTTGGTTTGCATCGGCCAACACATGGCAGTGTCACAGTACTTGACCAAGATCCATCAGCACTACATGGGAATGCTCGGCGAAAAATGATTGGCTATGTTCCTCAAGAACCGAGTGACCTCCTCTACCTACAGAGCGTCGCCCAAGAATGTCATCAAGCAGATAGCGATAGCGATCTCACTCCTGGAACTACGTTCTCATTCTTAGGACGTTTGGTACCGAATATTTCAGAGAGCACACATCCCAATGATTTATCTGAAGGTCAGCGACTAGCGCTAGTTCTGAGCATTGTTCTTTCATCTAATCCAGATCTATTGGTTCTTGATGAACCCACTCGCGGACTGGATTACCAAGCAAAGAATCTATTCATGCTTGCTCTCAAGGAATATGCTCAAACGTTGAATAACCCGGTCATCCTTGCCACTCACGATGTCGAATTGGTTGCAGAACTTGCCGATCGAGTCATCTTTGTCGCAGAAGGTGAAATCGTTGCCGACGGCTGCACACTTGATGTTCTCTTAAGCTCACCAGCGTTTGCTCCACAAGTAGCTAAAGTGATGTCGCCAAAGCCGTGGCTGACTGTTGATGATGTTATCTCTGCTTTAGGCACTCAGCCATGAAGACAAAAAACATATTTACATTTTCTGGATCAAGTCTTCTTGTTCTTATAATCGCAAGTGGGATAAGCGCGTGTGGATTCATCTGGCCATTCTTAGTCTCTGACTCCATTAGCCGTCCACAATGGTTGTTTATTCTCGCCACTCCAGTTGCACTAGCGATTTTCATGATTGGTGTGAGCAACGGGAATTTAGATGCAAAATCTGTCGCCCTCTTAGCAGTGCTCTCCGCACTCATTGCTGCACTGCGCCCACTTGGAACTGGAGCAGTTGGCATCGAGCCAATGTGGTTCGTGCTAATTCTAAGTGCACGAGTTTTCGGTCCATCATTTGGATTTCTGCTCGGCGCGTTATCCATGGTTCTCTCAGCTCTCATCACTGGCGGTATTGGTCCTTGGCTCTCATATCAAGCATTTGCAGCAGGATGGATTGGTTTGGGAGTTGCATGCATCCCTCGCAAGATTCGAGGCAAGAAGGAAATTGCTGCGTTAGTTCTGTACGGAATTCTTGCGGCTGAGTTCTTTGGGATTGCAATGGATCTTCAATTCTGGCCTTGGTATTTAGGCGCAGATAGCCAACTTTCTTTTCAAGCTGGAGCTGCGGTATCAGAAAACCTAAGGAATTTCTTTACATATCATTTCTATTCTGCGATGGCGTGGGATATCCCCCGTGCGATATTTACCTCGTTGCTACTGATTATTTCTGGAAAGCCCATTCTGCACACTCTTAGAAGAGCCCATACACGAGCTCGTTTTCTTACTCCAGTTGAATTCCGTGAAGTTAACGAACGTGAGATTGCACCATTGGCAACGCAACAACTTCAGCAGAACTAATTCTTCCTCGCACATCAATCGTCAGGGTTGTTCCAATTTCACATGATGGATCAACTAGCGCTAGAGCAACACCCACTTTCAGAGATGGAGAGAAGGTTCCGCTGGTTACCTCACCGATTTCTTTACCCTGAACGTTCATCACTTTCATGCCTGCTCTAGGAATCCCGCGATCGAGAGATTTCAGGGCGCGCAAAACTCTGACCTTTTTCTCTTCTCGTTGCGCGAGTAGCGCTTTCTGTCCTCTAAATTTTTCCTTCTTCCAACCAATCGCCCAACCAGCACTGGCTTGAACCGGAGTAATTTCTAGAGTGAGTTCATGCCCATGAAGTGGGTAACCCATTTCGGTCCGAAGAGTGTCACGAGCGCCAAGGCCACAAACAAGTCCATCATGCTTTGCAATCTCGGATGCAAGTGCGTTCCATACGCGCACTGCATCTTCCCAACGAGGTACAAGTTCATAACCGTGTTCTCCGGTATATCCAGTGCGGCATAAAATTACTTCGCATCCAGCAATTTCAATCTTTGTGAATGCCATGTAATCCAAAGAGACACGGGCGCCTAAACTGGCAAGAACATCTACAGAGCGCGGGCCCTGCAGTGCAAGAACTCCAAATTTTTCATGAAGGTTTTCGATTGCGATTCCACTGGGTGCTTGTGATTGAAGCACTGAAACTACGGCAGATGTGTTTGAAGCATTCGGAATCAGGAAGAAGTCTGTCTGCGAATTTTGATACACAATCAGATCGTCAATAACTCCACCATCTTCATTGCAAAAAAGTGTGTACTGCGCTTTGCCATCTTCAATTCGATTGAGATCGTTAGTAAACATCTCGTTTAGGAATTCTCGCGAACCAGCACCCGTCACCTTCGCTTTACCCAAGTGAGAAACGTCGAATAGTCCAACTCGTTCACGGACAGAGGCGTGTTCGGCGAGAACTCCGCCACCTGGATATTCGATAGGCATCAACCAGCCACCGAAATCGGCCATCTTGGCTTGAAGTTCGAGATGCTTTGAATGCAAAGGTGAGTTTTTCACAATCACAACTTACACTTGCACCCGTCGCATAATCCGTAACGCCATAGTTGAAAAGGGAGTCAAGAATGACAACCATCCGCCTTTCAGACGGAATCGTCAAAGACGATGTGTTAGTTGTAGGACTCGCATCAAAATCGGCGAAAGGATCCCTCCAGATTGAATCAGGAGACTTGGCGCTAGATACAAAATCACTTCTTCAAACTTTGAGCGATCTCGGGGCTACCGGTAAGGCAGATGAAGTCATCAAAATTCCTGGAAATTCGACCAGGCTTCTTGTATTCACTGGACTTGGAAAGAGTTCAAGCAAATATGAGAATGAAGTTCTGCGACGTGCATCCGGTGCGGCAGCTCGGGCACTAGCTGGAAACTCTTCAGCCACATTTTCCCTTCCCGCTAAAGATAAGCACTCAATTCGAGCAATTGGTGAAGGTGCAGCTTTAGGCAATTACGCTTTTAGTACATTTAAAGGGTCTACAAAGAGCGCTCAAAAAACGCCACTGAAGTCCATCACTATCCACTCCGCATTAGCTTCGATCGCAGAGGTTAAGGATGAAGTGAAATCTGCAGAAGTTATTGCGCGCTACACGAGCCTTGTTCGCGACTTGATTAATACCCCACCAAGTCACTTAACTCCTGAAACTTTCTGTTCTGTAATTTCCGATGCAGTCAAGGAAGCCGGTGGTGCATCAATTGGTCTCAAGGTTTCTGTAATGACAGAGAGCCAGTTAAAGTCAAAAGGTTTTGGTGGAATTACTGCAGTAGGCCAGGGTTCGGTCAATCCCCCTCGTCTTTTAAATATTTCTTACACCCCGAAGAGCGTTAAACCTTCCAAGAAATATGCCTTTGTCGGCAAGGGAATTACTTTTGATACTGGTGGCCTTGCTCTTAAACCAGCTCTCGGTATGGAAGCGATGAAATCGGATATGAGTGGAGCTGCCGCGGTGTGCGCAGCAACCATTGCAATCGCACTCCTAAAACTTCCTGTAGCAATCGATACGTGGGCTCCGCTTGCAGAGAACATGGTCAGCGATACAGCAACACGTCCAAGTGATGTCATCACTATGTATGGTGGAAAAACAGTTGAGGTATTGAATCCAGATGCAGAAGGCCGCTTAGTTCTTGGTGACGCTTTAGTCAAAGCACAAGAGGAAAAAGACCTCGACGGAATCATTGATGTTGCAACACTTACCGGTGCACAAGTTGTTGCACTTGGTACAAGAACTAGTGCAGTCATGACCAACGATGACGAATTCTCGTCTCACTTTTTGAAAATGGCTGCGCACACCGGAGAAGCATTTTGGCCAATGCCTCTACCAATCGAACTACGAGCATCACTTGATTCTCCTGTTGCAGATATGGCAAATATTGGCGAACGCATGGGTGGAATGTTGGTCGCTGGACTGTTCCTAAAAGAGTTCATCGCCGATGATCTTCCATGGCTACATCTTGATATTGCCGGTCCGGCGTATAACGAAGGCCAACCTCATGGTTACACCCCGGTTGGGGGCACCGGAATTGCCCTTCGAACATTGGTCGCCCTCGCGGAGTTGAGTGAGTAGTAGCACTTTCTGAGCCCTTCTCGTGCGTTAGTAAACGGGCGTGAAGGCTGGCAAGATAGGCCCGTTGATGTATCTGTCCAGGCTAGAAGGAGTCACTCGGTGTCGAATTTTGATCTCGTAGTTCTCGGTGGTGGTAGCGGCGGTTATGCGGCGGCCCTTCGTGGAGCGCAACTTGGATTATCTGTTGCCTTGATCGAGAAAGACAAACTCGGCGGAACCTGTCTTCACCGCGGATGCATTCCAACAAAGGCTCTCCTTCATGCAGGTGAGGTCGCAGATAGCGCACGCGAATCTTCTCAATTTGGTGTCAACGCAACATTTAACTCAATCGACATGGCTGGGGTTAATTCATATAAGGATGGCGTGATTGCAGGTCTTTTCAAAGGACTCCAAGGACTTGTTAAGTCACGAAACATTACTTTTGTCGAAGGTGTCGGACGTTTGGTTTCGAACAACACGGTAGAAGTAAATGGCACACAGTACGTCGGCAAAAATATCGTTCTCGCCACTGGCTCTTACGCACGAACACTTCCTGGATTAGAAATTGATGGCCAGAAAGTCATTACCTCAGATCACGGCACGACATTAGATTACGTACCGAACAGCGTGATTGTCTTGGGTGGCGGCGTTATTGGTTGCGAATTTGCATCAGTGTGGAAATCCTTCGGTTCTGATGTAACAATCATTGAAGGTTTGCCACATCTTGTTGCTCTTGAAGATGAGTCTTCTAGCAAGCTACTGGAGCGCGCATATCGCAAACGTGGAATTAATTTTGAACTCGGAGTTAGATTTAAGTCGCATCGCGTTGATGCCAAGGGCGTCACAGTAACTCTTGAAGACGGCCGTGAATTCACAGCAGATATCCTTCTCGTCTCTGTGGGTCGCGGTCCAGTTACTGATGGGCTTGGTTACCAAGAGGTTGGCGTGGCTATGGACCGCGGATACATCACTGTTGATGATCATTGCCGCACAAATATCCCTGGAATTTTTGCAGTCGGTGACATCATCCCGACCCTTCAACTTGCTCACGTTGGATTCCAAGAAGGAATTCTCGTTGCTGAAACAATCGCAGGACTCAATCCTCGAGCAATTAATTACGATGGTGTGCCTCGTGTAACGTATTCAGAACCAGAAGTGGCATCTGTTGGATTATCTACAAAGTTAGCTAAAGAGCGTGGCTATGACGTTGTAGAACTCGATTACAACTTAGCTGGAAATGGAAAGGCGCAGATTCTCAAAACAGCAGGATCAATCAAACTTGTTGCGCAGAAGAATGGCCCAGTACTTGGAATTCACATGGTCGGAGCTCGCGTTGGTGAACTTCTTGCTGAAGCACAATTGATTTTTAACTGGGAAGCATCAGCAGATGATGTTGCTCCACTTGTACATGCACATCCAACTCTGTCAGAGGCAATGGGCGAGGCTCATATGGCTCTTGCAGGCAAACCACTTCACGCGCACGGTTAGTAAAGAGGAGAAAATAACCATGACATTCTCAGTAACAATGCCAGCTCTCGGCGAGAGCGTAAGTGAAGGAACAGTTACACGTTGGCTTAAAAATGAAGGCGACATGGTGGCAGTCGACGAACCGCTCCTCGAAGTATCAACTGACAAGGTAGATACCGAAATTCCTTCACCAGTTGCAGGAATTCTTTCAAAAATTGTTGTTGCAGTAGATCAAACAGTTGCAGTTGGTGCTGAATTAGCAGTTATCTCTGAATCGGGAGCTAGCGCTGCGCCGGTAGCGTCCGCACCAATAGCTCAGGCTCAGGTGGCACCGGTAGTTCCCGTAGCGGCACCTACTCCTCCACCAGCACCAGTGGCAGCACCAGTGGCAGCACCAGTGGCAGCACCAAGTGGCGCGGGCACAGTAATCACAATGCCGGCACTCGGTGAATCAGTCAGTGAAGGAACAGTTACACGTTGGCTAAAAAATGTTGGCGATTCAATTGCAGTTGATGAAGCGCTTCTTGAAGTTTCTACAGATAAAGTCGATACAGAAATTCCATCACCTGTTGCAGGAACACTCCTTGCAATTGATGTTCCAGTAGATACAACTGTTGCAGTTGGTGCTCGACTTGGACTCATTGGTGTAAGTGGAGCAGCACCTGCTCCAGCTCCCGCTGCTCCAGCTCCCGCTGCTCCAGCTCCCGCTGCTCCAGCTCCCGTTGCTCCGGCACCTGTTGCTCCTCAGGTTTCTACTCCAGTCGCTGTGCCTGTAACGCCAGCACCAGCACCAGTCTCACAACCACAAGATGCTTACGTAACTCCGATTGTAAGAAAACTTGCAAATGATTTAGGTGTAAATCTCGCTGCAGTTAAGGGAAGCGGAATCGGCGGGCGAATTCGAAAAGAAGATGTCATCGCTGCTAAACCGGCTGGAACAAATATCCCTGCATCAGTAGCGCCAGTTGCGGCAGCCCCTGCACAGACTCCACGACCAGCCGCTGCAGTTGCGTCACCACTTCGCGGGACTACAGTAACAATGTCTCGACTTCGTAAAGTTATTGCAGCTCGCATGGTCGAATCTCTTCAAGTTTCTGCTCAGCTAACAACGGTTATTGAAGTAGATGTCACAAAAATTGCTCGTCTTCGCGACCGCTCAAAGGCCACATTCGAAGCGCGCGAAGGTGTCAAACTTTCATTCCTTCCATTCTTCGCAGTTGCTGTATGTGAAGCGCTGAAGCAGCACCCAGTACTTAATTCATCAGTTGAAGGTGATCAGATTATTTATCACGGTGCAGAACACCTTGGTGTTGCAGTTGATACAGAGCGCGGTCTACTCGTACCTGTTATCCATAATGCGGGAGATCTCAACATGGGCGGTGTTGCTCGCAAGATTGCAGATCTCGCAGCACGCACACGCGATAACAAAGTAACTCCAGATGAACTCGGCGGCGGAACATTTACTCTCACAAATACCGGTTCACGTGGCGCGCTCTTTGATACTCCAATCATTAATCAGCCACAGGTAGCAATCCTTGGCCTAGGTGCCGTTGTAAAACGTCCAATGGTTGTAAAAGGTGAAGATGGTGGCGAGACAATTGCGATTCGCTCAATGGTCTATCTCGGACTTTCATACGATCATCGCGTTGTTGATGGTGCAGATGCTGCGCGTTTCTTGGTAACTTTAAAAGAACGTCTCGAGGGTGGAGCATTCGAGTCAGATCTAGGTCTCTAATCCAATGCCAGTTCCACAACGTATTGCAATTACTGGCGCTTCAGGATTAATCGGTACGGCACTTGTCGGTCAGCTTAAGAGCGAAGGACACACTGTCCAGAAGTTAGTCCGTCGTCCCGTTGTTTCACCTGATGAAATTCAGTGGGATCCAAAAACCGGGTATGTAGATATTGAAGCGCTTCGTGGCGTTGATGCTGTTATTCATCTTGCCGGCGTAGGTGTTGGCGATAAGCGATGGAGCAAGAAGTACAAATCTGA
Source organism: Actinomycetota bacterium (assembly GCA_026392935.1). Classification (GTDB taxonomy): domain Bacteria; phylum Actinomycetota; class Actinomycetes; order Nanopelagicales; family Nanopelagicaceae; genus Planktophila. The sequence goes on along the minus strand of JAPLBE010000011.1, from coordinate 74,927 downwards.
GATTCTCAACTCCCGTTTACTTGGAACAACTGCGATTGCACGTGCAGTTTCAGAGGTAAAGCCACAAGTGTTTATCTCTGCCAGTGCAATCGGCTGGTATGGCGAATCAGGCAATCGCGCTGTTATTGAAAGTGATCGCGTTGGCGATGACTTCCTCGCTGCCGTTTGTCGCGAGTGGGAAGCTGCCGCAGACCTTGCAAAGGGAGTTCGCACAGTAAAAATCCGCACTGGCTTGGTTTTAGATCCAACCGGTGGCGCACTCGGCAAGATGTTGCCTCTCTTTCGACTTGGACTCGGTGGAAAGCTTGGATCAGGTAAACAGTGGTGGTCTTGGATTACTTTGCACGATGTAATCCGCGCAATTACATTTATTTTAGAAAATAAAGTTGAAGGTCCAGTAAATCTCACCTCTCCAAACCCCGTTACGAATCAAGAATTTACCTCCGCACTTGCGCGTGCAATGCACCGTCCCGCACTCTTTCCAGCGCCAGCCATCGGGCTGAAAATTGCTTTGGGTGGTTTCTCCAGTGAAGTCTTGGGTAGCAAAAAAGTAATTCCGCAATCACTGATTGACGCGGGCTTTACGTGGGATTACCCGCACATCACAAGCGCGTTAAGCGCTCTTATTCAAGAGTAATTCCTGCGCTGCTAAGCGCCCAGAAAGCAAGGCGCCCTCCTGTGACGGAGCTAGTCGGAAATCTCCTGCGACAAATACTTTTTCGGAGACACGCGAGGATGTCACGAGGTGATTTCCAATTCCAAAAATCGGTAAAGATTTTGGAATGTCGTACTTTGCAATCAGTGGCCATGTTTGAGTTTGAGTCCCCCACATGAGTGATAAATGCCTTCTTACTTCAGATTCGGAAGCGCTCTCAATTGTTGTGCTGGAAAGCAGTGAGCGCCCGGCAGGTGCATAGGAGTTAACTAGATTCGAGATCACCAATGAATTCACAACAGGGCCGCGATGTCCAGCATCAATCAGCAATCTATTTGAATCACTAAAATCTGCTGGAACTTCGTGATACCACGTTGTGCTGTTTGCCAATTTAGGCACCTCAGAGATATCAAGTAGCTGCGCGGCAGTAGTCACATCGGTTGCCACAATTACTTCTCTTCCTGCAAACTCTTGTAGCGAATCAATTCGCCGGTTTAAATGGATCTTCTTTACTCGCGTGCTTAACTGTTGAGTAAATGCACCGACACCCCCGTCTGGCAAACCTGGAGCGCCAGTGATAAATGAACGTATGAGATTCTTTCCAGTCACGGCATCTATGCCGGTTAACGGAGTAAGAAATACGCCGGTAAGAAAAGGGCTAAGGATTCGTGTATAGAGATTTCCAAGGTTGCCTAACTCATCTGCGACAGATTTTCCCGAATAAGAATTAGAGGCCAGATACTTGAGAAAAGCGAGTTTCTCGCCAATCGTTCCGGTGCGATTGCCCAGAGCTGAAAGTGGAGCAACTCTTGGATCGCCGATTGAAAAACGTTGATCCCCTAACGAATAATCAATCACTCGAGGAGCGCGAATAAATGCAATTTCGTTGATTATTCCTAAGCGGACAACTTCAGGATAGTTGGCATTGATGAGTTGAAAACCGTGATCGAGGGTAAAGCCATCAATCGTGTCACTTGCAACTCGTCCTCCTACTCGAGAAGAACTTTCGATGACTTCAACTTCTCTTCCGGAATTCTGCAGCGTGATAGCGGCACTGAGCCCCGCTAAACCAGCCCCAATTACTACAACACTCATGCAGAACTACTTGTTTTGTAGTTTTGAAGGCCACCAGATTTTAGGACCGATTTCATGCACGAGTGCCGGAACCAAAATTGAGCGAACAATGATGGTGTCTAGGAGAACGCCAAAGGCCACTGCAAAACCAAGTTGTGCAAGTGGGACCAGTGGAAGTAATCCAAGGACTGCAAATGTTGCAGCTAGGACAATACCTGCAGAAGTAATGACTGCACCTGTGACAGTTACGCCCTTGATAACCCCTGCACGAGTGCCAATCTTCTGGGACTCTTCGCGCACACGCGTCATCAAGAAAATGTTGTAGTCAATACCGAGTGCCACAAGGAAGATGAAGGTAAAGAGTGGGAACGAGTTATCTCCCCCCGCAAAACCAAAGACGTGATTGAACACAAGTGCGCACACACCCAATGTGGCGAAATAGGAGAGAACTACAGTCCCGAGCAAGAGAATCGCACTCAAAATACTGCGAAGCAGTAAGCCAAGAATGATCGTGATTGCGAACAGAATAATCGGAATAATCGTCTTGTTATCGCGATCATTGGCTTTTCGCACATCGTAGTAGACCGCACTTGTGCCACCTACTAGAGAAGATGCATCTGCAGCGTGAGCCAGTCTTCTAATTTCAGGGACTTCATTTCCTGCTTCGACACTATCTGGTGCTTTATCCAACGTTAAATTGAGAATTGCCTTTCCATTAACAATCTTTACAGGTGGAAGCGGTTGACCTTCTACCGGAATTCCATCGAGCTGCGGTGCAATTTGCGTGACACCAGGTGCGTTTTTAAGAGCTGCAGTAACAACATCAATTTTATCTGCATTGATTACAACTTGAGTTGGGTCACCTTCTCCCCCTGGGAAATGCTTCTCAAGAAGTTTTTGCCCAACAACTGATTCAGGATTACCAGTAAATGTGTCTACAGTTCCAAGTCCATCAGTTTTTAACGTTGTTGAAGCAAATGCGAACAAGAGAAGTACTGCTCCGGATATAACCCAGGAACGACGTGGATTGCGTCCGATTCCATTTCCAACTTTCGACCAAATACCTTCAAGAACATGGTCATCACCATCGTTGTGTGGAATTCGCGGCCAGAAAATCCAACGACCGAATAGGAGTAAAAGCGCAGGTAGCAAGGTCAGAATCGTGATCATGGAGCACACAATGCCAATTGCTCCAATAGGTCCAAGACCTGCTGTGTTTGTTAGTTGGCTAAAAAGAAGAATAAGGAGTGCAATTGAAACAGTTGAACCCGATGCAAGAATTGGTTCCCAGACTCCCTTATATGCAGAACGCATTGCATCGAAACGGTTCTCATGGTGGTGCAATTCTTCTCGGTATCGAGCAATCAATAACAGCGCATAATCCGTTGCTGCTCCAATAACAAGTACTGAAAGAATTCCCTGGGATTGTCCATCCACATCAATAATGTCGCGCTTAGCCAACAAATAGACGATGCCACCAGCTGTTGAAAGTGCAAGTAGCGAGGAAAGTAAAGGAATAATCCATAAGACAGGTGAGCGGTAAACAACAATTAGAATTACTGCTACGACTCCGAGAGTTGTCAACAAGAGAGTTGAGTCCAAGGTGCCAAAAGCACTGAAGAGATCGCCTAGAAGTCCGCCAGGACCTGTTACATATTGAGTAACTCCGTTTGCTTCAGCGAGTGGTTTGATGTCTTCTCGCAAAGCTTCCACAATTGCCGGCAAAACTGGTTCTTCATTAGGCAGAACTTCTGCAATTGAATTCCCATCTAAAGGAACGTTTGCGAGTATTGCTTTGCCGTCTTGAGATGGAAAGACTGAAATCACTTGGTCGGGTGCTAAGAAATCTGAAATCTTTTTACTGGTCCCACCAAGTGTCAGTTCACCCACACCCGTCATGTGCTCATTGATATTTGCAAGTGCGGTTGGATTCACCGTGCCTTCAAAGAGAACCAGTGTCGGGAAACTAAATGTGTCCTCACCTGAGAATGTTTGAATAACTTCAGAAGCCTGTGTGGCTTCGGCGCCTTTTGGAAGAAAAGAAGAATTGTTGTTCTCCTGAACCGAGGTGAGCTTTCCAAACAAAGGACCAAAAATTCCTGCGATGATGAACCAAGCAATAACAACCAGCATTGCGAAGGCATAAGGCTTCCGGGTGTTTCTGGCAGCGTTGATAGACATGGAGAGTGTGGACCTTTCGGGCGTTAATGGCGCTAATTCGCTAGGTGGCTAGCCTACCTTTAGGCTGTACCCGTGACGATTGTTAGCAACAGCCCCAAGTCTGAGTTTTATGCAGCGTCGATGCAGATTCAGGAATTAGGTCTTGTCGAATATCACAACGCACTAGAAAACCAACGCACAATCCATGCAGGTGTGGTCTCTGGCACACATTCAAATACTTTGCTGTTACTAGAGCATCCATCTATTTATACAGCTGGAAAGCGCACCCAGGTTTCTGAAAAACCCACTGATGGAACTCCCGTCATTGATGTTGACCGTGGTGGAAAAATTACGTGGCATGGACCTGGCCAACTTGTCGGTTATCCAATTGTGCGTCTGGCAAACCCTCATGAGTTAGTTGGGTTCGTTCGAGAAATAGAATCAGGATTAATTCATGTGTGCCAAGAATTTGGAATTTCTGCGGTAAGGATCGCCGGACGATCTGGGGTTTGGGTTCTCGATTCTCGAGGCGCGAGAAAGATTGCAGCGATTGGAATCCGGGTGGCTTCCGGCGTCAGCATGCATGGTTTTGCTATCAATGTGAATCCGAATTTAGAGTACTTTTCAAAGATTATCCCTTGCGGCATCAGCGATGCTGAAGTCACCTCATTGAGCGCTGAAATTGGCAAAGATGTTGCAATTAGTGATGTAATTCCCGTTGTAAAGAAACATCTTTCTCAATCACTAACGAAGGTGAGCGCATGACAATCGCACCAGAAGGCAGAAAACTCCTTCGCATTGAAGCGCGTAATGCCCAGACTCCTATCGAGCGCAAACCTGAGTGGATTAAGACCCGGGCAAATATGGGTCCTGAGTACACACGCCTGCGTTCATTGGTGAAATCTGAAGGTCTTCATACTGTGTGCCAGGAAGCAGCTTGTCCTAATATTTTTGAATGTTGGGAAGATAAAGAAGCGACTTTCCTCATCGGTGGCGAACGATGCACGCGCCGCTGCGACTTTTGCAATATTGACACAGGAAAACCTGAACCACTAGATCGAGATGAGCCACGCCGCGTTGCTGAATCTGTGCAGTCAATGGGCTTGAAGTACGCAACCATCACTGGTGTAACCCGAGATGATTTAGATGACGAAGGTGCATGGCTTTACGCCGAAACTATTCGTAAGGTTCATGAACTCAATCCAGGCACCGGCGTGGAAATGCTTGCTCCAGATTTCAGCGGGAACCCAGTGTTTCTCAATGAAGTTTTTGAAACTCGTCCAGAAGTTTTCGCACATAATCTTGAAACTGTTCCACGAATTTTCAAACGCATTCGCCCGGCTTTTACATATGAGCGTTCGCTCAATGTCATTACACAAGCTCGTGATTATGGATTAATCACAAAATCCAATCTCATTCTTGGACTTGGTGAAACTCGTGAAGAAATTTCGCAAGCACTTGTGGATCTGCATTCCGCAGGATGTGATCTCATAACAATTACTCAGTACCTGCGCCCTACTAATAAGCACCATCCCGTCGAACGCTGGGTAAAGCCAGATGAGTTTGTGGAACTTGCCAAGGAAGCAGAAGAGATTGGTTTCAGCGGCGTCATGAGCGGTCCACTCGTAAGAAGTTCTTATCGAGCAGGTCGTTTGTATAAACAAGCTCAAGAGAAGCGCCAAAACGTGGCCGGACTGCCTCGTGGCTGATCTCGTTTATCCCCCAGTCGTTGTCGCAATAAAGCTTTTTTGGAAATATCTTGGGCTGAAATTTGATTTCGAAGGCGAAGAAAACATTCCGCGCAAAGATGGCGCAATACTTTCCATCAATCACATTGGTTATTTGGATTTTGCTCTTACCGGGACAGCGGCTCTTCCTACGGGACGCTACGTAAGATTCATGGCAAAGAAAGAAATTTTTGACAACAAGTTAGCTGGGCCACTCATGCGTGGCATGCATCATATTTGCGTTGACCGAAGTAGTGGAACCGCATCATTTGTTGCTGCCTTACGCGCGCTACGAAGTGGTGAAGTTGTAGGAATTTTCCCAGAGGCAACAATTTCTGTTAGTTTCGAAATCAAAGAAATAAAATCTGGGGCTGTACGACTTGCCATGGGAGCTGGTGTGCCCATTATTCCTACAATCGTCTGGGGTTCACAAAGAATTTGGACTAAAAAGGTCAAGAGAGATCTTCGAAGAAAGAAAGTCCCGATAACGGTTCGATTCGGAAAGCCATTACATTTTGAGAAGAACAGCGATGTTGAAGCAGGTGAAAAACTACTTCGCGACACCATGATTGCGATGCTTCACGAGGTACAAGAAAAGTATCCAGATTCACATCAAGGCCAACGGTGGGCGCCAGTTCGTCTTGGTGGTAGCGCCCCTGCTCCCCTAAACTAACGCCATGTTTAATCGAAAGAAATCTAAAGAGCCAAAGATCAAGAAGCTACGTTTTCAAACATTCCGTGATGCCTACAAGGTCACACGCTCTGTAAAGCCGTGGATCACCACTGCGTTGATCATTACTTTCATCGCTGTTCTCGCTATTGGTATCGCCGTTGGGTTCCTTTTGAATCGACCAATCTACGCCGGTTTTGTCTCAACTCCACTCGCACTTCTCGCATCTATGTTTCTCTTTACACGCGTTGCGGGTTCTGCAGCCTATGCAAACATCGAAGGACAGATGGGTGCTGGTGCTAGCGTTTTAATGGCAATTAGAAAAGGTTGGACAACAACACCAGCAGTTGCCGTAAACCGTCAGCAAGATATGGTTCACAGAAGTGTTGGTCGTGCAGGAATTGTTCTTACTGGTGAAGGTGGCTTTGCTGTTCGCCAGATGCTGCAAGATGAAAAGCGTAAGGCGGAACGTTTTGCACCAGGAGTTCCAATTACAGAAGTTCTCGTTGGAGACGGAGAAGGCCAAGTTCCGATTCGTAAACTTCAAAAGCATCTTGCAAAACTTCCTAAGAAGTTATCACCTCATCAAATGAGAGAAGTTCGTGCTCGCCTAAAGGCCGTTGGAGGAATGTCTATGCCTATTCCCAAAGGACCAATGCCTAAGGGCATCAAGATTCGCTAACGCTTATCGTTTCTTCTTTACCGAAACAAGAACTGTGTTGGATAGTCGTTCGTTTACTCCACGCCCATTCTCATCAAATGTAATTGCGGTAACAAGTGGCATCAACAATGCGCATCGAATGAGTGCTTGAACCGGCGTCACTTGCCCGCCATCTGAAAATCTCACTACTTTAAGACCAACCAAGCGATGTCCGAATGAAGCTCCACCTAAAGCGACAAAAATTGTGTATTGAGCAAAGAAGAGCATGAGGACTGGAATCCTGGCATTCGGTACTCGATCGGCCAGTGAACCGTGCCCAGCAAAGAAGCCCAGGCTGATTGCGTAACAAGCGAGCCAATCCACAGTGATTCCGAGAAGTCTTCGGCCTTGGCTTATGCGTGGAAACATGGGGCTAAGCCTAGTGTGAGGCAACCCTCTCTAGATTGAGCCAGGCCTGGGAGATGTAACACGGATGTAACACGGCGATTATGACATTTTTACGCAACCGAACTAGCCTTCACTCCATCAGCGGAACTCAGAGTTGAGTCGGCTGGGCGATAAACAGCCTCAATTGGAGTAAATATGTTTAAGAATTCTGCAGAGATTTTTGCATACATTAAGAAGGAAGATGTAAAGCTCGTCGACGTACGCTTTACAGATCTTCCAGGTATTCAGCATCACTTTAACGTTCCTGTTGAATCATTCGACGAAGCTGTCTTTACCGACGGTCTTATGTTCGATGGTTCTTCAATTCGTGGATTCCAAGCAATCAACGAATCAGATATGAAGTTGCTTCCAGTACCAGAATCAGCGTTCATTGATCCATTCCGTCTTGAGAAAACTCTTGTCATTATCTTCTCTGTTCATAACCCTTCTGATGACACTCCATACTCACGTGATCCACGTGGAGTTGTTGCAAAAGCTGTTGACTACATGAAGTCAACAGGAATTGCAGATCAAGCATTCTTTGCTCCAGAAGCAGAGTTCTATGTATTTGATGCAGTTCGCTTCAAGACCGAAATGAACCAGTCTTACCATCACATCGATTCTTACGAAGGTGCATGGAACACAGGCATCATTGCAGATCCAGATGGCACTCCTAATCGTGGTTATCGCACACGTATTAAGGGTGGTTACTTCCCTGTTTCACCAACAGATCAATTCGCAGATCTTCGCGATGAAATGGTGATGGAACTTGGACGCGCTGGTTTGCTCGTAGAGCGTTCACACCACGAAGTTGGTACTGCGGGTCAGATGGAAATTAACTACCGATTCACAGATATTTTGCATGCCGGTGATGAACTCATGAAGTTTAAATACATCATCCGTAACGTTGCATGGGAAGGCGGCAAAACAGCAACATTCATGCCAAAGCCTCTCTTCGGTGATAACGGTTCTGGAATGCACGTTCACCAATCACTATGGAAGAACGGCAAGCCACTCTTCTTCGAAGCAGGCACATATGGAGATCTCTCTGACATGGCGCGTTGGTATATCGGTGGTCTACTCAAGCATGCTCCATCGCTTCTAGCATTCACCAACCCAACTGTGAACTCATATCGTCGCTTAGTTCCAGGTTATGAAGCACCAGTAAACCTTGTTTACTCAGCTCGTAACCGTTCTGCATGTATCCGTATTCCAATTACAGGTTCATCACCAAAGGCAAAGCGCGTTGAGTTCCGTTGCCCAGATCCATCATCAAATCCATATCTCGCATTCGCTGCGATGCTCATGGCTGGTATCGATGGAATCGTGAACAAGATCGAGCCACCTGCACCAGTTGATAAGGATCTCTATGAACTCGAAGGCGAAGAGGCTGCGTCAATTCCTCAGGTTCCAGGTTCACTTGATGCTGTTCTTAACAGCCTTGAGAAGGATCATGAGTTCCTTACAAAGGGTGGAGTCTTCACAGAAGACCTAATCTCAACATGGATTGAATGGAAGCGTAAGAATGAAGTTGATTATGTGCGACTACGTCCGCACCCAGCTGAGTTTGAGCTTTACTACGACATCTAAATCGACCTACAAGAAAGGCCTCACTGGAAATGGTGGGGCCTTTCTTATTTCCTAAATCACAGCACTTCCGGTGGCAGCATTTCAGTATCCATAGAAAGATTCACCTATGACTCCAAAGATTCAAGCTGATTCAATTGCCGAGCAGCGAGAAATTCGACAACGCCAACTCATTGATGCGGCCCTGTCGATTGCTCTCGAATCCGGAGCTTTGAACGTCACAGTCTCGGCTGTTGCACAGAGAGCCGGAATGGCACGTTCCTCAATTTATGAGTATTTCTCATCATCAGCAGATCTCATCGCTGATTTAGTATTAGAAGAACTCGCTCTCTATAAGGAACGACTCATGCACGCCGTCAAGGATTCACATGATCCATACACATACATCGAACTTTGGATTTCTGAAGCGCTGCAATATGTAGTTGACGGTCGACACCTACTGGTAAAAAGTCTCAATAGTGCAACCGTTCCTGATTTTAGACGGGATGAAATCTCCCAAGGGCATAGAGAGTTGATGGCGACTATCTCTCATCCATTACTGGAAATGGGATTGATTGATGTTCGTGCTGCCATGTCGTATCTGCAAAACACAATAGATGCAGCGGCTGTAAGAATTGAATCCGGAAACGACTCAGTTCTGGAAATCCGAAACGCCCAGATTTACGCAATAGCCGGTCTTCGAGCGTTGGCTCACGACACCGCAACTTCGCTTCGCCCTGTAGAAGTATTGTGATCCCGACATAGAAATCGGTAACAGTTATAGGGTTAGATCATGTTGACTGAGGTACTCACCTTTGCATTCTTTGTTTTGATCGGCCTTGAAATTCGTGAAGGCCTAAAGAACCCAAGACAAGCTGTCCTGCCAACCTTGTGCGCACTAGGTGGAATGATTTTCCCAGCGCTGATTTTTCGCATCGTAGTTTCAGATTCTTCCGCGTGGGCTGTTGCAATGCCAACGGACGTTGCACTTGCTATCGGCGCTCTGGCTTTGCTTGGGAATCGTGTCAATCCTCAAGTGAGACTATTTCTGCTCACACTGGCAGTTGCTGATGACTTTTTCTCGCTTGTAGTCATAGGAATTTTCTTCCGCGAGGACCTCCATCTTAATAGTGCGATTTATACACTCGGAGCTGCGGCTATTGGTTTCCTCCTTCCGGCGCGCAAGCGACTTATTACTTTCTTGTCCCCTATCGCTACATTCGTAATAATTCCCTTGTACGTCACAATCAATCTTTTGCTCAAACTAGACTTTTCAGAGGCCGCAGGAGATATCTCGGTAGCAGTTGTTCTTGCTAGGTGTATCGGCAAGGTTCTTGGGATTACCTTATTTGCATGGGCTTTTACCAGATTCACAAAACTGAAATTGCCAACTAACTTAAACCTGCAAGAGGTTATTGGTGTTGGATTCTTAGCTGGAATGGGTCTCACGGTTTCAATCGTAATCGCGGAGATAACACTTTCGACTCCTAGTGAACTTGCACAAGTCCGAGTTGGACTGTTTATAGCTGCGATTATCTCTGGCTTAGCAGGACTGCTGTGGCTTAAGCGTTTTCCTGCTTCGCTATAGCTCCTCTAGATAAAAGAAAATAACCAACAAATCCGATTATGAGTGCGAAAAGCACTCCCACATTCGAATATGCCCACGGTCCCTCTTTGCCACCGATTACTCCCAAGAAATATCCCTGCCAGGAAAGCCAACCAGCAAATGTATTTGTGACAAAACCCCAGCCAACAATTGTTCCTATCGCCACTATCGAGATTGATCGCATATTCCAAGATCCATATCGACCTTCGAGTCGATACAAGTCCTTTTCATCATAATTCTTACGCAATAGAACGTCTGTCACAAAAATTGCGGACCACGTTGCAATTGGCACACCTAAAGTGATTAAGAAACCCTGCATTGGGTAGAAGAAATCATCTGCGATCCATACGAAATAAATTACCCCAAGCAGCATTAAGAAAGCATCAAATGATGCAGCTACATGGCGTTTTACTGGCACGCCAATTGATATCAATGTTAGTCCTGATGAGTAAAGATCAAGGATTGCTCCCCCAACCAATCCAAGAACTGCAACCAGGGCAAAAATGATCAGGTACCACGTAGGGAGAATTGTTGTGAGCGCTCCAATTGGGTCGATTGCAATTGCTTCTGAAAGTTTCTCACTGCTGCCAGAAAGAGCGGCTCCGTATGTCACAAGAATAATTGGGACGATAGAGGCACCAAAAACAGTCCAACTAATTACAGCAACATTTGATGTCGATCTAGGTAAATAACGTGAATAGTCTGCAGCTGCATTGACCCAACCTAAACCAATGCCCGTTACACCAAAAATAGTTGCTCCAATGAATGCCTGCGTACTCCCAGATTGCATTGAACTAATCACATCCCAGTCCACTTTTGAAACCGTGAGAGCGATATAGACGCACGTCATAATGAGAGTGACTACCGTGATGACTTTCTGAATTTTCATTATGGTAGAAAAACCTAGAACCCCCGCCGAGATAGTAAGTCCCACTGCAATGAGGAAGCCGATAAGCATTGCTACATCACGATCTAGGTTCCCCAGTCGTATGAAGACAGTTCCAGTTGCAAGAGTGGCCAAGGAGACTAGAACGATTTCCCATCCAACGAAAACTACGTAGGACAACCCTCCAGGAATCAAACTTCCCTTTACGCCAAATGACGCGCGCGAAAGAACCATTGTTGGTGCGTTCGATTTTTTACCAGCAAGAGAGCTGATTCCCACTAATAGAAAAGAGAGAATGGTTCCGAGAATTGCCGCAGCAGTTGCCTGCCAAAACGAGATTCCAAATCCCAGAAAGAACGAACCGTATGAAAGTGCCAGAAGTGAGACGTTTGCACCGCACCATGGCCAGAAAAGGGAAGATGCTTTCCCTTTTCGTTCACTCTCGTGAATTACATTCGTCCCGTTAAGTTCTAGGTTCATACGAGAAGTTTAATCGTGCGCAATGAACCAGTCTTAATCTAGGAAGAAATCGAGTAAGAAATCTTTAGTACCTGGGACAACCGAGTATTTTTCGAGATCTGTTATTCCCTCAGATGCCAAAACTTCATCATCTACAAAGAAGTTGCCTGTGCACTCTTTAGAGTTACGATTAAGAATAATGTAAGCCGAATCCGAGAGAATTTCAGGGGTACGGCAGGCAGCGGTATCAACACCCGGAATCATTTGTAGAGCCGCAGTATCGATTGCAGTTCGTGGCCAGAGCGCGTTTACCGCTATTCCATCACGTTTGAATTCCTCAGACATTCCAAGAACACACATACTCATCCCATATTTGGCCATCGTGTAGGCAACATGATCTTTAAACCATTTTGCTTTCATAGAAAGCGGTGGGGACAAAGTCAGAATATGTGGATTGCGACCAGCTTTAGCTGATTCACGTAAGTATGGAATAGCGGCCTGAGATGCAAGAAAAGTGCCGCGCACATTGACATCAAACATTAGGTCAAAGCGCTTTGCAGGTGTGTCTTCTGTTCTGGTGAGATTGATTGCACTCGCATTGTTGATGAGAATATCAATCCCGCCGAACTCTTTAGCAGCTAGTGCTATCGCATCGGCAATCTGATTCTCGTCGCGTAAGTCGCATTGGATGGGAAGTGCTGTTCCTCCAGCTGCTCTGATCTCTTCAGCTGCGGTATGAATTGTTCCCGGGAGTTTGGGATTCGGATCCGATGTCTTTGCAGCAATTGCAATTGATGCACCATCAGCAGCGGCTCGAAGCGCAATAGCTAAACCAATACCGCGTGAACCACCCGTAATGAATATTCGCTTACCTGCTAGTGACATTTCCTGACTCCCCTAATTATTTACTTATTCCGCTTTGACATGAAATTCATAAAAGCTTCCGCAGCTTCTTCAGACTGTAGAGCAAGTGCGAAAATTTGGAACTCTGCTTTCATCACAGCAGCAACAGCATCATGCTTGCCGGCCTTCATGAGCGCCTTCGTATTGATGATTGCCTGTGGTGGTTGGTTACCAATTTTTTCTGCAATTTCTAACGCTGCACCCTCGGCATCGGCTGCAATCGATTCAACAAGTCCCATTTCCTTAGCTTCTGTGGCATCAAATGAATCTCCAGTCATAAAAATACGTGCGGCACGTTGATAGCCAACTAATTCGGGGAAAAGTTTTGATGATCCAGCTTCAGGCACTAATCCAAGTGATGTGAATGGCATTGAGAAATTCGCACTAGGAGATGCAACAACGATGTCGCAGTGAAGCAGCATCGTTGTACCTACTCCGACTGCATTTCCTTTTACGGCTGCAATCAATGGCTTAGGAAATTCCAAGAGCGCTGCCAGAAATCTTGCAACATCTGATGATTCCTCTGTTGGCGGATTGGACATGAAATCTTTAATATCGTTGCCAGCCGTGAAGTGTTCACCTTCACTTGTTATAACAACTGAGCGAACTCCAAAGTCTCCAGCAGCTTCATTGAGCGCGGTAGTCAAACCGGCATACATATCTCGAGTGAGTGCATTCATCTTCTCAGGCCGGTTGAATCTGATAACCAGAGTTTGGCCACGCTTGGCAGTTGTTATTTCTGTCATCCGGGCATCTTAAAGCGTGTTGAGCCGGATTGAAAGGAGCATACTAACCTTGAGGCAACGGAGAGGTCGCTGTAATGGCTAGAGATATCACGATAACGAATAGAGAGTTATCACCTTTCGAACAATTGGTTCTGGGGCTGCTCTGCGAAGGTAGAACGAATTCTGCAATCGCTCGTGAAACAAATCACACAGAAAAAGTCATTGAAAATACAATCAGTAGATCCGCCAAAGTATTTGGGATTATTTCTGATACCGAAACAAATATAAGAGTTTTACTTGCATTGGCTTTTCGAACACACTACGGAGATGCCGCTTTAGATAAGTTAGGTGTTCCATGCGCACACTTAGAATTCAATGGTCAAGGGCAGGCGATTTGTAGCAGAGAAGTACACTAATTTTTTATTCTTTACATCACATATTTCTCAGTGCCACCACTCTCGACTATTCATAGGGTGCTAGCACTCGCGTTTACAGCTATACACATTCTCAACTAGGTATCTAATTTCCTTAGCACCTCGCATCGTAGGTGAATCTACAAAGGAGAGAATGATGAAACGCAAAAATTTTGACAAGATTGTGACAGCCGTTGGTTTTGGTCTCACCGTATTTCTATTTGTTGCAGCGGGATTGCTTAATTGGGGCGCTTCCTTTGCATCTGACTCAGTAAGCAGCCAACTCAAGAATCAAAATATTTCTTTTCCTGCGGAAGTCGCTATGCCAGCACAGACAAAAGCTCAGCTTGCAAAGTGGGCAGAGAAGCCAGTGATTACAGGAGAGATGGCTCGCGATTATTCAGATCTCTTTATCTGGGAACACATGAAAGCTTCTTCCACTGCAGTCATGGGAAAACCAGCAACGTACTCCGAAGTTTCAAGTGCATACCTAGGATTAATTCGTGGTGGAAGTACGGATACAGATCAAATTAAGAAGCTCGGTGATTTGAGAGAAACCTTATTCATGGGCAACACACTCAGAGGAATGCTTCTTGAAGCTTATGCATTTGGAACTATGGGGGTTATCGCAGGTTACGGGGCAATTGCCGCACTAGTTGGAGCAATTGTGATGCTTCTGCTCTCTATAGCAGGGTTAATCCACATTCGTCGCACCCCAGAAAGTGCGACGATTTAACCCTCACAACCTTCAACTCTCCGTGAAGATTTGAGGGAAATGAAAATCCCGGCACTTGAGAAATCAAGGGCCGGGATTTTTTTTACATTAAATCTAGTGAACGAGTACCCCAGAAATGAATTCTTCTACAGCAGCATGTGCTTGTTCATCGGTGTACTGAATTGGTGGAGTCTTCATGAAGTAAGAAGATGGAGCTAGAAGTGCTCCCCCAAATTTTCTATCCAGACCCAATTTTGCACATCGTAGAGCGTCAATAATGACTCCCGCAGAGTTTGGAGAATCCCAGACCTCAAGCTTGTACTCAAGATTCAGCGGAACATCTCCAAATGCGCGACCCTCTAGTCGAACATAGGCCCACTTGCGATCATCAAGCCAAGGAATGTAATCAGATGGGCCGATATGTACATTCTTGGCTCCCATATCGTGATCAAGTTGTGATGTAACTGAATTCGTCTTGGATATCTTTTTTGATTCCAGGCGATCTCTTTCGAGCATATTTTTGAAGTCCATGTTGCCACCAACATTGAGCTGGTAGGTGCGATCTAAGTGAACACCGCGATCCTGGAATAACTTCGCCATAATGCGGTGCGTAATTGTTGCACCCACTTGGCTTTTAATGTCATCACCAACAATTGGTAACCCTGCATCTTCAAATTTCTTTGCCCACACTGGGTCAGAGGCGATAAAAACAGGAAGAGCATTAACGAATGCGCACCCGGCATCAATTGCACATTGTGCATAGTATTTTGCAGCTTCTTCAGAGCCCACAGGTAAATAGCAAATAAGCACATCAACTTGTTCGGCCTTAAGCGTTGCAACTACATCTACTGGCGCCACTGAAGACTCAGCGATTGTCTCTTTGTAATACTTTCCAAGGCCATCGAGGGTCACTCCACATTGCACGTTAACACCAGTTTTTGCCACATCAGCGAACTTGATTGTGTTGTTTTCGCTAGCCCAGATTGCATCAGCAAGGTCTAATCCAACCTTCTTCGCATCCACATCAAAAGCGGCAACAAATTTAACATTGTTAATGTGGTAGCTGCCTATTACCGCGTGCATCAGACCAGGAATCTCCTGATCAATTGCAGCATCTTTGTAATAAGTAACACCCTGTACAAGTGAGTTTGCGCAGTTTCCAACGCCAACAATTGCAACTCGGATATCACCAGGCTCTGTCTTAATAATCATTTCATTTCCTCTTTCTTGATTATTCCTTCTAACCAGGCGATCTCTCGCTCTAGTGACTCGAATGAGAAGCGGCGCCACTCCTCGAGATATTTATCTATTCCTTGCGGTTGGCTCTCTAAGTCAGCTCGAAGAACTTCAGTTTTTTCTTGAAGTTTTCGTAACCGTCCCTCGAGAATTCGAACTCGATTCATGGTGGTTGTTGGGCTAAAGAATGCAAAGCGCACACCAAAGCCTTCGTCTTCCCAGGCATCTGCTGTAACAGAACCATTAAGTTCAGAAAAACGCTTAAGACCCTTTTTGGTAATTGAGTAGACGATGCGAGTTCTGCGTGATGTCACGCCAATCTCTTTTGCTTCAATCGTTTCGGCAATCACCATGCGTTTTAACTGTGGATATAGGACAGAGAAGGAAAGGGCTCTAAATGGTCCAAAAATGGCCAGGAGACGCTTCCGCAGCTCATACCCGTGTAAGGCAGACTCCGAGAGCAGCCCCAAGAGCGCAAATTCCAAGGAATCAGCTCTGGATCTCATCGAATCCCCTTTCGTAGGCTTCTGGACTATATATCCGGTGTATATATCGATTCGATATATAAGAGAATTAAAGGCGATTTCCTAGGACAATGCAAATCAACACTCGCCAAATGTGGGCACGACTACCCTAAAGCCCGTGATTCCAACGCGGCTCCCCGAATACATCGTGGCAGCGATGATCATTATTCTCGCGCCCGGTCCGAGCGTTCTCTTTGTTATTGCGCGCGCAATCGCCTGGGGGCGAAAAGTTTCTGTCCTTACAGTGGCGGGGAATGTAAGCGGTTCGTTCGTTCTCTCAACTCTTGTTGCACTCGGTCTAGGTCCGATTCTTCAGCGCTCACACCTCGCGTACTTAGCGGTGCAGTGGGGTGGCGGGCTGTATTTGATTTATCTCGGAATCGACGCAATCAGAAAACGTTCTGTGCATGCTGCCGATATGACCAATCAAGGACCAGTAGTTCCGTCAGTTGCGCAATCTATTCGAGATGGTTTCTGGGTAGGAGTACTTAATCCAAAAGCGATTGTCTTCTTCGCCGCGGTTCTTCCTCAGTTTGTAGATATAGATGGCGGAAATGTCACTGCCCAACTACTTTTCATGGGACTTGTATTTTGCGTTTTGGCTTTTCTCTCAGATTCAACTTGGGGCCTTCTGGCTGGAACAGCGCGCCAATGGCTAGCGACAGATTCTCGTCGCTTAGAAAGTCTGCGTGCATTCGGAGGGTCCGTCATGATTATTTTGGGTGTCCTAGTCCTGATCAGTGCGATTCGTTAATAAGTGCGAGAGACTGCGCAGATGAAGAAGCCAGAAATTCCTGCACGAGACACAATCGCACCATCGGATCTCACCTTTGGATTAACAAATTGCAAACGATGCTTATGGCTTAAGTACTGGTTTAAATTAGATCTTAAGAAAGAATTTCCACTTGTAAAGCCACTCGCTGATTCTCAAGAAGAGCATTTTCGTAGAGCGTCTATGCAAGATATCTCACCTCAGCTCAAGCCGGGAGTCGTTAAGCAATGGGGACAATGGGTAAAAAGCGCTCCCATCAAAGTCAATGGATTTGAAACTCGCTGGAAGATTCTGGGCATCTACGACCTGCTTGGACATTATGAAGATGGCTCTGTAGGAATTATCGATTGCAAAGTCTCGGATTCCGAGCGAGACAACGGTCCTTTTTACGCCCCTCAATTAGAAGCATATGCATTTGCACTTGAGAACCCAGATAAAGGAAAACCCTTTCCAGTGACATCAATGGGTTTACTGATTTGGAAGTTGGCTGGTGTTACACAAACGTCAGCGAGTGAATTAGCTGGGAACTCCCATGGATTTGGTGTGAATCAGCACTACGTTCCAGTCGAGCGAGATACAGCAACGTTCACCCAATTACTCGAAGAGTTGAT
Source organism: Actinomycetota bacterium (assembly GCA_026392935.1). Lineage (GTDB taxonomy): Bacteria > Actinomycetota > Actinomycetes > Nanopelagicales > Nanopelagicaceae > Planktophila. Next base: position 57,138 of record JAPLBE010000011.1, on the reverse strand, counting down.
CACCATCATCGAAGGCGGAATGCCCGACTCTGGCCCCGAGTGCAATCTCTGCAATTACCTGAATAAGCGAACTGAACTAGAAATAAATTAATCGTTCTCTTCTGAGTTTTCAACATTAATTCCCGAACGTTTAGCTTTAACCGCATATGTATCGACATATTCCTGACCAGAGAGTTGCTGGATCCTCTTCATAATTTGATCGGTGACATCGCGCAGATACTGTAGATCTGTTGAATCGCCCTCGAAGTACATAGGCTCTCCAAAGGTAATTCCAACTCGCATCACCCTAGGAAGCACGCTTCCGGTAGGTTGAATTTTATCTGTATTAAACATCGCGATTGGAATTACGGGTGCACCAGATTCAATAGCAAGACGAGCGATACCAGTTCTGCCTTTATAGAGTCGTCCATCTGGTGAACGAGTGCCTTCTGGATAAATTCCTAGAGAATTCCCGCCCGCCAAAACTTCAAGTCCAGTAATCAATGCAGCTTCAGAACGACGCCCACCTGAACGATCAACCGGAACTTGTCCGAGTGCAATAAAAGTTAACTTCTTGATGAATCCTTTAGGGCCAGGTGAAGTGAAGTACTCACTTTTTGCAAGGAAGGTAACTTTGCGCGGAACCACTAGCGGCATAAAAATAGAATCACTAAACGATAAATGATTTGAAGCAAGAATCAATGGGCCTGATGCAGGAACATTTCGTAAGCCCTTAACTTTGGGGCGGAATAACACCATAAGGAAAGGGGTAAGGAATGCGCGAAGCGTTCCGTACGGCAGGTTGTTCACTCGCCTAATTTAGCGCGAAAGAGTCATATTGTGCGAACATAAACCATGGACAAGCGCGAGAACGAAGATGAGGATGAACTAAATCTCATTAATGCCGAGTTTGAATCCATCATCGAAGGTCTCTCGCTAGATGAATCAACTCCCAACACCTACTTAGACGAACTCGATCAATTTGAAAAAGTTAACCGATTCACACCGCTTGCGATTCCAAAAAAATCTCTTTTCCAAGAATTAAGGGATGCTCGCAACGCTTTTCTCAAATGGTTCAAAAATTCAAATAACCAAAATCCTGAAGATGGGGCGAGCATTTAATTCCTAGAATTACATCCGAGCTAAATCAGCTGCCCCAACTAATCCAGCTTCATTACCGAGAAGAGCAGGAATAATCTCTGGGAACGGATGCATATTTGCAAATGGCATGTATTTTTCTAAACTCTTTCGAATAGGTGAGAGCAAGATATCTCCAGCGTCAATTACTCCCCCACCGATAACTACGCACTCTGGATCTAAGACTACAGATAGCGTAGCTATCCCTGCCCCTAACCAATCACCTAGCGTAGAAAATGCATTCAACGCGATTTCATCGCCAGTTGATGCAGCTTTAGTAATCGCGCCCCCTGAAATTCCAGCAATTGAACCATCACCTAATGAAAGTAAGTATTGGGCTGCAGTGGGATTGGCTTTTGCAGATTCGCGTGCAAAACGTACCAAGGCGCTTCCCGAACCATATTGTTCAAAGCAGCCACGTGCTCCACAACCGCAGAGCAAGCCATCTGGTACAACTCGCATGTGACCGATTTCAGCAGCGATGCCAAAAGCGCCACGATGTAACTCTCCGTTAGCAACTATTCCGCCACCAATACCTGTTCCCACAGTGATCATCAAAACATTTTGCTTACCGCGTGCAGCACCGAACTTGACCTCTCCCCACACGGCAGCATTCGCGTCATTTTCAATTACAACAGGTAACCCAAGAAGTGTGGTGAGTTCAAAATCTAAATCAACGCCATTCCATCCCGAAATATTTGGAGTGGCTAACATTGTTTTACGATCTGAAGATACGAAACCGGCAGCGGAAACTCCTACGGATTCAACGGAAAAATCGTGCATCAATTCCTGTGCGACATCTGCAATCGTCTGAGTCAGTGCAGCTCCACCTTCACGAGGAGTATCTTTTCGAGCGCTCTTTAAAAGTTTTCCAGAGTCATCGACAACGCCGCCAAGAACCTTCGTTCCTCCGACATCGACCCCGATTGATAGGCCCATCTAAGAAACTCGTGCGGCGAGTTCTTTAAGTGCTGCTTCAATAGTTTGCTGCTGCGCCTTGGTAATCATCATTGCAGGAACCGGCAATGACACTGCAACTGTGAGTTCGTATGTAACTTGTGTTGTATCTGAGTCAATTGCCTTCAGAGTGTACGTGCCATCCATTTGTGTAAGCAGGTCTGCTTCATCGAGAGAAAAACTTAAGAGTGCAGGCGCCCCGCTCCAGTCGTAATCGAGAGTGACACGATCTTTCATCATTCCAGCATCGATGGAGAGTTTCGCTTTGAGCACCTGCCCCACGCCATCAGACTCGAGAACCTCAGCTTTCTTAATTGAAGAAAGCCATTCTGGGTATGCCCCAACGGAGAAGAGCGCCTCCTGAACTTCTGAAAGTGGGGCGTCAATAAGAACGGTTGAACTACTTTTCTGGGACATGGTGGAAGGTTACCAATTCCTCACAAATAATCTTCCCTTTTCTGGGCCTGTCCATATAGCGTTAGGGTCATGAATGAAATCTCCACCCCCGCCATTGTAGAAACTGCAACCGCCGGTAACCTCACAAATCTTGTTGCAGAGCGAGCTTCGCTCGAACCAGATCGCGTCACAATGTCGCGCCCACTCGGCGACGGATGGCAGCCCGTAACTGCGCGTGAAGTCGATGAGGAAGTTCGTGCGACTGCAAAAGGCCTAGTCGCCGCTGGAATCCAAATCGGAGATCGAGTCGCAATCATGGCTCGCACTCGCTACGAATGGACGATTCTTGATTTTGCCATTTGGTACGCCGGTGGATGCGTTGTTCCTATTTATGAAACATCTTCTGCGGAACAAGTGGATTGGATTCTCAACGATTCAGGCGCTGTTGGATTAATTGTAGAAACACCAACACATAAAGAATTAGTTAATTCAGTTTTACCGAGCCACACAAAGCACGTATGGGTAATGACAGAGGATGTTTTGGCAACACTTCGGCATGCTGGTTCAAACATCTCCGATGAAGAGATTGAACGTCGTAGAAATGCAATTGTGCCATCAAGTCTTGCAACCCTTATTTATACTTCGGGTACAACTGGCCGTCCGAAAGGCGTTCAGCTCACTCACTCAAACTTCCTATCAGAGTGTGGAAATGTTGTAGAAGGTGCCAGCGACCTGTTTCTTAAGCCAGGAGGCTCAACACTTCTATTCTTGCCCGTGGCTCACGTTTTCGGCCGCATGGTTCAAATTGGCGCAATTCGCGCAGGGCTTCATCTTGCGCATTGCAGCGATCCCGTTGGGCGCTTGCAACCAGACCTTGCATCATTTAAGCCAACATTCGTTCTTGCTGTGCCTCGCATCTTTGAAAAGATTTACAACGGTGCAGAAGCAAAGGCTGAAGCGGCAGGAAAAGGAAAAATCTTTAGAAAAGCCGCTGAGGTTGCAATCGCGTATAGCGAAGCTCAAGATAAGCGCGGATTTAATCCACTTCTCACTCTTAAGCACGCACTCTTCGACAAACTCGTATTCTCAAAGATTCGCGCTGCCATGGGTGGTGCAGTTGAAGCTGCGATCTCAGGAGGAGCGCCTCTTGGAGTTCGCTTAGGACATTTCTATCGAGGTGCAGGAATTACGATTCTTGAAGGTTACGGACTTACCGAAACTACTGCTGGTGCAACACTCAACCTCTCAAATGCATTGCGTGTGGGATCAGTTGGAAGGCCAATTCCGGGCAACGCAATCAAAATTGCAGAAGATGGTGAAGTACTCATTAGTGGTCCTATTGTGATGCGCGGTTATTGGCAGAACGATGCAGCGAACCAAGAAGTATTCGATGGAAAGTGGTTTAGAACCGGAGACCTCGGTCGACTTGATGATGAAGGTTTCTTGTACATCACTGGCCGCAAGAAGGAACTCATTGTTACCGCAGGTGGAAAGAACGTAGCACCAGCAGTACTTGAAGACCGTCTTCGTGCCCATCCGCTCGTCAGCCAGTGCATGGTTGTTGGAGATAATCAACCATTTATTGCCTCGCTCATAACTATTGACCAAGACATGCTGAAGGGCTGGATTGCAGCAAACAACAAGGCCGGAGCTACTCTAGAAACTCTTCGCAATGATCCAGATTTAATTGCAGTGATTCAAACGGCTGTAGATGAAGCAAATAAAGCAGTCTCAAAAGCAGAATCAATTCGAAAGTTTTCGATTTTGCCTACAGATTTCACCATCGCTGGTGGGCAACTCACTGCGAAGTTATCACTCAAGCGTCACGTGATCGGAGAGCAATATGCTGCCGAAATCACAGCACTTTTTGCTAAGTAATTAGTGGATGATCGCACTCCCGAGCGTTTATCAATTGCTCGGGAGTTACACGATGGTATTGCTCAGGACCTTGTAGCACTCGGATATTCAATTGATGTGCTCCTTGCTGACTCTGTAATTTCGCAGCCAGTACGCGAAGGGCTTAGAGGTTCGCGATTTCAGATTGATGAGTTAATCTCAAAGGTGCGAAATGAAATCCTGAAACTCAGAGACACCGATGAGCACTTCACTCAGGATTCACTCAAAAAATTAGTCCTGCAAATCTGTCCCACAATCGAGTGCACCTTTGATGTTGCAGATCTGGTGATTTCGTCATCAGATTCTTCTGAGCTTTCAGCCATTGTTACTGAAATCCTACGTAACATCCAGGCGCACTCTAGGGCTACCCACATAGTCATAAAGACGTACATGCTCAACAATAAAACGTGCCTCGAAATCTCAGATGATGGCACCGGAGGAGCTGTTATGAAAGACGGGCATTGGGGTTTAGCTGGCGTCAAAGAGAGAATTGAGAACTTGTCCGGAAGCTTTGCCATGGACAATAAGTTCGGAACAAAAATAACCATCCTTCTGTGAACACAATCAAACGTGTTCTGATTATTGATGACCATGCAGTTGTTCGCCAAGGAATCCGATCAGCGCTAGAAAGCTACGAGATTTATGAAATCTTCGAGGCGGGAAGTAAATCCGAAGCCCTTGCACAAACTGCGAAAATAGATCCTGATGCAATGATTGTTGATATAAATCTTCCAGATGGAAATGGGCTTGAGATAGTTTCTTGGGCGCGAACAATTTCAAAAACCCTCGCAATAGTGGTCCTCAGTTTCAACGAGAGTAATGAATTTGTCATTGGAGCCATGAAGGCGGGGGCCAGCGCATTCCTCAATAAGTCTGCACCTCTGTCAGAGTTGAAGTCGGCGCTTGAATTCGCATTACTTTCACCCGAAAAATTCTCCGCAAAAGATCTCAATCATAAACTCGAAACCAAAGAGCGCACATTTGGATTATCGCAACGCGAGCTGCAAATTCTTACTCAACTCTATCGTGGTGAACCACTTAAGGAATTAGCGTCCTCACTATTTATCAGTGAGGCAACGCTGAAAACACATCTCTCATCTGTATATAGAAAACTACACGTAAACAACCGAGTTCAAGCAATTGAAAAAGCTCGAGTTTCAGGAATCACTTAAAGAGTTCTAGAAACTTTGCGGCCCAGATTTCCCAACGCCACTGCTCTACTACCCAGCGTCTTCCGTTTTCACCTAGATGCTGTGAGAGAACTTGATTGCTCAACAAGTTGATCGCAGAAGATGCAACATCAGTGGCGGAAGTTCCATCAACAGAAAAACCTGTTTGCCCTTGAAGAACCGCATCAGGTGCTCCCCCAGATATTCCACCAATTACCGCAAGGCCACACGCGCTAGCTTCTAGATAAACAATGCCTAACCCTTCAACTTCAAGCCCACCAAGCCGAGAACGAGATGGCATGGCAAAGATATCTCCGGCGCAGAAATATCTTGGTAGCTCTGCAAACTGCACTCGTCCAATAAAAGTTACTCGATCAGACAAACCCAATTTATTAATGCGGTTGTCCAGTTCATTTCGATATGGACCCTCACCAATAAAGAGAAGATGAACATTCGGCACCTCGCGTGCGATTTGAGGTAGTGCTTCAATCAAAATATCTTGGCCTTTGCGATGAACTAACCTGCCTACGCTAACGATTACTTTCTTATCAGTTAACCCAAGTGAAGCACGAAGATTGTTCGTAGAATCCTGAGGTGAGAAATGGTCCGTGTCGATACCAGGTGCGATATGAATAAGTTTCGTGCGATCCGATTCCCTGAGTGCACGTGAAATCTGATCTTTCGTGAATGGGCCCAAGTACGTCAGATAATCTACGCCCGCGCCAATTCGCTTGAGCGCAATCCGAAATGGCCAAACTTTTGCCCACCACACTTCATGTCCATGTGTGAGTGCGACGATTCGGCGTGTGCCTGCTTTGCGCAACCCTTGAGAAAGAAGTCCCAAAGGAGCTGCTGCTCCAAAGAATACGCTCTCAATTTTTCTCTCAAACACAATTTTTCGTACATTGCGACCTACGCGAAAACTAGGAAGAAGTACTTTCGATTTATCTCGAATTACTTCAACTCCAAAGTTACGATTCCAAGCTCCATCGAAAGCCTCAGAACCATCTTGTGAAGATGTATAGACAATTACAGAATGCTTGGGAAATCTTTCAATCAGGCCTATAACAAAACTTTCTATACCGCCTGCACGAGGTCCAAAATCATTGGTAATGCAGAGTATTTTCTCCATCAGTTAGAACCGGCGAACGGCAACCAATGGCTTGCGTCCCATATTTGGTGGAGCAATTTTCACTCTAGATCCAGAACGAGGTGCGTGCACCATCTTGCCTCCACCTAAATAAATTCCAACATGTGAAACCGGACGACCGAAGAAGAGTAAGTCGCCAGGTTTTTTCTGGCTGAATGGAATTCTTTTTCCCATTCGAGATTGAGCAGCTGACGAATGAGGGAGAGAGACTCCAGCGGTCTGATAAGCACGCATCGTGAGCCCTGAGCAATCCCAGTAGATCATTCCATCGGCGCCGAAAACATATCGATCACCAATTTGCTTAAGAGCAAACTTAAGAGCTGTACCCGCTCGCCCAGAAACGCCGGTGAGTCCCTTTGCAGCAGCCAAGGATGAAGCTTGATCAGCATCTTCTCGCTCTTGAGCCAATCGCGCTAAACGCTCTCTATCTTCCTTCTTTAACTTAGCGAGTAGAGATTCGGCTTGAGCCAATTTTTTTGTTGCGACCGCGCTACGTTCGGCAAGTCTTTTCTGGAGAGCCTTAACTTGGGCAAGTCGGTCGCTGACTGTTAGCGAGGTCGCTTTTAACTGCTGTTCTGCGGATTGAAATTTACGGAGTTGAATTCCTTTTTGACGTGTAATGGCATCAAGTGATCCGGCCGATGAGAGATATAGCGATGGGTCAGATGAGAAAAGCAATTCGAGGCTTTCGCTGAGCGTTCCAGACTTGTATTGATTTATTGCGATAACTCCAAGAGTTTTTGATATCGCATCAACTGTCTTTCCTTGTATTGCAGCTCGCGCCTGAATTCCTTCCAGACTTCTGGTAAGTGCGGCTAATTTCACTTTTGCTTCTTGCGCACCTTCGGCTGCAGAAGTCGCCTCTTCTTCAAGTCGAATGACCTGTGCCTGTACCTGGGCTAACGTCTGAGCCGCTTGCGATACGGGCTGTCCAACGAGGGAGATGAAAACGGTGAACGAAACTGTCAAAGCAAGGAGCTTTATCTGGTTTCTCATGTTTTAAGGCTAACGCCCCGACACGCAGTTTTTCAATGTGAAAGGAGCAAATACGCTGATAATTGAGTGAGATAAACAATATTCTGCGCATATGCCCGTCATTGCAACCCTGGTCGTCGGAGCCGATGGATCAACATCGAGAAACGGCAATTCGGGCGGAATTACCAGCGCAATTGACCGTTCTCAATTTTTACAAAGACGCCGTTCAGCCGATTGCATCATCATCGGAGGAAATACTGCGCGAAATGAGCCCTACCAAAGAACTCCTGTACCTGTTGTAGTTCTCTCTCGCAGTTTATTTAATCCTTTAGCGGGCAATCGTTTGGCGTACTGCTGGAATCTTTCCCCCAGCCAAGCTGTAGATAAAGCAATAGCAATGTTCGGTCCAGTTGTACACATAGAAGCCGGGATTTCAATCATCAATGAACTTATAGCGCAAGGCAGAATCGATGAACTTGAACTGAGCATTACCGAATCAATAGATGGCGCAGATAAAATTGATATCCAAGAACTTCTCAATCACTTTAGTTCAATGACCGAGAAGATCTCAGATGGAACTCGGATGATTTCAGCGAAAAGATAGATTCTTTGGTCCTGATTAAAATGCTGAAATGAGTGAGACACCAACGACGGCAAAGACGATTCCAAAGTACTGCACTCGATGCAGTCTTTCATTAAGAAATATGTAAGCAAGAACTGCGGTAGCGATCGGATAAAGAGCGCCTAAGACCATTGCTAATGAGACCAAACCCTTTGTCGTAGCAACTCCCAATAATAAATTAGCCGCAAAATCTGCAACCCCAATAAAGACTAAAACTGGTATCTGACTTTTTCCCAACCCACCAATGTTTCTGAATTTTATGAAAAGCGCGATACCAATTAACAAAGTAGTGGTTCGCATTGTTGTCATTGTCATAAGAGCGCTGCTTTCAGATCCCATCGCCATGCATACGAGTGCGACTCCGAAGAAGAATGCCGCACTCAGTGCCAACAAGACCGGTTTAAGTGGCAAACCCTGTGAAACTTCCGGACCACTTGCGAGAAATCCGCCCAACATGGCAAAGACAACTCCAACCGAGAGAATCAATGAGAGATCGTCACCTTTAACAATCAAGGCGTACGACAACGGGATCAATGCGCTCAATGCACTTATTGGCGAGACAACACCCATGCGCCCAGTTGATAATCCGGCATACAACGAAATCAAACCTAGGAATCCAGAAATGCCTGCAATAACTCCGGGAAAGAAATATCCACTGCTTCCAAAAGCCTCTGCATGCCAGGCGCCGCTAATGAGAACAAGGCTTGCACCTGTGAGAAATCCAATTGCTTGGCTGACTGCAAGTACAGCGATTGCAGGAAACTTCTTACTGAGAATTCCGCCTGCATAATCGGCACTTCCCCAGAGAAGACTCGATAAAAGTGCCAATGCGCTTGCCATAAGCGCAGACTCTACCCGTGAATCCGCTTAGCCTCCCGCCTAAACCACGACTTAAACTTTAGAATCAACCAGTGAAGTCAACTCTTTCTTTTAGCGAAATGATTGAACTTCTTCGCACCTTTACCCCTCGCCCTGAGATTATTCTTGAGGAAGTTCCTGCTCCGCAAAAATTGGCTGCTCACTCATTTGCATTCACAGCAGATATTTCCAATGGTCTGCTAGCGGACGCTGAAGAAGAAATAGCATCAGGAAGATTCGTGCTTTTACATGAGCCTGGTGGACAAGATACGTGGGAAGGTGACTATCGATGCGTTACTTTCATGCGAGCCGATGTCGAAAGTGAAATGCAAGAAGATCCACTGTTACCTGAAGTCGGTTGGAATTGGTTGTTGGATTCACTCAATGCAACTGGTGCACAATTTAACGCTTCAAGTGGCACCGTCACGCGAGTATCCAGTGCTTCATTTGGAAAATTATCACCACGCAATGATGATTCTGAAATTGAGATTCGTGCATCCTGGACTCCCATAATTAATTCTGTTGAAGATATGTTTTTACATGTTCAAGCTTGGTGCAATCTCATGACTGAGGTCTCAGGATTGCCGCCACTTCCAGATGGTGTAGCCACTATCGGTTTTGCACGACGCCGTGGTTGAAGAGGAACTTCCCCAGCCAATTCCACTCCTGCGTCCTGAGCTCGGAGTTCCAGATGTCGTCGATACTGAAGATGCATTTAACAAAGCTCTAGATCAATTAGAAAGCGGATCAGGACCATATGCATTTGATGCCGAACGAGCATCTGGCTTTAAATACAGTGCTCGTGCTTACTTGATTCAGATTAAACGCACTGGTGGTGGACTTCATCTCATCGATCCGATTCCATTTGGCCCAGGGCACCCATGTTTTACTCGTCTAAACCACTTGATTAGTACTCAAGAAGTTATTTTGCATGCAAGTACACAAGATTTGCCGTGCCTGCGTGAACTTGGAATCAATCCACAAATACTTTTCGACACAGAACTCGGCGGACGAATTGCCGGACTTCCCCGAGTTGGACTCGGTGCTCTCCTTGAATCATTAATGGGAGTATCACTTGCCAAGGAGCATTCTGCAGCAGACTGGTCTACTCGACCATTGCCTGCAGAGTGGCTGAACTATGCGGCGCTAGATGTGGAACTCTTAATTGAACTTCGAGATAAAGTGGAAGAACTTCTGCGTGCTTCCAGCAAATGGAGTTGGGCGGAAGAAGATTTTGCCGCCATCATTGCGGCTCCTCCATCCCCACCTCGAGTTGATCCGTGGCGCAGAACTTCTGGGATGCATAAGATTAAGAAACGTTCGCAGTTAGCTGTTGTTCGGCAGTTATGGCAAGCACGAAATGAGATAGCTCGAGAGTTAGACATCGCCCCCGGTAGATTGTTATCTGACTTTGCAATTAGCGAACTCGCAACTGCAAGTGAGACAACTCCAATCCTCAATCGCAAACATCTTGAAAAGATAATCAGGCCTCTTGGTATGCGAGCGCGCTGGTTAGAAAACTCCGAGCTCTGGATTTCAACGATCGCCATGGCCTTGGCCTTGCCCGATGATCAATTACCTGAAGTCCGCATGAAAAGTGATGCTCTGCCTGCCATTAAAATTTGGAGAGATAAGTTCCCTGAGAAGTACGCCCCTCTTTCTCATGCTCGTTTTACATTATCCGAGCGAGCGCAGGAGCTCTCTATCCCGCTAGAGAACCTGATTAGCCCTGAACTCGTCCGTCGCATCTGTTGGGCACCACCAGAAGATGGCTCAGGAGTTGAAAAGACCCTTATCGCGCTTGGGGCTCGTCGCTGGCAGGCTGCAATTGCTGCCCCAATACTTGAATCAGCCCTTCTGGAGACGGAGCCGCTTGAGCTGCCTGAGATCGCTGAGCTGCCCGCCGAAGAGTGATGAATTACGCAACATTGGAGTTGCGTAATTAATTGACCTGAATTACGCTCTCTTTCATGACTAGCACATTCATCATCGCCCTTCGCGAAGGGCTAGAAGCTTCTCTCATTGTCGGAATCCTTGTTGCCTACTTGGTCAAGACTGATCGTAGACACCAATTGCGAGCGCTCTGGACCGGTGTATTTATCGCCGTCGTTGCCAGCCTCGGTTTCGGAGCTTTCCTTTCTTACACATCAACTGAACTCTCTCCTCGAGGTGAAGAACTCTTCGCGGGTACAACATCATTTATTGCAGTTGGTTTCGTAACATGGATGATCTTCTGGATGAAGCGCACTGCCCGCGGACTTCGCGCAGAACTTCACACCAAAGCGGAGTCAGCTCTTATGGCAGGCCCTGTAGCCCTTGCCCTGGCTGCATTTTTTGCTGTTGCTCGCGAAGGTCTGGAAACCTCATTATTCCTCTATACAAATTTCAAAACAGTTGGCGCAGTGTCAACAGCAACTCTTGGTTTGATTCTTGGGCTAGGCCTTGCTGTTGCTCTTGGAATCGGAATTTACAAGAGTGCGATCAAAATTGATCTTGGAAAATTCTTCACATACTCCGGCGTTGCTCTCATCATCATCGCAGCCGGCGTTCTCTCTTACGGCATTCATGAATTCCAAGAATTCGGCCTGCTGCCAGGGACAGAGGCATTTGTTTGGGACATCACCTCATGGATGCCAAAGGAGTCATTTATCGCTGGCCTTCTCGCCGGCATGGTTGGCTTTGACACGACAACGTCATGGTTACAGCTCTTCGGCTGGCTCACATTTGTGGGCTTTACCTTGAGCGCATACCTCAAGCCTGCTAAGACTGCGAAGCCTGTAAACGTTGCCACTCACGCGTAAGCGTTGACTTTCCTTTGCTTGTAGCGCTTTGTTCTACTGGCGAGTAACCTACAGACATATTGAGTAGGCACACTCACCAGCCAAAGGAAGTTCTATGTCCGCCCAGATTCGTAACGTTGTTCTCGTTGACGCTGTTCGTACTCCATTTGGAAAAGCCGGAAGCATGTACTCCGGAACTCGCGCAGATGATCTGATGGTTCGCGCGATGCGTGGGCTCTTAGAGCGAAACCCTCTGGTCTCCCCTGCAGATATCGATGATGTTGCAATCGCTGCTGCCACACAAACTGGTGACCAAGGTATGAACATTGGCAGAAGTGCAACCCTACTCGCAGGACTTCCAAAAACTGTTCCAGGATATTCAATCGATCGCTGGTGTGCTGGCGCTCTTACCGCAACAACAACAATCGCAGGTGCTATTGCAATAGGTGCTATTGATATAGCAATTGCTGGCGGAGTAGAACATATGGGAAACCATCCGATGGGCGAACTCATGGATCCCAATCCACGCTATTTAGCGGAGAAGTTAGTTGAGCAAGATGCACTTGCAATGGGAGCTACCGCAGAGAGACTGCACGACCGATACCCACAACTCACAAAAGAACGTGCCGATAAATTTGCATATAACTCACAGATGAAAACAGCGAAAGCTTATGCTGATGGAAAAATTCAGAGAGATCTTATACCTACTGCTGCGCGTAATGCAGAACTTGGTTGGGGCATCGCAACAGTTGATGAATCACCACGTCCAACAACAACTATGGAAGGTTTGGCTGGACTGAAAACTCCATTCCGCCCCGCTGGTCGAGTTACTGCGGGGAATTCTTCAGGGCTCAATGATGGAGCGACTGCAGCACTGCTTGCTAGTGAAGATAAAGCGAAAGAACTCGGGCTCAGCATTAAAGCGCGTCTTGTCACTTTTGCATTTGCAGGTGTTGAACCAGAGGTTATGGGTTATGGACCTGTCCCTGCAACGATAAAAGCGCTGGGCAAAGCTGGTCTAAAAATAGAAGATATCGGTGCCTTCGAAGTCAATGAAGCATTTGCGGTTCAAGTTTTAGCATTCTTAGATCACTTCGGTATTGCAGATGATGATCCGCGTGTGAATCCATACGGTGGCGCTATCGCTGTTGGCCATCCCCTTGCATCCTCTGGTGTGAGACTGATGCTCAACCTGGCTCGCACATTTGAAGAGAAGAAAGATGTTCGCTATGGCATCACAACTATGTGCATCGGATTAGGTATGGGCGGAACTGTTATTTGGGAGAACCCACATTTTAATGGTTCCGGTAGCACGGGAGGCTCAAAATAATGGCTACAGCAATCACGCTTCCTGAAGGTGCACCAGAAGAAGTCATCACTCATGCTCTTGTGCGCGATGTGGATTTAACTCCATTTGGATTTACCGGAAATCTAGTTCTTATCACTCTAGATAACGGCCTTGATCACACCCGACCAAACACTTTGGGCGCGCAATCATTGCTAGAACTCGATGCTGCAATTACAGATGCACTCTCCCGCAAGCCAGCCGCTATTGCAGTAACCGGTAAGCCATTCATCTTTGCAGCTGGCGCTGATTTATCTGCGCTAGGTTTCTTGAAGAAGCGAGATCAAGCAGTTGCAATTGGAAAATTAGGTCACGATGTTTTTCGTCGCTTAGATGAATCTGGAACTCCCTCATTTGCATTCATCAATGGTCTGGCACTTGGTGGCGGTTTGGAAATTGGCCTGCATTGCAATTACCGAACTTTGGCATCTACTGCCTTTACCGCTCTTCCCGAAGTTTTCCTTGGACTCATTCCTGGTTGGGGTGGTGCCACCATTTTGCCGAAACTCATTGGGCCAGAACGCGCAGTTCAAGTAATCATTGGAAATTCACTTAACAACAACACGATGATGAAAGCCAAAGATGCTCTAGGTCTTGGCGTTGTTGATGCTGTCTTTGAACCCGCTGACTTCTTAGAAAAATCAGTTGCCTTTGTAGCTGCTGTTTTAAGTGGTTCTACGAAGATTGAACGTAAGGATTATTCTGCAGATCCCGCATGGGATGCTGCACTCGCTGCAGGGCGTGCAGCTGCACTCAAAAAATATGGTGGGGCTGAAATCGCATCTCCCATGAAGGCACTTGAACTCATTGCTGCGGCGAAGAGTAATTCGCGTGGACAGGGATTTGATGCAGAGGATGCAGCACTAGCGGACCTCACAATGACAGATCCACTTCGAGCATCACTCTATGCATTTAACGTCATTCAAAAGAAGCGTAAGAAAGTTGAGGGTGCACCAAAGCCAGCACTTGGGCGAAAGGTTGCTCGAGTAGGCGTAGTTGGCGCAGGCCTGATGGCTTCGCAGTTAGCACTACTTCTCCTGCGCAATCTCAAATGCCCCGTAGTCATGACAGATATTGATCAGGAACGTGCCGATAAAGGCGTTGCTTGGGTAAAGAATGAACTCAACAAACTTGTAGAAAAAAAGCGCATGAGCGCAGAGTCTGCGGCTCGTCTTGCTCTCTTGATAAGTGGCTCTAGTGACCAGAGCGTCTTTGCCGGTTGCGACTTTGTAATTGAGGCTATTTTTGAAGAACTCTCCTTAAAACAAGAGCTCTTTAAGAAACTTGAAAAAATTGTTGGGCCAGAGTGTGTATTGGCTACCAATACCTCGTCGCTATCTGTGGAGAAAATGAGCGATGGACTAGAGCATCCAGAGCGAGTGGTCGGATTCCACTTTTTTAATCCTGTTGCGGTTATGCCGCTTCTAGAAGTAGCGCGAACATCAAAGACAGATGATGCAACAACTGCAACGGCTGTTAATATTGGAAAAGAACTTAAGAAGACCATGATCATCTGTAAAGATGCACCTGGCTTCGTCGTTAATCGCTTGCTAACTCGCTTCATGGGTGAAATTACTGACGCAGTCGATGAGGGTACAGATCCACAAGTTGCTGATAATGCAATGCGCAGTATTGGTTTCCCAATGTCTCCATTTGAGTTACTTGGTCTTGTTGGACCTGGCGTTGCTCTGCATGTTTCTGAGACCTTGAATGCAAACCTTGGTCCTCGTTATCGCATCTCCCCTACGATGCAAGCTATGGTGAAGCAAGGCGTAAAAACTTTCTACATTCGCAATGACGATGGAACTTATAGCGCGAATCCAGCAGCGGTAGCTCTGATTCATAAAGGAACAACTCCATCTACTGTCGAACAAGTACGTGAAAGAGCCTTGAAAGCGCTAGCTGAAGAAGCTCGCATGATGCTCGATGAGGGCGTCGTATCTACACCTGCAGAAATCGATCTCTGCATGCTGATGGGAGCCGGATGGCCAATGCACTTAGGTGGAATATTGCCGTTCTTAGATCGCGAAGGAATTAGCGAGTCTGTTTGCGGTCAGCGTTTTCATGCTCCGGGAATTGCATCTCTTCCACAGTAGAGTTCCACTCGACAATATCGCGTGAAATTTTCTGTGCAGTAATTCCTAAATCTTCAAGTATTTCAGAGCGCTTTGAGTGTTCAATAAACTCAAGCGGGATACCAATACTATGAATTGCGACGTTGACTCCTGCATCACGGAAGAGTTCTGACATAGAGCTTGCAATACCACCGTGCTTAATTCCATCTTCTAAAACCACAACACTCTTATAGCGACGCGCCATGGCGATAAGTGAATCCGGTAGCGGCTTGACCCAGCGAGGATCGATCACTGTCACGCCAACGCCTTCACGGTAGGCCTGAGAGGCTGCTTCAACTGCAATCGCCGCCATTGAGCCAATACTGACAAGCAGAACGTCGGCACTTTCACCGCGATACAGAACATCGACACCATCTCTGCGTTCAAATGCAGGAATGTCACCTTGTACGGCGCCTTTGGGAAAACGAATCGCTGTTGGTGCATCGCTAACATCTACTGCTTCACGAAGAGTTTCGCGCAAACGAGCGGCATCGCGAGGAGCTGCAACGCGCATAGAGGGAACTATTCCTGTAACAGCCAAATCCCAAATACCGTGATGAGAAGGACCGTCATCACCTGTAATGCCCGCACGATCTAGAACAAAAGTTACGCCTGCCTTATGCAAAGCAACATCCAAAAGAAGTTGATCAAATGCACGATTTAAAAATGTTGAGTACACAGCAATCACTGGATGTAGCCCCGTAAATGCTAGGCCGGCAGCGCTTGTAACCGCATGTTGTTCTGCAATGCCGACATCGATTGTGCGCTCTGGAAATGCTTCTTGAAATTTATCTAGTCCTGTGGGTCCAAGCATTGCTGCTGTAACTGCGACTATATCTTTACGTTCTTTTCCAAGTGCTAAGAGCTCGTCAGAGAACACATTGGTCCAACTTATTGAAGATTTGCCAAGCGGAGTACCCGTTTCAGGATCAACGATTCCGACAGCGTGAAACTTTTCGGCCTCATCTTCGATAGCAGGTAGATGTCCCTTACCTTTTTCGGTTATTACATGCACTAGCACGGGTTCGCCAAACTCTTTCGCTTGCTCGAGAGCGCGTTCCATGGCTGCAATGTCGTGACCATCAATTGGTCCGACATACTTCAATCCTAAATCTTCAAACATACCCTGAGGGGCGACAATGTCCTTGATGCCTTTCTTCATTCCATGCAAAGTTTCGTAAATCGGTGTTCCGACTACAGGAGTATTAGCCAGAAGTTCTTTGCCCCAATCAAGGAATCTTTCATACCCACGTGTAACTCGCAGTGTTGAAAGATATGTTGCAAGTCCACCGATAGTTGGTGAATAAGATCGTTCATTATCGTTGACAACAATTACAAGATTTCTATCGTTCGCAGCAGCAATGTTGTTGAGCGCTTCCCACGACATTCCGCCAGTCAGAGCGCCATCTCCTACAACTACAACAACGTGCCGATCACTCTGCTCGGTAAGTGAAAATCCACGTGAAATTCCATCTGCCCACGAGAGCGCTGTTGATGCATGAGAGTTTTCGATAACATCATGTTCGCTTTCGCCACGGTTTGGATATCCGGCGATTCCACCGCGTTGTCGTAAGCCATCAAATTGATCAGCACGGCCAGTAACTATTTTGTGAACATAGGATTGATGTCCTGTATCAAAGAGAACAACATCTTTGGGCGAATCAAATGTGCGATGAATCGCGATAGTGAGTTCAACGACGCCTAGGTTTGGTCCTAGATGCCCGCCAGTTTTTGAGACTTTGGTTATAAGAAACTGTCGAATCTCGGAGCTCAACTCTGAGAGTTGCTCATATGAGAGCCCACGCAGATCTGAGGGACCCTTTATCGATTCAAGCATCCGCTCAGTCTAGATTAGCCACGAAGTTGGCGCAGCACATACTGCATAATTCCACCATGGCGGTAGTAATCGGCCTCGCCTGGAGTATCAATGCGAACCTTGGCGGTAAAGGTTTTATCTCCGGCCGTCACGGTCACCTCGCCGGGAATCTCTCCATTATTGAGGGCTGTCACTCCAGAAATTGTGAAGATCTCATCGCCCTTAATACCAAGTGACAGTGCGCTTTCGCCGTTCGCAAATTGAAGAGGAAGAACTCCCATACCAATTAAATTAGAACGGTGAATACGTTCAAAACTTTCTGCAATAACTGCCCGTACGCCAAGCAGAGCGGTTCCTTTAGCTGCCCAATCTCGTGAAGAACCAGATCCGTACTCTTTGCCAGCAAGAATTACCAGACCAACTCCCGCTGCTTGGTATGCAACTGATGCATCGTAAATAGTTGCTTGGTTGCCGTTATCTAAGAAGTTACGTGTGAAACCACCTTCTACTCCATCGAGTAACAAATTCTTCAGACGAATATTTGCGAATGTTCCACGAATCATTACCTCGTGATTACCGCGACGCGATCCGTATGAGTTGAAGTCCTTACGATCTACTCCGTGTTCCTCTAAATACTTTCCTGCTGGTGAATCTGCCTTGATATTTCCAGCTGGTGAGATGTGATCTGTTGTTACAGAGTCACCAAGAATCGCGAGGACTCGAGCTCCTGCAATATCTGTTACCGGCTTAGGTTCTGCAGGCATGCCATCAAAATAAGGGGGCTTACGAACATACGTGGATTTAGGATCCCACTCAAAAGTCTTTCCTGTTGGAGTATCGAGTGATTTCCAGCGATGATCTCCGTCGAAGACCGATGCATAATCTTTCTTAAACATTTCAGAGGAGATTGAGGAATCAATGACGCTCTGAATTTCTTGTGCTGATGGCCAAATATCTTTCAGCAGAACTGGGTTACCATTTTTATCATTTCCAAGTGAATCTTTTTCAAAGTCATGGTTCATGGTTCCGGCAAGCGCGTATGCCACAACTAGCGGAGGTGATGCCAAGTAATTCATCTTCACATCTGGACTGATTCTTCCTTCGAAGTTTCTATTTCCAGAAAGAACCGCTGTTACTGCCAAATCGTTAGCATTAACTGCCTTGCTGATTTCGACCGGCAGTGGACCTGAGTTTCCAATACAGGTCACACACCCATAACCAACGAGGTTGAATCCAAGTGCTTCCATGTATTGAGTTAGGTTTGCACGATCGTAGTAATCGGTAACAACTTTTGATCCCGGGGCCAGAGTGGTCTTGACCCATGGTTTGGATGTCAGACCCTTCTCAACGGCCTTCTTTGCAAGCAGAGCCGCGCCTATCATCACCGAAGGATTAGACGTATTTGTGCATGACGTTATCGAAGCAATTACGACATCGCCGTTCTTGATTGTAGTTGCCTTAGCGCCAACATTGACTGGATATGAATCCTTGCCAGTCTTATCCGAGAAATATGTTGGAAGTACCTTTTCGAATGATGATTTGGATGCAGTGAGAGAGATGCGATCTTGCGGACGTTTTGGTCCTGCAATAGAGGAGACCACTGTCGAAAGATCTAATTCGATATGCTCAGAAAAACGTGGTGTCTTAGATGGGTCATGCCACATTCCTTGAGCTTTGGCATAGTGCTCCACAAGAGCAACTTGTTCATCACTTCTTCCAGTAAGTCTGAGATAACGCAAAGTCTCTTCATCTATTGGGAATATTGCACATGTTGATCCGTATTCCGGTGACATATTTCCAATAGTTGTTCTATTTGCCATCGGCACTGATACGACACCAGGACCATAGAATTCAACAAACTTTCCAACAACTCCATGCTTACGTAACATCTCTGTGATTGTCAGCGCCATATCCGTTGCAGTTGTTCCAACAGGAAGTTCGCCAGATAACTTAAATCCAACTACGCGTGGAATAAGCATTGATACTGGCTGGCCCAGAAGAGCAGCCTCTGCCTCTATTCCTCCAACGCCCCAACCAAGTACTCCTAGCCCGTTAACCATCGTTGTATGTGAATCTGTTCCCACAACGGTATCTGGATAAGCACGCAGAACACCGTTGACATTTCTAGTCATAACTACACGAGCCAAATATTCGATATTAACTTGGTGGACAATTCCGGTTCCAGGCGGAACAACTTTGAATTCATCAAATGCTCCTTGACCCCATCGAAGGAAGCGGTAACGCTCGCGATTGCGCTCGTATTCAATATCAGTGTTCTTCTTAAAGGAATCTTTGGTTCCAAAGACATCGGCAATAACAGAGTGATCAATAACTAACTCGGCTGGGGCAAGTGGATTCACCTTGCTTGGATCTCCCCCAAGGTCGACAATTGCTTCGCGCATCGTGGCTAGGTCAACAACACATGGGACGCCAGTAAAGTCCTGCATCACAACACGTGCTGGAGTAAATTGAATTTCTGTATCTGGTTCAATCGCTGGATCCCACTGGGCAAGCGCGTTTATATGGTCAACTGTGATGTTCGCGCCATCTTCAGTTCGCAGCAGATTTTCAAGCAATACCTTGAGAGAGAACGGAAGATTGGATGCACCAGCGACGTTTGAGATATCAAAGATTTCGAAATCTTTTCCTGCAACGTTGAGGTTCTTCTTGGTTCCTAATGAATTCTTGCTCATCGCTATTTCTCTTTCAGTAAATTTATCTTGACGTCAAGATACCTTACGAGGCACAAATTTGCCAACACATTCGATGTGGTGTGTCATTGGAAAGAGATCAAAAGCACGGATTTGCGCTAATTCATACCCAGCATCGCGCATATAGCCGGCATCCCTAGCCAGTGCAGCAGGATCGCACGCCACATACACAATGGTTCGCGGAGCAATTCGTGCCAGCTCTGCAATAACTTCCTTGCCGGCTCCTTCGCGAGGCGGATCTAGTACAACAAGATCTGCTCTAGAAAATCGGGTAATCGCCTTTGCAACATCTGCAGTAACTATTCCGACATTCTTGTCATCAGCAAAATTTCTAGAGGCATCTGCTGTTGCAGACTTACTTCCCTCCACTATATCTACTCGCCCAGAGCTTCCAACTTTTGGAAGGATGGAGCCAGTGAATAATCCGACACCACCGTAAAGATCTAAAACGTGATCACCTTCCTGCGGATTTAAGAATTCGAGTACGACCTTACTCAGTATCTCTGGCGCATCTTTATGACTTTGCCAAAATGATTTTTGAGAAACTTCAAAAATTTTTTCGCCCACTGTGTAGTGGGCTATATCTACCCCGTCCGATAATCGCATTGGTGATTCATCACGAGAATTGGCCGTTGCGATGCTTCGCTCCCCCGTATTGGAAATAGAAATCTCAATTCTTTGGTCAC
The DNA here is from genome assembly GCA_026392935.1 of Actinomycetota bacterium. Taxonomy (GTDB): domain Bacteria; phylum Actinomycetota; class Actinomycetes; order Nanopelagicales; family Nanopelagicaceae; genus Planktophila. The sequence goes on along the minus strand of JAPLBE010000011.1, from coordinate 36,547 downwards.
CCTTGGCGCCCAGTCGTGCAAGTTCAGAAAACTTCATCTCAGGTGCAAGAATTCTGCAATCGTCAACAGGAATTACCGTGTGGCTTCGGGCTTGGTAAAAACCAAGAGCTCCACCTTTATTGGTTACGGCGGTACAGCGCGTTCTCCATCCAAGTGGCTGCGAAACTTCTTCAACCGCAACTGACACATCCATTTTTGCGATACGACCAAACTGTTCGGCGATGACTTCACCCTTTAAATCACGCTGACGTTGCACTGAAATATGTTGAAAATCGCATCCTCCGCAACCGCTGCGATGGGCATATCTGCAGGGTGCAGAAACTCGGTCACTAGATTCTGCATAGATTTCAACAACATCGCCGCGGTTAAAGCTCGATCCAACGCTTGTGATCTCGATGAGAACTTCTTCACCGGGAATAGCATGCCGAACAAAAATTACAGCACCTTCGTGTCGAGCAATGAAGTGGCCACCGTGGGCTATTTTTTCGATGGTGACCCTAATTTTCGCGCCAACTTCGAGGGACGTTCTCTGGGAAGGTGACATATCCCAAGCGTAGTCGAGATAAATATCCCGCATCAGTAGTAAGTTATTCCCGTGCACGTAGTCATCATGGGTTGCGGACGAGTTGGTTCCTCACTCGCCGCCGAGCTTGAAGCAGCTGGTCATTCTGTGGCAATCATCGACCAATCAAAAGAGGCGTTCCGTCGATTAGGACCTGACTTTAAAGGTCGCACGGTCGTAGGCGTTGGTTTTGATAGCGATACACTTCTTGAGGCTGGTATTGAAGGTGCAGAGGCATTTGCTGCGGTAAGTAATGGAGATAACTCAAATATTCTTGCTGCTCGTGTTGCTCGCGAAAGTTTTGGTGTCACCAATGTTGTTGCTCGCATTTATGACCCAGGCCGCGCAGAAATTTATCAGCGTCTTGGAATTCCCACTGTTGCAACAGTTATTTGGGCGACAGATCAAATCTTGCGCCGTATTGCTCCAGGCGGAGCGCGCTCTGAATGGAGAGATGCGACCGGAACAGTTCAACTTCTTGAAGTACATCCACATGTTGATTGGTATGGGCGTCCGATTTCAGAACTCGAAGTTGCATCAGAGTCTCGCGTTGCATTCCTTACGCGCCTAGGTGAAGCGTTGATTCCTGATCCACATACAGTTCTTCAGGATGGCGATTTAGTACATATGACTATTCGTGATGACAAGCTTGCTATCGCAGAAGAAGTATTAACGTCAGGTCCAGGGGAATAATTCATGAGAATCGCCATTGCCGGTGCAGGAAATGTTGGGCGAGCAATCGCTCGTGAACTTCTTGATAATGGGCACCAAGTACTTCTTATCGATCGTGATCCGAAGGCGCTCAAGATTGATTCAGTACCCGACGCTGAATGGCTAATGGCCGATGCATGTGAAATTGCATCTCTTGATAATGCTCAACTCAATACCTGCCAAGTTCTTGTCGCTGCAACCGGAGATGACAAAGTAAATCTTGTGGCTTCACTTCTTGGAAAAACTGAATACGGAGTTCCACGCGTTGTTGCCCGAATTAATCACCCAAAGAATGAATGGCTCTTCGATCAATCATGGGGTGTAGATGTTGCTGTATCTACTCCAAGAATTATCTCTGCACTCGTTGAAGAAGCAGTCAGCGTCGGCGATGTTGTTCGCTTATTCTCATTTAGAAAAGGCCAAGCAAATCTTGTTGAAATTACTCTTCCTGATTCGTCGATCTGTATTGGAAAAACTGTGGAAGAAGTTGCTCTTCCAGATGATGCATCATTAGCTGCAATTGTTCGAGATGGCAGAGTTATTGCCCCAAACCCGAGTGACTTATTTGTTGCCGGTGATGAATTGCTTTTTGTAGCATCCGCTGAAGCCGAAAATAAGATCAAAGATTGTTTTATCGCTCGTTCTTAGGTACTAATTCCTAAGCTTTAACGCTTGGAACGCGGCGAATGATTAGCCAAGAACCATAGGCAGTTGCCAGAAACAATGGATAACCCATCGCTAGATTTACCGTGCCTAGTAGATTCACATTTCCACTTCGGTAAATTGGATACTGCACCGCAATTCTGGTGAAGAACATGCCAACCCAGAGCCAGCCAGCTTGGATATAAACCTTTTTGCGCTCTGGATGATTTCTCCACAGAAGATTTTCACTAAGAATTGGTCCTAGTACTAAACCAAGAATTGGCCATCCCGCAAGATTCGCGATTAGATACACAGTTCCATATCCCAAATTCGTAAGAAGTTTAGGAATGTAGAGATCGGATGGATTTCCAGTTCGATTGGCAAACCATGCACAAATCAGAATTCCAATAAAGCCGCTCATGGCATGTTGAATCGTGTCCCGTTTGATTAATCTAATGATTGTCAGAACCGCAGAAATCGAAATTGCCGCGATTAGCGCACTCTGCAAGTCACCCATAACATTGAAAACAATGAGAAAAACTACTGATGGAATACCAGAATCAACGAGTCCTTTTTTGCCTCCAAAGGCATCGATGACTTTATCTCTATCTTCGTTCATGCTCTCCCCGTTGATCCAAAGCCACCATCGCCGCGACCAGAACCTGGAAGTTCTTGAACTTCAATAAATTCTGCTCGTTCTACTTTTTGAAAAACTAATTGGGCGATGCGATCGCCTCGTTTAAATGTAATACTCTCATGTGGATCGTGATTAATCATGATGCATTGAAGTTCGCCACGAAATCCTGCATCCACGGTTCCGGGAGCGTTGACCATAGTGACACCATGCTTAATTGCTAAACCAGAACGTGGATGAACAAGTGCAACATATCCATCAGGGAGAGCTATCGAAATTCCGGTTGGTACGAGCGCTCTCTCCCCTGGTTTCAGAGTGAAATCTATGCGAGAGACAATATCTGCACCCGCATCACCGCCTTTTGAATATTGTGGCAGCGGAAGATCAGGATCTAATCGTTTAATAAGTACGTTAAATGAGCTCATGGATTGATATCAAATTCGGGATCGACAAATGTAAGTAGATGCGGATTCTTTCGTAGCGCTTCCATATAGTCAGCTGGCGCATTTTCTAGGAAATGTTTCATAGGAACTATTACGAAAAGTGCAGCAGCACGCACTGCAATATCTCCATTTGGCCCACCTAGGCGACCTACTGCTTCAGAATAAACTTTTCGATTGACTTGCCCAGTGATTTGAGCAGAAATATGAAGAACTGTTCCGATAGGTACTGGCTTAATGAAATCAGTTTCCAGACGGGCTGTTACGGCTGGTGCACGCAATAACCACATCAATTTTCCGAGTGCCTCATCGAATGCAAGTGACAACAAACCACCATGAGCCAATCCTGGGGCGCCTTGGTGATTTTCTGTGACTGTAAATTCTGCAGTGATGTCTGCGCCATTGCCAACGTGTGCGACTAAATGTAATCCGGTGGGGTGAAGATCCCCACAGCCAAAACAATGTGCAAAGTGAGACGGAATCTGAGAACCAGTAGCTGGAGAGAGGGCATGTCTCTCGGGAATAACCGCGCCCTCTGGTGGAGTAGTACTTGCAACCCGGCTCATGAGGTAAGGCTACTTGATGAATATGGAGATAGCCTAGACCTTATGCAATTTAGAGAAGTGATGCGTCCCCCACTCTGGGTTCTCGCCTTTATCTATTTCATGTTCTTATCGCTAGTGGTTGCAATTTGGGCTGCACTTGGAAATGCCAGTGCCCTAGCGGCGCTTATTTTTACTACGGTTCTGATTTTCATAATCGCATTCAGTGCGAGAAGTCATATCTCTATTACCGAGACTGAACTTGTGATCGACAAGGCGCATATTGAGAAGAAATATTGTGGGGAAGTAACAGTGCTCGATAGAGATGCTATGAGATTGCTTCGCACTAGAGATGCGGACCCAGCGGCATTTCTTGCAATCAAATTTTGGATTTCAACCGGTGTAAAGATCGCGATTATTGATGATCGCGACCCTACGCCCTATTGGTTGGTAAGCTCTAAAAAAGCAGAAGAGTTTAAGCGCACTCTTTGCAGATAGCTTTTGCGCCTTCACCTTTTGAAAGCTGTGTAATGTGGTGAATCAAGAAACAACGTGAACAGGTAAATTCATCAAGCTGAACTGGGACCACACGCACTGCTAGTTTTTCATTTGAGAGGTCAGCACCTGGAAGTTCAAGGTTCTCTGCAGCTTCTGCTTCATCAACATCTATCTGACCCGATTGCGCATCAACTCGTTTTGCCTTGAGTTCTTCTAACGATTCCTCGTGAAGCTCCTCGTCGGTCTTTCTGGGTGTGTCGTAATCTGTTGCCACTGATTTCACCTCACTTCCATACAATTCTTTATGGGCCTGATTGCCCCGTACATGCGCGAATAATCGCGCATTCCTCATGCTCCGTGCGATACAACCGCCGGCGTGTCGGCTTTATTCCCGGTCTAGAGGGGCACTTTCGACAGCGCTCTCAATCGATTTGGCTAAAGCCCCATCAACGTAGGCATGTATCGACGTTCCGGTAGCTAAATGCTCTTCACTAAGTATTTCCCCCCGTTCATGAATTGCAGATACCAAATCCCCGCGCTGATAAGGAATAACAGCGCGAATTTCCACATGAGGATGAGGTAAAGATTTCTCAATTGCATGGATAAGGCCATCGAGACCGAAACCTGAGCGCACAGAGAATGCGTAGCTATTGGGCTCTTTTCGCAGAATTTCAAGAACAAGTTCAGGATTAGCGACATCCACCTTATTGATTGCGATGATTTCAGGGATTTCCGAACCACCAATTTCATTAATGACCTCACGTACTGCACGGATTTGTTCAAATGGATCACTGTGCGAACCATCGACGACATGCACAATCAGGTCTGCTTCAGAGACTTCCTCAAGTGTTGATTTAAAAGCATCAATGAGTTGATGCGGAAGGTGTCTAACAAATCCCACAGTATCTGAGAGCGTGTAAACACGACCTTCGGAAGTTTCACACTTGCGCACAGTTGGATCAAGGGTTGCGAAGAGCGCATTTTCAACTAAAACTCCAGCACCTGTGAGGGCATTGAGCAATGATGATTTTCCAGCATTTGTATACCCAGCAATTGCAACAGATGGAATATTGAATCTTCGACGTTCCTGTCGTTTGGTATCGCGCGAGGTCTTCATCTCCGCAATCTCCTTACGGAGTTTTGCCATCTTGTCTCGAATTCGACGGCGATCAGTTTCAATCTTAGTTTCACCAGGTCCACGACCACCGATACCAGCACCGCCAGCAGCGCGACCACCTACCTGGCGCGAAAGTGAATCACCCCAACCACGCAATCTAGGAAGTAAATATGCAATCTGCGCTAACTCAACCTGAGCTTTACCTTCTTTACTTTTTGCATGCTGCGCAAAAATATCCAGAATAAGCGCAACTCGATCGACAACTTTTACTTTGAGTTTTTCTTCAAGTGTGCGAAGTTGTGATGGTGAGAGTTCGCCGTCACACACAACGGTATCGGCGCCAGTAGCAACAACAATCTGTCGAAGTTCGATGAGTTTTCCTGAGCCAATATACGTTGATGGATCTGGCTTATCTCTTCTCTGAATTATTCCTTCAAGAACTTCTGAACCAGCTGTCTCTGCTAAAGCTTTTAACTCCGCAAGAGAATTCTCGGCCATCTCTGCGGAACCTTCGGTCCAAACACCAACGAGTACTACACGTTCTAGTTGTAGCTGGCGATACTCGGCATCTGAAATATCTTGGAGCTCTGTTGAGAAACTTTTGACTCTTCGCAGCGCATTTCTATCGACGAGTTCCTGTTGATCATTTTCTTGCCAGTCTGCTTCCTCTGAGTCAAAATCTGAGGCTGCGCGCGCACTTTCCCGCAACAAATCTTCAAAGAGTTTGTCGTACGGATCCTTATGTTCAGAGATAGGTTCTGTCATGAATATAGGTACGAACTAATGTCATGTTCACGGATTAATTCGGCCGGACCAATCAAGGTCGCATTCGAGTGCCCATCAATATCAACTATGAGACGACCACCCGGTGGGTAAATTGTCCATCGCGCGGGAAGGTTCTCACCACTCTTAAGTGTTGCTGCCAGCGCGACGGCGCAGGTTCCGGTTCCGCAGGATCGTGTCTCGCCGCTTCCGCGTTCGTGCACTCGCATACGAGCTTCATGATTTGGAAGAATCTGAACAAATTCAACATTAACTCCATCTGGGTATGAACTTGCCGGAGAAACTGTCGGCGCAATTTCTAAAGATCCTAGTTCTTCTAAATCATCTAAGAAGACCACTGCATGTGGATTGCCAACGTTGATGTTGAGGCCTTCCCATGTTGTGCCTTCAACAGTTGCTGAAATCTCTTCCATCTCATCTGTCACATGACCCATGTTGACAGAAATATCTCCGGTAAGCGGTACTCGCAGATGCTTTATTCCAGCACGAGTATCGATAGCAAAAATACCTTCGGGCTGATGTCCATGCACAACCAAATACTTGGCCATAACGCGAATTCCGTTACCGCACATTTCAGCGATAGAGCCATCGGCATTTCGATAATCCATGAACCACCGCGAATCATGCTTGATTATTTTGATAAACCCATCAGCTCCAATTCCCGATGCGCGGTTACACATGGCTGCAATCGCACTCTGTGAAACAGCAATTGAATCGTCGGGATCAAAGAGAATCACAAAATCATTCTCAGTTCCGTGACCGTAGGTGGCGATTACTGGATTGCTCATAGGCCTACGAGTTTATCTTCTGCATAATGGTGGCGAATCTATCTGATATCGGTGAAATCCAATTGATTCTTTGATCGCGAGAAAACCATGTTTCCTGACGGCGCGCGTATTGTCTCGTCGCTCTCTTCGTCTCTTCCTTTGCCTCGTCTTCAGTCATCGTTCCCGCACGCATAGCGATTAATGATGAATATCCAATAGCGCGTTGAGCTGTAACACCTTCTAAAATTCCATCTTTAATGAGCGAATCCACTTCAGCCACAAAGCCTTTCTCCCACATCAAATCCACGCGCTGATCGATTCGTTCACGCAAATGTTCGCGCTCCATCACCAATCCAAATTGCATTGCATCTGGATATTGAGTGCTGTCTTCACGAGGAAGGTTTGCTGTAAATGGTTTACCGGTAATCTCAATGACTTCGAGTGCTCTAATAACGCGACGAGTGTTTGCTTGATCAATGGCCAGAGCCGCAGCAGGGTCTAATTGCTGTAATCGTTCAAAGAGTGATTGCGCCCCGAATTCAAGAGCTTCTGCTTCCAGTTTTTCACGTACTGCAGGATCTGTATCCGGAAAATTCAAATCATCGAGCAGCGCTTTAATGTAGAGCCCAGTGCCGCCCACTACAACGGCGTTCCTTCCGCGCGCATGAATCTCTGTCACCAATGCTCGAGCACTCTCTTGATACCAAGCAACTGTCGAATCTTGCTTAACATGTAATACATCGAGAAGATGATGAGGTATCCCCTGTCGATCGGATTCTGCAAGTTTTGCAGTACCTATATCCATGCCGCGATAGAGTTGCATCGAATCAGTATTGATAATCTCGGCGTCAATTTCGTGTGCAATCTGAAGTGCGATATCGCTCTTGCCTGTTGCGGTTGCTCCGCAAATTACAATCAACTTCACGTAGTACGAACCTTTGGCATTCCTAGAGCTGTACTTGCCGGGGCTGTGCGACTCTCATGAGCATCTCCCCCGCGAGTACGAATCACATCTGTTGAATTACCAACTAAGTAGTGAGCCGATGCTTCCTCAATGACTACATCAACAAAATCACCAGGGCGAGCTGCGGTCTGATCCCCAAAGTGCACTAAACGGAAATCTTCTGAACGTCCAGTCATTCTTGATTGAGCCTCGTCGCGGCGTCCTTCGATCTCTGAGACTAAAACACGGTGTGTTGCCCCGATGGATTCTTGGTTTACCGAAAGAGAAATTTTCTGTTGATGCTCATGAAGACGTGTATATCGCTCGCCAACTAAATCTTCTGCAACTTGATTCTCCATTTCTCCAGCAGGAGTACCTGGGCGAATTGAATATTTGTATGTGTATGCGGCTGCGAATCTAGCTTGTGATGCAATATCCATCGTTGCAAGGAAATCTTCTTCAGTCTCACCTGGGAAACCAACAATTATGTCTGTCGTAATCATTGCCTCTGGCATTGCAGTTCGTACACGTTCCAGAATTCCCAAGTATTTATCTGTTCTGTATGAACGACGCATGGACTGCAAAATTGAGTCAGAACCAGATTGCAGGGGCATGTGTAAGTGAGGCATAACATTTGGAGTTTGTGCCATTACTTCAATCACATCGTCGGTGAAATCGCGAGGGTGAGGAGACATAAATCGAACTCGTTCTAACCCATCAATTTTCCCCGCTTCGCGAAGCAATTTTGCAAAGGCTCCCCTATCGCCAAACTCAACTCCGTAGGCATTTACATTCTGCCCAAGTAAGGTAATTTCTATGACGCCTTGATCAACTAGGGTTCGCATTTCGGTCAAAATGTCTGCAACTGGCCGGTCTTTTTCAACACCTCGCAGCGTGGGAACAATGCAAAAAGTGCAGGTGTTATTGCAACCAACAGAGATTGATACCCATGAAGTAAAAGCTGAAAATCTACGTGCAGGAAGAGCTGATGGAAAATGCTCTAGAGCTTCAAGGATTTCTATCTGAGATACTTCTTCAATTCTTGCTCTCTCCAGCAGAACAGGTAGTGAGCCCACATTGTGCGTACCAAAGACGACGTCAACATACGGCGCTTTCTTTAAAATTATTGATTGATCTTTTTGTGCCAGGCAGCCACCGACTGCAATCTGCATCGCAGGATTTTTCTTCTTGATTGGAGCTAGGAAACTGAGATTTCCATAAAGTTTATTATCCGCATTTTCGCGAACCGCGCACGTGTTGAAAACAACTACATCTGCTTGTTCTCCAGTAATTACTGGAATGTAACCGGCTTCATCGAGCAACCCGGCGATTCTCTCGGAATCGTGCACGTTCATTTGGCAACCGTAGGTTTCAACCAAATAAGTGCGGGACATGTCCCCTATCTTATTTCAGAGTCAGTTAGTGATGCGAATTGGTGAGATGCCGCGAGCAATCTGACGCTCAAAATGCACTTCACGCTTATCGTTAAATGTAGCGGCGGCCTTATAGGTCGCATCCATAAATGCTTTGAGTTCATCTCGTGCCTTTAATCCATCTCCTGAAAGATCAGTACGTTCGTAGACGTTCCATGCTCGTAAAACAGGAGCGATAACATCATCGAGGTGCTGCTGTAGGTCGTAAATTCCAGCAAGAGCAATTTGCACCGCTTTACGACCGAAACCAGGCATATTCGCACCAGGCATATCAAAGTTGGTGACAACATCGGTGATTGCGCGCATCGCTGCATTTGGTTCCATGTCGAGCGCTGCAGAGAGTGTGTTGCGGTAGAAGAGCATATGCAGATTCTCATCGAGTGCGACTCGTTGCATCATTCCTTCAGCTATTGGATCGTCAGAAAGTTTTCCAGTATTTCTATGTGAAATTCTTGTAGCTAACTCTTGGAAAGAAACGTAGGCAATCGTGTGCAACATATCGTTTTCATAGGGTGTTTGGTATCCGAGTGACATATGCGCCATGCGTAAATCTTCCAGTTCGTACGGATCTACGCCACGAGTTGCCATAAGGTAATCACGAATAACAATTGCATGTCGCGCTTCTTCCGCGGTCCAACGCTCAATCCAATTTCCCCACGCACCATCGCGTCCCATAGAGATAGCAATCTCAGTGTGATAGCTCGGTAAGTTATCCTCAGTAAGTAAATTGAGAACCAATGAATCTTGCGCGACAGGAGATAGGCGAGAATCTTTCGCTTCCCAAGCGTCACCGTTGAGTGGTCCTGCATAGTCGCGACCTTCAGACCATGGGACATATTCGTGTGGATACCAATTTTTCTGAACAGAGATATGACGCTCGAGTTCGACAGCAACTACTGGTTCCAGATCGCGAATTAAACGCGCCTGGATTTGTGCTGACTCTTCACTCATGGGCTAACAGTAAACTCAAGAGTGCGTTACTGACGAGTTATAGATTATCTTTTGCGCGCTTTTCTGCCTGTTGGCTTCGCCACTTTGCAATTTCGGCATGGTTGCCACTCAAAAGAATCTCCGGGACTGGGATTCCGCGCCATTCTTGGGGCTTCGTAAAATTGGGGTACTCAAGGTAGCCCTCATCGTTGTGTGACTCCTCAGCGAGAGAATCTGGATTCCCAAGTACTCCTGGAATCAGTCTCGTGATGGCTTCAATCATCACCATCGATGCAACCTCTCCGCCGCCTAAAACATAGTCACCAATTGATGCTTCATGAACGCGAATATTTCGAGATTGGTACTCGGGCGTCGAATAGTGCTGACGCACACGATCATCAATTCCTTCGTACCGCCCGCACGCAAAAATTAGGTGTCTCGACTTTGAAAAACTCTCTGCCATATTTTGATTAAACCGTTTTCCGGCAGGCGTGAGAACTATGAGGTCTGTGTCTTCTTGCATAAGAGGATCGAGCGCTTTGCCCCACACTTCTGGGAGCATCACCATTCCAGCTCCTCCGCCATAGGGGGTGTCATCAACCGTGTTGTGATTGTCGCTTGTGTGCTTTCGCAAGTCATGAACAGTGATTTCGACAAGGCCCGAGCTCTGAGCCTTGCCTAGTAGTGAAAGCTGAAGTGGAGAAAGGTACTCAGGGAAGATTGAGATGACATCTATTTTCATCTGAGAGTCCCTTCGATTACTGGAGGAATCACGGTCAATCTCTTCGTCGAGATATCCACGATGGGAACTAGTTGACGTACGAAAGGAATGAGAGTTTCGCCTTGATCTGTTTTAACTACTAGAACATCTTGACCGGGCAAATTTAAGACATCTGCGACTTCGCCAAATTCATCACCATCTACTAAATATGCTTTACAGCCGATGAGTTGGAGTACGTGATAGTCATCTTCATCGATGCCAGGTGCGTTGATATCTACATCTGTGTAAAGAAGTTCATTTCTAAGCGCTTCAATTGCGTTTCTATCGTTGAATCCTTCAAAACCTAAGAGAAGGATTCCATTGTGAACGCGCGCAGAAACCACAGTGAGATTTCCGTGGTTTTCTGTTTCAAGAACCGCACCGATAGCAAAGCGATCTTCAGCTTCATCGGTGCGAACTTCTATTGTCGCTTCACCAAGAATTCCGTGAGCTTTACCAATGCGGCCCACGTTTAGTTTCATGGGTGAAAAACTATTTAACGAACCTCGTCGGTATCGATGAGATCGACGCGTACGGTGCGACCAGCAAGTGCGCTTACAACTGTGCGAAGCGCCTTTGCTGTACGACCGTTACGACCGATTACCTTGCCGATATCTTCAGGGTTAACACGAACTTCGAGAGTAGTTCCTCGACGGTGTGTCTTCTCCTTCACATTGACATCGTCAGGATTATCAACGATTCCCTTAACGAGATGTTCTAGAGCTTCATCAATCATGGTTACTCAGCAGGTGTTTCTTCGCTTACAACGACTTCTTCTGTTGTCGCGGCTTCAACTGGAACCTCTTCTGTTACTGCACTTACTTCTGCAGTCACATCTTGAGCTGGAACCTCGGACACAGCACTCTCCTTTGCTGGCTCGGACACTTCCACAACTGGTGCAGGTGCAGCCTTTGCAGCTAGTTTGTCCTGAGCCTTCTTCTTCAAAGTTGTTGCACCTTCTGCAGGTTCTGCAGCAGCAGCTTTAACAGCTGCTTCATATGCAACGCTCTTTGCTGGCTTTGGAGCTGCAACGCGAAGTGTTCCTTCAGTTCCTGGAAGACCCTTGTGCTTCTGCCAATCTCCGGTCACCTTCAGAAGCGCCTCTACTGCCTCTGATGGTTGTGCACCAACGCCGAGCCAATAGAGAGCACGCTCTGAATTAACTTCGATGATTGATGGTTCTTGACCTGGAACGTAGCGACCAATTTCTTCAATTGAAAGTCCGTTACGTGCTTTACGTGAATCTGTTACAACAATGCGGAAATAGGGTGTGCGAATTTTTCCCATGCGCATTAAGCGAATTTTTGTTGACAAAGAAGTAGTGCTCCTAAAAAGTGTGTCAGGCCGACATCGTTACAGCGGGGTGCGTAACTTTGGGGTCCAACTGTGGATTGGATTGTTACCGGGGTAGAGGGCCCTGTAACAGGTGGCTAATCTTGCCAGTTACGCTCAAAATTAAGAAATCGAGCCATTTTCCAGCGCACGCTTAGCGGGATTTCCAGATTTCGACTTCTTCTTCTGAGGGCTCTGTTGTGAGCCCTTAGTTACAGCGATTCCTGGTGGACGCATACCAGCAGGCATCGGAGGCATCCCGGGAATGGATCCACCGTTTCTCATCTGCTTCATCATCTTCTGTGCCGCGGTGAATTTTTCAACAAGAGCATTTACATCAGAGACTTTGCGACCAGAACCGTTTGCTATACGTGCTCGACGTGAACCATTAAGTACTTTCATATCGCGGCGTTCGAGTGGAGTCATTGACTGCACAATGGCTTTAGTGCGCGTAATTTCTGATTCGTCAAAATTTTCAATCTGTTTCTTCATCTGCCCTGCGCCAGGGAGCATTGATAACAATTTACCCATAGAGCCCATCTTCGACATTGCCTCTAATTGCTCGAGGAAATCATCAAGTGTGAAATCTTCTCCGGAAGTAAATTTGTCCTCTAACTTTTTAGCTGTATCACCATCAAATGCTTTCTTTGCTTGCTCAGCGAGAGTAGCGACATCACCCATCCCTAGAATGCGAGAAGCCATTCTCTCTGGATAGAAAATATCAAAGTCAGAAATCTTTTCACCTACTGAGGCGAACATGATTGGGCTTCCTGTAAGTGCTGCAATTGAAAGTGCGGAGCCACCACGTGCGTCACCATCTAGTTTTGTGATGACCACACCATCGAAGCCAACGCCATCTTGGAATGCCTGTGCTGTCTTTACTGCGTCTTGACCAATCATGGCATCGACAACAAAGAGAATTTCATCTGGCGTTATTGCATCACGTATTGCAATTGCTTCCTGCATGAGTTCTGCATCAACACCTAAACGGCCGGCAGTATCAACAATCACCATGCTATGAAGTTTTGATGCCGCAAATTGCACGCCATCGCGAGCAACTTTTACAGGATCGCCAACACCATTACCAGGTTCAGGTGCGTAGACAGGAACTCCTACTGATTGACCAACTACTTGAAGTTGATTGACAGCATTTGGTCGCTGTAAGTCAGAGGCAATCAGAATTGGAGTCTCGCCTTGATCTTTGTAAAACTTTGCAAGCTTGGCAGCGAGAGTTGTTTTACCAGCACCTTGTAGGCCTGCCAGCATGATGATGGTTGGAGGTTTCTTCGCAAAGCGAATTCGGCGTGCTCCACCACCCAAAATTTCTGTAAGTTCTTTATTGACTACTGAATAAATCGCTTCCGCTTGGTTAGAACCCGCTTGAAGTGTCGGCAATATTTCGAGCGCTTGCTGTTGGATAGTTTCGGTGAAATTCTCAACGACACTGAGCGCAACATCTGCTTCAAGAAGGGCCTGCCGAATCTCTGTTACTACAAGTTCGATATCTTTTTCAGAAATTTTTCCACGTGAACGCAGCGTCCCAAAAGCATTAGCAAATCTAGAAGTGAGCGTCTCGAACATAATGGTGGAACTCTACTTCAGCGCCGAACGCAATCGTGCAGCAACTTCTTCAGCCCGCTCAGCGGATAAGGGTCCTCCCCCAATTTCTGTGACATACAGAGTGTCTATTGCTTCTGCCCCTAAGGTCGTCACGATTGCCGAGCGGATATCAATATTGCTTCGAGTAATGGAATCACCGATGCCAAATAAGAGAGCAGGCCTATCGTGACTACGTACCTCAATAATCGTTGCATCTGTAGCGGCGTCTAGGAATGTCTCAACTATCGGCTCGGGAACAGGAATTGTAGGTAGTTGCGAATACGCATCGATTCGGCTTTGAATTCTCTCTTTCAGCGAACTCTTACTTCCAAGTGCTCGAGTGAGTTCATCGTGCAATTTCTCTTCAGTCAACTTTGGTGCGTGTGGATCAGGAATCACGATCCACTCCATAACTGCAGATTGAGCAACAGATTTCGTTCGAGCAGAGCGCACATCCAAACGAAGTAAATTCAGTACTCCTGCCACAGTAGAAAGTAATCCAGTACTATCTGGAACCACAATTTCAATTGCGTAGACGCCTTCTCTATTTTCAATTGCTACAGCTAATTTTCCAGCCTCTGCCTTAACTCGCTGTGCATCGGTAAGTTCTGGTTGCTGGGCAACGGTGTTATCAGTGATTGCCAAAGCAACCCGATTAACGAGGTCGGCCACAAGTGATGCTTTCCACTCTGTCCAGGCAGCACGACCAGTGGCCTCACCATCAGCAATGCTCAGTGCGTGCAGAAGTTCGAGAGTTTGTAGATCGGGGATGACATCAACGACAGAAGTAATTGTTGCTGGATCATCTAAATCGCGACGAGTTGCAGTAGCTGAAAGTAAAAGATGATGCTTGACGAGTAACTTAATCGTTTCAACATCACTTTGTGAAAAACCGATTCTCTCGGCAAGTGGCGCTATTAATCTTTCGCCTCGCTCTGAGTGATCTTCTTCGGTTCCCTTGCCAATGTCATGGAAAAGTGCACTAAAAAGAAGTAAGTCCGGTCTATGCACTTTACGTGTGAGCGCCGCTGCTTGGACGGCAGTTTCGACCATGTGACGATCGACAGTGTGGCGGTGTAGAACATTTCTTTGCGGCAATGAACGGACCGATTTCCATTCTGGAATCCAACTGAAAATGATCTCTTCCTGATCAAGTGCTTCAAAGACCTGAATCATTGCCGAGCCAGCACCAATCAAAGTAATGAGACTCTCACGGGCTTCGCGGGGCCATGGCTGAGGCAGTTTTCCAACTCCGCTTCGCAAGGATTCTGAAATTCTAGAGAGCGATTCCATAGAAATGGGTAAGCCTAATTGCGCAGCCGACGCGGCAGCACGTAACCCGAGACCGGAATCCGCTGAAAAATCAGCATCGATGTCAATGACTATTTCTTTACTTGCAACACTGATATCTCGCGAGAGAGTGGTGCTGCGCACTTTTCGCGAGAATCGTCCAGCACTGTCCTTGCCTTTATGTTCGTATCTGTACCAAGTTGAATCAAGTAAATAATCTACAGACCTGGCAGCTTGTGCGACTTCACTCATTAGCTCATCAGCATCACGAAATCCTAAATGTGCGGCAACTTTATCTTGTTCCTGAAAGAGTAATTTATCTTTATCTCTTTCGCTAACGATATGAAGCGCTTCTCGAACGTTAGATAGCAAAGATTCTGCAACGCTTATGCGTTCCATTGGAATCTCAACAGTTGCTGCTTTATCAATTGCGCGAATCGCCGTGATATCCCGAAGACCCCCGCGTGCTTCCTTCAAATCAGGTTCAAGCAAATATGCTAGTTCGCCTGATCTTTGGTGGCGCTCAAGAAGTGAAGCCTGGAGCTCTGGCAATCGCCGCTTTGAATTCTTTCGCCATTCCTCAAGAGCATCTACTTGTACGTCGGCAACCAAATCTGCGCTTCCGCACACTAGGCGAATATCAAGTAATCCAAGTATTACTTTGAGGTCACCTTCGGATGCATCTCTGACTTCAGAGCGCGTGCGCACGGAATAATCTATTTTTATATTTTTATCCCACATTGGATACAGGATTTTGTTTACAAGATCAGCCAGTTCTGGGCCATCGAGATTGCCTTTATGCAAAATGACAATATCTAAATCTGAACCTGGAGATAGCTCGCCGCGGCCGAAACCTCCGACCGCGGCGATTGCTACCTCATCTGAATTTGCGCCACTTTTTTCAAACAATCTTGAGAGAAGCAGATCCCCCTCGTTGGATCTATTGCGCCTCTCTCTTGTTCCCATGACGCGTATCTTAGTTTGGAGTGGCTAGATAGCGTCAGGTCCACGCTCTCCAGTTCGAACACGTACGACCTGTTCTACTGGAGTTGTCCAAACCTTTCCGTCACCAATTGACCCTGTTGATGCAGTCTTGACAATTACATCCACGGCAGATGCAGCATCCTTATCATCAACAAGAACTTCGAGACGGACTTTAGGAACGAGATCCACGGTGTATTCGGCACCTCGATAGACCTCAGTGTGGCCGCGTTGACGACCAAAACCACTTGCTTCAGAAACCGTCATTCCGTTGATTCCTGCAGCTTGCAGCGCTTCCTTTACTTCATCTAACTTAAACGGTTTTAGGATTGCAGTAATTAACTTCATAGTGATGCGCCTCCACGTGATGAGCTAGCTAGTTCGTAAGCGGATTCAGCATGTTCCTTGAGGTCGATGCCTTCAATTTCAACTTCACGTGTAACACGGAAGCCGATTGTTTTTTCAATTGCGTATCCGATAATCAGGGTGGCAATGAAAGAGTATGCAAATACAACGCCGACACCGAGCAACTGCTTCATAAGAAGAGCAGACCCGCCACCGTAGAGAATTCCATCGAGACCGATGCTGTTAACAACACTTGTTCCGAAGAAACCAATTGATAATGAGCCCCAGACTCCACCGACAAGGTGAACTCCGACGACATCGAGTGAATCATCAAACCCAAGCTTGTATTTGATACTGACGGCTAATGAGCAGAGGATTCCAGAGATGAATCCGATGACTACTGCAGCCCATGGAGCCACGAATGCACACGCAGGTGTAATGGCTACAAGTCCGGCAACAGCACCTGATGCAGCACCTAATGATGTCGCATGCCCGTTACGAATCTTCTCAACAAGTAACCAGCCAAGTACGGCTCCAGCTGTTGCAACTTGTGTATTCATAAATGCAAGTCCTGCGATTCCATTTGCTGCAAGCGAAGATCCAGCATTAAAGCCAAACCATCCGAACCAGAGAAGTCCTGCACCGAGCATCACCAATGGCAAAGAATGTGGACGCATTGATTCTTTGCGCCAACCGATTCGCTTACCAAGAACAATTGCAAGTGCCAAGCCTGCGGCACCTGCATTGATATGTACTGCTGTGCCACCCGCGAAGTCTTGTACGCCCTTACCCGCAAGATAGCCCGTGCCTGTTACGACATCGCCAACTTTGTTTCCGAAAGCAAAGACCCAGTGTGCAACTGGGAAGTAAACAAGTGTTGACCAAATTCCAACAAAGACTGCCCAAGCAGTGAACTTTGCGCGATCAGCAATCGCACCAGAAATAAGTGCAGGAGTGATGATTGCGAACATTAATTGGAATGCAGCAAAGACAAGGACAGGAATCGGATAAACGCCACCATTATTAGTGAGTTCATCTACCTGGCTTCCAAGCCCGCTAAATCCAATGCCTCCGAACCACGGCGAATCAGATTTGTGACCAAACGCTAATTCGAATCCGTAGATTACCCAGAGCACACTCACAATTCCGATTGTCACCATAGACATCATCATCATGTTAAGAACACTCTTTGTGCGAACCATTCCTCCGTAGAAGAATGCCAATCCCGGAGTCATGAGAAGTACAAGTGCTGTACTTGCCAACATCCACGCGGTATCACCGCCGTTAAGAACTACTTGATCCATTTCGAGTCCATTCGAGAGATAGAGATACTCGTCGTTGAGATGGCGCAAAGATGCCTTGGGTGAGTTACAGCCAGTGGATTTGCAGGTTAAGAAAGCGTCACAAAAGGGCTTGGATTGTTACAAGTGCGTTACGCGAGAAGGCCATCCAGGTATTTCTCGGGCTCAAAGGCAGAGAAATCCTGCGCTGCCTCGCCGGTTCCCACAAATTTGATTGGAATCCCCAGCGAGTTCTCAATAGCCAGGGCTATTCCGCCACGGGCGCTGCCATCGAGTTTGGTGACTATAAGCCCAGTAACTTCGACGGCTTGACTAAAGATATGCGCTTGCGCCATTCCGTTCTGTCCAGTTGTCGCATCAATAACAAGTAATACTTCTGAAACCGGAGCAACTTTCTCAACAACTCGTTTTATCTTTCCAAGTTCTGCCATTAAATCATTTTTATTGTGCAAACGACCAGCAGTGTCAATGATTAGGTATTCGAACTTCTCTTCTAGGGCTCGCTTGGCGCTATCAAAGGCAACGGAGGCAGGTTCTGCTCCATCTTTTCCAGTGATGGTCTCTATGCCGATTCGATTCCCCCACGTTGTGAGTTGATCTACCGCTGCTGCTCTAAATGTATCTGCCGCCCCTAAGAGAACGCTCTTCTTCTCCAAATGTAAATGTGTTGCTAACTTCGCTACCGATGTTGTTTTTCCAGTTCCATTAACGCCCACAACAAGAACTATTTGTGGAGATACTCCAGTACTCAATGTTCGTTCTTTATCAGATAACTTAGATCGAAGGATCTCTTTCATCGCAGTTTCAACATCATCCCCTGGAAGTTTCTTCGCCTCATCAAGCAGAGTACTCACCAAACTTGGTCCGAGATCAGATGCCAAAAGCTCGCTTTGAATTTCAGACCACTCAACTGCAGAGGCTGTAGAAGATCCACGGACCTTTGCAATTAGTCGATTAAAGAGACCCATAGTCAAAAGAGCCTAGACGCTAAGCGGTTTCAGATTCACGTAAGCGCTGAGAAATAACTTCTGTTACGCCATCACCGCGCATAGTGACACCATACAAGGCATCAGCAATTTCCATGGTTCGCTTCTGGTGAGTAATAATGATCAGCTGTGAGCTCTCACGTAACTCTTCAAAGATGGTCAAGAGTCGGCCAAGGTTCACATCATCAAGTGCCGCTTCAACTTCATCAAGCACATAGAACGGGCTTGGACGTGATTTAAAGATTGCGACCAACATTGCAACGGCTGTAAGTGATTTTTCTCCGCCAGAGAGAAGTGAAAGTCGCTTCACTCGCTTTCCTGGAGGGCGAGCTTCGACATCAACACCAGTATTTAACAAATCATCTGGATTAGAAAGGAAGAGCTTTCCATCTCCACCTGGGAATAAACGAGCAAAAATATCTTTGAAATGTTCTGCTACTTCCTCGAATGCTTCCATAAAGATTTGCTGTACTCGGTCATCAACTTCCTTGATAATGTCCAATAAATCCTTCTTAGTATTCTTCAAATCTTCTAGTTGTTCAGCCAGGAACTTCAGACGCTCTTCGAGAGCGTTGTACTCCTCGAGTGCAAGTGGGTTAATTTTTCCAAGAAGAGTGAGTGACCTTTCAGTTGCAGCAAGTCGCTTCTCTTGCTGATCTCTACGATATGGAATAAGTTCGGTTGCAACGATCTCCCCAGATTCTGTTTCAATAAATGTAGGAACATCTTTATCTGGACCGTATTCTCCAATCAGTGTTGGAATATCTATACCCAGTTCTTCAACGGCTTTTGTTTGCAGTGCCTCGACGCGCATTCTCTGTTCCGCGCGAGCGATTTCATCTCGGTGAACGCTCGATGTGAGTTGATCTAACTCTGCCGTGAGTTCGCGATTACGTGCACGTACGGTGAGAGTTTCACCTTCACGGTCTGTACGATTACTCTCTAGACGAGATCGTTCTGTCTGTGCCTTTGCAATCGAACGTTCAATATTGATAAGTACTTCGTATGCCGCTTCGGCGATGGCTTGCGAAATAATCGCTCCACGCGCACGTGCTCCACGTCGAGAAACGGCCCGTTCAGATGCATCACGTTCTGCTTTGGCAGATTCTTCAAGTGCAAGTGCTCGTGCCGCAACTGATGCAACTCGTTCTTCGGATGTACGCACCGCAAGCCGAGCTTCTACCTCTGCAGTGCGGGCTTGCGAAACGCTATTGCGAAAATTCTCAGCGCGTGAGTGATCGGGTTCAGCAATTTCTCCGTGATACTGCATCTGATTGCTCGCAATGAAAAGTTCATTCTCATCACGAGATTTAGCAGCCGTTGCTTCATTAATGGCAATTGTGAGTCGTTCGACTTCTGCGGTTGCAGACTTAGCATTCTGACCAGAGACGGCAAGTTGTTCAGTGAGTGCAGCAATTCGAGCATCCGATTCATTGAGCTTAGCTAGAGCTGCATCGAACGCTGATTGTTTACCATCAACATCTGTCGCAGCGGAGGCGATTTCAAACTTGAGGCGATCGCACTTGTGATTCAGGTCCTCAAGTTTCTTGGAAAGCTCATCTACAAGAGCCTTAATCTCAATCAGTGATGTCGACGAGGCAGAACCACCACGAGCTCGATGAGATGTTAAGACATCTCCATCACGAGTTACTACCGTAACTCCACGATGTTGGCGAAGAATTGCTTCGGCTTCGCGAGCATTTTCTGCAACAACAGTTGATGAAAGTAACGATGCTAGAAGTTCAGAAATTTGAGTTGATCGAACGTGGTTAAGCAACGTTGGCAGTCCACTTGGTGCACTAGATGCTGTTTGCATACTTGGTTCATAAACCAGAACATCTGCCTGTCCAAGATTCTCACTTCGCAGAGTGGTTAACGCACTCACAGCAGAAGATAAGTCCTTTACGACTACAGCATCAGCAAGTGAACCAAGTGCTGCAGCTGTTGCGGCTTCCCATCCATTATCAATCTGGATTAACGATGCAATACTTCCCAAAATTTGAACTCCACGAGAATCACGAATCAGTGCAGCGGCACCATCACGTGAACCTGATGTCAATCGAATTGCCTCGAGCTTAGATTCCGTTGAATTTCTCTCTCGGTCTGCAGCGCGCTCCGCATCCACGAGTTCGGCATGTACTTTTTTCGCACTCTCAAGAGTTGTCTTTGCAGTTTCGAATTGAGAATCTAATCCTTCTTCTCCAGCTCCAGCATTACCAATTTCCATTTCATACTTTGCGTAATCACTCCGTGCGCTATCAACGCGGGATTGTGCTTCTGCTCGTGCGGCTTCAAGACGACTAATTTCCTCTTTAATGGCTTCTAAGCGAGCAGCAAGAGATTTAATGTGACCTTCTTGGCGTGCGGTTCCTTCTCGTTGATCTGCAATTGCTCGCATTGCGGCTGCAATTGTGTCCTCTTCAGCTTTCAATGACGCTTCAGCAGTTGCTAGCGCAGCGGTAGCAGCAGCGAGTGCAGCTTGCGCGGTGTGAACATCAGAACGAAGTTGTGCTTCTTGCGCACGAAGAGCAATCGCCTCTTGATCGAGAGCTTCAGGATCTCTTCCGGCGCTTCGAGCTTCCTCAGCTTCTTCTGCCAAAAAGCGTGAACGCTCTTGAGCCAGAGATTGCGTACCGCGGAATTTCTCACGAAGTGAATTAAGTGAATAGAAATTTTCCTGGGCTTTGATAAGCAATGGACTTTCTAAAGCCGATGTTGCATCGAGTTCTTCTTCGCGGCGACGGACTTTGTCTAGTTCTGCTTCAACAAGTGCACGGCGTTCACGGAGTGCGTTTTCATCTGCTACTTCAGCATCGAGAGTCTTTGACAATGAGATGTAATCATCTGCAAGCAACCGCAACTTTGCATCGCGAAGATCTGCTTGAATCGTGGCGGCTTTCTTGGCAACTTCGGCCTGCTTACCCAGTGGGCGAAGTTGGCGGCGAAGTTCAACCGTGAGGTCATTAACGCGTGCCAGATTTGCTTGCATTGAATCTAGTTTGCGAATTGCTTTCTCTTTGCGCTTGCGGTGCTTAAGAACTCCCGCTGCTTCTTCAATAAATCCACGACGTTCTTCAGGTGTTGCCATAAGAATTGCATCAAGCTGACCCTGACCAACAATGACGTGCATTTCTCGACCGATACCTGAGTCGCTCAGTAGCTCTTGAATATCTAGCAAACGGGATGCTTCACCGTTGATCTGATACTCACTTTGGCCGTTACGAAAAAGAATACGAGAAATAGTTACTTCGGTGTAATCAATAGGAAGCGCACCATCGCTGTTATCAATTGTGACTGCAACTTCTGCACGACCAAGTGGTGCGCGACCCGAAGTTCCGGCGAAGATGACATCTTCCATCTTGCCGCCACGTAAAGACTTTGCACCTTGTTCACCCATTACCCAGGTGAGCGCATCGACCACGTTTGATTTTCCCGAACCGTTAGGACCGACCACGCAGGTGATTCCAGGTTCGAGGCGAAGGGTCGTGGAGGATGCAAAGGATTTAAATCCTTTGAGGGTCAGACTCTTCAAATACACGCGGTAAACCTACCGTTGTGTGCGCCATTGGTATAAAAGCGACTCAGTTCAAGTTCAACTTGAGGGTTTAAGAAGCAGTGCTGGAAAGTTTTTCGAGTGCACTTCTCGCAGCGGATTGTTCAGCTTCTCGCTTACTTTTTCCTGTTCCTTCTGCAAG
Source organism: Actinomycetota bacterium (assembly GCA_026392935.1). Lineage (GTDB taxonomy): Bacteria > Actinomycetota > Actinomycetes > Nanopelagicales > Nanopelagicaceae > Planktophila. The sequence goes on along the minus strand of JAPLBE010000011.1, from coordinate 14,256 downwards.
CGCCTCTCCTGAAACCATTGCCACTGCTGTAAAACTCTTATCGTGATCTGGCCCAGTTTCTGTTACCTGATATTCAGGAGAACCTTTTCCTGCAGCTGCCAATAATTCTTGAAGCGCTGTTTTTCCATCAAGGCCAGCGCCTTTAGCCATTGCACTTGAGAGAGTTTCTTTGATTAATCCACGAACCACATGAGTTGATTTTTCAAAACCACATTCGAGATAAATAGCGCCAATGAGGGCTTCTAGAGCATCCGCCAAGAGTGAATTCTTATCTCGGCCATTGGTTACCTCTTCACCTTTTCCAAGACGAATATATTTTCCAAGTTCTAAAGTACGCGCAATATCTGCGAGCGCTCTCATATTTACGATGCCAGAACGCAGCGGAGATAAACGGCTTTCATCGAGATCTGGATACTTCAGATATAACTCTTCGGTGACGATGAGCCCGAGAACCGAATCGCCTAGAAATTCAAGACGTTCGTTTGTTGTTGTAATTCCAGTCTCGTATGCAAACGAGCGATGGGTAAAAGCTAACTCAAGCACGTGGGGAGAAAGTTGAACTCCTAATTGCTCAAGAAGTTTTGAATACAGATCAGACCTCTAGAACCTGACGGCGGTTATATGTACCGCATGTTGGGCATGCAACGTGGTTCAGCTTTGGCTGCTGGCACTGTGGGCATGTTGAGAGAGCTGCTGCAGTTGTTTTCCACATGCTGCGACGTGAACGTGTCTTCGAACGAGACATCTTTCGCTTTGGTACTGGCACGGTAATCGTCCTTAATCTTTTAGGCTGCGTTGGAGCTACAAATATCAATTTGCTGCTGCGATGGCGCTAAGTATCGCCTATTTCTCAGAATTGCCAAAATCCACGCTGCCAAGGGCTGACCATCTGGCATCAACCACCTGATGGGCATGGTCTTGCGGAAGGCTCACCCACTTCTCCCCGCATTCAGGGCAGAGGCCGAGGCACTCCTCGGAGCAGAGCGGATTTACAGGAAGGGTCAAGATAATTGCATCAATGATTGGTAGCTCGAGATTGAGAAGGTCTCCCTCCATCTGAAGTTCATCGTCTCCATCCAAATCAATATCTTCATCCTCGCGACGTTTCTTGCGACCTTTTTCATTGGTTGGCTCGTAACGATAAAGCTCTTGAATCTTGCGATCGATGACAACCTCTACAGGATCTAAGCAACGAATGCATTCGCCATGAGCAATTGCATAAATCTCAGCACTGACGAGAACTCCTTGGGTAACAGATTCCAATCGCGCATCGACCTCAATGAGATCACCTTCAGGCACGGCAATAAGCGGAACACCTACGCGTGCGTTGGCCTGGATATCTAGTTGATATTCCTTCATCTCCCCTGCGCGACGAGGTAGTTCGTGAGTGTTAAGAAGAAACGGGTTTGAACTCTTAGTCATGTGCTCTAGCGATCTGAATTGAGCTGTGACAAGACATCTTTATCGTCAGCGCCTTCAAGGCGTTCGCGACCGCGTGCCACTGCATCCATCGTTTTATTGAGAATCACTTCGAGTGTTGCAAGTCGGCCATCGATATAAGCCTCAACTTCACGGCGCTCATCTTCAGCCACATCGCGGGCTTCATCCAGAATTCGCTGAGCTTCATCACGTGCAGCCTGAACGATAGATGTTTGTTCGATCATGCGCGCCACATCTTCGCGAGCTGTTGCGATCATGGCTTCAGCACTATTTCGACCCTCTTCGATGATTCTCTTTTTTTCTGCAAGAAGTGTCTCGGCCTCGAAAAGATCGGCAGGTAAATTCTCGCGAGCACCTTCAAGGATTTCTAACATTTCACCACGGTGGACAACACATGATGCTGACAGTGGAACCCCGCGTGCCTCTTCTACAACAGTGATAGCGGTATTTAATTTCTCAATTGAATCCATTGTCATTCTGATACTCCTACTCGTGCTTGTAGAGCCTTATTAACATTCGGTGGAACCATAGATGAAACATCGCCACCAAAGTGGGCGAGTTCTTTAACAATCGATGACGATAAAAATGAGTGTGTTGGAGATGTAGCCATAAACATAGTTTCAACACCCGATGCCTGAATGTGAACCTGAGCCATCTGTAACTCATAGTCGAAGTCTGTAACTGCTCGGAGTCCTTTGACAATTGCTTGCACAGAATTTTTCTTGCAATATTCAACGAGCAGTCCATCGCCTGAGTCAACTCGAACATTCTTAAACTTCTTGACGTTTTCCTGGATCATGTCCATGCGCTCTTGGATAGTAAACAATCCAGACTTCTTACGATTGACGAAAACAGCGACAATTACTTCATCGAACTGGCTGCTGGCACGTTCAATGATGTCTAGGTGGCCGAAAGTGATTGGATCAAAGGATCCAGGGCACACAGCGCGTTTCATGGAGCAAACGCTAGCAATGAATCGATTTGTTATCCATTTTCCACATCGCTAAGCGTGGGATATCCATAGAAAATTGTTGCTTGCCCGTAGTTTTTTTCACGCAATTGCTCTAGCCCATCTGGCCACGAAATTTCTTTCACTCTGCTATTTCGCTCGATAGCTACAAGCGCTTGAGGATGCAGAAATCCTCCATTCACGAGTTGAATCAAGTTCTCCAAAATATCAATATTTTCAACATCGTATGGCGGATCAATATAAACAAAGTGATATTGCATCTGGGCTTTATCTTGCAAAAATCTATGGACTGACATGGCATATAAATGGAAATTTCCAGGGCACTGTGCAGTCTTTAACTTTTCATAGTTTGTTTCAATAGAGCGTGCTGCGGGTTCATTGTTCTCCACTGCATGTACAACCGCTGCGCCTCTTGAAAGTGCCTCTAGTGCGATTGCGCCCGTGCCTGCGTATAAATCCAATACGTGCAGCCCATCAAGTTCTCCGAATTCAGATGCGAGCGTTGAAAAGAGAGCTTCGCGTGCACGATCTGAAGTCGGACGAGTTGCACTTGCTACTGCATCGATAGAGCGACCTTTTGCGCGACCAGCGATAATTCTCATTGCCGTAACTCCTGTTATGACTTATCAATAAAATCTGCTGCCGCATCTGCCTGAATCTGCGCTAACTCAGATTGCAGAAGTGCATACTTGTGAACTCCTTCTTCAAGGATAGCCGATGCATCCTCTCGCGCTTGCTCAATCATTGATTCATCACGCAATACACGAAGCAATCTCAAATGTGAACGGGAACCAGATTGAGATGCACCCAGCACATCGCCCTCTCGGCGTTGCTCAAGGTCAATTCTAGAAAGCTCAAATCCATCCACTGTTTGTGAAACAGCCTCAAGGCGTTCGCGTGCCGGAGTATCTACGATTGCCGAACTCACTAAAAGACATAATCCTGGTGAAGTGCCTCGCCCAACACGTCCACGCAGCTGGTGTAATTGAGAAACGCCAAACCTATCTGCATCCATAATGACCATGACTGTTGCGTTAGGAACATCGACGCCAACTTCGATAACAGTCGTTGAAATCAGAACATCTAACTCTTTATTAGCAAAAGCCTTCATAGTTGCTTCTTTGACATCAGCGCTCTGCTTTCCGTGCAATGGAGCAACACGTAACCCTTTAAGAGCACCTGATTGCAGCTCGGGACCAAGTTCTTCCACTGAAGCAAGTGTTGACGAGCTCTCACCCATAAGGAAATCAATATCAGCATCTTCAGATGTTCCTGCAGCGATTCGAGGAGCGACTACATATGCCTGATGACCTTGTTCGACTTCCTCCCTAATGCGTTCCCATGCTCGTTCAAGGTAGCCAGGTTTTTCTAACACCGGAATTACATGCGTTGTAATTGGTTGTCTTCCTAGCGGGAGTTCTCGCAGCGTTGATACATCGAGATCTCCAAAGACTGTCATTGCAACTGTGCGCGGAATTGGCGTTGCAGTCATGACAAGTAAATGAGGCGGAGTGACAGCTTTACTCTTTAACGCATCTCGTTGTTCGACACCAAATCTATGTTGCTCATCTACAACTATGAGTCCCAAATCTTTAAAGTCAACACTTTCACCAAGTAATGCATGAGTACCAATCACAATTCCAGCAGCGCCAGAAGCTGCAAGTGCTAGAGCTTCTTTTCGTGCTGTCGCGCTCTGAGATCCCGTAATCAGTGTTACCTGCGTAGCTTGATCTGATCCGCCCAGCATTCCGCCATCTGAAAGTGAACCAAGTAGCTTTTCAATTGTTCGCAAATGTTGTGCAGCGAGAACTTCTGTCGGAGCCAGGAGCGCCGCTTGGCCACCATTATCTACAACAGTAAGCATCGCGCGCAGCGCAACGATAGTTTTACCAGATCCGACTTCGCCTTGCAGCAATCTATTCATGGGATGAGGTTGCGCCATATCCTCTTCGATTTCTGCCGAAACATCTCTCTGCCCTGCTGTCAGTTCGAATGGAAGAGATTTATCAAATTCTGCAAGCAAGCCGCTTGATTTAACAGGTCGTGCAACCGCATCAAGTCCCTTTAGCTCTTTTCGCCGAGTGAGTAAGAGGAGCTGCAGCAAGAACGCTTCGTCAAAGGTAAGTCGTTGTCTCGCCTTTTCCGCAGAGTCCAAATCAACAGGATTATGAAGTTGAGCTAGTGCTTGATGAAGTGTCGGATAGCCATATTTTTCTCGAATGTGTTCGGGGAGAAAATCTGGAACTTCATCCAATGAGCCAATCACTAGCTCTATACATTGAGAAATTTTCCAGGAAGGTAACTTAGAACTTGCTGGGTACATCGGTAGGTATTTGCCGGCAAATCCTTCTACCGCTGCATCTACATCATTGCCATCGGCAATCAATTCATAATCAGGATGCGAAAGCTGCCTCTTGCTATTGAAGACTCCCACTTTGCCTGCAAACAATCCCTGTTTTCCAACCTTAAGGTCTTTCTCGCGCCAAGCCTGATTAAAGAAAGTGAGCGATAACTTTGCAGTTCCGTCTGTAACGATTACTTCTAGGATGTTTCCTTTTCTTCCCTGAAGTCGCCTGCTATTTGCACTAAAAATTTCGGCGAGAATTGTTACTTCATCACCTTCGTTTAATTCGGAAATATTCGAGAGTTCGCCGCGAACCAAGTAGCGCCGTGGATAGTGATGGAGTAAATCACCAACAGTGTGATAGCCAAATAGATCCTTTAAAACCTTGGTCGTACGATCGCCTAAAACTCCAACAAGTTTAGAGTCGAGGCTAGTCATGCCTGAATTCTCTCGTGATAACTACTGTTCCACCGGAATTAACCCACCCCGTAACGGTGAAGATGTTTCTGATTTTCTATGCGTAAAAGCGTGATAGTGAGGACCGTATTTGGCGGATTCGCCCTAAGCCACCCACTCTTGATACCCTTTCGCCCTGTTCGAATTGGCAATCCGGTTTGAAATAGTTCAGGTAAAGATCAATCTAGAAGGAGAACCACCCATGGCATCTTCATGCGACATCTGTGGCAAGGGCCCAAGCTTTGGCAATAACGTTTCACACTCACAGGTGAAGACACGTCGTCGTTGGAATCCAAATATCCAGCGTGTAAAGACACTTGTTGCTGGTGCATCAAAGCGTCAGAACGTTTGTACTTCATGCCTTAAGGCTGGCAAAGTCACACGATAAATTCTTTTACTTGAAATGGCTCCAGGAAACTGGAGCTTTTTTCATGTCTACTCCTGAAATTCCTTTACCTGCAATAACTTTTCCAATCTTTATGCCTGGCAAGTTAACCCCTGTAGCGAGCAGAACATGATCTTCCCCGCCTCCTAAAATCCACTGCCACACATCACTATTGATCTGAGCAGCAAGTTCATTCATCTCTTTAAACTCGGCAGTTGTTTCAATCAAACTCGCGTTGAATTCAAAAGATACACCTGAGGCATCTGCCATCTGTTGAGCTTGGATGAGCAGTGAATCGCTGATATCAGAGATCGAATGTGCACTGTGAAAATCTACGGTGTAATCAAGGCTAGGGGCAGAAAACTCACTGAGCGCTTTATCTGCAACTGCTGAGTTCACTGAAATCTCGCGAGTGAGTAACTCAAGTCCGGCCGCTGACCATCCGGGTAGTGAGGAGACGTAGATGGAGTCTTCTACCTGTGCAGTGTTGCGAAGAATTGGATTCGATGTACTTCCTAGAGCTGTCATTGCGATAGTGATGATTGAAGAGCGGGCAATATCTCCCCCGACAATAACGGCGCCAGCCTTATCTGCCTCGGATTTCATTCCACGAGCAAGGTTTTCAATCCAGGTAAGTTCTTCATTGCCTGTGAGTGAAACTGCCGCAACTAAGTATTCGCAGCGCGCCCCCATCGCTAAAACATCAGCAACATTTGCAGCTGTAATTTTCCGACCGATATCAAATGCCGAAGACCATTCCAGGTTGAAATGAACGCCCTGTACCGCCATATCCGTGGTGATTACTTGCTGGTCTGTACCGCGAATAACGGCGGCATCATCACCAATTCCCACTTTTACACGAGGATCATTGGTCGCGAATACTTTTTGTAACACAGAGATGACATCTGCTTCGCTAAATCCCATAGCCATAAGCCTATGACATGAGATAACGTTAGGGCGAAGCGAGAGGAACTCACATGTCTGTACAGGCTTATATTTTGATTCAAACCGAGGTTGGCAAGGCCTCGTCAGTTGCTAATGCAATTAAGAGCATTCCTGGAGTTTCTCTCGCTGAAGGTGTGACCGGTCCCTACGATGTAATCATGCGAGCTGAAGCGCCATCAATGGAAGAATTTGGCCGCGTTATTCTCTCAAAAGTTCAAGCTGTTCCAGGAATTACTCGCACCTTGACGTGCCCCGTAACTAATTAATTTCCCAGAACTCCATTAGTTCGTCTCTCTGCACATTTGAGCAGATGTGTAATTACATCTGGATATGACACCCCAGAGGCTGCCCACATCTTCGGAAATACTGATGTTGCTGTAAACCCTGGCATTGTGTTGAGTTCATTGATGATGACCTCATTAGCTGGGGTCACAAAGAAATCAACACGTGCAAGTCCGGCGCAGCCCAGCGCTGTAAAAGCCTTTACAGCGCTCTCTTGAATGCGCGATGTTGTTTGCGCATCGATAGGTGCCGGCAGTTCAATCGATGTTGCTCCGTCTAAGTACTTAGCTTCAAAATCATAGAATTCGAATTTAGAATCAATGTGGATTTTTCCAACAACAGAGGCTTTAGCGACTCCATCAATTTCAAGAACAGCGCATTCGATTTCTGCACCTTCGATCGCTTTTTCAATCATCGCCTTTGGGTCAAAGCTGTGCGCCTCTGTAATGGCTGCAGCAAGTGCCTCGATTGATTTAACTTTTGTCGTGCCGCGAGAAGATCCCCCGCGTGCTGGCTTAACAAATACAGGAAGTCCGAGCGCCTCAACTTCTTTCGTGACGCCAGCTTTATTGACATCCCACTCAGATTTTTTTACGACGATTCCTTGAGCTGTAGCAATTCCATGTGAAGCGAAGATTGGTTTAGCAAAAGACTTATCCATTGCAACTGCTGAGGCAAGCACGCCAGAACCAACGTAGGGAGTATCAGCTATCTCTAACAGTCCTTGAATAGTTCCGTCTTCACCATATGGCCCGTGCAGTAACGGAAAGACAATATCTATATTGAGAGTCTTACCTGCTGAGGAGAATCCCGCAACATCGGCGACCACTGCTGGTGCATTTTCGGGAACCACGGGAAGTGATCCACCTTGTATCTGCATTGAATGAGAGTCGGGAATCAGAACCCACGAACCGCTCTTAGTGATTCCAATAAGTACGGGCTCATAGAGTGTGCGATCTATCGCAGCTAGGACTCCCCCTGCTGAGATGCAAGAAATTTCGTGTTCGCTACTGCGACCACCGCAAACGATTGCGACGCGCTTCTTCATCGAATGAAGTTTTCAGCCTTAGTTGTGATCTCCATTAACCGCTGTAGAGCCGCTGCAGGAGAAAGCTTTTCGCTGACGATATCTGCAACTGCTTCAATGACCGGAACTTCAATACCCACGCGGTGTGCAATTTCAACCACTGCGCTAGATGATGCCACGCCTTCTACAGTCTTTGACATTTGCTTACGAGCTTCAGCGATAGATCCAGTGCGGCCTATGAATTCTCCAAATGTACGGTTACGTGAAAGTGGCGAACCGCAACTTGCAACGAGGTCGCCCATTCCCGCTAAACCTGCTGCCGAAAGCGGATCAGAACCATGAGCGGCACAAAGACGTGCAACTTCATTGAGGCCTCGAGTGATAAGCATTGCTTGAGTATTTTCGCCATACCCCATACCGATAGAGAGTCCGACGGCAAGTGCGATAACGCTCTTAATGGCGCCAGCTAATTCGCAGCCGAGAACGTCTACCGATGTGTACACCCGGTAATACGGAGTGCGAAATAATTCTTTGATTTGATCAGCAAGTTCGAGCGACAGCGCTGCTGCAACCGCACCTGCGGGCTGGCGCAGAACAAGTTCGTCGGCCAAGTTTGGGCCAGTAATGATTGCAATCTTATGTACTCCGATGACATCTTCGATAACTTCTGTCATTCGCATCTGAGTGCTGATTTCAATACCTTTTAAGGTAGAAACAATTGTGCAAGTTGCGGAGAATCTATCTTTCCAGGTTTCAAGTGTTGCTCTTATCTGCTGAGCAGGAATCGCAAGCACATATACCTGCGAGAATGCGAAAGCATCATCCAAACTCGTTGTGGCAACTAACGCATCTGGAAGAATGTGACCACCGAGATATTTTTTATTTGTGTGAGAAGAGTTAATCTCAGTGATGACTTCTTCGCTGCGGCCCCATAGGAGTACTTCATTGCCGGCGTCAGTTAAGACTTGAGCCATGGTTGAACCCCATGCTCCTGCTCCGAAAACCGTTACTTTGCTCATGCTCTCTTCTTCTTGAAATTACCCGTACGTGGAAGATCTGATGTGTGCGGGTCAAAGATTACTTCAGGTCGCTTCTCTCCACGAATATCCTCGAGCAGAAGCGTGATTTCCCGCATGATTTTCGCTGTTGCCTCTATCAGGGCAACAGGGTCTTCGTGCTTACCTTTCCAGGGAGATAAATCGACGGGCGCGCCCGCTCTAATGATGATTGTCTTGCGCGGAAATAGTGAAAGTTTCTTTGTGTAATTAGGAATCACGAGTTGCGAACCCCATTGAGCAATGGGAATTACTGGGGTGTCGGTTTCGAGAGCAAGACGCGCGCATCCAGTTTTTGCAACCATGGGCCACATCTGTGGGTCGCGGGTCAGAGTGCCCTCGGGATATACGCCCAACATATGACCAGACTCTAAAAGGATCTTTGCGTGATCCACAGCTTTTTTTGCTTCAGACGTTTCTCGCTCGACTGGCACTTGTCCTGATGCTAAAAGTATCTTTCCAATTATTGGAACTCGAAAGACTCCAGATTTTCCGAGATAACGAGGCGCTCTTCCATTGCGATACAAGAAATGAGAAAAAACGAGTACGTCGAGATATGACATGTGATTGCTTGCCACAATAACTCTGCCCGAGCGTGGAATATTCTGCGCCCCTTTCCAATCTCGACTCATAAAAAGATTGAAAATTGGAATCAGGATTGATGAACAGATCTTGTAAGTGAGATTTGTGCCGAGCGGATAACCACGAGGTGGCTCATAAGAAACTTTAAACTCGGCCATAGGTTAAATCCTAGCGAGAAAAAAATCGGGACCCGCAATGTGCGAGCCCCGATTTTTTAGAGAGATTTACTTTCTCTTCTTTGCAACTTTCTTAGTCTTGCGAGCAGGAGCCTTCTTAGCTGCCTTCTTCTTTGCAGGAGCCTTCTTAGCTGCCTTCTTCTTTGCAGGAGCCTTCTTAGCTGCCTTCTTTGCAGCTGGCTTTGGTGCTGCCTTTACTTCTGGCTTTGGTGCTGGACCAAGTTTGCGATCTCCAGCAATAATTTCCTTAAGTGCCTTTGCAGGAAGGAAACGTGCCTTCTTTGATGCCTTGATCTTGATCGTTTCGCCAGTGAATGGGTTACGTCCCATGCGAGCCTTGCGATCAACCTTCTTAAACTTTCCGAAATCGTTGATCATGACATCGTTTCCAGCTGACATGTTGCGAACGATTGTGTCAAAAACTACGTCTACAGCGTGTGCTGCTTCTTTCTTGCTGCCGTTGAAGTGTGGGGCCAACGCAGCGATGAACTGGGCCTTATTCATTCAATTCCCCTTAACTTAGATATTTACGCGTAAATAATTAAGCTTTTGCTTAACTGAGTAAAACTTAAACCTATTTGTGGGGTGAGAGCGTTATTCACGTGCGCGTGTCGCAACCATTTATTTTGTAGAAATTGGCATTTTTATGCGTAAAAAAGTCTCATTCATAGATTGAGACTTTTACATAAATCTCTCACCCCTTCGAAAGAAGTAGCGTTTTACGCTCGCTTTCGAGTGCTGAAGTGAAATCAAATTCGAATAGGAAGCGTTTTTGGCTTGTACGAAGGTCGTTTTGCTTCAAATGAATCAATGGAATCAGTGTGCTTAAGAGTCAATCCGATGTCATCAAGACCTTCCATCAGACGCCAACGCGTATAGTCATCGAGTTCAAAGGCGACAGTGACATCGTGATATGTAACCGTGCGAGATTCGAGATCTACCGTGATTGCCGTTGCGGGATTGCCCTCGATTGCTACCCAGAGCGCTTCTACAGCCGATTGAGGCAAGATCACGGTCAATAGGCCGCCCTTGAGCGAGTTACCCCTGAAGATATCTGCAAAGCGACTTGAGATAACTGCTTTGAAGCCATAATTTTGAAGTGCCCAGACAGCATGTTCGCGAGAAGAGCCAGTTCCAAATTCTGGGCCAGCAACGAGCACCGTGCCGCTCTTGAACTCTTGCTTATTAAGCACAAATTCTGGATCACTGCGCCAGGCGCTAAAGAGTCCATCTTCGAATCCATTGCGGGTTACTCGCTTGAGGTAGACCGCTGGAATGATCTGATCGGTATCAACATTGCTGCGGCGAAGAGGAACACCTGAACCTGTGTGTGTAACGAATTTCTCCATGATTGTTATCTCCCCTTCTTACAAATCTGCCGGTGATGAAAGTGTTCCACGAATTGCAGTTGCAGCTGCAACCAACGGACTTACTAGGTGAGTACGCCCACCTTTTCCTTGGCGACCTTCAAAGTTTCTATTTGATGTAGATGCTGAACGTTCTCCCACTGCGAGTTGATCTGGATTCATACCAAGACACATCGAACATCCTGCATTACGCCATTCTGCGCCTGCATCAATGAAGACTTTATCTAAGCCCTCTTTCATCGCTTGCTGACGAACGCGTTCTGATCCAGGTACTACAAGCATGCGAAGTGTTGGCGAAATCTTCTTGCCCTCTAATACAGATGCTGCTGCGCGCAAATCTTCAATACGTCCATTGGTGCACGAACCCAAGAAAACAGTATCAATAGCTATCTTCTTCAGAGGTGTTCCTGCTTCTAAGCCCATGTATTGCAGCGCACGTTCTGCTGCTCCACGTTCTTCAGAATCTTTAATCTCTGCAGGATTGGGAACAGATGCATTAAGTGGGAGGCCTTGTCCTGGGTTAGTTCCCCATGTAACAAATGGTTCTAGTTCATCTGCGTTGAGCGTAATTTCCCGATCAAATTGTGCATCGGCATCCGTAAAGAGAGTCTCCCAATATGACTGCGCTGCTGCAAAATCTTCAGGTGCGTGTGGCTTACCCTTGATGTAATCAAATGTCTTTTGATCAGGTGCGATGAGACCTGCGCGCGCTCCAGCTTCAATGGACATGTTGCACACTGTCATGCGACCTTCCATAGAAAGTTCGCGAATCGCAGAACCGCGATATTCAATGATGTATCCCTGGCCGCCGCCAGTTCCAATCTGAGCAATAATTGCCAGAATAATGTCTTTAGCTGTTACGCCAGTTTTTAGCGTGCCTTCTACATTGATCGCCATTGTCTTGGGGCGACTTGATGGCAAGGTCTGAGTAGCAAGTACGTGTTCCACTTCGGATGTACCGATACCAAATGCGATTGCTCCAAAAGCACCGTGGGTTGAAGTATGCGAATCTCCGCAGACAATTGTCATTCCAGGTTGAGTAATTCCAAGCTGAGGACCAACTACGTGTACAACACCTTGGTCGGCATCGCCTAATGAGTGAATACGAATTCCAAACTCTTTTGCATTATTGCGAAGAGTGTCAATCTGAAGCTTTGATACCGGGTCGGCAATCGGCTTTAAAATATCGATTGTTGGAGTGTTGTGATCTTCAGTTGCAATTGTCAGATCTGGCCGGCGAACCTGGCGACCTGCAAGACGCAATCCATCGAATGCTTGAGCACTTGTTACTTCGTGAATCAGTTGCAGATCAATGTAAAGAAGATCTGGTTCTCCTGCTGCTGATCGAACGATGTGGTCTTCCCAAATCTTCTCCGCAAGTGTCTTGCCCATCAGATAGGTGCTCCTTAGTTATCAATTGCTCTCGATATTGCATCTCACTAGGTGGGATGCTAATATCACTCCGTGGATAAGAAGAATAGCGGAGTCGGCGTATTAGATAAAGCCGTGAGCATTTTAGCTACGCTCGAATCCGGTCCACATTCCCTTGCAGAGCTCGTTGCAGCAACAGGAATCGCCCGTCCTACGGCCCATCGTTTGGCTGCAGCCCTGGAATTCCACCGACTTGTAGCTCGCGACCTCAATGGTCGATTCATCATTGGTCCTCGCTCTTCTGAGTTAGCCGCAGCTGCTGGTGAAGATCGTCTTATAGCAGCAGCTGCTCCAGCGCTAGCCGCGCTTCGCGATGCAACCGGAGAATCAGCGCAGTTGTACCGTCGTCAAGGAGATATTCGTATCTGTGTTGCAGTTGCTGAGCGTCTTTCAGGACTTCGCGACTCTGTTCCTATTGGTGCATCGCTCACAATGCAGGCAGGTTCTGCTGCACAGATTTTGATGGCGTGGGAAGACTCAGAGAAGATTCATCGCGGATTACGCAATGCGCGATATACGGCAGCACATTTGGCTGCAGATCGCCGACGTGGGTGGGCGCAATCCGTGGGCGAACGTGAAGCGGGAGTTGCTTCGGTCTCGGCGCCAGTACGTGGGCCTAATGGAAAAGTTATTGCTGCAGTGTCGATAAGCGGTCCGATAGAACGTTTAGGGCGCCAACCAGGACGTTTGCATGCAGCAGCCGTTGTAGCAACAGCGGAACGCCTCACTGAACATTTAAAGCAGGGTAAGTAAGTTAATTCCCAACTAAATCTAGTTCGCGCAATACCCGAGTAATGATGCCAAATCCAAATCCTTTTCGCTGTAAGAGCGATTGAATGCGTCGCACCTGCACATCGGGTTCCAGGCGAGACATGGTGTTGTACTTCTTAAAGGCTAAATCAAATGCGGATCGATATTCAGATTCGTCATCGATGCCTTCAAGTGCTTCATCAATCTGTTCTTGAAGTACGCCTTTTTGACGAAGCTCCCCCGCAATGATGCGCTTAGAGATTTTTTTGAAGTCGTGGCGGGATGTTGCCCACGCCTTCGCGAACTCAAGATCATTAACGAGGCCAGCTTCTTGAAGCCGGAAGATAACTGCTTGCGCAATATCGTCTTCAACGCCACGGGTTTTTAGATGAGCGAGAAGCTCGCCCTTACTTTTCGCTCTAGTAACAAGTGCATTAAGCGCAATTGTGTGAGCTACTTCGTAAGGGTCCGAGCCCTCGCCTCTAGAGTTCTTAGCTTTAGGAACCTTTGCAAATTGCAGTGAAATTAGAAATCAACCTCTGCTGCTGCTTCATCGATCTCTGCAATCATCGCTGCATCTACCTCTACAGGTACAAAGCTTGCGCGGATTTTAGATTCGATTTCGTTGGCAAGATCTGGGTTATCGATAAGGAATGCACGTGAATTTTCCTTACCCTGGCCGAGTTGATCTGCTTCGTAGGTATACCAAGCTCCAGACTTCTTTACGATTCCGAGCTCAACGCCCATATCGAGAAGTGATCCTTCGCGTGAAATTCCGATGCCGTAGATGATGTCGAACTCTGCTTGCTTAAATGGTGGAGCCATCTTGTTCTTGACTACCTTGACGCGAGTACGGTTACCGACTGATTCTGTTCCGTCTTTCAGAGTTTCAATTCGACGGATATCAAGGCGAACAGATGCGTAGAACTTAAGCGCCTTTCCACCTGTAGTTGTCTCTGGTGAACCGAAGAAGACGCCAATCTTTTCGCGTAGCTGGTTGATAAAGATTGCAGTTGTCTTTGATTGGTGAAGTGCGCCAGTAATTT
>JAPLBE010000009.1 GCA_026392935.1 Actinomycetota bacterium | reverse complement strand
TGATTACCAGCGGTAGTGAGCAAATGCCTTATTTGCTTCAGCCATTTTGTGGGTATCTTCGCGGCGCTTTACAGCTGCTCCGAGACCATTTGCTGCATCAATAAGTTCATTCTGAAGACGCTCTGCCATTGACTTTTCGCGACGATCGCGTGAGTAATCAACTAACCAGCGAAGTGCAAGTGTTGAAGAACGTGAAGCTTTAACTTCAATTGGCACCTGATATGTAGCTCCACCAACGCGGCGTGAACGAACTTCAACAGCAGGCTTGATGTTGTCTAGTGCGCGCTTTAGCGTGATGAGTGGATCAACATCAGTCTTCTTACGTGTGCCTTCAAGAGCGTTGTAAACAATTGCTTCAGCAGTTGAACGCTTTCCATGAAGAAGTACGCGGTTGATGAGCGCTGTAACAATTGGTGAACTGTAAACAGGATCAGCAACTACAGGAGTCTTTACTACAGGACCTTTACGTGGCATTAGCTAGCCTTCTTCTCTCTCTTAGCACCGTAACGTGAACGTGATTGCTTACGGTTCTTTACGCCTTGTGTATCAAGTGATCCACGAATAATTTTGTAACGAACGCCAGGAAGATCTTTTACGCGGCCTCCGCGAACAAGAACAATGGAGTGCTCTTGTAAGTTGTGACCTTCACCTGGAATGTATGCAGTGATTTCCATTCCGGTAGTAGGACGAACGCTGATTTCCATTCCGCTAGTAAGACGAACACGTGCAACTTTACGAAGCGCAGAGTTAGGCTTCTTAGGTGTTGTTGTGTACACACGTGTGCAAACACCACGTCGCTGAGGTGAACCCTTAAGCGCAGGTGTTGATGTCTTCGTAGTCTTTTCTGCACGACCACGACGCACTAGCTGCTGAATTGTTGGCACTACATTTCTCCATTTCGTTATCTACAATTTTTTAATTCACGCTTAATGTTCCGACCCACGCGGTCGGGTGTGTTGCACCCGATTCGCATTTCGCCCGATTAATTACTTAACAGGAGGAAGCAACAAGCGCGCTAAAAAAGCGCAGAGGAGAAAGGTATCGGCAGCCACTATGAAAGGTCAAAACGGCCCTTTTACTCCTGAGACCCCCACCACACCCCCATTTTCAGGGTTTTTTGATGCCCGGGCGTGTCGTTTCAGGACCGTAAAAAGGGCTACTTTTTCTTGAATCCAGCAGGGCAAACTGGTTTAGATCCAGTCACTTTCTTGCTGGTTTTCCCCTTAAAGCAGGTGATTGTGCTGACTTTTGGCGTCTTCGTTGAGCCTGCCTGGGTCAGACTTACCTTCACAGTGGGCGATGAAAATGTGAAATTTCGGGCCGTCAAATACATCCAGCCCTTTTTCTCGGTGAATGTCGTTGTGGCTACCTGAGCGACGCCGTCTGATGAAATTACTGAAATTGTTGCCGAGATCGGTGCAGAGGAAAACCCATAAATGCATCGAGCCACTTCACTCTTTATCACAAGGTCGTAGCTACCTTTGAACTCTGATCCATTTGGAAGGAAGTGGGGAGAGACCACCTTGTAATCCAAAGTTTGGTCGGCAAGATTAAATGTTGGCGGGTTGCCTATATACATGGTCGAGTTTGTTGAAACAATCCCACTCAAACTTTCTGTTCCTTTCATGCATTGCGTGTATTGGCCAGAAATAGATTTCGCCGACCACACGGTTTGTGCATACTGAGCCTTATCTCCAACCCCATCAATCCAGGCAAGAGTTTCTTTAAACCCGCCCTCGTCGTAACCAAAACCTTCTTTCATAATTGACCAGGGAAGTCCATCTGGTCCCATTGACGATTCGTCTCCCGGCTTCGGCCAACCAAGTCCACCTGCATTAACCTGACGAACATCTTGATTTCGGTAGTAGTTCTTCAGAGGAGTTGGATAATCACTCTTCTTAAACCATGCATAGATTCCGGGAACTAATGTTGGCCTTCCTTGGATAGTTAAAAGCTGATCACCATCAGCAGTTTTTGTGATTTCAGATTGTGCATCCGTTAATCGTCCGTGGAGCCATCCAGTTACTTTTTCATGAAGTTTCACACTGAATCCAAACGAAGTATCCAATGGCATAGGCCATGGCAATAAACATTGCGTGGGTGAGGTTTGAACACATGCTGAACGACGAGACGTTGATTGCTCCATATTAAATCCACCGGCTGTGGATTGACGACCAGCTAATTTATGATCTGGTCGGTTTCCTTGATTATCGGCAGGTTTCGCCATGGAATAACGCCCGTTTACTTTACTGACCGCGAAAATCCCAGTACTAAAATTTTCTACGGAAAATTGAGATTCGTTAAACCCTCGCGCACCTTGCAGCCAAACTACCACTAGGTAATTCGTTCCTCCGGCATGAGGATGAGTTGGGAAATCGACAATAAACGGACTTACACCTGCAGGCAATCCAATAGATGAATCTCCTGGATATGAATACTCGGTGTTTCCAGGAAAGTTTTCAACAAAAAAACCTTCGATTTCTTTTCCAGATAAATCGCGAGCAAATACCCTAGTCACGCAGTCGGTAGTTAACTTTGAATCGCACATTCCGAGTTGGGCGTTGTATTGAAAGTATTTGTCCGCTTCACAACCTTTACTTCCGATTTTCTGACAAGTTTGTCGAGTTAGGATTGAACTTTCTTTTGAAGTTCCTGTTGCGGTAAATGCCTCAAGAGCTGAAAAAGTATTTTTGGCAGAATTGTCATCAGCGAGATTGATTCCTGTGTATCTATCATCAGTTGGTGGATTACTGATGACAAATTGTTCATCTGGGATAGCTGCTGCCTGAGCGAAGCCGCCTCCGAATAGCACTAAGGATGCAGCTACTACAGAGACAAACTTGTTATAACGCTTCACAATACCCCCCAAGATACGTGCAAAAATCTATCGGAAGTGTCACCGCGTTAATAGGGCTAATTTATGCAACAACCTCCAATGTTTCTTTCGAAGATTGGTCCGAGTTTCCCGTCCGTGGAGTCGTAAAGAATTACTTTTTCTTGAATCCAGCAGGGCAAACTGGTTTGGATCCAGTCACTTTCTTGCTGGTTTTCCCTTTAACGCAGGTGATTGTATTTGATGACAATTTTGAAGCTTTTGCAGGCTTTTTAGCTTGGACGGGGGCTGTGGCATCGCTACCCCCACCCTGTGAGAGTTTTACTCTCAGGGTTGGACTTGAAAAAGTGAAACCAGTTGCAGATAAGTGGAGCCATCCGCCAGATTCCCGAACCGTTGTCGTTGCAATCTTTGCTTCACCGGCTTCACCAACGACAGAGATAGTTGCGCTAATTGGAGCAGATGAGAATTGATAAATACATCGAGCGACTTTGGAATCAATATAAAGGTTGTACTCCCCACGGAAGACGGAGCCATCCTTTAGCTTGTGCGCAGAGGCAACTTTATAGTCCAGAGATTGAGTTTCTTTATTGAAAACTGGTGGGCCAGCTGCATAAGCGGTTGAGCTGGTGGTTACAAAACCTGCAAGTGTTGAGGAATTAAGTATGCATTCGTTTGCATTCTGCATCTGGTATTCAGGTAAGTTGTAGAAGATCCATTGACTTGGATAAGCGATGGCTTTGTCGCCTAACAATTTTGCCCACCCTGTCAGATCTTTCATGGAATTCTCACCGCTTGCACCAGGAAAAGTTGTTTCACCTGGGTCTGGGATGTAGTTTATTGTTTTCTTCACTTTATCAGTGAATGCAGTCTTGGGCACATAACCCCCTACAACTGGGACTTTAGTTGAAAAACCTTGCATTTCGATTCGTGTTCCGTATGACTTCACTTGATAATCAATTTGTGGAGAGCTGATACGACCATGAAGCCAGCCATTCACAGATTCAGAAAAACGAACCGCCATCCCAAATTGGACGCCATCGGGGAAAGATTGACGAAGAGCACATGCTCCATCTTCAACAATTGCGCATGGTTCAAAGGAGACCTTCCCAGGATGATTGATCGATATATTTTTGTTCCCGTTACTTCTCGGTTCACTTAACACTGCAACGTTTGCTTTATACCCTGCATTCGAAACCATTTTTACTGGAAGAATTACTGCTCTGATGTCCCCGAGCGAACTAGTAGCTTCATTAGTAAATACGTTTCCGACTCGGGACATGATTACGGCATATTCTTCCGAGCCCCCTTTGTTCTTGACTCCAGGAATAGTCCAAATCCCCGCATTGCCTCCATTAGGTAACCCCTTTGAAACGTCACCTTTATAGGGCTTCGCAACAATCGACGGCATTGCTCGAACGAATTTTCCTTGCGTACGAGCAGGCGATCCTGGAGTTATTGCATACACCGATTCAATACAATCAACATCAGTCTCAGTTTTGCATGGTTGAAAAAGTGCATAAAACTTAAAGCCTGTCGCTTCAGAACATGCGGGGTCATCAAGACTCTTGCAAAATGAAATTGCGTTTGGCTGATTGCTTTTTATGTTATATCCATAAAGCAATGTCGGCATTCTGAGCGTGTCGACACTTTCTTCAAAAAAGACTCCGTACTGAGAGCTGCGATCACCTGTTACTGAGAGTGAACCTGGCACAACTTGTTCATCTGGAATATCCGCAGCCTGGGCAAATCCACTTCCAAATAAGACTGCAGAGGTTGTGAATACGGCAACAAGTTTCTTAATACTTTTCACAATACCTCCAAGAAGTTTTCAAATTGTTGGCAATTTCAGATTATTTCTTTGTTGCAGAAGGCTTGGGTGATGGAGTGGATTTAGCTTTTTTGGCCGCTGCCTTCTTCGCAGCTTGGACTTTCTTAGCAGCCGCAGCCTTAACTTCGGCAGCCTTCTTTGTGGCTGCTTTTTCTAGAGCTACATTCTGGGCGTCGTTTTCCGCCTTCGCTGTTGCTACCGCTGTATCAATACAACTTTGAAGAAATTTATTGGTGGATCGCTTGCAATCATCCGGCGCTAACGCGGCATCAGCTTCCTTTATCGCATCCTGCTCAGCAGCATTTTTGGCTTCATTAGCTAATCTTGCTGATTCAATTTCGGCATCTACACAACTTTTCAGTAACTTATTTGTTGAACGTTTGCAGTCATCTTCTGTAAGCAAGGCGTCGGCGGCTTTGGTTGCCGCGACGTCAGCAGCATTTTTTGCTTCGTTCTCGGCTCTCGCTTTTTCCACTGCGGCATCAATGCAGCTTTGGAGGAATTTATTTGTCGATCGGCTGCAGTCATCTGCGGGTAACGCGGCATCTGCTGCTTGTGTAGCAGCGCGAGCAGCCGCATCACGATTTGCATTATCAATCGCTGCTTGAGCAGCTTCTGCTTGGCGGGCCGCTTGCTCTGCAGCATATGCAATTTGTCGCGCTTGCTCTTCTGCTAAATTCTGAGCAGCACAAGCTTCAGTTACAGATTCAGGATAATCTCTACATCCAGCTGAAGCGCTACTCGAGTTAAGAACTTGAATTCCTAAAATTAACAGCAGAGACGCACAAACTCCTGATGTTAATTTCTGCAGCCTCATCTGAGGAATTTTACTGTAATTGTTGAAGTAATTGAATGTCTTGCTTCGACTGTTTAAGAGTAAAAATCCAGCGGGCGAAGGGGCCGTTCTTAAGGGTGATTGCCACGCCTTCTCCCCTGCCCTTCATTGCAACGAAATCCTTGTATTTCAAACCACGAAGGGTCCCCAAAAGAACTACATATGGAATTGCTGTGCCTGGGGCGCGGACTCCGCGCAGAACGTCAGAACGCCAGAGTTGATCTACGAATTGAATGCTTTCAATAGAACCGATGGGGGCGCGCGGGCTTGTATGGAGTGCGCCAAGTTTTTCCCAGAATGAAAGTTGTAGAACTAATTCATTACCTTCGCGAATTAATGTGGCCATAGATAAATAGTATTGAGAAATAGAAAACCCCGCCGCAAATAATGCGACGGGGTTTTTTTCTAATTACTTAGCGAGGAATTTCTACCTCATCAAGACGTACAGCTTCTCCTGATCCTTGCTGATCAAATGGAGTGAAGTCGTACTCATCGTAAGCTGCGTAAACCGCTGCCTTCGCTTCTTCAGTAGGTTCAACTCGGATATTGCGGTAACGGGCAAGGCCTGTTCCTGCAGGAATCAACTTACCGATGATGACGTTCTCCTTAAGACCCAAGAGTGGATCTGACTTCTCAGAGAGCGCGGCGTCTGTAAGTACGCGAGTTGTTTCCTGGAATGAAGCAGCTGACAACCATGATTCAGTTGCAAGTGATGCCTTGGTAATTCCCATAAGTTCTGGGCGACCTGATGCAGCCTTGCCACCGGTTGTAACAACGCGACGGTTTTCAGCTTCAAAGCGACCGCGTTCAACGAGTTCACCTGGAAGCATTTCAGTATCGCCAGCTTCAAGAACTGTGATGCGCTTGAGCATCTGGCGAACGATTACTTCGATGTGCTTATCGTGAATGCCTACGCCTTGTGA
>JAPLBE010000020.1:8185-36415 GCA_026392935.1 Actinomycetota bacterium | reverse complement strand
TCCAGATGACGATGCTGGGCTATATGTAATTTCAGTTGCCGCAGAGTTATCTGGACTTCATCCGCAAACATTGCGCCAATACGACAGACTCGGATTAGTTTCACCAGATCGCACAGTGGGCCGCAATCGCAGATATTCATTGCGCGATATTGCTTCCTTGCGCATGGTGCAACGACTTGTTGGTGAAGGAATAAACCACGCAGGCATTAAGAGAATTATTGAACTTGAAACAGCGATGGCAAACATGGCAGTAGAGGTCGCAAAACTACGTATTGAAGTAGACGCACTCCTCATCGAAAACCCTCCAAAAATCTTGCAAACACGGAAGAAGAACGACGTCATCATTTATAGAGATAACGAAAAGTAGAGATAAGGTCACCCAATGAGCGCACGCGAGCAACTTAAAAACGAAATCGTTAACAAAGCTGTTGTACATGGCAAAGTTATTTTGTCATCTGGCAAGGAAGCTGATTACTACGTTGATCTTCGTCGCGTAACTCTCGACCATGCTGCGGCGCCACTTGTTGGTGAAGTAATGCTTGAGCTAACAAAAGATTTAGATTACGAAGCTGTAGGCGGTTTAACACTTGGGGCAGACCCTGTTGCAACAGCGATGATGCATGTTGCTGCTAAGAACGGCAAAGCAATCGATTCATTCGTAGTTCGTAAAGCTGAGAAAGCGCATGGCTTACAACGACGTATCGAAGGACCAGATGTAAAAGGAAAGAAAGTTCTGGCAGTAGAAGACACATCAACAACAGGTGGATCTGTACTTACCGCAGTGGAAGCACTAATCGAGGCGGGCGCAATTGTTGTTGGAGTCGCAGTTATCGTTGAACGCGGTGCGAAGCAGAAGATTATTGACTCAGGCTATAAATATTACGCTGCTTACTCGCTAGAAGATTTGGGTCTTTAAAAAACTCACGAATGATGTCTGCGTGAATTCCATTCACGTATAAATTCAATCATTACTGGAATCACACTGACGAGAATAATAAGACCAATAATCGGCAACAGATACTTATCTACAGAGCCTTCAAGTCTTTCGCCCAAGATAAACCCAGCACCAATTACCGACTGTGTCCAAATAATCGCGCCTAAGACATTCCAGAACATGAACTTCTTCTTTGGGATACCAATGATTCCAGCCAATGGATTAATTAGTGTGCGTACAAAAGGAATGAAGCGAGCAAGAATAAGAGCTTTGCCGGTTCCATACTTTGTTAACCACTTCTCAGTAGCTTGAACTTTTGATTGGGTAAAGAAGCGACCGTCGGGTCTACTAAATAACTTACGTCCATACTTTTCACCGAACCAATAACCGACCTGCGAACCTATAACTGCGGCGATAGGCGCTGCAATAAAGAGAGCTAGAGGGTCGAGAGAACCTCCACCCAGAATTGCTGCGCCAGCGCCAGATGCTGCTACCCCCGCAATAAAGAGCAGTGAATCACCAGGGAAAGCGAGTCCTACTAATAATCCGGTCTCGGCAAAAATGATTGCCAAGATTCCAATTAATCCCAGATCACCAACAATTGAATGTGCATCAAAAAGATTGGCAGCGATATTCATACCTGAAAGGATAAGGTACGCGGCATGCCAGGGCACAACGCAGAGAGTTCTTTCAACGAGAAATTTCGCCCGCGATTTCATTTCACACCGCGAATGAATTGGATGAACGACCCAAACGGCTTGATATATAAAGACGGGGAATACCACCTCTTCTTCCAACACAATCCAAAAGAAAATATCTGGGGCAATATGTCATGGGGCCATGCCGTCAGTTCAGATCTTTTCAGTTGGCAAGAGTTACCAGTAGCAATCGCATGTACACAAGACACCGGGATTTTTTCAGGAAGCGCTGTCATTGATTACAAAAACACAGCAGGTTTTGGCACTACTGATAACCCAGCAATGGTTGCGATTTACACAGAACATAGAAATGATCAAAGTAAGCAATCACAATGTTTAGCCTTTAGTCTTGATAACGGAAGAACATTTACTAAATATGAAGGCAACCCAGTTCTTGATATCAACTCACCAGACTTTCGCGATCCAAAAGTTCAATGGATTGACGGCAGATGGCTCATGACTATCGCACGCCCCGATCTGCATCAGATTTCATTTTTCACATCACCCAATCTAAAAGAGTGGGAACACCTCAGCGATTTTGGTCCAGCTGCAGAAGTGGGCGGATGTTGGGAGTGCCCAGATTTATTTCAACTGGGCGATAAATGGGTGTTAATAGTTTCTCTTAACCCTGGCGGTTATCAGGTGGGATCTGGAACTCAATACTTTGTAGGGCAGTGGGATGGGAAAGAATTCATCGCAGATGACCTACACACTCGCTGGCTAGATTACGGACGCGATAACTATGCAGGCGTTACTTTTAATGACGCACCAGAAAACCGCAGAATTTTTCTGGGATGGATGAGTAACTGGGAATACGCAGCAAAAATTCCAACACACCCTTGGCGAAGTTCAATGACTCTACCTCGAGAGCTTTCACTACGCGATGGATTGCTGATTCAAGAACCAATTCGCGGATACGGTGACAGAGCCCAGGTAGCTTTTACGACAACTGGGGGCTCCATAAGAATCAGCGAATCAGCAGAACGCTATGTAGAAGTGGGTCTACGCGATGGCAAGGTATTTGTAGATACAAGTAACGCGTGGACAGATATTGCAGCACCAACTGTGCAAGAGGTCGAAGTCAATGCACTCGAGATTGATATTCAAGTTTATGTTGATCGAGGTTCAGTCGAAGTTTTTGCTTGTCAAGGATCTATATCAATAACCAACTTAACATTGATAGAGACTGACTTAACTGATGTTATTTCCAGCGGCGATACAACGATTGTTAAATGCGAGCAGTTGTCTCTCTCAAGACTAGTGATGTAGCCACAGATAAGTGCTTTGTTTGTGAGCCAGGCTTCAAAATAGATTCAACCGCAGCAGAAGCTGCCATCTGCCCCAAAAATTGAGGTGGTTGAGAGACAGTTGTTAATCCAATGTGTTGCGCATACTCATGATCATCAAAACCAATAACTGAAATATCTTCCGGGACTCGTAATCCTTTTTGACGTATCGCCTTCATTGCACCAATTGCCATTTCATCAGAGTGACAGAAAATTGCGGTAGGCAACTTCTTGCGTTCCAAGAAACTGCTCATTGCTATCTCCGCGGTCTGCACGTTGTAGTCGCCACGGATATCGTTTTCTGGATTCCACTCAATATTTGCTTCTTGCATCGCTTTGATAAAACCCAAGGTTCGATTATCAGAAACATTGAAGTTCATAGCGATATCGCGAGCTCCAGAGAGTATGGCAATATCTTTATGGCCATAATCAATCAAGTGATTTGTTGCAATCTTGCCACCGAGCACATCATCGACCATCACACTGTTATGTTTTTCATGATCAAACCCAAGAAGAGTAAGTGGAATTCCTAATGAGAGAAGTGATTCAAAGTCATCATCTTCTACCGGCAAGCTAATAATGATGAGCGCATCAACTTTTTCGCGAAGCAACTTTTGCTGAAAAATTCTTTTGCGTCCTTCAACCTCAGAGAAGTTAAATAACATTAAATCAATGCCTGCTTCTCGCAAGCTCTGCTCGATTCCGTTAATCGACTGTGCAAAATACCAACGAGACAAATATGGCGTGATCACACCAACGACATTGGATTTCTTTCGGACTTCCAGCGGCAAAAGATCGGGCCGGACCGGGTAATCAAGTGCTAACGCAGCATCAACAATTCTTTTGCGAGTTTTGTAGTTGACGTGATGGAGCCCGCGCAGAGCACGTGAGACGGTGGCAGGGGAAACCCCGGCCTCCTCGGCAATCTCTGCAATCCCGCTCATCGACTTCCAATCCGCAAATTTCTGCAACTAGCCCCGAACGGTAACCCTAGTTATGCATGAAAATCAACAGTAGCTCTGCAAATTCCTGCAAAAGCGTTGCAAGACAGTTATAGCCAAGCGCTTCCCTGGGGCAGATGCGAAGCCTTAGCCTCTCCCCACGACTGGTGATGTCCACTGCCAGTAAACCCTCGAAAGGAAGAACTTCATGAAGAAGACAATGAAATTCGGAGCCATCGCTCTAGTTTCTGCAGTGACAGTATCTTTGATGGTAGCTGCACCAGCTAAGGCGCTGAATTGCGCAAAGCCAAAAGCAACCGTCACAATGCTTGGCACAATCAAGCCAGAAATTCAGGACCAGTTCCTCGGAGCAGTTGCTGACTACAACAAGAGCCAGACATGTTTCGTAGTTAAGTCAGTTCCTGGTGATCGCAAACTTACATTCCTTCAGAATGTAACACCAATGTATGCAGCGAAGAACGCTCCAACAATTATGTACACACTCCAAGAGATTCCAGATATGGCCGACAAGGTTATGGATCTTAAGTCAACAAAGCTTGCACGTTTGGTTTCAAAAGATCTTTTAGCTGCAGCTAATATTGGTGGAAAGCAAGTTGGAGTTCCTTCAACAGCAGAAGCATTCGGACTTCTTTACAACAAGACAGTTCTAGATAAGGCTGGCGTGGATCCAAAGAAGATCCTTACACGCAGCGACCTCGAAGCAGCATTCAAGAAGGTTGAAGCTTCAGGTGCGGGCGCAGTTCGCTTCTCAAGCATCTGGTGGTCACTTGGTGCTCACTTCTCAAACATGTATTTCTCAACTGCTTCAAAGACAAAAGCAGGACGTCTTGCAATTCTTGATGGAATGGCAGATGGAAAGAAAGATCTAGCATCTGACCCAGTGTTTAAAGATTACTTGGCTACATTTGAATTGCTAAAGAAGTACAACCAAGCAAAACCAAACACAACAGATACTGAATACGATCTCTCTGTTGCGGATCTTGCATCAGGTAAGGCTGGTTTCTGGTTCATGGGTAACTGGGCAGAACCAAACTTGCTAACAGCATCTCCAAAGACAAGTTTCGGAATCATGCCATTGCCAATGAGCAACACTGCTTCAGCATATGGAAACGGTTCAATCCCTGTTGGTATCCCGGGTTACTTCATGATTGACGAAACTCAATCAACATCTTGGGAACGTAAGGGTGCGATTGACTTCCTTACATGGCTCTACACATCTCCCGCAGGACAAAAGCGCGTAGCTGGTCCTGTTTCAAGTGGCGGAATGAACTTCATTCCTGTCTACAAGGGATTCACAATCCAGCCAGAAACATTCATGGCGAAGGAAATCTCTACCTATGTAACTTCAGCAAAAACTCTTGACTGGATGAACACGTTCTACCCAGCGGGTGGACAGGATCTATACGGAGCGTCTGGCCAGAAGTTAATGGCAGATAAAATCACCGGGGCACAGTATGCAGCCGAGCTTGAAAAAGCTTGGAAAGGCTCTGTAAAGACTTGGCGCGGAGAGAAGAAGTAATTCTTCCTAAACACTAAGTTATAAATTAGTCGAGGTCACTCTGGGGTTTATTCCCCGGGGTGACCTCGCTAATATTTACCCCACCCACGCACTGCTAGCGAGCAAAGGCAAAAATGTGAACACAGGATATAAAGTCCGAAAGTTTGGAATTTTCGCGGCTTTGCCTTTAGCTATTTTCTCAGTGGTGCTCGTTCTTCCATTTGCACAAGGTTTTTTTCTCACATTTACAAACTGGAACGGTTTTAAATACACAGAGTTCTCAGGTGTAGCGAACTACACAAAATCATTTAAAGATCCAGCATTCTGGACAACTCTTTCATTTACTCTAAAGTTTGTTGTAGTTTCCCTGGTTGCAGTCAACGTTGTAGCTTTTGGTTTAGCACTTCTTGTCACCGCAAAGTTGCGCAGCTCGACCATCCTGAGAACATTTTTCTTTGTACCAAACCTCATCGGCGGAGTAGTGCTCGGTGTAATTTGGCAGTTTATTTTCAACACTGCGCTGATATCAATTTCACAACGCTATAGCTTGCCGTTCTTTAGTGACTCGTGGCTCAACGAGACAACAACTGCCTTCTGGGCTTTGATCATTGTGACCGTCTGGCAATCCTCTGGTTACATGATGATCATCTACATCACTGGCCTAATAAGTATTGAGCAGGATGTATTAGAAGCGGCCCGCGTAGATGGCGCTTCTGCCTTCCGCACTTTGATGACAATCAAGATTCCATTGATGGCGCAAGCATTTACGATTTCACTATTTTTAACTCTTCGCAATGGGTTCATGGCTTACGACGTAAACGTTGCACTTACAGGTGGTGGCCCGTATCGCACAACCGAGCTGATTTCTATGCATATTTTCCAAGATGCTTTCGCATTCGGAAATTTTGGAACAGGCCAATCAAAGGCAGTAATCATGTTCTTAATGGTGGCAACCGCAGCCCTGGTTCAAGTATCAATCAGTAAGCGCATGGAGGTTCAGCGATGAAATCCCAGGGGCGCACCTTTAGAAAAATCATTTTCGCCGTAGGTTCAGTTCTATCTTTTGCATATGTGATGCCATTTGTTCTGGTATTTATCAACGCCTTCAAACCTAAATACGATATTTTAAGGAACCCACTTTCGTGGCCGAAGACGCTTGACTGGACTAATTTTCAGCAAGCAATGGAGAAGATGAACTTCTTTAGGTCGCTGACTAACTCAATTATCATTACCGTGATTAGTGTTTCTGCGCTTATTGTCTTTTCATCGATGCTCGCCTTTTACTTGGCGCGCACCAAATCAAAACTCTCGAAGGTAACTTTTCTTATTCTTGTTGCTTCGATGATTGTTCCCTTCCAAGCTTTAATGATTCCGTTCATGTCAATATTTGCACAGTTTGTTTCGCTTAATAACAGAGCTGCTTTGGTCTTCTTCTACATCGGTTTTGGTGTTGCGCTATCAACATTTTTGTATCACGGGTTCATTTCAAAAATTCCAATGGATCTCGATGAAGCAGCCGCAATGGACGGAGCAAATGACTTAACTATTTTCTGGAAGATTATGTTCCCAATGCTGCGCCCAGTTACTGCAACAGTTGCAATTGTGAACGCACTCTGGATTTGGAATGACTTCCTCTTGCCACGTTTGGTACTTACCCCAGAGACTCAAACGCTGCCGCTCTCGACCTATCTTTTCTACGGTCAGTACTCAACCGAGTATGGCCAAGCAATGGCAGGTCTTCTGCTGGCAGTTCTTCCAATCATCGTCTTTTATCTCATCCTGCAGAGACAGTTCATCTCGGGCATTTCAACTGGCGCTGTGAAGTAATACACCCCCAAAACACACGCTGATTTCCGAATTTAGGCGGGGTTTTTCTTGGTAATAGATATGTATATGTACACTCGGGCAATCTGCGCACCCCTCCGACGTATTGGGGCGCCCTGACTCTCCAATGGAGGAGAAAACATGAGAGCTTCTGCTGCTCTGACTAACGTACAAGTAACAGGTACAAACCTAAATATCACCTACATCGTTCTCGCAGTTGCCCTAGCGGCGCTCGGAATCGCCTTCGCTCTACGCCAGCAAGTTCTTGCGGCTAACGATGGCACCGAGAAAATGCGCGAGATCGCTGAAGCGGTACAAGAAGGCGCGGCGGCATATCTTGCCCGCCAATTCCGCACACTTTCTTATTTCGTTGGAATTGTTTTCTTCCTTCTCTTAGCACTACCTGCGGATACAACTTCATTACGCGTTGGCCGCTCAATCTTCTTCCTACTTGGCGCAGGTTTCTCTGCACTCGTTGGATATAACGGCATGTGGTTGGCTGTCCGCGCAAATGTTCGCGTCGCAGAAGCTGCACGTCAGAAGAACGGCATCAAGGCAGTACAGATCGCATTCCGCACAGGCGGCGTTGTCGGTATGACAACTGTTGGTCTTGGACTTGTTGGTGCATCCCTTGTTGTTATTTTGTTCCGCGAGAACGCACCAGTTGTTCTTGAAGGATTTGGTTTCGGCGCTGCAATGCTCGCGATGTTTATGCGCGTTGGTGGCGGCATCTTTACAAAGGCAGCTGACGTTGGAGCAGACCTCGTTGGTAAAGTTGAAAAAGGTATTCCAGAAGATGACCCACGTAACGCTGCAACAATTGCAGATAACGTAGGAGATAACGTCGGTGACTGCGCTGGTATGGCTGCAGACTTGTTCGAGTCATATGCAGTAACACTTGTTGCAGCACTTATCTTGGGTAAGGCAGCTTTCGGTAACGAAGGTTTGATCTATCCACTTATCGTTCCTGCAATTGGTATCGTCACTGCAGTTATCGGAATCTTCGCAACTCGCTTGCGCCCAACAGATAAGTCAGCAATGACAGCGATTAACCGCTCATTCTTTATGTCAGCGATTATCTCTGCAGGCCTTACAGCACTTGCAACATTTACTTACCTCCCAGGTCAATTCAGCTTGCTTACTAACTTCTCACCAACAGTTTTGGAAGAAGCAGGCAACGTTAATCCACGCACACTTGCATTTGGTGCAGTAATTATCGGAATCGCACTTGCAGCAGCAATCCAAGTTCTAACAGGCTTCTTTACTGAAACAGGTAAGCGTCCGGTAAATGATGTTGCAGCGTCTTCACAGACAGGTGCTGCAACAGTGATTCTGGCTGGTATTTCAGTCGGATTCGAATCAGCTGTGTACTCAGCAATTCTTATCGCATCAGCAGTATTCGGTGCATTCCTTCTCGGTGGCGGATCAATCGTCTTGTCACTCTTTGCAATCGCACTCGCTGGTACAGGTTTGCTTACAACTGTCGGCGTAATTGTTGCGATGGATACATTCGGCCCAATCTCAGATAACGCGCAAGGCATTGCAGAAATGTCAGGCGATGTTAAGGGTGAAGGCGCACAGATCCTTACTTCACTTGATGCAGTCGGAAATACAACAAAGGCAATCACGAAGGGAATCGCAATCGCAACTGCAGTACTAGCTGCGACCGCACTCTTCGGAGCGTTTACTGATGCAATCAAGATTGCAGTTATCAAGGCAGTTGGCGAAGGCGCAGATGTTGCACTCGAGTACCAAGGCGTACTTGATATCGCTAACCCACGTAACCTCGTTGGTTTGATTATCGGCGCAGCAGTTGTATTCCTCTTCTCGGGACTTGCAGTCAATGCTGTATCTCGTGCAGCTGGCGCAGTTGTTATGGAAGTTCGTAACCAATTTAAGTTACACCCAGGAATCATGAACGGAACAGAGAAGCCAGAATACGGTCGCGTTGTAGATATCTGTACACGCGATTCACTACGCGAATTGGTAACACCAGGACTGCTTGCAGTAATGGCGCCAATCGCAGTTGGTTTCGGTCTCGGAGTCGGCGCGCTCGGTGCATACCTTGCTGGCGCAATCGGCACAGGAACACTGATGGCTGTATTCCTTTCAAACTCTGGTGGTGCGTGGGATAACGCAAAGAAGATGGTTGAAGATGGTCACTACGGTGGAAAGGGCACAGATGCACACGCTGCAACTGTTGTCGGTGACACTGTTGGAGATCCATTTAAGGACACAGCAGGTCCTGCAATCAACCCACTTATCAAGGTGATGAACCTTGTTGGTCTTTTGATTACTCCTGCAATTGTAGGTTTTGCACTTCCTGCACAATCTGCAAACTCGGCGATCATCGCGCTCGTTGCAGCAGCAATCATTATCGGCGCACTTATTCGTAACCGTCGTCAATCGACATCTATCGAGTACTAAGCCAAAAGGACTTCCCCAACCTAGATGGCTAAAGATCTCAAGAAGCTGGTGATCGTTGAATCACCAGCGAAAGCTCGCAAAATTGGCAGCTACCTTGGCGATGAATACATCGTCGAGGCTAGCGTCGGCCATATTCGCGACCTGCCACAGCGCGCAGCTGATATCCCAAAGGATGTAAAGAAGCTCGCATGGTCTAAAGAAGGCGTCGATATTGAAAATGATTTCGCACCTTTATATGTCATCAACCCCGATAAGAAGGCGAAAGTTGCCGAGCTTAAGGAGTTGATGAAGGGCGCTGACGAGATCCTTCTAGCAACGGACGAAGACCGCGAAGGTGAAGCTATTGCTTGGCACTTAGTTGAAGTCTTACAACCGAAGATTCCTATTAAGCGAATGGTCTTTAATGAAATTACTGAAGAGGCAATCAAGGCTGCTGTAGAAAATACTCGCGATCTTGATTACAACCTCATTGATGCGCAAGAAACTCGCCGCGTACTAGACAGACTCTACGGTTACAGACTTTCACCAGTGTTGTGGAAGAAAGTAATGCCGCGCATTTCAGCAGGTCGCGTGCAATCAGTTGCAACAAAACTGATCGTCGAAAAAGAACGCGAACGCATGGCCTTTATTTCTTCCTCTTGGTGGGATCTGAATGCTAAGACAGACCTTGGTTTTACTGCGCGCCTGCTATCTGTTGATGGCAAGAAAGTAGCGGC
This sequence comes from Actinomycetota bacterium, assembly GCA_026392935.1. Taxonomy (GTDB): domain Bacteria; phylum Actinomycetota; class Actinomycetes; order Nanopelagicales; family Nanopelagicaceae; genus Planktophila. The sequence continues at coordinate 26,070 of JAPLBE010000020.1, read as the reverse complement.
AACAAGTGACTTCGGCGCAGATGGCGCAGTAAAAGAAAAGTCGCTTAAAGATATTTTGTTATTAGATGAAACTCAAGCCAATGCACTCACTAATTCACTTAAAGGTACACCGCTTACAGTGAAGTCGATGGAGGAATCTCCACGCACAGAACGTCCAAAGCCACCCTTTACAACATCGACAATGCAGCAAGATGCGGGTTCACGTCTCGGTTGGGGCGCGCAAATCACAATGCGTATCGCACAGCGCTTGTACGAAAACGGTTACATCACTTACATGCGTACAGATTCAATCAACTTATCCGAACAAGCGATTAAAGCTGCGCGCGCTGCAGCATCTTCGCTCTACGGTAAAGACCATGTCTATGAAACCGCACGCGTGTATCAAGGTAAGTCTAAGAATGCACAAGAGGCGCACGAAGCGATTCGTCCAGCAGGAGATGTCTTCAAGACTCCTGGCGAGCTGGCCCCAGAACTTTCTCGCGATGAATTCGCGTTGTACGACCTTATTTGGAAGCGCACTGTTGCATCACAAATGGCCGATGCCAAAAAGATGCAGATGCGCGTTGATTTCGATGTAAAGACTTCAGATGGCAAAGAAACAATTTTCCGCGCAAACGGCTCTGTTATTACCTTTGCAGGTTTCTTAGCTGCTTATGACGACATTGCAACGGATGAAAACAAGGACGAAGAATCAGAAGATCGTCGCTTACCTGCAATGACTCTTGGTCAGTCAGTAAAAGTTGATGAATACAGCTGCGAAGGCCACGACACAAAGCCACCAGCACGCTATACAGAACCAACGCTTGTAAAGAAACTCGAAGAACTTGGTATTGGTCGCCCTTCAACATTTGCATCAATCATTCAAACAATTCAAGACCGCGGGTACGTTTATAAGCGCGGCCGCGCGCTGGTTCCAACATTCTTAGCATTCTCAGTAACAGGCCTTCTAGAGACACACTTCACCAAGCTCGTTGATTACGACTTCACCGCATCAATGGAAGAAGACTTAGACAAGATTGCATCCGGTGAAGCCGGCCGCGTTGATTGGCTACGCGATTTCTATTACGGCGTTAATGGCCAACCAGGTCTAAACGAGCTCGCACTAGACCTTGGTGTTATCGACGCGCGCGCCACAAACACAATGAACTTATCTGACACTATCGAAATTCGCGTTGGTCGCTACGGCGCGTACCTACAAGAGAATTTGCCTGATGAAGATCGCAAGCTTGCAAATATTCCAGAGAACTTAGCTCCTGATGAACTCACACTTGCAAAAGCAATTGAACTTCTTGCTGCCCCTTCAGGTGAACGCGAACTCGGCGTTGACCCAAAGACAAACTTTGAAGTCGTTGCTAAGTCTGGACGCTTCGGCCCTTACATCACAGAAATTTTCCCTGAAGAGCCTGTCGAACTTAACGACAAGGGTGAACCAAAGAAGAAGCGCAAGAAGAAAGATGCGCCTAAGCCAAAGACCGCATCCCTTCTTTCAACAATGAACCTCGACACAATTACGCTTGATGATGCACTGCAACTACTTTCACTCCCACGTGTTCTTGGTACAAATAGCGCAGGAGATGACATCACAGTGCAGAACGGTCGTTACGGCCCATACCTAAAGGCCGGCCCTGATTCGCGCACGCTGACTTCAGAAGATCAGCTCTTTGCAATAACACTCGATGAAGCACTCGAGATTTATTCAAAACCAAAAGAACGTCGTCGCGGAGTTGCAAAACCTCCACTGAAAGAACTTGGTGTTGATCCGGGATCTGAAAAACAAGTAATTATCAAAGATGGTCGCTTCGGTATGTATGTCACCGATGGTGAAACAAATGCAACGCTTCGCCGCGGAGATACGTTAGAGGCAATGACACTTGAGCGCGGACTCGAACTTCTTGCTGGTCGCCGCGCATGGGAAGCAGAGAACGGTCCATCCCCAAAGAACTCACGTAAGAAAGCTGCAAAGGCAAAGCCTGGAGCCACTGCGCCAACCCTTACAAAGAACACTGTCAAGAAAGCTGCAACTAAGAAGAAAGCAGCAAAGAAGGCAACCGGCAAAGCGAAATGAAGTTACGAGTTTCGCTAGCTTTGTTGTTTGCATTTCTCATCGGATTGGTAAATCCGTCTGCAAGCATGGCCAGCGCAGGTTATTACCCAACATATAAAGGCGAAGTGTTACGAGTCGAAGCTTGTCTACCCGTAGGAACCGTATTCCCACTCAAGTTACAACTTGCATCTACAGATGCAAAGTGGAGAACTGTTGCCACAATTGCAGTGAAGAAAAAAACAAAAGGCACGTGCGATAAAGGCTTCTCAAGAATGATTTACGGCTGGAAAGTGAATGTCTCTACAGGCGGTGCGTTACGCATTTGGGATAGCACGACGAAAAAAGGCTTTTACGTATGGCCAGATGGAATCGAAATTCAGTAAACAGTCAGATTTAATTTTTGCGCATTCTTAGCCATCTGCTTATCAAGAGTAAGCACACCCTCTATCAAAGGTGAAAGAGTCTCGGCAGTTGCAAGATGAATTGCATCTGCAGTTTTTGCTGTTATTTGAGGTGGATAATTCTCAGCCCGGACGAGAATTGATTCAGTCATTTCTACCAATTGAAACTGAGATAAAACTTTTTCGGCGCGCGGGAGTAAAGTTTCATCAAACTTATTTACGCGGCGCAAAACCTCCACTTTAGATAGACGTGAAGTTACTGGAGCCGATTGCAAAATATTTTCTAGTGCAAGGGCTTCGGGCTCGTCAAAAATTACGGCGACTATTGCAGAAGAATCCACATACCAACTCAATATCGAGCCTCGCGGCGCTCTTTGAGAAACTCTTTAAGAAGGCTTCTCCCTTCAGGATTGGGCAGCGGTTCGAAAACTTTCGGATCAAATTTATCCCTTGCTGGAGTAACCAAACCCGCATCGATTAAATCTTGCATTGTGGTTGCTTGAATAGGACGAATCTCCGCAACCGGCGTTCCCCATTCAGTCACGATGATTGACTCACCGCTCTTTACGAGGCCGAGTACTTTTGATGCATCTTGCCTGAGCTCACGGACTCCGACAGATAATTTCTTTGCGAGCATCGCCTCAACGTGAGAAGTGCTCTTAACTTTCGAAGGCGCCTTTTTCACTGTGCGGGACGCACTCTTTTTAGCTGGTGTGGCCATGGTCAAATGTAGCACAATAGGTCAAAGTGCTACATTTTCCACCATAGTCACCTTAAAGGTCATCTACCGAGAAGCAGTTACCTTCCATATACTTTAATAATGCGCCGCAGGTTACAAGGGATTCTTTGGATCACCATCGCCTTGATCGCTGTTGCTGCACCCTCGTTTGCAGCGGATTTCTCGGATGAACAATTCCAACTGCCAAAGCAGGACACAAGCAAAATTCAAGCTTACTTCGACGATTCATTTGAAGGCATCGGAACAGGAATCTCTTGGTTAGCGGGAGTTGAAAAATATCCTGATGGGAGAGACGCAAAAGCCGACCTATGCCGATCTGTTTCTGATTCTGCGTGCGCGAAATATTCAATATTTAAATACAACTCATATTTCCCATACTGCTCAACCACAATAAAGGCAGACTGCATCGAAACTGTTTGGGCAAAAAGTGAAAAAGGAAATACGCAGATTACTTCAGATGGAACGTCACCAACATTGGCTGAATACGTATCCCCAAGACCTGAATTAGAGTTCTCTGCTTCTGATTTCATCCCACGAGGCGCTGGAAGAAGCATTGTTAAATTACCAGGAGCCATACACGCGGGCGGTACAGATCAATACTTGGTGGATGTTCGAATGACCGGTGAAATTATTGATCGAAAGAGATCCGGCCAAGGAGAAGGTTGGGGTGTGTGGGATCCTGACTTTAAAGTTTCGATTCAACCCGTAAAACTCATCAAAGGAAATTACCAATCAGAGCGAGCATATATTTCCGATGAAAATCATGAGCTACGTTTCTCAGGCCAATTACTCGACGCGACTACTGGGTCATGCGCACTTGTCGACCAAGGAAAATGTTGGCGCACATACGCTTTCCCTGCAGGCTTTACTTTCGGACTAAACCTTAAGATTGCCACACCGATTTATGGATGGTTGCACGGCCGCGTTCAAGTTGATCAATTTAGTTCTATTAAGACTGGTGCGATACAGGGACTCTCGATCAGTGGTAAACCATCATCTGTACCCATAGCTGGTGGCGCTCAAGTAAATGCCGCGGTTAATCAAAAAATGAAGGCCGACCTAAAACTACTTGATGGCTGGGCTTACTACTACACAGCTCGCGACGGCACATTCGCTCTCGAACGATTTATTGGGTTTGAACCACTTATCGGCGATAAGGCTCTAGCTTCGCCGCAGTTATGGAACTTTAGAAATATTAAGAAAACTGAGTTTAACGAAATGGGTTTAGAAGCGGCGAAATGTGTTGTTAAATATCAAAACATTGCAGGGTATGTTTCTACGGATGCAACGACCTATTCCTCAGGTCCTCCAAAATTTAATTCGGTAGAAAAATCACTGGATTATCGTGTGGCCTCACCACATTTCCAGAGAGACGGATCTGTCACTAAAGGAAATTACTCACTAGCTGTTAGAAAAGAAATTGCAAAATGTATATATGGAGTTTCTGAGTTACCGCGATCTGCAACCGTGAGTGTAATTTCAGAGGGAGGCGTATCTTCAGTTGCGACCTCTGTTTTCAACGCCGATGATGAGTGGATTTACCTCAAAGCAAACAATTTCTCTTATAGCGCTCCCACAATTCGAGTAAAGCTTTCTGACCAACCTGTTACTGCGGCGGTTCCTAAAAAAGCTTCCATTTCGTGTGTAAAGGGAAAAACGGTTAAGAAATTCACCAGCACGAAATGTCCAGCCGGCTACAAGAAGGCTAAATAATTTATTGGGCTGCCGATAGACTTCTTTTATGACTCCTGAGAGATGGCTTGTAACAGGCGGTGCCGGATATATCGGCACACACATTGCAGATGAGTTCATCCGCAATGGTAAATCTGTAGTTATATACGATTCTCTGTATCAGGGCCTTGAATCCCGCCTCGTGTACCTGCGCGCAAAGCACGGCGTAGAGATCCCGCTAATCAAAGCCGATATCCGCGATTACAACGAAATCGAAAGCGTAATTCGCAAATACAAAATTGACGGCATTGTTCACACAGCAGCCCTTAAGGCTGTCGGTGAATCTATGGAAAAGCCTGATGAGTACTTCCAAGTTAACTTAGAGGCGACAAGCGAACTCATTGAAATTGCCAAACGCAACGGCGTAAAGAAATTTATCTTCTCATCTACTGCAGCTGTCTATGGAAGCCCCGACACAATGGAGCCATGCAAAGAAGATGGTCCGAAAGCACCAATCTCTCCTTACGGTGATTCAAAGTATCAAGCAGAATCAAAAGTGACCGCATTTATCAATACACCCGGTAATCACGGAACATCCCTTCGCTTCTTTAACGTAGTCGGAGCCGCAGCACCTGAACTACTTGATAACTCTGTTGAAAACCTAGTACCAATCGTTTTAGGCAAGCTCAACAAAGGCGAAGCCCCAGTTATCTTCGGCACCGATTACCCAACACCAGATGGCACATGTATTCGCGACTACGTGGATGTCCGCGATGTCGCCCGTGCACACTTGGCAGCAGCAAATGCCACAACAAAACTTACACCGGCCATGAATATCGGCACAGGACGCGGCGCATCAGTGCGCGAGATCATCAAGTTAGTTTTAGATGCAATCAATAAAACCGATTCTGCAGTTATTGAAGATGCACCTCGCGCTGGAGATCCTGCATCCCTCTGCGCCGATGTCTCCCTTGCAAAGTCAGCGATGGGCTTTGAATCTCAATACTCACTCGAAGCCAGCATCCGCAGCCTCTTCTAACACCCAAAAACCCCCTAAAGTCAGCGTCTGACGCTGCCGATAGACTTCCCTCATGCCCGCAAGCCTGCCAAACCCTGCCGCACCCAAGCAGGATGAAACTCGCAGCGTTCTAGCAATTCCAGCTTTCCGCAAACTCTGGAATTCGATGATGTTCTCTTCCCTTGGCGATTGGCTTGGCCTTCTTGCAACTACGGCGCTCGCCGCACAACTTTCTGGTGGCTCGTATGCAACTGCGAACTTTGCAATCGCAGGTGTCTTTATCGCGCGCTTACTGCCCGCCGTGTTCCTTGGCCCAATTGCCGGAGTAATTGCAGATCGCTTTGATCGCCGCAGACTGATGGTCACTGTCGATGTTTTGCGCGGCGCTCTATACATATCTATTCCGATAGTTAACACATATTTCTGGCTCTACGCAGCCATGATCCTTGTTGAATGCTTAACTCTTTTCTGGTCACCAGCGAAGGAAGCATCAGTACCTAATCTTGTTCCTCGCGAAAAGTTAGAGAATGCAAACCAAGTTTCACTCCTGGCCGCATACGGAACTGCGCCCATCGCCGCAATTCTTTTCTCAGTGCTCACATTGGTATCAGGTGCGATCGCTGCAGTAAGTCCTCTTCTTCCAAGCAGCTCTGTAGATATCGCGCTCTATATCAACGCACTCTCATTCTTCTTTGCAGCATGGACTATTCGCGGCCTAAAAGAGATCCCAAAAGGTGCCGCTGCTAAAAAAGATGCAGATGAGAATGTTGGACAATCACTGATTCACGGATGGAAATCTGTTTCTCAGTCAAAGATTATTCGCGGACTAATTCTTGGAATGGTCGGCGCATTCTCAGCAGCTGGCGCTGTTATTGGCCTTGCGCGCACATTTGTAGGCGATCTCGGTGGCGGAGACGCTGCATACGGTGTTCTCTTCGGCGCAGTCTTTACCGGTCTTGCAATCGGAATCGCGTTCGGACCAAAAGTATTCGCACAGTTCTCTCGCCGCCGTTTATTCGGAGCATCACTTTCTATAGCCGGTGTATTTCTAGTACTGCTTGCTGCAATTTCTAACCTCACGCTTTCAATCTTTATCGTGATCATTCTCGGAGCATTCAGCGGAATCACCTGGGTTACCGGCTTCACGATGCTGGGGATGGAAGTCCACGACGAGGTCCGCGGGCGGATATTCGCCTTCGTGCAATCACTTATTCGCATTACCCTGGTTGCAGTTTTAGCGATTGCGCCAATCATCGCCGCCACAATCGGTGAGCATCGCTACGAATTCCAGAACGTAAAACTCGATTACAACGGCGCACAAATCACAATGCTTATCGCCGGCCTTATCGCTGTTCTCATCGGTTCACTTTCTTATCGCCAAATGCGCGATCGCCCAACAGTTTCTCTCTGGTCAGATGTTGTTGCAGCACTTCAAGGTGAACTCGGTTCAATTACTGGTGCGCCAACTAAAGGAATCTTTATCGCATTCGAAGGTGGTGAAGGCACCGGCAAATCAACACAATCACAACTTCTTGCTAAATGGTTAGAACAAGAAGATGAAACCGTTGTTCTCTCTCGCGAACCCGGCGGCACCGACCTTGGAAAAGATCTACGCAAGATTTTGCTTGGACATGAAACCGGTGCAATCAGCCCGCGCGCAGAAGCGTTGTTATATGCCGCAGATCGCGCTCACCATGTCTATTCAGTAATCCGCCCAGGTCTTGATCGCGGCGATGTTGTCATTACCGATCGCTACTTCGATTCATCTGCGGCTTATCAAGGTGCGGGCCGCGTACTGAATCCATCAGAGGTTGCACGTATTTCTCGTTGGGCCACAGAGAGCTTGTATCCAACCCTGACAATACTTATCGACGTTCCCGCAACGATAGGCCTTGCGCGACTTAAGTCTCGTGATCGATTAGAGGCAGAACCAATCGATTTCCACGAGCGCGTACGCCAAGAGTTCTTACAAATTGCCATGATGGATCCAGAGAGATATTTCGTTGTCGATGGCACACAGTCAGTAGAAGAGATTCACACACAAATCATTGCTCGCGTTGCAGAACTTCCAGCCCTCAAGCGCAACGCACAAGGCCCACAAGGCAAAAAGATTCTGCGCCCAATTCGTATTGCAACAAATGCGGTCTCACGCGCAGCGAACGCAACTAAATCTGCCAGCCAGAAAAAGAAGAAGTAAGTGAAGAGTAAAGAAATCAGGCGCGCACTCCTTTATACAATTTTAGTCGCGAGTATTCTTTCCTTCACTCAAGTCTTCAAATTTTCAATCCTAGAGCTTTCTTCCCTTAAAAGTGTTGAAAAATTTGGAGACTTACGCCTGGTCTTACATTGGGCTGAGTGTTTTTCACAATTTGGTGATTCTGTTTATCAGGCATTTAATCCGACCGTTTCCTGCAGTGGGTACATTTACGGTCACCTCCTGTTACCAATCCTCACATTGCTAAATGTCTCGGTTCAGCAGACAAATGTTTTGGGATTCGCTTTCCTGGTATCAATTGCCGGTACATTCACATATTTAGGTTACATGGGGAGGAAGAAGAACATTTTTGTGTTGCTCATTGTTCTTTCGCCACCCATTGCGCTACTTGTCGATAGAGCGAACTTTGATGCTCTAGTCGGGTTGCTTATTCTCTTGAGTGCTATTTATTTTTCAAGGAGATATGAGACCATTTCGCTTGTCTTGATCGGAATTTCTGTTCTTATAAAGTTTTACACCCTCCCGTTACTGATTCTTGCGATACTTCTTTCTAGGTCAACTCGGAGTAAAATTCTAGGGTTGACCCTTTTGATTGTTACGGGGACTCTCGCACTGATTGACATAAACAGAATTCAGACCCCATTTCCAAATGGATATTTTGCAAAATTTGGGTTTTCTGTTTGGGGTTTATACGCTCAAAAGTTACCTTCAGTAGAGAATAGAGATTATCTCTCTCATTTTGCAACCATTGTTGTCGCGCTTTTGGTTATCTGTACTATTTTGAAATTACGGGTCAAAGTTGCTAAATTGAATTGGGAATCAGGGCGGTTGACGCACCTACAGGTTCTGACAATTTGGTATCTAACAGTGCACTTCTCTTGTTTTGCAGTAGGCATGTCTTACGACTATCGACTTTTTTTCATAATATTTGCCTCGGTTGGGTATCTTTCAGCCTCAGAGTTGATTATCTCAACTGTCGAGAAGTATGTAATCTCAGCCCTACTCTTACTAAGTTGCTGGTTAACATTCCCGGTTCCATTTTTTGCACCAATAGGCGATCTTGCTTTGGAAGGGCTGACATTTTGGTTATTGTTTAGGGTTATGTCACCTTTGTTTGCAAGCGTTAGGAGGGGCGATGAAGTCAGTCTTCGATGACCTAATAGGTCAAGAACACATAATCGAAATTCTCAAAGGCGCAATTACTGCCAGTCGCACCAGCGAAGAGTCACAAGAAATGACTCATGCGTGGGTATTTACTGGCCCTCCAGGTTCGGGGCGATCCAGCGCCGCAGTTGCTTTCGCCCAAGCGCTGATCTGCCCCAATAACGGATGCGCTACCTGCAGTGATTGCCGCGCAGCTGCCACAAGTGGCCACCCCGATGTAGAAATCATTCGCACAGAAGGTTTATCCATCAAGGTCGAAGAAGTCCGCGAACTTCTAACCCGCGTTGCATGGGCACCATCGATGGGCGGCTGGCGCGTAGTTGTTATGGAAGATGCCGATCGCCTTACTGAATCCGCGGCTAACGCACTTCTTAAAGCAATCGAAGAACCCGGCACACGCACTGTTTGGCTGCTCTGCGCGCCCACACTGCACGATGTATTGCCCACCATTCGCTCACGCTGTCGCCACCTGCAACTGCGCACACCATCATTGGCCGCAGTTACTGATGTATTAATCAACCGCGATCAGATTGCCCCTGCAATGGCAGATTTCGCAGCGCGCGTAAGCCAAGGACATATTGGCCGCGCGAAGTATTTAGCGCTCAATGAAAACGTACGCAGCAACCGCGCTCGCATTATGCAACTACCACTTCAACTTAATTCACTGGCTGCTGCTTTTGCTGCCGCACAAACACTCGTAGATCTTGCAACCACTGAAGCAAATTCAGCATCAGATGAACGTGATGAAAAGGAAATAGAGAAGTTGCAAGAAGCCTACGGAAAAGGTGCAACCGGTCGCGGAATGGCCACCGGCGGATCAAAAGCAGTTAAAGAGCTAGAGAAAGAACAGAAGTCGCGTTCTACCCGAATGGTTCGAGACTCAATCGATGGAGCACTCCTTGATATCGCAACTTTCTACCGCGATGTGATGATGGTCCAATCCGGTAACACCGAGTCAATGATCAACACCGATATGCGCGAGCACATTGAAAGCTATGCCGCAAAGCACCCAGCACATTCAACAATTAACAAAATCAACGCAATCATGGATGCGCGTACCAATCTTGCGCGCAATGCCGCACCACTTGTTACCTGCGAAGCTTTGATGTGCCGACTGGCCAAAGCCTAGATGCACACTTTCTCAGCCAACCCATTTCGATTCTTCACATCTCGCACAAGTAAAGTTACGGCGCTGGCCACAATAATCGGACTCTTAGTTCTCTCCTTTACCGCTTACACACAGTCACAACCAAAATATCCAAAGACTCTTAAGGGTTACTACGCACAAGAACTTAACTGGAAAAGCTGTTACGAAGATTTCCAATGTACAGATCTTCTTGTTCCCATCGATTATGAAAAGCTCTCCACTGGCACCTTTAAGATTTCAGTTCTCAGATTTCAATCCACTGGCAGCAACAAACTAGGTTCAATTGTGGTTAACCCAGGTGGGCCTGGCGCTTCAGGCGTGGATTACGCCTACGCTGCCGACTACATATTCAGCCCCGACATCCTCGATAAATACGACATCGTGGGCTTTGATCCTCGCGGAGTCTCGCGCAGCGAACCAATTGTTTGCCTTACCAATAAAGAGCTCGACGCTGGCTACGCATCAGATCCAAAGCCCGATAGCGATAAAGAATTTCAATTAGCACTTAGCGACACAAAGAATTTCATAGAAAAGTGTAAGAAGAAAAATAAGCACCTAGACGCTTTTGGCACAGCCAATGCTGCACGAGATACGGACATCTTGCGCCAAGCTATCGGTGATAAACAATTGAATTACATGGGTAAGTCATACGGCACATACCTTGGCACTTTGTATGCACAATTCTTCCCAGACAAAGTTGGTCGCATGGTTCTAGATGGCGCAGTAGACCCAACTATTTCTAACTATCAGCAATCACTTACCCAAGCAGTCGGATTTGATCACGCTTTCAAGGCATTTCATAAAGATTGCCTTAAGAGAAAGGATTGCACTCTTCCTTCAGATAAAACTTTAGCAATCAGAGAAATGCAAAAACTTTTCACCCAAGCCGCCACCAACCCGATTTCAACGAAAAAGAAATCAAAGCGCACAGTCAGTGAATCTCTGATTGTTCTTGGAACAGCTTCTGCCATGTATGACAGCAAAACCGGTTGGCCTCAATTACGCAAAGCGATTGCACAAGCCCAAGAAGGCTACGGCGACGAATTCTTAGATTTGGCAGATCAATACACTGGCCGTGAATCAAATGGCACATACGAAAATAACGAATTCGATTCTGGTGCAATCATCGATTGCCTAGATTTCAACGAATCTCGCAGTGCAAACCAAATCAGAAAAGACGCGCAGTCATTTACTAAGGCTGCACCACTCTTTGGCCCATACCTTGCCTACGGTGGGTTAACGTGTAAGTACTTCCATCCGGTTAAAGAAACCAATATTGCGCCAACCAAAACAGCCAACCCAATAATCATTATTGGTACAACCGGATATCCAGCCACCCCTTACGAATGGGCACAAGGCCTTAACAAGCTGCTTACAAACTCAATTCTCATCTCATTGACCGGCGAAGGCCATACAGGCCAGGGTCAAGGAAGCGCTTGCATTGATGATCAAGTTGATGCCTTCTACCTGCGCGGACAAATCTCTAAACAGAAAGTCTTTTGTTAGGTTACGACCATGAAAGTCCCACTAGCTTCGAGCGGGTTGCGCGATTCGGATATCGAAACCGTGTTGCGCGTCCTGAAATCTGGCAACCTCACTATGGGTAAAGAAGTCAAGAATTTTGAACGAAAGATGGCTTCATACCTAGGTGTCAAACATTTCATCATGGTCAACTCCGGGTCATCTGCAAATTTGTTAATGATTGAAGCGCTCATGAGACCGGCAGTCTCCAAGCCACGACTTAATCCAGGTGATAGCATCATGGTTCCAGCAATCGCATGGCCCACAACAATTTGGCCGCTTATCCAACTCGGATTAAATCCATTGTTTGTTGATATTGATCCATCTACGTTGGCGCTGGATTTAAAGGCAGCCCAAGAATTGATTGACAGCTCGAGAATTCCAGTGCGTGGCCTTTTCCCAATTCACCCTCTTGGTCGAGCTCTATCACCAAGTGAGTTAACAACGTTTGCACACAAAAACGAATTGATTCTAATTAACGACGTATGTGAGTCACTAGGTAGCTGGTCTGAAGGTAAACATGCTGGAACTGAAGGAGTCGCGGGGTCATTCTCTTTTTATTTCTCACACCACATCACAACAATGGAAGGTGGAGGGATTTCAACAGACGATGATGAATTTGCAGATGATCTTCGTTCTATGCGTTCGCACGGTTGGTCACGGGACCGAAGCGATGTCGATACCTGGACAGCAAACAAAAGTGCCAATGATTCAAAATTCCTATTTGTCTCTACGGGTTACAACGTAAGGCCCATGGAGATACAGGCAGCCATTGGATCAGCCCAGATAGATTCTCTTGATAGCTTCATAGAGAAAAGGCGGCACATTGCCTCTCGAGTCTCCTCATCTCTCAACCAGGATTCGCTCGTGGTGATTGGTGGAGAGACTCTCAAAGAAAATCCCGAGTCTAATTCATGGATGTTGATCCCAATACTTGTCAAAGGTGCGGAAGCACCGGCTCGCAAAAAATTGATTCTGGAGCAACTTGAAAAGTTAGGAATCGAAACGCGGCCTATTTTAACTGGAAATTTTTTGGCACAGCCAGCGATCCAAAGGATTACCCGCCACGCCATTGACCCCCAATATTTTGCAGAAGCAACGAGAATTACCAACCAAGCATTTATGGTGGGTGCTCACCACGACCTATCCGATGCACAGGTAGATTATCTGTGCGAGTCACTTTCAAAAGTCGGAGAGCTTTAGTGAATGAAGCTGTAACCAGTGTTGTAGTTATTCCTTCATATAATGAAACTCTTGCACTTCCTGTAATGCTCTCGGAACTTGCAAAGGGACTCTCATCCTCCGATGCAGTTATCATTATGGATGACAGTTTTGTAGATACCTCCAGCAAGATTGACCTAGCTTGTAGCGAGGTCCTAGCTAATACACCCGCGAGCTATTACTTTTTTAACCATCAAGGAAAATCTGGAAGAGGTGCTGCGATAAGAAGGGGGATGGTCAACGCAGTTTCGCTATTCCCCAATCTAGAATACATAACCGAGTGCGACGCCGATGGGTCACACCGACCTATTGATATCCTCAAAGTTAAGGAGTCTTCCGAAAACTTCGACCTACTAGTCGGCAGTAGGTATCTACAGGAAAGCCAGATTGTGGGCTGGCCACTAAGCAGAAGAATCTTTTCGTATATTCTCAATCACTTCATACCTAGGATTCTTAGCATTCAAATCCGGGACATCACCAATGGCTTAAGACGGTATTCACTTCCCGCCGTAGAACTTATCTTGCTACAAAAGCAAGAAAACAGTGGCTTTATCTACCTTTCAGAGCAGGCAGTGGTTGTTCGAAACTCTGGGCTACGAATTGGTGAAACCCCAATAACTTTTGTAGATCGGACACTTGGAAGCAGCACAGTCACTTGGCGCGAGATTGTTTATTCCATCAAAGGTGTGGTTTTGCTCATCTCTCAAGCACGTAAGAAGTAGTCATGAAAATTTATGCGACAGGAACAACAGGAACCATTGGGAAACATCTTCAGAATAGGGTAAAACAACTAGAGGTTGACTTGGCCGCCAGAGATTTTGAACTTCCCGCAGAAGTTTACGAGAGTGGTAATTGTGTCTTACATCTAGCGGGGCTAGTTGGGCCGCAGCTTGTGGAGGAAGATCTTGAATATTCTCACCAGGTAAATGTTGTATCTACAGAACGCCTAGGTCGCCAGTTCCTTCAGTCATCTTCGAACAGGCTTGTCTATGTATCAACGTCTCACGTGTACAAACCATCCTTAAGCACAATCAAAGAGTCAGATCCTATCTCGCCACAAAACACCTATGCGCGACAGAAAAGAGAAGCAGAGATAGTACTTTCAGAACTTTTCTCACAAGAACCAGAGCGATTGTGCATCGCAAGAGTTTTTAGTGTTCTTGATTGGGACGTTGCCTCCTTCACTCTTGGTGGCGGGATAGCAAAATTATGTGATGAAAGCTCAAGCTATATTCTGAACAATTGTGATGATGTAAGAGATTTTCTAACCCCAAAAACAATCGCTGGTGCGCTCTTGGAGATTTCGAAATCCTCTGATTTATCAGGTGTCATCAATGTGTGTTCCAGCCAAGGGTTAACCGTTGGGGAGGCCGCTAGAACAATGCTTGCAGGCAGCAAAGTGGAAGTGCCTGAAGGTCGAATGAAGGCTGGATCTTCATCCAATCCCTTCGTTGTGGGTGACAACTCAAAATTACGCGCAGCATTGCCGAATTTAGACTTGTCTTGGGTTCCTTCAACCCGAACTTGACGGTGGTAATTACCACCCCCATACATGGTGCAGAATTCCACCATGCGTTTAGATCATGTTTCTTATGTGACTTCCCACGACCAACTAGCTGACACAGTGCAACGCCTAGGTTCACGCCTAGGTAGTGCTTTTGTAGACGGTGGCATCCACCCACGCTTCGGTACACGTAACTTCACTGCCTCATTAAAGAATGGTCAATACATCGAAGTTGTGTGTCCACTTGATCACCCGGCAACAGAGCAAACACCTTGGGGAAAAGCGGTATCAAAGAAAGCAAACGAAGGTGGCGGTTGGTTCACTTGGGTTTTTAGTACGAAAGACATCACACCAATTGCGACAAAGTTTGGCCGTGAGGCAACCGAAGGTCATCGCACTCGTCCAAATGGCTCAGATTTAAAGTGGAAGCAAATCGGAGTTAAAGAAATTGCTGACACGCGCGAATTCCCATTCTTTATTCAATGGCTCTCTGCTGATCATCCTTCACAAGATGGAACTCCACTTGCAGAGATTGAGAAGATAGTTATTGCAGACACAGATCAGCTTGCTGATTCTTGGTTTAAGGAAGACATTCTAGCTTCACTCGGCGATGTTGTTATTGAGTGGGTAGATCCATCAACTAATGACGACCAGTCAGGGATTGTTGCGGTGCACCTTCTGACGCCTAGCGGTGTTGTTGTACTGGATTAGACATAATGACACAGAGCCCGATGAAATCGAGGCTAGCATTTTTAGATTTAACACGTTTTGTACTAGCGCTTTCAATCATGCTCTTTCACTTCAGGAATTTTGCCCCAGGGCTTTCTGAACTTAATGAGAAGGTAAGTCACTTTCCGGCAAACAACCTTCTGAAATTCTTCTACGTAAGTGGCGATTTCGCTGTTCCCATGTTTTGGGCAATTTCTGGCGCAATGATCACTTACACATATCAGAACAATGATTCTTCTTTTAGAAATTTCTTCGTGAACAGATTTGCAAGGCTTTACCCACTTCACATTGTTACTTTGGTGATCGTTTCAATTATTCAGATTTATTCAAGAAATCAATACGATACTTTTTTGATTTATGATGGGAATAATTGGAGAAGTTTTCTTCTACACCTGCTGTTTTTGCCCGGATTTTCTACATCTGCAGCGCTTGGTTTTAACGCACCAATCTGGTCAGTATCTGTCGAGTTGTTTACTTATTTGGTTTATGGCGCCCTCTGCATCCGATTCAAAGTTACAGCAATTAAATTTGCCATATTAAATTTTTTTGTGACTCAGTTTATATTTCTCGTAAGCGGTAGACATCCGGTATTCCTATGCCTAAGCTATTTCTGCTTAGGCATAATTGCATATGAAATGCGTAAGTTATCCCCACAAAAGAATATTGCTTTGGTGATTTTCTGTGTCTTATCAAGCTGCTTGCTGGGAAGACCGTCCGTTCTCGTGATAGTTACTCTTGTTGTTGTCTTTTTTAACATTAAGTTGAGCTCACAACTTAATGTTAAAAAAGACAACTCCGTATTATTACGGAAAATTGAAAAAATAACAGGAGAACTAGGGAACTTAACATACGGTATTTATCTTTGGCATATTCCAATCCAAATGCTTTTAGTAATTGTTCTAAGAGCGGCAGATATTGAGATTAATGATAATTCGTTAACGCCAATACTTTTTTCCTGGTTGGTATTTACCATACTTGCGAGTTGGCTCTCACTTCGGTGGTTCGAAAGACGCTTAAAGGCGATGATTATTAACCGCTTAAGTAGCTGATTGACCTATAAACTTTGAGCCGAGCATAGAGAAAATCACTGTTTACTATGCTTATCCAAAATTGTTTGCAAACTTACAGTGAGCTTCATATTATCGGACATCGCAATCGTGCTGTTTTGGATTTTCTAATTGATATCACCCCGATCGAATTAGCTAAGCACTCAAGATGTTTTAACCGCTCCTCTAGTAGGGAAATATGGGGTCTCTCAGTTGAGAACGGTTGACTTTTTCATCTTGGATTCTTGATTCGGTACTAGACGTCAAGAAAGTTGTGAATTTGAGACCTGCTGTATGCTTGCAAGGTGAAATCAGTATCAATCATTATTCCAGCCTTTAACGAAGAGGCATGCCTTCAGGAATTAGCTCACCGGCTTAGAAATGTAATCGCTGATGAATCCGCATATCACTGGGAAGTAGTCATTATTGATAATGGCTCTACGGATCGAACATGGGAAGAAATCTTAAGCATTTCAGCAGAGACATCGTTCGTGAGAGGGATAAAACTTTCTAGAAACTTCTTGATGGATGGTGGGATTACCGCTGGACTGGATGTAATCGATTCAGATGCATGTGTTTTGATGTGTGCTGACTTACAAGATCCCCCCGAACTGATTCCCGATTTCTTGCGTAAATGGGAAGAAGGTTATGAAAACATTTATGGAGTGGTTACTGAGAGACAAGGCACTAATCTATTAAGACGTATTAATTCGATACTTTTTTATAAAATAGCCGAGCTGCTAACTCATGTAAAGATGCCCAGGAATGCTTCAGATTTTAGGCTCGTGGATCGGAAAGTGTACGAGGCCGTGCGAAGCATGAAAGAACGTAATCGATTTATGAGAGGCTTGTTTGCATGGGTTGGCTTTAAGTCAATTGGGGTAGAAATGGTTCGAGCTCCACGATTTGGTGGCGTCTCAAATGCTCACACGAAAATTGTTCTTGAGCTTGCCCTAAGAGGAGTACTTTCAAATTCACACAAACTGCTTCGTCTAATCTCTTATTTTGGATTAGGGCTAAGCCTCGTATCATTTTTTACCGTTGTACCTATGGCAATTATTTGGTTTACAGTCGGAGTACCTTTTGCAGGATTTGGAACTATTGTGGCTTTGATTCTGTTGGGGATAGGCTTGCAATCACTAATGATTGGGATACTCAGCGAGTATGTAGGATTAATCTATGAAGAGTCAAAAGCTCGCCCCAACTTTATTGACAGCGAAAAACACAACTTTCAATAGTGAACTAGCAACTCTATTTGCCGCTTGAAATCCAATCTATCCACCACCGTAACCCTTCATCAAGTGCAACCGTTTCATCAACTGTATAAGTATTCCGGAAGTTAGTGGTAGACGGGACATAATTGCTCGCAGGCACAACTTGGTCTGAAATTTCAACGCCTTTGTTACAAGTTAAGCTTGAAATTAAAGTCGCCAATTCAAGAATTGAGATTGATTTTTCACTCCCT
>JAPLBE010000020.1:0-8118 GCA_026392935.1 Actinomycetota bacterium | reverse complement strand
TGTTTAGGATCGAGTAAAGCTATCAATAGCCATTTAACTAAGTCAGTTGGAAACATGTAACTTCGTCTTGTTTCCGGATTCCCTAGAATCTGAATGGGTAGCCCAGCCATACCATCTCGCACAAAATTACCTATCGCAAAGTGTCGATTAAGCGGAAGCCCAGGCCCATAAAAAGCAAAGAGTCGAGGGGAAATGGATCTTAAGTTCTCAACTGAACCTACTTGCGAAAATAATTGCTCACTCGTAATTTTTGCAGATGTGTAGTCATCTAAATCGGGAGATAATTCCATTTCTTTTGCCTCAGGTTGATTCGCAAGAGCGAGTGGCTGCTTTTTGTAAACGGCACCACTGCTCAAATTAACTACCCTAGTTAAATTCTTGTGTTTTTCTGCCGAGTGGATAATTGACTGGACTGCATTAATTGTTGGGTGGTAAAAGATATCTTTTGAATTTTCATTCGGTTTAGTTGAAGTCGGAGTAGAGCCGTTTACGATAAAGTCAAATTCTCCCAAATCTGATTTTCCAAATAAGAAGTCAAATTCCCTAATTTTTAGAGATGGAAATTCCTGGAGTGGAAACTTCTCCAACGCCAACTTTCTATTCCTTGTGTATATCGTGAGATTGATTTGGCATCCTTGATGGCTATTCAAGTAATTTACTGCAGACACTAACCAGGTTCCTATGAAGCCAGTTCCTCCCAGTACACAAATTGACGAATTCTCCAAAGGCCTGAAATCAAAATCACGAAATATTTTTTCTGAGAAATTAAGAGAATCTTTCATGCCGACCCAATCGAGTAGAAGAAACCTTTTATTACATATTGGTGAGTATACTTTAGCGACAATTAAGTGGTTAAAGTTCAAGTTGGTCAATTAGGAGCGCGTAATGTCCAAGTACAGTGATGATTTTATGGATTGGATTAAAGAAGCGGGCTTTACCCACTGTTTCTTTGTTGCAGGCGGAAATGCAATGCATCTAATTGAGTCTGCAAGTAGCAGATTCATTTGCACACCTTTCATAAACGAAATTGGGGCTGGGATTGCGGCAGAATCGTTCAACGAAATCTGCGTGGAAGAACAGAGAGCATTCGTGCTCGTCACTGCTGGACCAGGGATAACCAATCTAACTACTGCAGTGGCATCTGCTTGGGTGGACAGGAGAGAGTTACTTGTCGTGGGCGGTCAAGCCAAATCCACAAACCTTGCGCGCGGGCTGGTGCGGCAAGTGGGCTTTCAAGAAATTGGTGGCGTTGCGCTATTGGAGACAATTACAAAAGCGTCTGTGTTGGTTGATGATCAAATCGGAAAAGATGAAATATGGTCGTATATAAGGCAAAGTAAAACAGAGCCAAAGGGACCTGTCTTTCTGGAAGTTTGTCTTGATATTTCTATGCAGCAAACTCGCAGTGAGTTGATGGTCTCAACCACTAAGTGGCAACCAGTTATTCCTGAAATATCTGATATCGAAAAAGATTTGGAATTTGCAGTCGAAGAAATCTCCAAGAGTAAGCGACCAGTTTTCTTGATTGGTGGTGTCGTAGACAGAAAAACTTGCAGTCAGGATTTGTCAAAAATTATGGCACTTGGAATTCCAATTGCAACCACCTTTAATGGTGCCGACCGCTGTGGCTTTGACTATGAGTTTTTTGCGGGAAGGCCAGGTTGGTACGGCTCTCGATGGGCGAACCTGATTGTGCAGCAAGCGGATCTAGTTATTGCTATTGGCTCACGACTAGGCCTGATGGAAACTGGTTACAACTGGGAATCCTTCTCTCCGAATGCACAAATTATCCAAGTGGATGTAGAACGTCACGAACTCTCCAAGGGTCAACCAAAAATTGATCGTCCAGTTGAAGCTAATCCAAACCAATTCCTCAAGGGAATAGCAAAGAAGCTCGAAGAGGGTCCAAGCCTAGAAATTTCTGACTGGCGAAATCTTGTGAGTAAGATTAAAGATCGGTTGGTAAAACCAGAGAGCATCAACTATGCCGGAAATGGGTATGTTGAATATGCCAGCTTTGTCCAAGATGTAACTTCAAAGTTAAGTTTTAGTGACAACGTAAACCCCTGCAGCAGTGGAGGGAACTTTGAGAGTTTCGGAAAATTAATGATCAACAAGTCTGGACAGAAGTGGGTTACAAGCCCTGGGCTTGCAAGCATGGGGTTTGGGCTCTCAGGTGGCATTGGGATGTCTCTCGCGTATCCCGACTACAGAACTTTGGTTTTTGAAGGAGACGGTGGATTAGCTCAAAATTTGCAAGAATTTGGAGTCGCTAAAAGTAACAATCTAAATCTAAAAGTTTTTATTGCAGATAATGGAAATTATGGTTCCATTAAGGCACATCAAAAATCTGCTTTTGATAATCACTATATCGGTTGTGATAAGGAGACCGGCTTGTGGCTTCCTGATTGGGAGCTGATTGCCCACGCATTTGGAATCTCAGTGATGACAATTTCTTCAAACAATTACGAGACAGAGGAATTCGTGAAGTTATTCAACTCAGATGCACCAGCAGTATTTGTCGTCAAGGTGGATCCCGAACAAGTCATTTACCCTAAAATTGCGAGTGCTCGAAATACGAAAGGCGAAGTTGTATCTAATCCACTTCACATTATGGAGCCACCATTGAGCGACGATCTTATGAACGAGCTGTGTCCACACCTGAAGTAAAGACTATTTCTTAGTGAGCCATGGTGGTGGCGACATCATGGCTAATCGTGCGAGATCTTGTTTCTCACGGAGGGTATCCATTGGTTGCCAAAAACCCTCGTGTTGGTAATCCATAAGTTGTTTTTCTGCTACCAATCTCGGTAAAGCTCCAGATTCGAAAGGTTCCTCGTTATTCAGAACATATTTGGCAACTTCTGGCTCTAATACAAAGAATCCCCCGTTAATCCATCCGGCGTCTGCTTGATTTTTCTCCCCAAAGTGAGTCACAACCCCATTGTCGCTATGTAAATGACCAAATCTTGCAGGAGGGCGCACTGAGGTTACAGTCGCAAGCTTTCCATGTGACTCATGGAAGTTCAAAAGTTCTTTCAGGTTCACATTTGCCAGTCCATCCCCATAAGTGGCGATGACTCGCTCATTTGGCACCGAATTCATAGCCTGAGCTATTCGACCACCGGTCTGTGTGTTCAGACCCGTATCTAGTGCTGTCACCCTCCAACTCTGGCTTGCATTGTCAGAGAGGTGCTCAACGTGCTTGCTAGATGTGTCGATTGTGATATCCCCGCTTAGGTCATTTAAATCCAATAACCATCTTTTGATTACATCGCCTCGATACCCCAAAGCCAAAATAAACTCTTCATAACCTTGTGTTGAAAAAATATTCATCAAGTGCCACAAAATTGGCTTGTCATCAATCAGTACCATTGGCTTTGGCTTATCAGAAGTTTCTTCCGCGATTCTTGTCCCTAGCCCACCTGCAAGAATAATGACCTTCATTTTTTTACACCAAGAATTTCATATAGTTTTTCAATCATGTAATCAAGCATTGGGATCGTTAGTCCGGGCCAAACACCAATCCAAAAAGTGTTGTTCATAACTTCATCTGTATTTGTCAATTCACCAACCACTCGACGGGGTGTTCCCATAAATGCAGGCTGGCGTAGAAGGTTGCCACCGAATAACAACCTGGTGGCAATTTTTGCTTCATTCAACTCTTGTACAACTTGGTTTCGAGTCTTTGGAGAACCAGCCTTCACCGACAAAGCAAAACCAAACCATGAAGGATCACTCTGTTCCGTTGCCACTGGGAGGAGAAAGAATTCTTCCAAACCTTTTAGGCCAGCACTTAAATACGCCCAGTTCCGACGGCGCAATTCGATAAATGATTCGAGGCGATCTAGTTGAGCTAAACCTATGGCAGCCTGTATATCCCCAGACTTCAAGTTGTATCCAAGATGAGAATAAGTGTACTTATGGTCATAACCTTCGGGAAGCTCTCCCAAACTCCAGTCGTAACGTTTTAAACATGTGTTATCGCACCCGGATGCACACCAACAATCACGCCCCCAGTCGCGAAAAGATTCAACGATAGTTTTATGCGCAGCTTTCTTCACAAGTACGGCGCCCCCTTCACCAGTTGTGATGTGATGGGCTGGATAGAAACTAAATGTTGAAAGATCTCCAAAGCTTCCCAAATTCTGGCCACCATAAGTCCCACCAAGTGCATCGCATGAATCTTCGATCACCCAAAGATCATGCATTTTTGCCAGTTTTTGAATCAAATCTAGATTAAATGGATTACCAAGAGTGTGCGCCATCATGATTGCCTTTGTTTTCGGCGAGATTGCCGCTACTAAAGCATCATCATTTGCAACATATGTACCAAGGTCTACATCCACGTACACCGGCACTAACTGGTTTTGCAATATTGGAGTGACGGTAGTTGGGAATCCAGCGGCAACAGTCAACACTTCATCCCCCGGAAGGAGTCGTCGCTCTCCAACCTTAGGACTCGTCAAAGCGGTAAGCGCAAGCAAATTTGCTGAAGAACCAGAATTGACCATAAATGCATGACGCATGCTAATTGTCTTCGCGAATCGACTTTCAAATTGTTCAGTGTAAGGGCCTGCAGTCAACCAAAAATCTAAACTGGCATTTACTGCTGCTGCAAGTTCAGGTTCACCATAAACCTTGCCAGTTACGGGAATGTTAGTGACTCCCGGTTGAAATACAGCCGAAGGATGCCTTTTACCGAACTCAGCGGCTACAAAATCACTCAACTGAAGATCCATAGAGGCGCCACCTTAATTGATTGAGAAGTGTGTATAAATTCATGCCAAAGACTACAGTTGCCTTATGGGAAATGTCGGTTTAAGCCAGCTGAGTTTACTGAAAGACCCAATATTGATAACGGGACACACGGGTTTTAAGGGCACGTGGATGACGCTTTTGCTTAATGAGTTAGGTTTCAAAACCGTAGGGATCTCATTAGAGCCTGAACCATCGAGTCTCTATCTTCGTTGTGGGCTAGAGGGTTTCTCAACTGAATTTTTTGGGGATATTAGAAATAAAGATTTTGTTGATAAAGCAATCGAAGAAATAGCGCCTTCAGCCATTATTCACATGGCAGCACAGCCGTTAGTCCTGACTTCCTACCAAGCGCCAGTCGAAACATTTGAGACAAATGTTTTGGGAACAGCGAACGTGCTTAATGCGGCATTCCAAACTAAATCTGTCCACGCTGTCGCGGTTGTTACAACTGATAAAGTTTATAAAAACTTAAACCAAGGCAAAAGATTTTTGGAGAATGACCCACTTGAGGGCAAGGATCCTTACTCTGCGAGCAAGGTTGGAACAGAGACTGTCGTAGCAGCCTGGCAACAGATTGGCTCCTTGACCTCTTCGCCACCAGTTTTTTCCCTGCGCGCAGGAAATGTTGTTGGTGGAGGCGACTTTGCAGAAGATAGATTATTGCCAGATATCGTTAGGGCTAGAATTTCAAAAACACCACTCAAAATTCGAAACTTGAACAGTTCTAGACCTTGGCAGCATGTGTTGGATCCTCTTTGGGGGTATTTACTTGCAATTGATCACGCGCTAGCAGGCCATGAAATTAAAGCACTCAATTTTGGGCCCGAGGGCTCTAGCCTAAGAGTTGATGAAGTTTTAAGGGTAGTAAGTAAAAATTGGCAAATAGAAGTTGAAGCTGGTCAAGTAGATCAAATGAAAGAATCTATTTCTCTCGATTTAAATTCTCAGCTTTCCATGGAGACCCTTAAGTGGCGCCCTGTTTTTACCCAAGAATCGGCGATTACGGAGACCCTAAATTGGTGGGAGAAAGTTTTATCTGGATCCGTTACTCCATTTGAACAATCCCAAAAAGAGATAAAGGAATTCCTATCCAAGGTTCCCGCAAAGATTCCGAATCGAACATAGGAGTCCAAAAAAGGAATGCCCTGGAAGCCGAAGTTGGTCCATTTTTAGGATTGAAAAAAACATTTGCATTTGTGCAAAGGTTTAACACTAGATCCCGTTCACTTATCTTGCTGTCCAGGAATTTCTGAACCCCAACAAGCTCCGCCGCTTCACTTTTGCTTATGAGTATTCCTGAAAAACCTGGCAAGCGTAAAGGAATCCGAGAGTGGCTAACAGATGCAAAAAAGGTAGTTAGTGAAATTACAAAAACTGCACCTAAGGCAACCACTTCTACTAGTTTTATCTGAGATAACTTCATTTTTGGAATAAAACCATGTGAGCGTATGAACAAAATTGTTAAAATCACGCAAGGTGTAGCACTCCACCAAGCGTGCATTTGGTCAAATAAAGGCCAAACTTGCAGTTCGGCTACAAGGCTTACTAGCACTAATAGCGCAAAATCGAAGTCGGGCAACTTTCGCAAAGATATCCATCTGTACAGGAAGACGCCTACGGAATAAATAGCAGTTGCTAGGATTATTGAAATCCATACCCTTCGCGAAGCAACCGTCAAGACTTGGACTAGGCTCAGTCCCCGCTTTGCAAGAACATAATTAGCAGCTAGTAGCGAGACGACGACCATAAACAAAAGAGTGGAGTGAACCCATTTTGGAATCTCTTGAGGCGAAATCTTCTGCGCCAGCGCAAAAACAAGAATGAACAGAACAGTTAATGTGACGGTCCAAGTAGGTCTCGGGAACGTGTCTCGATTGCCAAATACGTAACCGGACCCGAATCCAAATACGTCCGTGACTAAATCCTGGAACCAACCCATCCTAATGAAATATCCGGTTGTGGCTAATCCGAATATTAGGAAACCTGTAGCTACAGTGCGCAGATCTCGCCATTTTCCATAGAGAGCAAAAAGTATGAAAATCAATACCACTAGAGCAATTCCGATTTGGACTCGCGTCAAAATGACCAAAACCATAGAAACACCAGAAAGAATCAACTTGAAGTGCCGGCGGGTTGAGTTATTCTCAGACCCCCCGTCAAGAACTAGAAAACCGACGAACGGAATAAGAAACATTACCAATGCAGAGGGCCAAGGAATCATGTCTGAATTAAAATCTGTGACAAACGGCTGGATCCCTAGTAAAAGAACAACAACATTCAGGCTGTTTCTTAGGCTGAGGAATTTTCTGGCAAGCAGGAAGGTTGAAACCATAGCCAAAAAGTAAAAAAGAAAAGTTGCTAACCGAAGTGCCACAAAAAAGTAATCTGGCGAAATTATTTTTGAAAAAATCTCAAGAAATAAGAACCAAGCAGGCCCGTACTGGTTAAACGGAGTTCTAGAGGAACTCAACTCAAGATTATTGACCGTAGCCACTATCAATCCATCGTGATGCGGATCAAAACCAAATCGGATAATTGGGATCCAATACAAAAACAAAATTACAATCAATAACCATTGAAACTTGTTTCGGGATACCAACTCTTTGACTCCTGTATTCACATTTGCCTCTCGGTCTCCCTATGAAAATGACCCCGAGGACATTGCATTCGAGGGAGCTCGGTGTAACTTGGACTACACTACCAACATGCCTTCAGCTCGCCCTAACCCCGCGGATATTTCTTATCGAATAAGGATGAAAATTTATCGAGATTTTCAGATAAAGCGTGGTGCTGGACTTGGGTCAAAGTGGAAAACCTGGGAAGAAATTGATGCAGAGTTTGGTCGTCTTGCAGAACAAAGACTTATCCATAATTTCAGGAGATCTGCCCTAGTGCTTGAGACTATGGAATATCAAAGAGCCGATGCCCGAGTATTTAGCAAAGAACTGGCTGACCGAGGAGTAATTGAAAGTCCACTCGGTAATCCCCTTAAACCGCTTTTTTACAGAAACTCGCTTAATCTCGGACACCAGTACAGACACCTAAAGATGTGGTCTTCCAAACCAGAGTCAGAATTAGGAAAAGTCACAAGAGTTGTCGAATTTGGTGGCGGTTTTGGAATGATGTGCTGGTTAGTCTTCCAGTTGGGATTTTCAGGTGAATATTTGATTGTAGATAATGAAGGAACGTCCAAATTACAAAAAAAATACCTTGAAAACACGCTAACCACAGAACAATTCAAGAAAGTAAGTTGGCTTGAAAGCGTAGATTTAATACAACCGAGAATTGCGGAAAATGATCTATTCATTGCTCTATGGAGTGCATCTGAAACCCCTGATGTAATCCTAAGAAATGTAC
>JAPLBE010000015.1 GCA_026392935.1 Actinomycetota bacterium | reverse complement strand
GTTGCAAGAGTCACTTCTCTCTGCTCTCATTGATGATGCGGATGAAGATGAAGAATCCCAACTTGGGAATTCCTAGTAAGATACGCATATGACTTTAGAAATTTCGCGTGCACATGCGGATGCGATTCTTGAGCAATCTCGCGCTGAATACCCAGATGAGTGCTGCGGAGTAATTCTTGGGCCAGTTGGATCAGGTAATGCTCTCCGACTTAAACCAATGATTAACGCTGCGCACTCGCCAACATTTTACGAATTTGATCCGAAAGATTTACTCGGGCTCTACAGAGAAGTAGATGATCACGACGAAGAGATTGTCGTCATCTACCACTCGCACACCGAGACCGAGGCATATCCTTCGCGGACTGATATTGCATATGCCGGCGAACCTGGTGCTCACTATGTATTGGTCTCTACACGCAAACAGATTGCACCTAGCACTGAATTTCGCTCATTTCGCATCGTAGATGGCGCAGTTACCGAAGAGCCAGTCGTAATTCTCGATTAGAGTTCGCCGCGTTTTTTCGACATAATGGGCTTATGTCAATCGAAGTTCGCATCCCAACTATTTTGCGCCCCTATACAAAAGATCAGAAAAACGTAGAGGCAACAGGTGCAACACTTGCTGATGTCATCACCAATCTTGATTCTCAATACGCAGGCCTAGGTGAGCGACTTCTTGAAAACGGCGCACTTCGCCGCTTCATCAACATTTACGTCAATGATGAGGATGTTCGATTCTTAGGTGGACTTCAAGCTCCAGTTAAGGATGGAGATTCGATAACAATTTTACCTGCCGTTGCTGGTGGTTAATTTTGGCACGCTACGACTCTCTTGAAACCTCAGTTGGAAATACTCCACTCATAGGTTTACCGCGACTTTCTCCATCTCCCGATGTTCGTCTTTGGGCAAAGATGGAAGATCGCAATCCAACTGGATCAATTAAAGATCGCACAGCAATTTCAATGATTGAGGCTGCAGAACGTGATGGATTATTAAAACCTGGTTCGACAATTTTGGAACCTACCAGTGGAAATACTGGAATCTCTTTAGCAATGGCGTCGAAAGTTCGCGGATACAAACTCATCTGCGTGATGCCTGAAAATACAAGTCCAGAACGTAGACAACTCCTTGAGATGTGGGGAGCAGAAATCATTTCTTCTCCTGCAGCAGGAGGATCAAATGAAGCAGTACGTGTTGCTAAAGAAATTGCGGCTAAGAATCCAACATATGTTTTTCTTTATCAGTATGGAAACCCAGCTAATACAGAGGCTCACTACAAAGGCACAGGACCAGAGTTGTTTAAAGATTTACCAACAATTACACACTTTGTTGCAGGACTTGGAACGACAGGAACGCTGATGGGCGCTGGCCGCTACTTGCGCGAAAAGAATCCTGATATTCAAATAATTGCTGCAGAGCCTCGCTATGGTGAAGTTGTCTATGGATTGCGAAACATTGATGAAGGATTTGTGCCTGAGCTCTACGACGCATCTGTGTTAACTAGACGGTTCTCTGTCGGTGCTGAAGATTCAGTAAAGCGCGTCCGTGAGTTATTGGAAGTTGAAGGAATCTTCGCTGGTATTTCAACTGGCGCGATTTTGCATGCTGCAATTGCTTTGGCTAACGAAGCAGTCAAAGAAAATCGCAGAGCAGATATTGCATTTATTGTCTGCGATGCCGGTTGGAAATACTTATCTACTGGGGTTTATGGCTCACATATTGAAGAAGCTACAGAGGGATTAGACGGCACTCTTTGGGCATAATGCGCTTGGCGGTTAGACTGAACCCATGAGTAATGCGCCAATCGGTATCTTCGATTCTGGCGTCGGCGGATTAACCGTTGCTCGCGCAATTCTTGATCAACTTCCAAATGAATCAACTCTTTACATCGGCGATACAGCCCGTGGCCCTTATGGCCCCAGAAGCTTGGCTGAAGTAAGAGACTATTCACTTGAAACTTTAGATTTTCTTGTTGAGCAAGGCGTTAAGGCTCTTGTTATTGCATGTAACACAGCAAGTGCTGCCATGTTACGTGATGCTCGCGAGAGATACTCAATTCCAGTAATTGAAGTTATTCAACCAGCTGTGCGCCGAGCTGTTGCCGCAACTCGATCAGGAAAAGTCGGAGTAATTGGTACTCGTGCAACTATTGATTCACGCGCTTACTTAGATGCATTTGCAGCTGCTCCACAGCTACACATCGAATCTATCGCATGCCCACTTTTCGTTGAATATGTTGAGCGTGGAGAAACATCTGGAGATGCCATCACTCGCGTTGCACGCGAATACCTACAACCGATGATTGATGCGGATGTCGACACTCTTGTACTTGGTTGCACGCACTATCCGTTGCTTACAGGTGTTATTTCATACGTCATGGGTAATGGTGTATCACTGGTTTCAAGTGCCGAAGAGACAGCAAAAGATTTATATAGAGTATTGGTTGAAAATAACCTCCTGCGCGCTCCAAGCCAAGAATCAGCTTCACATAGATTCTTAGCAACTGGAGATGCAAAAGCTTTCGAATCTTTGGCGCGTAGATTCTTAGGACCAGAAGTCGGAACTGTTCAGCACCAAGATCTTTGATCCATTCACTAGATTAACCACCCACTAGATATAGATAGAGGAAGCACATGGCTCGCAATGATGGACGTTCGGTAGATCAGCTCCGTGAAATCAAAATTACTCGCGGCTGGTTAGATCATGCAGAAGGATCTGTCTTGGTTGAGTTTGGAAAGACTCGAGTTCTATGTGTCGCTTCATTTACTCCAGGAGTTCCTCGCTGGTTAAAAGATTCTGGCACTGGCTGGGTGACTTCCGAGTATGCAATGTTGCCAAGAGCAACACATACGCGTTCAGATCGAGAGAGCGTTAAAGGAAAGCTGGGCGGGCGTACACAAGAAATTTCTCGCCTCGTGGGCCGTTCACTTCGTGGAATTGTAGATTTGAAGGAACTCGGCGAAAACACAATTGTGATTGATTGTGATGTTTTGCAAGCAGATGGTGGCACTAGAACAGCAGCAATTACGGGTGCCTACGTTGCACTCGCTGATGCAATTACATGGGCGCAGAAAGAGGGACATGTAAAGGCAACAGCGAAACCACTTGCAGATTCTGTTGCAGCGGTAAGTGTTGGAATTATTGATGGAGTTCCGATGCTCGATCTTTGTTATGAAGAAGATGTGCGCGCGCAAACTGATATGAACGTTGTTTGCTCAGGAGACGGCAGATTTATTGAAGTTCAAGGAACTGCAGAGGGCGCACCTTTTGATCGAGGGCTGTTGGATTCATTGCTCAATCTGGCAGTCGCGGGGTGCAAAGATTTAACAGATCTTCAGAAAAAAGCACTCGCTCGATAAATGCCGCACACACTTCTGCTTGCAACGCGCAATAACGGAAAGATTGAAGAATTTCGCAGAATTCTTGAGGCAGTCGCTCCAGGTGAAATCAATCTAGTAGGTCTTGAGAAATTTCCCGATGTGCACGATGTTCTCGAAGATGGAGAAACTTTTGAAGAAAATGCCTTAAAGAAGGCTCGAGAGATGTCGTTGGCAACAGGAATCCCTGCAATCGCTGATGACAGTGGGCTCTGCATAGATTTTCTCGGGGGCGATCCTGGAATTTTCTCTGCCAGGTGGGCCGGAGAACATGGAAACGATTCAGCAAATACCGAGAAAGTTCTTGAGCAATTACGCGATGTTCCAGCTGATAAACGTGGGGCTCATTTCACCTGCGTTGCCGCTTTGTATCTCCCCGATGGCAGAAGTCATTGTGAGCAGGCAGATTTCCCCGGCTCAATTTTATTCGCACCGGTAGGTGAGCACGGATTTGGTTACGACCCCATTTTTCAACCCGAGGGATACTCGATATCGAGTGCTCAAATGAGCGCGGAAGAGAAGGATGCAATCAGCCATCGCGGAAAATCACTCCTTGCAATAGCACCACATGTGATCACTTTGCTCAGGAGCCTGGGTTAAACTTCTACCTATATTCCGGCGAGATTAGCCAAGATGTTCATTAACTCAAGGAGATAAAAAGTGGCAGTAAAGAAGAAGTCAGCAGCTAAGAAGACTGCACCAAAGAAAGCAACAGCTAAGAAGACTGCCAAGAAGTCTCCTGCTAAGAAGACTGTTGCGAAGAAGAAGTCAGCAGTTAAGAAGACAGCTAAGAAAACTGCTAAGAAGTCAGCAGTGAAGAAGAAGAGTTCTTCACAGATTGTTATTCCGCCAGTACCTTCAATCGGTACATCACGTGTGAATGTTTCAACAACGCCAACTTCATCTCGCGGTGCTGCCGCGGCGTCAAAGACAAGCGCGGCGTCAACAAGCGCGGCATCTAAGCCGGCAGGTAAGAGCCAAGGTTCATCAGCAAAAGTTCTTTTTGTTGTACTTCTCGGAATTCTTCTACTCGGCGCGATTGTTATGTCTAATTCAGATAAAGATGGCGATGATGCGCCTGCACCTGTTCCAGCCGTGACAGAAACCGCTGAACCAGAGGCAATGGAATCAGCTGCACCTGAAGCTACAGAATCAGCAGCACCTGCACCCACTACAGGTGAGGCCCCAACACGATTTATTGGAAATTGGAAAGATAGTTCTAAGTCAGTCATGGTGATCACTTGGAAAGCCCCAGCTGGCGATGTCACGGGCTACAAAGTAGAAACTCGCGCAAACCTAGGTGAATGGAAAGTTGTATCTGAAGTTTCTGCAACAACTTCATCTGCCGAATTTGCTAAGACAGCAACTGATGGTTCAACTTCATTTAGAGTCTCTGCCGTTTATTCAGATGGCTCAATTGGAGTTGCAACACCATTTGGATTCGCTGGTCAATTCGAATAATTCAAAAAGTAAAAAACCCCGGCCAATGATTGGTCGGGGTTTTTTATTGGAAAACATCACAAATATTTAAGGATTTCGTTAACGTAGACATTTATACCCGTTGGCACCAAGTGAACACCATCCGGTGCAAAATACTCAGGATGACCTGTGGAAATTGAGTTCCAATCAATCACGTTCACTGCTGGATACCTAGAAGCGACCTCTGCTAGAAGTTCATTATTGGATTCCCGCCACGGTCTTGGTACAGCCGTATTGACCACAATAATTTTTGGTTGATTCTTAACGATTTCAAAGATTGCCTCAACATCACTTCTTACAAGAGCACCGTTATTTCCTAAGTTGAAAACAATCGGGGAATTCTCAACTTGGGCGATGTCATGAGTAATTATCTGAAGCAGCTCAGGTGCTTGGCGCCCGATACGAGCATTGATCAGCGAGATGGGTTGTTGCTCGCCAAGTATTGAGCGAATTCCAAGTATGACTGAATCACCAGTAACCCACAGCCCATTCGTAGTTTCTTGGGTAACCGAGACTTCTTCAGTAGGGATTGCCTTTTCTATCGCTGCCCGTTGTTGGTTTCCAAGTGAGATTGCTCGAATGCTCACAACTGAGGCACAGAGGAAAACAACTGCAAAAAGCAACGCAAATGCTCTTGTTTGGCGCGTGCGTTCTTTCTTTGTTCTGTACTTAAGTCCTTTGAGCCAATGCTTGATTGCACCACGTCTAATTGGTAATTCGACATAACGATATGAAATATCAGCAAGTGCGAAAACTATAAGAATGCGCAATGAATAAAGAGCCCACATTTTTCCAGCAAGATCTACGGTTGGCCGAGTTACCTGGAAAATAATCCAATGCCATAAATACATTGCGTAAGAACGTTCGCCAATCCAGATTAATGGTGAATATTGCAAAATAGGTGCAAATCGTGACGCCGGATGAACTATTGACATGATTATTGCTGCCCCAAAGATTCCAGCAAGCGGGAAGGCAATTTTGTAGAGAGTTGGCTTTGATTCATCGATGAGCAAAAAAGTTGCCAAGATTCCTACGAAACCAAAAACCCCAACCCCATCGATAAAATTCTGTGCATTCTTAGTTAACGTAGTAGTGAAGTTTTGCGGAATCCAGCTGACTGCAAGTGCGGCTCCTAAGAACAGTCCGATGCTGTGCGTGTCGGTGCCAAAGTACACGTGGCTAACCTTTGATGCATTCGATGCATCTAGTGAAAAGGAAACGAGCAGTAAAGTGATTCCAGAAGCTGCAGCGATTAAAAGGGCAGCTATTGGAATTCGATTCTTACCAAGTTTCTTAAGAACGAAGTAGAGAATCAGCGGCCAAATTAAGTAGAACTGGGCTTCGACTGCCAGCGACCAGGTGTGCTGCAGCAATGGTGGCCTGCCGATACTTTCGAAATAGTCTTGGTGACGTGCAACAAGCCACCAATTCATAGTGCCAGTGAGCGAAAATGGAAGGTCTGTAACAAAACGCTTTATGGTGTCTGGCGCCCAGATTCCAACAGCGATAGTTGTTGTAATTACTGTAAAGAGAAGTGCGGGAAGTAGGCGTCTTGCGCGAGCGATATAGAAACCACGCAGATCCAGACCACCGCTTTGAGCAATGGAGTCAAGTAAAAGCCGCGTGATTACATAACCAGAAATTACAAAGAAGAGATCTACCCCAAGAAAACCACCAGGGATCCATGAAAATCCTAAGTGATAAAACATCACCGCGATTACAGCAAGAGCTCGCAGCCCATCAATCGCAGGAATGTATTGGATACTGCGTTTGGCAGCCATGAAATTTACTTACGCTTAGCTGTTGATTTCTTAGCTGTGCGTTTCGCTGGAGCCTGAGAAGTTCTACGTGGCGCTTCGAGTGCCGGGCTTGTTCGCTTGCTTTCAATTTTTATTGGAGCAGCTCTCTTGATAGTTCCATCTTCGTTAATTGCATTGTTAACAATGTCTTGCATACGGCTTAAGCGTGCAAAAGACGAATCAAGCTTTTCACGAGATTGCGCAATAGCTGCTTCAGCAGCGCCAAGTGCTTGAGTCTGTGCTATATAGAGTCGCTCGGATTCAGAGATCAAGTCAGATAACCAAGCTCGATAGTCATTTACATTTGTAGAAGCTTCAGAGATAACACGTTCAGCTTCACGACGAGCAGCTGTGGCAAGTGCTGCAGCTTCACGACGCTTGCCATCGACAATTGCATCTGCTTCGCGCACTTTTGCATCGGCAACTGCCGCGGCTTCGCGGCTAGCATCGCGAATAAGTTCAGCAGCTTCAACTTCAGCTGCTGAGATGTATTTACGACCACGAGTTTCTGCACCAGCCAAAATACTGCGGGCCTTATTCTCGGCGCCTTCCAGAACGTCTTTAGCGCTACGTGAAGATTCATTCAACACTCGTTCTGCAGCTGAGTGGGCTTTCGCTTCACGTGCTTGCGCCGACCTAATCATTGCCATTGCTGTTTCTGTGGCAAGAATTTCAAATTCTTCGCGCGATAAACCAGTGATATCTCTACGCGAACGTAGATCCGCTAGTTGTGATTCAAGTTCGCGAATGCGATCGACAGGGTTTCCTACCGGTTCACGTTCTGCTTCATCGCGAAAACCAACCCAGTTGCGGAAATTCTTCTCTGCCATCTTTAGAACTCACATTCACGGTATCGGAGGGATCTATGTCGGGCTTTTTAGGTCCCGGCAGAGCCCAAGATTAGGGCATTTTCCTACTTTCGGTAAATGGCGAATGAGACGGCTAAGTACTGAGATATCCATGCGGCAAGCACAAAAATATGGAACAACTCGTGAAAGCCAAAGTATTTGGCGTTACGTCCAGGTAATTTCAGCGCATAGAAAATCGCGCCAATGGAATATAGAAGTCCCCCAACCAGAATTGGAATTAACACCCACAAACCACCCTCGCGATAAAGCTGAGGGGTGTAGATAACTGCAACCCATCCAAGGACCAAATAATTTGCTACGTACAACCAGCGCGGAGCTCCCACCCAAAAAACGCGAATTGCGACACCGAACAGCGCGCCTATCCAAATGACAGAGAGCAGAATATTTCTATCGCGATCATTGAGAAGTGCAACTGCAAATGGCGTATAGGAACCGGCAATTAAAAGATTTATATTTGCATGATCCCAGCGCCGCCAGATTTTTTTCTTACTGGGAACCCACGGCACACGGTGATAAACAGCAGAAACGCTAAATAACATTATTGCGGTCAAAGAATAGAGAGCCACGGCAAATTTAAATGATTCGCGGCTCAGAATAAAAAGCACAAGCGATGCGATAACTACTATAGGTGTTGCGCCAAGATGAAACCAGCCTCGCAATTTTGGAGGAGCGATGACAGGAGTTGTAGTCATAGTCTGAAGCCTACGGGTTTTCTAGCTCTCGGACTGATTTAACGAATAAAGAAAGTGTGGCAGCGATAAGAGTGGTTGCCCCAGTTGCAAGAAGGATGGCATTTACTCCAAAATGCATTGCAAGCGGGCCAGCTATTACGATGCCAAGAGGTGCGATTCCGTAGGACCCAAGGGCGTCATAAGAACTCACGCGTGAGTAGGACTCCTCTGGAACGTGACTTTGCAGTGATGTGTTCCAGGTGACCATGAATACTTCCACGCTTATGCCAGATAAAATCGAAGTAAAAATTGTAAAGAGCAATGGCAAATCCAGCGCAAGTGAGAAATCCCAGATTGCAGATACTGCGATCAAAATCATCGCCAGGAAAAGAGGCCTTCTGATTTTTCTTTTTAGAACCCAAATTCCACCAATAAGCATCCCGAAAGATAACCCAGCTAAGTTGTAAGACCACTCTTTAGGACCAGACTTTGGATCACTAAAATTTAATGGACCGAGCACAGAGAGCGTTGATTCGAAAGCCATATTAATTAGTGCGAAGGCAAAAACCATAGCAATTACCCAAGAGCGAGAGATAAATTCTTTCCAACCGACAATTAAGTCGTGCAGAATCCCAGGACTTTTATCCTTAGCAATTCCTATTATTGGAAGGCTCCACACGATGGCCCCTGCTATAAAGAATGAGATGGCATCGGCAAGCAAACCCCAGCCTGCACCAACAGTTGCTACAACCACTCCACCTGTGAGAGTTCCGAAGATGTACCCAAAATTAGTCATCAGCCCAATGACAGCATTTCCTTCTTGCAGTTTTTCTTTTGGCAAGATTTCAGGCAGAACACCAGACATTGCTGGCCACCAAATTGCATTAAGAATTCCAAAGAGTCCACCCATGATTGCAAGAAGCCAGACAGAAGAAAAACCTGCGATGAGGGAAATGGCGCTTACGGCTGCTAAGAAACTACCAATCATGTCACTACCGCCCACAAGGCGATTGCGTTGGAAACGATCTGCAATGACTCCGCCAAATAACATAAATCCCAGCAGTGGAACAAAGCGCGCTGCCATCACAATAGAAAGATCTTTTCCATCGGCACCGGGAAGGCTCAGAACTCCATATGCCAGAGCAATTGGTGAGATTCCATTGCCCACATTTGAGATAAATCGGGAGATTGCCAAGCTGGTGAAACCCTTGTGACCCCGCAGGTCGCGCAGTTGGCTGATCATCTGGCAAAGGTAGCGGCAAGGGGAGCGGGAGGGGTTAAGTTGCCGATTTCTTCCCAAAGTCACGCTCAGAATCCCCAAAAAAGTGCTAAACACTTGCAGATTGATGATGCAATTTATGGATTTGGGGCGCACAATATTCCTGTCGGTGGTCGCTGGGGTTCCTCGAGGATTCCAATTGCCATATTGCCGAACATGCGGACCACCCGGTCTGCATCGATAAGCACTCACGGAGGCTTAATACATGTCAGTTACACTCGACAGCAACCAATGGAACCTCGTTTATAACGTATTTTCATTCGGTTTAGTTTCAATGCTCGCGTGCACTATCTATACCCTCGTATCGCAGTCACGCGTTCTTCCTAAGTACCGCAATGCCCTAGTGATGTCATCAATGGTTACATTCATTGCTGGCTACCACTACTGGCGTATCTTCAACTCATTTGGTGAGTCATCAGAAGGTATGACAGTAAATGTTTCAGGCGAGCAGGGCGCATTCAACGAGGCATACCGCTACGTTGACTGGCTACTCACTGTTCCACTTCTACTCGTAGAAGTTATTGCTGTATTGGCACTTGCTAAGGAACTTTCAAAGTCACTTATCACTCGCCTTGTCCCAGCATCAGCTGCGATGATCGCACTTGGTTACCCAGGTGAAATTTCATCAGACCAGAACACACAGGTTCTTTACGGTGTGCTTTCAACAATTCCATTCATCTACATCCTCTACGTACTATTCGTAGAGCTTGGTAAGTCACTCGATCGCCAGCCAGCTGGCGTTGCTGAGACAGTTGGACGTCTACGTCTGCTCCTCATCGCAACATGGGGTGTTTACCCAATCGCGTACATCTTCAACATCGTTGGTGATGCTTCAGCATCATCATTCGTGACAGTTCAGGTTGGATACACAATCGCAGACGTTCTTGCGAAGTGCGTATTCGGTCTAACAATCTTGAAGATCGCTCGCATGAAGTCACATGCTGAAGGCATGCCAGCAGATCACTAATTACTCATACTAATTAGGGAAGGGCGTCGGGAAACCGGCGCCCTTCTACTTTCCCATCACAAGCTGTATTACTATCAAGACATGAACATTGCGCGAATAAACAATTTCCGAATGGGTGCGTATGCCGCGCTCGCAATTGGTCTCATCAACTTGCGGTATCAAACTGGCGCTGATGGAAATTTGGCGAAGAGCTTGGTATTGATTATTCCCGGACTATCACTTCTGCTCATTTCATTTACTAATGGCGGAAAGAGATGGATGCAAAGCAAAAGCGCCGCAGCGATTTCACTCACTTGCGGCGCCCTGCTACTTGCTTACAGTTTCTTGGTGTAGTTCTTAACCTTCTTAACCTTTAGTAGCTTTAAAGCCTGCTTCAAGATCAGCTTTGATATCTACTATGTTTTCAAGACCCAAGGAAAGACGAACTAGACCAGGTGTAACTCCAGCCTCAAGTTGTTCTGCAGGTGAGAGCTGAGAGTGGGTTGTAGTTGCTGGATGAATTACTAGCGAGCGAACGTCACCAATATTTGCAACATGGCTGAATAGTTCGAGTGATTCAACAAA
Source organism: Actinomycetota bacterium (assembly GCA_026392935.1). Classification (GTDB taxonomy): domain Bacteria; phylum Actinomycetota; class Actinomycetes; order Nanopelagicales; family Nanopelagicaceae; genus Planktophila. Next base: position 1,889 of record JAPLBE010000015.1, on the reverse strand, counting down.
CTTCTTACCTGCTTCTACGCCACCCTTGAGTTCAAATGAAAGTACCGCTCCTGAACCCTTTGGTGAGTATTTCTTAGCAAGTTGATGCCAAGGAGAAGATGGAAGAGTTGCATAGTTAACTTTTTCAACATCTGGATGTGCTTCAAGCCATGTCGCTACAGCCTTAGCATTTTCAATATGTCGCTCGATACGCAATGACAGTGTTTCAAGCCCTTGAGCTAGTAACCATGCGTTAAATGGTGAGACCGCAGCTCCGATATCACGAAGAAGTTGCAAGCGGATTTTAAAGATGTAAGAAAGGTTTGCTCCGAATGCAGAGCCAACGCCCAGTGCTTGTGAATACACAAGGCCGTGATAGCTAGGGTCTGGCTTATTGAAGCCAGGGAAACGATCTTGGTGTTGTGCATAATCGAATTTACCCGCATCGATAATTGCTCCAACAACAGCATTTCCATGTCCCGATAGGAACTTAGTAGCTGAGTGAACAACTACATCTGCACCGAAATCAATTGGCTTGATTAAGTAAGGTGTAGCAACGGTGTTATCGACGATAAGTGGCACTCCTACAGAATGTGCCACATCAGCAATAGCCTGGATATCAAGAATTTCATTCTTAGGATTAGCAATAGTTTCACCGAAGAACGCCTTTGTATTTGGCTTTACAGCCTTTTTCCAAGACTCTGGGTTATTTGCATCATCAACGAAAGTTACTTCAATTCCAAATTTTGGAAGCGTGTAGTGGAAAAGGTTATATGTGCCGCCGTACAGGCTTGGGCTAGAAACGATGTGATCGCCCGCTTCTGCCACGTTGAGAATCGCAAATGTTGTTGCAGCAGAACCTGATGCAAGCAGCAGTGCTGCAACTCCACCTTCAAGTGCAGCGAGTCGTTGCTCTACTGCATCCTGAGTTGGATTCATGATGCGTGTATAAATATTTCCAAGTTCTGCAAGTGAGAACAAGTTCGCTGCATGAGTTGTATCTCTAAACTCATATGCTGTTGTCTGATACAAAGGAAGAGCACGAGCACCCGTAGTTGGGTCTGCAGTCTGCCCCGCATGTATCTGAAGTGTTTCAAATGACCAATTGTTTGACATATCTAATCTCCATCGCAGTAGATGTCAGAAAGTTAATGAACGTTGTAATTGAATCATCGCAACGCTTGTCAACAATCTGACCTGTTCGTCACCCGGAGCACCCCACCGCGGTGGAGGGTTGCCGTCTACTAAGCCGGGGCTAATACGTAGAACTCGTGAACGGTTGAAGAATAGCCAACTGGATTAAAAATGAAAAATTGCGGCATATTAGTTGTTGCATACCTTTCGCAATAAGGAGCCGCCTACTTTCGGAAAGACAGATCCCGTTTTTTCATTTCGGTAATGAGAATTCGAATGGCATTTGGTCCCATGCCGTGTAAGTCTTTGATGACATCGATAGAAACCTTGCGAAGGTCACTCAATTTATAAAAGCCCTCATCGATAAGAGCTCGACGTGCCGGTGCGGCCAATCCAATTTCGCGCCATGCACCATCGACTGCTGCATAGGCATCGAGATCAACATCGCCTGAATTCATTGAAGAAGCGCTGGCGGCCTTTGCTGCTTTTCTTGCAGCAGCTGCGCGCATGGCTTCACCACGAAGCTTCTTAATTTTTGCCGGTGATTGTTTTGCCATAGTTATTGATTCGAAAATGTGTCTAGCTGGTGCGGGAGGCGGGACTTGAACCCGCACGCCGAAGCACAAGTTCCTAAGACTTGCGTGTCTGCCATTTCACCACTCCCGCGTATCAAAAAGATTTCTCCTTCAGATATGAGAGAAGATTACGGGTAAGTACCCGCTGAATCAAAATAGAGGTGGCCCGTAGCGCCTAACCGGTAACCTTGCACAATGTCG
>JAPLBE010000003.1 GCA_026392935.1 Actinomycetota bacterium | reverse complement strand
CTTATCAACGAATCCACCAGCTGTATTCACATCAAGACCTGAGAAACCAAACTTCTTGGTTAAGCAGATCTGAAGGATTGGTAGATATCCCTGTAGGAACGGTTGCTGATCGATTACGAGTTGTAGGTAACCACTCTCGATAGCAGTTGTTGTTGCAGGAGATACGTCGAATCCACCGAAGTAGACAGACCCTGCCTTGAGGTTTGCTGCCTTCATATATGTTGCTGCAGTAGCAGTTAAGCCACCGTGATCAGTAACAACAGCTTTGACGCCAGGGTTCTTTGCCATAATTCCAGCAAATGTTGGACCGCCTGATGCAGGTGTTGTATTTGTAGCTTGATCGATCTCCTGATAGATAACTTTAATCTTCAGTTTTTCGAAGCCATCAATTACACCAACTGTGCGTTGACCGCGATCTCCGCCTTGACCCTTAAGGCCCCAAACGAATGCTGAGTCGCCAGCAGCAAGCTTTCCGCGCTTAACCATTTCAGATGCTAGATCTACTCCAGCTTTGTAGTTAACAGCACCAACATAGCCGAAGCCCTTTGTTGAATACTGAGCTTGTAGGTCTGTAAGTGAAGTGTTTAGTGTTGTGATGATGATGCCTTTCTTGAAAGACTCATCGACAAGTGGCTTAGCTGCTTCTGGCCCCATGAAACCGTACATTGCAATGCCGTTTGGCTTTGTTGCAATCGCTTCTTTCCACTGAGTTACCATTTTTGCAGGATCCCAATCTGAGAAGTAATACTTAACTGTTGGACCAAGATCTTTTTCAGCTTGGCGATAACCGTTATAAACGTTGTTAGCAAAGACGCCACCTTGTGGTCCACCAGGGAATGCGGCGATCTTTACGCCTTTGCACCACTGGTTTGTTGCTGCTGCATTTGCAGATGTTGCACTGTTAAATGCAACAAATGAAGAAGCTGCAACGACAAGTGCAACAAAGCTAACTTTAGCTTTCTTGATTGACATTTATTCCTCCTAGAGTTTGAATCGAGAATCGACCCGTGCCCTTTTATACTTCATACTTAATGGATAAAACAAGGGTTTTCTCTCTCCACTGCGTAACGATTGGATAACTTAAGACTGTGCGCTTCTAGGTTCTTTTCAGAGGCAATTTGATAAAGACAAATCAGCGCGAAAAAAAGAATTAATACTTTTGCCCTCTGGACATACAGCTAGCCGGTGCTGTAGCAAGCGCCCCACAGTTAACCCTGCCTTTAGTAGGTAGCGCGTCCACCTGAAACATCGAAGGTGAAGCCAGTTGTGAATGAACAAGCCGGTGATGCCATGAAGGCAATCATTTCGGCGACTTCTTCAGACTCCCCAATGCGACCCATAGGAATACGAGAGATCATATATTTCATAGTGTCTTCTGTTGTGTTCTCATTTATTGCTGTGCGAATTACTGCAGGTGCTAATGAGTTGATAACAACACCAGATGCTGCAGCTTCTTTTGCTACACCTTTTACATAACCAATAAGTCCAGCTTTTGCAGTGTTGTACGGCGACATTCCAGGGTTGCCTTCTTTACCTGCGATAGAAACAACTTGAACAATGCGGCCATACTTGCGCTCTTTCATAAGAGGCATCACTGCCTGCGTAATCCAAATTGCTCCAAAGAGATCGATTGTCAAAGGTTTAAGAAATTGATCCCAAGTAATATCTTCTGTCTGCATTCCAGTTGGTCCCGTAATACCACCTGCATTTACCACTGAATCGATTCGGCCATGTTCTTTTTCGATAGCTTTAATCGTCGTACGTACATTTTCTTCAGAACCTAAATCGAATAGGTTGTAAGAGGCACTGCCGCCATTGCTTTTAATTTCATCCACGACTGCCTTCAGGCCAGCTTCATTCACATCGAGAGCGACCACATGAGCACCGCGACTTGCAAGCAGTACTGCTGATGCGCGACCGATGCCACTTGCAGCACCAGTAACTACTGATATCTGCCCTGCTACGGATGTGCGGTCTTCAGTCATGTCAAACCTTTCGATTGTGCGCAATTAAACTGCTGGCGCCTCTTGAGTATTTCCTCTAATTTACACTAACTTGAATTCAGTAGAAATCCTTTTTGCCATTATTTTGGGGGGCGTGCCGATGTCGTCAAACATCTCAGTAGAAGTCTTTGATGAGCGCAAGTGCTATCTCGGAGAAGGCCCAACATCATCGGGTCCAGGAAACAACCACGTCATGTGGGTCAACATTCTCGAAAACCAAGTGATGTGGCGCAATCTCGATACTGGTCTGACAGGTGGCTACGAAACTGCAGAGCATGTCTCATTTGCAATCCCACGTACTCGTGGCGGAGAAGTATTAGGGACTGTAAGCGGTCCGGTATTGCGAGATTCTGACGGCACAATTCACCAGCTGCCAACGCGATCAACTGTCGTGGGCGATGTAGATGCATTTCCAACTCGCTGGAATGATGCAAAAGTTTCTCGCAAAGGTGACTTAATTCTTGGAACTATGACGTATGACGTAAAACCACATGAAGGTGCGTTATATCGTTATGCGCCCAATAGTTCTTTTTTAGAGCGCATTGTTGATGATGTAACTATCAGCAATGGAATGGATTGGTCATCTAAAAATGATTCATTCTTCTACATAGATACGATGGCACGGAGTATTGATCGATTTGATTTAGCACCCGATGGTCGAGCAATTTCTAATCGGAAAGCTATGTGGACAGTTCCTGAAGGCGATTCAGGTCTTCCTGATGGCATGTCAATTGACGCCGAAGATGGCCTCTGGGTTGCATTCTGGGGCGGTTCTGTTGTTCGTCGCTTCGATAAGGATTTCACCATCACAGCGGAAATTAATATTCCTACGCCGTTCGTTACTAGCTGCGTCTTCGCCGGACCTGAGTTAGACACTTTGATTATTACGACGGCGCATAACGGTGAAGCCGATGCTCCACCACGGGCCGGTATGACATTTATCTGTAAGCCTGGTGTTAAAGGAGTTGTGACCAATCTCTTCCCTATGTAAGTAAAAGGATGGTTACACTTGCGCTTAACTTTTATTCACTGCGGAAATTGATTTCGCCTTAAGAGATTGGTCAATACATATGGCTAACTGGCCTTCAACCCGAGATCCAAAAGGACCAATGAAGAAGTCAATCGCCCTGCTTAAAAATCAAGGTGTACAAAGCCAAGATGCAGATGCAATTCCAGAATCCGCAAAACGATTTAAAGATGGCAACCGCTGGAAGATTGAAATTCCATCCGTTGAAGGCCCAGCTGCTTTTCAAGTGGTCTTAGATGAAGCAAAGAAGCGTAAGTTAAAGATTGACCGAATTTCTCAAGGTTCGGGCATCATGATGCAGACAGATGCTGAAATCAAAGAGATGGTTGCCATTGGCAAGAAGGAAAAGATTGAAGTCTGTCTCTTTGTTGGCCCTCGCGCTGCGTGGGATATTGGAAAACAACCTGTCTCCTCCGCTGGTGGTGTTGCTGCTCCTACTTTGCGCGGTGCAGATCAACTTCGTTATGCAGTTGAAGATGTTCTGCATGGAGCAAGTCTTGGACTCCGTTCTGTGCTTGTCGGAGATTTAGGACTACTTGCAGTTCTTGGTGAGGCAAAGAAGAAGGGAGATCTTCCAAAAGATTTCATCTTGAAGACTTCGGTTGCTCTTCCTTGTACTAACCCTGCTACTGCAAAGATTCTTGAACAGTTGGGTGCTTCAACGCTCAACCTTGCAACAGATCTTTCGCTTCAACAAATTGCCGCAATTCGCGCACAGGTAGATGTGCCACTAGATGTCTACGTTGAAGGTCCCGACGATTTCGGTGGAGCTGTTCGTCATTATGAAGTTCCTGATTTAGTTCGAGTTGCCGCACCTGTGTATCTCAAATTTACAGTGCGCAACTCTCCTGGTTTATATCCAGCAGGTGGCCACATCCAGGGTCTCGTAGAATCCACTGCACGCGAACGTGTTCGTAGAGCTTCCATTGGACATTCAATGCTTACTCGCTACGACTACAAAGGTTGATGTGTGGCAAAGAGCAATGTCCTGATTTTCGGTGCAACTGGTGCACTCGGTAGCGCAATTCATGCCCGATTTACCAAGGCTGATTGGAACATTTACTGCGCAGTGCGTTCGCCTTCTACCCTTCCTCAATCATTTCTTCTTCCTATAACCAAGGATCATCTTCCTGCAGAAATTTCTGATGTCGAATTTGATGCAGTTATCTTTGCTCAAGGAACTAATTCCAATGGCAGCGTTATGGATACAGAGACCTCTGAACTTTTGCGAGTATTTGATGGCAATGTTGTTGCTATTACTGAGGCAACTGCCGGCTTGATGCACCACAATAAAATAAAACAAGGTGGTCGAATTGTTATTTTGAGTTCTTTATGGGAACTACTTACACGCCAGGACAAAATGGCTTACACAGTTTCCAAAGCTGCTGTAGGTGGACTTGTCAGGTCAATGGCAGTTGATCTTGGTCGTGCAAAAGGAATTCTTGTTAACGCAATCCTTCCTGGAATTGTTAGAACTCCTATGGCAGAAAAGTTACTTGCACCAAGCCAGATTGAAAACGTAGCAAATTCAACCCCGGGCGGAAGACTTGTTACTCCAGAGGATGTGGGAAATAGCGCCTACATATTGGCCTGCGAATCAAATACAGCCATTTCAGGGCAAAGCATTTATGTAGATAATGCGTTCTCGGTTGCGAGAGTTATTTAAGTAATGAGCGTTGAACTTCTCAATGAAAATACAGTTGTTGCCTATCTGCAATCCCGAGGAGTTATTTCTTTTACTGAAAAAGCAACTGTAGAAGTTCTCACTGGCGGGGTTTCCAATGTAGTACTTGCAGTACAGACTCAGTCGAAAGATTTGGTTCTGAAGCAAGCTCTGGCCGAATTGAAAGTTGCTACAAAATGGGAAGCAGATCAACGTAGGGCGATCGTTGAAGCCCATGCAATAGAGACTTTTCATGCACTCTCACCAGATCAAGTTCCAGCGCTCGTCGACTATGACCCTGAAGTATTTACCTTAGTACTTGAACGTGTGCCCCATTCTGCGACAGTCTGGAAATCAGATTTACTCGATGGAACGATTTATCCTGAGATCGGCGCAAAGCTTGGTCATACCTTGGCTACATGGCATAACTTCGGCCGAAGTTCAGAAGTAGCTCGCAAGAAGTTCTCTGAAGATTTACTCTTTGAGCAACTTCGCATCACGCCTTTCTACGGAACCGTTGCTGGAAAGAATCCACAACTGAATTCAAAAATCATGAGCCTTGTGAATGAATTACAGAGTGAGAAAACAACACTGGTGCATGGAGATTTTTCTCCTAAGAACATCATGATTAGTAAAGAACGTGACGTTTATATTTTGGATTTTGAAGTGACACATACCGGAAATCCCGTCTTTGATTTAGCTTTTCTTACCGGACATTTACTCTGCAAATATTTCCGAGAACAAGACCTGGTTAAGCGCGAGAGTCTTCGCCGAACCGCGCAAGACTTTCTGAAGGCTTACGATGCACAGAGCGATATAGCGCATTCACCTACTCTTGCCTGGCACACTTCTTTGATCGCACTTGCTCGCGTAGAAGGAACATCGCTCGTCAATTACTTGGACGAATCTGCTCAAGATCTACTGGCCAAGCAGTGCAAGAGCGCACTCGCGCGTGAAGTACCAATCAATTTACTTGAGCTATTCGGGCAGGAGCTCCCATGAAGATAACAAAGGTTTATGGATATCAAGTCCTTGATTCACGAGGGCGCCCAACAGTTGCTGCCTCCATCGCACTTGATGACACTTCGATATACACAGCGCGCGTTCCCTCAGGTGCTTCCACCGGTGCCCATGAAGCAGTCGAATTGCGTGATTCTGGAACAGCTCTTGCAGAGAAGTTCTATGGAGGTAAATCAGTTTTTACTGCGGTTGCACATATAAATTCAAAGATTGCACCAGTGCTCGTTGGAAAGGAGATAACTCTCGCAGAAGTCGATCGCCTCATAAAAGAAATTGATCCGTCGGAAAATCACAGGGGATTGGGCGCCAATGCCACTCTTGCGGTTTCACTTGCGGCTGCAAAAGCAGAGGCACATAGCAAGAAGCAATCCCTTGCTCGACTCTTTACGCCAAAAGGTGATCTCTTATTGCCAATGCCTATGGTGAATATTCTCTCTGGAGGAGCTCACGCTAATCGCACGCTGGATATTCAAGATGTCCTTGTACTCCCTCACGGTGCCAAAAGTTTCTCAGAAGCGCTTTCATGGATTGTGGCTATACGTGAACTTGCTGCAGTTCGAGGTCGCGAAAAAGGTCTCGTAACTCACCTTGTTGCTGATGAAGGTGGTCTAGGTATTCCATTTGATTCAATCGAAGCGGCGTGCTCATTTGTGGTCTCATGTATTCAAGAGCTTGGGCTAAATCCAGGAGTAGATGTTTCATTAGCTCTTGATATTGCATCCACTCAATTCTTTGTTGGCGGCCAATACGAATTACACAATGCTAAGAAGAGTTACACACCTGCGCAATTTGTTGACTTCATTGCCTCTCTTGTTAAGAATCAACCAATCATCTCTATTGAAGATCCTTTTGCAGAAGATGATTGGAACTCATGGAGTAGCTACGCGGCTATTGCGCCAGAGCAATTGCAATTACTCGGCGATGACTTGTTTACAACGAGCCCAACACGACTACAACGTGGCATCACCGAGAAGAGTGCAAATGCAATTCTGATTAAGCCAAATCAGAACGGACTTGTCTCTGACACTCTTGGAGTTCTAGAAAGTGCACATAAGGCAGGCTTTAAGACAGTGGTTTCAGCTCGCTCTGGAGAAACTGAGGATAGTTGGCTTGCAGATTTAGCAACGGGCTGGAAAGCAGAACAAATCAAAGTCGGCTCAACCCATGGCTCTGAGCGCAACGCAAAGTGGAATCGCTTGCTTGAGTTAGAAGCCACAGAAGAGACAGAGTTCGCTCAACCCTTTTAACGCCTAGCTGATTTAACTAGTGTGAGTGACGAGGAATTCCCGATCCACTTCCACCAACAAGGAAGTCAAAGTCTGCGCCCAAGTGTGCCTGCTGAACATGTTGCACATAAAGACGTGACCAACCGCGATCGGGAAGCTTATTTGGATTACTCCATTTTGCGCGGCGTTCGGCAAGTACTTCTTCGGTGACATGCAAAGTGAGTGAACGGTTTGGAACATCGAGTTCGATCTCATCTCCATTTTCAACGAGCGCTAGTGGACCTCCTGCTGCACCTTCTGGTGAGACGTGAAGAACAACAGTGCCATACGCAGTTCCGCTCATGCGAGCATCAGAGACGCGCACCATGTCGGTGATACCCATTTCAAGAATCTTCTTAGGCAGTGGCATATTTCCAACTTCAGGAAAACCTGGGTATCCCATTGGTCCAGCGTTACGAAGAACAAGAACAGTATCCGGAGTGACATCTAGATCTGGATCATCTGCAACTTCCAAATACTCTTCGATGCGATCGAAGACCATCGCAACACCGCGGTGCTGCAACAGTGAAGGAGTCGCTGCAGAAACTTTGAGAACTGCTCCATCTGGAGCAAGTGACCCGCGTACCACGACGATGCCAGAACCTGCTTTTTGAAATGGTGCATCCATCGGTGTAATGACATCGTCATTCCACGATTTTGCGTTCTCAATATTTTGAGCAACTGTCTTTCCAGAAACAGTTATGTGATCTGTGTGAAGGAGACCCTCAATCTCTTTCATCACTGCAGGCAGACCACCGGCATCAAAGAACTCTTCCATCAAATACTTACCTGATGGCATGAGATTTACCAAGACTGGAACGTCGCGAGCAAGACGATCGAAGTCATCGAGTTCTAGCTTCACACCGATTCGGCCGGCGATCGCTAGTAAGTGAACAACAGCGTTTGTAGAGCCACCAATTGCAGCATTAACACGGATTGCATTTTCAAACGCTTCACGTGTAAGAATTTTAGAAAGTCGTTGATCTTCGTGAACCATCTGAACAATACGTCGTCCAGCTTCATGTGACGTTGAATATCTGCGAGCATCGACTGCAGGAATTGCAGCACTTCCTGGCAACTGAACTCCAAGTGCTTCAGTTACACATGCCATTGTTGATGCGGTTCCCATAGTCATACAGCTACCGTTTGAACGAGCAGAGCAGCTCTCCATCGCAAAGAATTCTTCAATCGTCATCTTGCCTGCACGAAGTTCTTCGCTGTATTTCCACACTGCAGTGCCAGAGCCAAGAGTCTTTCCTTGATAGCGACCGTTAAGCATCGGCCCACCAGTAATCATCAAAGTGGGAAGATCCACACTTGCTGCTCCCATAAGTAATCCAGGAGGTGTCTTGTCGCAACCAGCAAGAAGCACAACGCCATCTAAAGGATTAGCGCGAATGAGTTCTTCTGCCTCCATCGCAAGCAAATTTCGATACAACATTGTTGTTGGGCGCATGATCGGTTCGCCAAGTGACATCGCAGGAAATTCAAGAGGGAATCCGCCGGACTCCCAGACGCCGCGCTTTACGGCTTCTGCAACTCGATTGAGGTGACCATTACAAGGATTGAGTTCAGACCAGGTCGATGCGATTCCGATGACCGGCTTATTGATAAAGACATCGGGTGCATATCCTTGGTTACGTAAACGCTCGCGATAAATAAATCCGTGCTTATCCTTTAGCGCAAACCAGTTTTCGCTTCTACGAGCAAATACTTCCTCGGACACAATTGCCTCCTGATATTTAATTCACAAACTTGTCTGATGTGATGAGACGATTCTATTCGCAAATGTATGCCCTTGACCATAGCGTGCAGTGATTTAGAATTTGTGAATTTGGTGATAATCTGCACTTGTACATAATTTTAAAGAGAACGGGATAAAAATGCGTATTGCTCGACTTGGCAAGATTCATCATGAGAAACCAGCCATTATTTGTGATGAATCAGAGGCAGTTTTTGTCGATGACATCATCTCTGATTGGAATCGCACAGAGCTTGAAAATGGAGCGATGGAAAAGATTCGCGCTCTTGATATCAGCAACCGCCCTCGCGTAAAGATTGCCGACTATCGCCTTGGATCTCCTGTTGCCCGCCCCACAAAAGTGGTCTGCATTGGTTTGAATTATGCACAGCATGCAATTGAAACTGGAGCTACGCCCCCACCAGAGCCTGTTGTCTTTATGAAAGCGCCAGACACTGTGATCGGTGGAAATGATGACATCATCATTCCTCCTAACTCTGTAAAGACTGATTACGAGGTCGAACTCTGCGTAGTCATTGGCAAGCGCGCGCTCTACTTAAAGTCTGAAGAAGAAGCAGCGCAACACATTCTTGGATACACAATCTCTCAAGATGTATCAGAACGTTACTGGCAGGTTGAACGAAGTGGCCAATGGATGAAAGGAAAGTCCTTCCCTACATTTAATCCAATGGGTCCATGGATTGTTACTGCTGATTCCTATGATCCGAATGATGTCGCGCTTTCGTGCAAAGTCGATGCTGAAATGCGTCAAGATTCACGTACAAACGATTTGATTTTCGGAATCAATCATTGCATCTGGTACTTGTCACAATTCATGGAGCTTCACCCAGGGGATATCGTAAATACTGGTACACCTCAAGGTGTGGGTATGGGTTCTAATCCAACGAAATTCCTTAAAGGTGGCGAAGTAGTTGTTACTACGATTGAAGGAATTGGAACAATTACTTCAAAGGTTCGTAACGCTTAAGTTATCTAACAATCGCAGATTCGATTGCAACCTTAATCTTTGGCTTACCGATTCCGCTGGGATTATCTACGCCTTTAGATGCAATAAATTGCAAAACATCTAAGCCTTTAGTGATCTTTCCCCAGATTGAATATGAGGGCCCGAGTGCTGGAGAATCTCCGAATACAAGGAAGAACTGGCTGCCATTTGTATTTGCCCCAGAGTTGGCCATGGCAACTGTTCCTGCAGGATATGTAAGTACCTTGCCGATAGGTAGATTTTCATCACCATAAGAGAATCCAGGATCACCGCTACCAATGGCCGTGGGATCACCACATTGCAGCATGTAGAAACCAGAAATTGCTTCGCGGTGACATAAAGTTTTGTTGTAGTAACCGGCACGTGCGAGTGCGGAAATTTGAGTCACTGTAAATGGCGCTTTAGGGTCCAGAGCAATTTCAATTGTGCCGCAGTTAGTTCTGAGAATAAGTTGCGTTGGAAGTTTCTTTGCAGCCTTTTGCGGCGGCGTTGTCTTCATTGGTGCGTGCGCTTTAGCTGTAGTTGGTTTACAGACAATCTGAGTCGCAGCTGTGGCGGTTGTTGGAGCAAATGAAAGTACGCCCAATACAAGGCCTACCAATAGTGAACCTGTAGTAATTCTCTTCTCCATCGAACTTCTTACTCCCATTCAATTGTCCCGGGCGGCTTGCTGGTGACATCTACTACTACTCGATTTACTTCACGAACCTCGTTGGTAATTCGGGTAGAAATCTTTTCGAGCACATCATAGGGAACACGCGACCAGTCCGCAGTCATGGCATCTTCACTTGATACAGGTCGCAGCACAATTGGGTGTCCGTATGTACGGCCGTCGCCTTGCACTCCAACGCTGCGAACATCGGCAAGAAGAACGACAGGGCATTGCCAAATCACTCGATCCAGATCAGCTGCCTTTAACTCTTCACGGGCAATCAGATCGGCGTGACGCAAAATTTCTAAACGCTCTGCAGTGACTTCACCGATGATTCGGATACCCAGACCAGGGCCTGGAAATGGTTGTCGCCAGATGATTTCTTCCGGAAGTCCAAGTTCTAAACCAACATGGCGCACTTCATCTTTAAAGAGTGTGCGCAAAGGTTCGACTAAGGTGAACTTAAGATCATCTGGTAATCCACCGACGTTGTGGTGAGATTTAATGTTGGCAGTACCTGTGCCACCTCCTGATTCAACAACATCTGGATACAAGGTGCCCTGCACTAAGAATTCAACTTCTCCCCCAGCAGCGATGTCACGAGCTGCAGATTCAAAACAGCGAATGAATTCGCGACCGATGATTTTTCTCTTTGTCTCTGGATCTGTAACACCGGCAAGAGAATCTAAGAATTGTTTCTTGGCATCTACAACCACGAGCTCGACGCCCGTAGCAGCAACGAAATCACGTTGTACTTGTTCGGATTCGCCACTGCGTAGTAAACCGTGATCTACGAAAACACAGGTAAGTTGCTTTCCTACTGCACGTTGAATAATTGCTGCGGCAACAGCTGAATCAACACCGCCAGAAAGTCCACAAATTACTCGCTTGCTACCAATAACTGATTTAGCTTTAGAGATTTCATCTTCTGCAATGTTTGCTGTTGTCCATGACGGGGTGCACCCGGCAATATTGATAAGCCAATTCTTTAAGATTGCTTGGCCATGTTCTGAATGTAGAACTTCAGGGTGGAATTGAACGCCAGCTAATTTTCCGGTCGCATCTTCGAAAGCAGCGATTGGCGTATCTGATGTTGACGCCGTAATACTAAATCCACAAGGAACTTCAGAGACTGCATCCCCATGTGACATCCATACTGATTGTGAATCGGGAAGACCAGCGAACATTTTTGATCCAGGCTTTACGGCAAGCGGAGTGCGGCCGAATTCGGATTTACCGGTCTGTGCAACTACTCCAGCAAGTGCTGCCGCCATCGTTTGGAATCCATAACAAATTCCGAAGACTGGGATGTTAAGTGCGAAAATTGCTGGATCTACTTTAGGAGCGTGATCTGCGTAAACAGATGATGGGCCACCAGAGAGAATGATGGCCTCTGGGTTTTTTGCACGTACTTCTGCTGCAGTAATTGTCGATGGAACTATCTCTGAATAAACGTGTGCTTCACGAACTCTACGAGCAATTAACTGTGCATACTGCGCGCCGAAATCGACGACCAATACTCCGTGACTAGCGGCCATGCTGCATGATGATTTCTACGCGCTGGAATGACTTCACATCTGAGTACCCGCATGTGGCCATCGCACGACGTAGTGCGCCAAATAAATTCATTGAACCATCTGATGCATGCGATGGACCATTGAGAATTTCTTCAAGCGTTCCGACTGTTCCAACATTTACACGTTGCCCACGAGGAACTTCTGGGTGGTATGCCTCTGATCCCCAATGCCATCCAAGACCTGGAGATTCAACAGCTTTTGCGAGTGCTGAACCCATCATGACCGCATCTGCTCCACACGCAATTGCTTTAGCAATATCTCCAGATTTACCGACTGAACCATCGGCAATAACATGAACATAACGTCCACCTGATTCATCAAGGTATTCACGACGTGCGGCTGCAACATCAGCAACTGCAGTTGCCATTGGAACCTGGATTCCAAGAACTGTCTGAGTTGTGTGCGCAGCGCCTCCGCCAAATCCGACAAGCACACCTGCAGCGCCTGCTCGCATAAGGTGAAGTGCACCAGTAGTTGTTGCAACGCCGCCAACGATTACGGGTACATCTAATTCGTAAATAAACTTCTTCAGATTTAGAGCTTCATTCTCAGCCGCAACATGCTCTGCAGAAACTGTTGTTCCACGAATTACGAAAATATCTATGCCAGCGTCGATAACTGCTTTATGGAATTCAGCAGTACGTTGTGGAGAAAGTGATGCTGCAACAGTGACTCCCGAGTCGCGGATCTGTTTAATGCGCTCCTTGATAAGTTCCGGTCTAATTGGCGCTGCATAAATTTCTTGCATACGGCGAGTAGCGTGCTGATTTGGCATCGATGCGATTTCACCGAGTGGAATTCGTGGATCGTCATAGCGAGTCCAGAGACCTTCCAGGTTAAGAACACCGAGGCCGCCAAGTTTTCCAATCGCGATTGCAGTATCGGGCGAGACAACGGAATCCATTGGCGCTGCAATTAGCGGTAAATCAAACTTATAAGCATCAATCTGCCATGTTGTTGAAACATCTTCAGGTGTGCGAGTACGGCGGCTGGGCACGATGGCGATATCTTCAAAAGAGTATGCGTTGCGGGCGCGTTTTCCTGGGGCGATTTCGATATCCATGGCTTATCTCTTCTTGCTGTAGTTAGGTGCATCCGCCACATGGAGAACATCATGTGGATGGCTCTCTTGTAAGCCAGCTGCAGTGATTTGAATGAGTTTTCCTTCACGTCGAAGAGTTTCGATATCGGGCGCACCCGCATATCCCATTCCGCTTCGAAGTCCGCCAACAAGTTGGTGCACAACTTCAGCAACAAGTCCACGATATGCAACTTTGCCTTCGATGCCTTCTGGAACGAGTTTGTCTTCAGATAAGACGTCATCTTGCATGTAGCGATCTTTCGAATAAGACTTTTGGTCTCCGCGAGATTGCATTGCACCCAACGAGCCCATTCCGCGATATGCCTTGTATTTGCGCCCATCAATTTCGACAAGTTCACCAGGTGATTCTTCGCAACCTGCAAGAAGTGAACCAAGCATTACTGAATGTGCACCAGCCACGATTGCTTTAACAATGTCGCCTGAATACTGAAGTCCACCGTCTGCGATAAGTGGAATGCCCGCTTTGTTACATGCTTTAGCTGCTTCGATAATTGCAGTTACTTGTGGAACACCAACACCCGCTACAACGCGAGTTGTACAAATTGATCCTGGTCCAACGCCGACTTTTACGGCATCTGCTCCAGCATTGATAAGCGCTTGCGCACCGGCGCGAGTTGCAACATTGCCACCAATGATTTCAATTGTGGAAGAAAATTTCTTAATGCGTTCAATTGCATCTAACACTGCGCGGTGATGTCCATGAGCTGTATCAACAACAACTACATCAACGCCAGCTTCAATAAGTGCTTGTGCTCGAGCAAATCCGTCGTCGCCCACACCCACTGCGGCACCAGCAAGGCCTACGTTTTTCACTAACTTGACGTGAGTAACTTGTTCATCAATTGGCAAATTTCGGTGAATGATCCCGATTCCTCCGGCTTTAGCCATTGCGATTGCCATTGTGGATTCTGTAACTGTGTCCATCGCTGATGAAACCAGCGGAACAGCTAATGAAATGTTGCGTGTTAAACGAGTTGAAGTATCAACTTCTGAAGGAACGACATCAGATGCATCGGGTAGAAGCAGTACATCGTCATATGTCAGGCCAAGGAGAGCGACCTTTTCAGAATCGATACTCATCGGCTGGATCTCCTCGGGGTGTGCGAGTGAGCAGTCTACCGGCTGAATTACGCGCCTAAAGCCTGCACAATCTCGTCGCAGGCTTGCTCAAGTCCCTCTGCACGAATGACTTCATCGCACGAGATTGAATCCCAGCCTGGCCCACCCACAACGACTCGCGGTGCTGGACGAATTGAAGGAATCTCTTGCCAATATTTCTGTTCTGCATTTTTTGGCAGTTGCGCCCACAAGAAAATTGCCGGCGGCGCACACCGTGAAATCATCTCTGACAAAGCCGATAACGGGGTGCGAGCGCCTAGAACGTAGGTCTCAACATTTCTCTCGCACAGTGCCGCAGCTAATGCATGTAGTGGCAGTGAGTGGAGTTCTTCTCCAACAGCGGCAAGTAGTACTGGGCGGGCATTGAGAGGTTTTTTCAATTCGCTGACTCGGTTATACAAAGTTCGTGTGAGAATTTCTGAGAAGAGGTGCTCAATCTCAATTCCCTTTTTGAGGTTCGCCCAATCCTCCCCAATCAAAAACAAGACCGGAACTATGACATCAGACCACGCAGATTCCACCCCGTATTCATCAATTTCATAATTTAGAGCGGCTTCAACAAATGCCTGGTCAAAACCCTGTAACGCTTTATAGATTGCATCCACAACATCTTCACGTACTTCAAACTCTTTTACGATGCTCTTAATAGTGACTTCGCCGGTCGAGCTCTTCGCTTCTTCTGCAGCTTCCGCCGGAGCAACGCCAGCAACAATCAGACGTCGCATCAAAGTTAACTTTGCTAAGTCTGCTGCGCTGTAGCGGCGATGTTCACCTTCCTGATGATCAGTTGGGCCTAGACCATATCTACGGTCCCAGGTGCGCAACGTTGCCGGCGCAACCCCAATGCGGCGAGCGACAGCTGCGACGGTGAGCATCTGTTCAGCCTGGGGAGTCATGGCCCTATCGTGGCGTTAAGTGGCTTATCTCACCAGTCGAAAAACGGACATTTCGCCCTCTGAATAAGGCGCGACGCGATAGATACTTGAACAACCTATGAAACGGTTGTACCTTTGCCATCCATCACGAAAAGGAGTACCTCATGGCAGAACTTTCTCGTCTACCGCAACCTATTGCAGAGCAATGGGAGTGGCAGTACGAAGGCGCCTGCCGTTCGATGGATTCTGAAAGATTCTTTCATCCCGATGGCGAACGTGGTCCACGTCGACGTAATCGTGAAAATGCCGCAAAATCTATTTGCGCTGCATGCCCTGTAATTGCGGCTTGTCGCGCGCATGCCTTGTCAGTGCAAGAGCCATATGGAATCTGGGGCGGTCTATCAGAAGATGATCGCGCGGCAATTCTTATACAACGTGGAATCCCATTAATCTCCAACGCTTCGTAAAACATTTTTAGAGAAGGAAAATCCCCCACATCTAGAGGTAGATGTGGGGGATTTTCCTTTACGTAATTAGCGCTTCTTACTTAGTGCGAGTGTCCTCCGGGACCATGTGAATGTCCGTGACCGCTTGACGCTGGTTCGGCATCTGCGGGACGTTCGAATACAACAGCTTCTGTCGTAATGAACATCGCAGCAATTGATGCAGCGTTTGCAAGTGCTGAACGAGTTACCTTTACTGGATCGATGACGCCATCTTTTGCAAGATCGCCATAGACATCAGTTGCAGCATTGAATCCCTCGTTGACCTTAAGTGCGCGAACCTTTGCGACTACTACGTAGCCTTCAAGTCCTGCATTTTCAGCAATCCAGCGAAGTGGCTCATCGCATGCTTTGCGAACAAGTGCGACACCAACTGCCTTATCGCCAGTGAAGCCGAGGTTGTCATTGAGTGCATCGGCAGCGTGAACAAGTGCTGCTCCTCCACCAATAACGATTCCTTCTTCAACAGCTGCGCGAGTTGCAGAGATAGCATCTTCAAGACGGTGCTTCTTCTCTTTAAGCTCAACTTCAGTGTGTGCTCCAACCTTGATAACGCAGACGCCGCCAGCGAGTTTTGCAACACGCTCTTGTAGCTTTTCGCGATCCCAATCAGAATCAGATGAAGCAATCTCACTGCGGATTTCACTGACGCGGCCAGCAACAAGTGCCTTATCGCCAGATCCATCAACAATCGTGGTCGCATCCTTGGTGATAACGACGCGACGTGCGCGACCGAGATCTTCAAGAGTTGCAGCTTCTAACTTCATTCCGATTTCAGAAGAGATGACCGTTGCGCCAGTCAAGATTGCGATGTCTTGCAACATTGCCTTACGACGATCGCCAAAGCCTGGTGCCTTTACTGCAGCTGATGTAAATACTCCGCGCATGCGGTTTACAACGAGAGTAGAAAGCGCTTCGCCTTCAACATCTTCAGCAATAATCAATAGCGGCTTACCTGCTTGTGAAACCTTCTCAAGAAGTGGAAGGAGTTCAGGAAGTGCTGAGATTTTATTTGCAGAGATAAGCACATAAGCATCATCTAGTACTGACTCCATGCGATCTTGGTCAGTAACGAAGTATGGAGAAATGTAACCCTTGTCGAATTGCATACCTTCTGCGAATTCGAGTTCGAGTGCTGTGGTTGACGCTTCTTCGACAGTGATAACGCCATCTTTGCCGACCTTGTCCATTGCTTCTGCAATCAGGTCTCCAATTGCGCGATCTTGCGCAGAGATAGTTGCGACGTCAGCAATCTGTGCCTTGTCCTTAACTACTGTTGCATTCTCACGAAGACGAGCAGAAACTGCTTCTACTGCTGCTTCGATACCGAGCTTGAGATCCATTGGCTGAGCACCCGCTGCAAGGTTACGAAGACCTTCCTTCACCATTGCCTGAGCCAAAACAGTTGCAGTAGTTGTTCCATCGCCAGCGACATCGTTGGTCTTTGTAGCAACTTCCTTTACGAGCTGTGCGCCCATATTTTCAACTGGATCTGAAAGTTCAATCTCTTTTGCAATTGTTACACCATCGTTTGTAATTGTTGGCGCACCAAATGACTTTGAGATAACGACGTTACGACCCTTAGGTCCGAGCGTTACCTTGACAGTGTCAGCAAGCTGATTAACACCGCGTTCCATTGCGCGACGAGCATGCTCGTCGAATTCAAGCATTTTGCCCATGGATTACTTCTCGATAATCGCGAGAATGTCGCGAGCAGAGAGAACGAGGTATTCCTCGTTGTTGTACTTAACTTCAGTTCCGCCGTACTTGCTATAGAGAACGACGTCGCCAACCTTTACATCCATTGGTACGCGAGCGCCATCATCGAAGCGGCCTGGGCCAACTGCAATAACTGTTCCTTCTTGTGGCTTCTCTTTCGCTGTATCTGGGATAACGAGACCTGATGCAGTTGTTGTCTCAGCTTCATTTGCCTTTACAACGATGCGATCTTCGAGCGGCTTAATGGCTACTGCCATGGTTGTACTCCTTTAGTCATATATGTATTTAATCCACTGTGCCCGGGGCTCATCTGCGTTAGCAGTGTCGACCCGAGAGTGCTAACGCCAAGCCTAGGGCGGTGTATTCCCGCCTGCAAATCGAAGGGTTAGAGGCTCACGCGCTCTACGGGAAGGCTGGAATCGGCGTCAAAAGCCCCGCGTGTGGCTGGTCTGCCGGCGCTGAGCATCAGAGAACCCAACGCTGCCACCATCGCGCCATTATCGGTACACAGGCCAGGCGAAGGGATGCGAAGTTCAATACCGGCCTTGGCACATCGATCCTCGGCGACGGCCCGAAGGCGGGAATTGGCTGCGACTCCCCCTGCAATAACAAGTGAGTTGATTCCAGTTTCTTTACATGCAGCGAGCGCCTTAAGCAAAAGCACATCGACTATCGCTTCTTGGAATGAGGCTGCAACATCGGCGCGAACATATTTCGGAGTGCTCTCTAAATATCTGGCTACTGCTGTCTTTAACCCTGAAAAGGAAAATTCGTAGGGCCTAGTCGCCCAATCATTAGACGTTGTAAGTCCGCGAGGAAAATCAAGTGCGGTTGCCGAACCCTTAGCTGCTTCACGATCAATTGCTGGGCCGCCTGGAAAACCAAGATCAAGAATTCGCGCAATTTTATCGAATGCTTCGCCAGCAGCATCGTCCATAGTTGCGCCAAGTTTTGTAATCGATCCGGTGATGTCATCAACTTGAAGAAGTGATGAGTGTCCGCCGCTGACAAGAAGTGCAATAGTGGGATCTGTTGGCTTGTCGTGTGTTAGGTAATCCACTGAAACATGTGCCGCCAAATGATTAACGCCATACAGTGGTCGCCCCAGTCCTTGAGCTAATCCGCTTGCAGATGCAACTCCCACCAAGAGTGCTCCAACTAATCCAGGACCTGCTGTCACAGCAATTGCATCAATATCTCGCAGTGAAATCTTGGCATCAGAGACCGCACGTTGAATACTTGGCTGCATGGCTTCAAGGTGTGCGCGCGATGCGATTTCAGGAACAACGCCGCCGAAACGGGCATGTTCTTCGACACTCGATGCAATAACATTTGCAAGCAGAGTTCGTCCACGAACAATGCCAATCGCGGTTTCATCGCATGAAGTTTCAATTCCTAAAACAATCGGTTGCATTATGCGAATTCCTTTCGCATAACAAAGGCATCTTGACCAGGGCCGTAATAATCTATACGAACCGAAATCTTCATATAACCAAGTGCTTTATATAGCTCGATTGCGGATTCATTGCTCTGTTCGACTTCCAGCATCATGGCACTGGCACCACGTTCGAGTGACCATTCTTCAATCTGACGCATAAATTCTCGGGCAATCCCTTGTCTGCGAAATTCAGGCAACACGGCAACGGTAAGAATGTCTGCCTCTACACCTGGTGCGGGTAAGAAAACACCGCAGTAGCCAATAATCGTGTTATCCGCCTCTGCAACTGACATAAAGCGAGTACGTGGAATGCCAGCGAACTCTTCTTTGAATTGCGCAGTGCTCCACGGCGAATATGGAAATAGTTCTTTCTCGTATCCTGCCAAAACTGGAATATCTAGCGCGATTGGTTGGCGATAACTAATCATGTGCGCTCCGCAGTTGGAACAGCATCGGGGCGACGTAAATACATGGGTTCAGAGATGTTCTGACTTTCGGATAAGGCAACCAACTTCAGTGCACCTGGATATTGATCAATGATGTAATCAGAGACCTCTGCTGGCTTACTTACATGGGGACCATCAATTCGTACACCATCCTTGTATCGTGCCCAGTAAATTTCTTTTCGCCGCGCATCAATGGCAACGGTGTATTCAGGTTGATTAATTGATATTGCATCAAGAGAACAGATGCCTACAACCGGAATCTGGCGAGCGAGTGCGAATGTATGAGCAAATGAAATACCAACTCGTAGTCCAGTAAATGGACCGGGTCCCGTTCCGACAACAACAACATCAGGCGGTCCGGAGACTTTAAGAGCTTCTGCAACTAGCTCTGAAAGCGCACGTCCATGGTCAGTTGCACCTTCGTGAAATTTCTCAAAAAGAAGCACACCATCTTCAATGATTCCCACTGTGGTGCGCGACGTTGCTGTATCAATGGCAAGGGAAATTGTCATAGCTCCAGCCCCTGCCATCTGGGTCCTACTTTTTTGATTGTAACTTCTCGTACTTCCTCAGTGCGGTCGATCGTTATCTCAAGTCGTTCTTCACCGAGTCGCGCAGATTCCGCCCCGCCCCATTCAATAACCGTAACGGCGTTCTCTCGCGGAGTATCCAAATCTAAATCATCTAGGTAAGCCGCAGCATTCCCGCTTTCAAGTAGTCGGTAGGCATCCACATGAATCAGAGATAAAGGCGCTTTATGAATTCGTGAAATAACAAAAGTAGGCGAAGTAACATCATTGATTCCTAGTGCTTCACCGATGCCTTGAACCAGAACTGTTTTCCCAGCACCCAGTGGTCCTTTGAGCAAAATGAGATCACCCGGTTTACACATCTCACCAATGCGCATGCCAAGAGCACGCATATCAGCTGCTGAAGTAATTCTCACTCGTGAAGGATAGTTGAAGGCAAAGCGAAAGGGCCCCGGTTTCCCGGAGCCCTTTCGTTAATCGTTGCTGATTAGAAGCCAGAATCGTACTTCAAATCATTTGGACGATACTCGGTATCTCCGTTGAGGTAAGGAACCTTTGTTGCAATGTATTCAACATACTTCGCAGTTGGAACCTTTCCTGATTTAGCAGCGACTGCGAGCATATCTACCCACGCCTTCATCTGCTTGACCGAGAATGTCTGGTGACCAACACCTGATTCAGCAGGTGTAGCTGTCAGATCTGGCGCACCCGTTGCAAGGAACTTTGTGTAGATCTCTGGAGTCATTGCATAGATTGCAAGAGTGTTCCAGATTGGCTTCTTGCCTGTCTTATTCGCTTCCCACGCTGCAAGTGCCTTCTCGTACACCGCACGCTTGCGATCTACATAGCGTGAAGAGTTACCAGCAAAGACCAGACGATCTGCTTCATTTGAAAGCAAGATTGTTGGGTGCTTTGAAGTAAATGAAGATTTATCAAGCGCCTTAAACTTGGCGATTGCATCTGCATTTCCTGTTACACGTGGAGCAGCTTTAAGCACTCCAAGCATTGCATTGATACCGTCATCACCAGATAGTCCGAGGTTATAACGACCTGCATCGGCCTCATCGAGCATCGCTGCCCAATCAGTCTTTGTATTGTCGTAGAAGCCAGGGCCTGTGATTTCAGAGAGTGATTGACCAGCAATCACGCCAGAGGCAACTGCCTCACCAAGGTTTTCAAGAATTGCAACAGTTGCATTGATGCTGTGTTCTGCAACCAATGTACTTGTTGAAATTCCATCCATGTGCGCACTCTTTGTTGGGACACCAGTCAAAAGACCTGTGAGCAACAACGCAGAACGTTGTGGAATCGGCGATCCCTTTAGCTGCGCTGGATATTCAAGTCCAGGCGCACCGTAGTTGCCCTGCCAAGCTCTGAGAAGTGCTACTACCTTCCCCAATTCACCGGCAGAGATCATGTGGCCAGGTAGGCCCTTAGTGCCAAATACAGCGCAACCCTTGATTGTTGGATCAGCAAAGACGCTGAGGATGTAGAAGATGTCACATGCAGATTGGATTGGATCTGCAACAGAAGGAGTTACTCCTGCCAAGATACCGACTGAATCTGCATATGTTGGGTACTTCTCTACAAAGGGAGTGATGATTGATCCCGCTTGTGAAGAACCGTAAATAACTTTCTTCTGAATCTTTGCACCGTACTTGGCAACAGCGGTATCGATAACTTCCTTGAGCATCTCTACTCGAGCGATGTTATTCCAGCCGCGCGCACCTTTATCGGTTCCATCGTAGGCAGCGAGACCATAACCAGCTTTGAGCATCTCTTTAGTGATGTCCTTTTTAGTTACTGAGTTTGCTGGTGTGATTTCTTCAATTCCGGTTGGAACTGCAGAGATACCTGGGTATGTCGGTCTGATGCCGTGCTCCCAGAAGAACATAGTTCCGCGGAAGTTTCCTGGAACCCTAAATGTGTATGCGGCACCGTTTGCAAGCGTGCCTTTACAGATTTCTACATCAGCCGCAGTAGTACATGTTGGTGCCGCAGCTCTCGCTGCTGGCACTGTAACAACTGCAAGAGTTGATACGAGTGCAGCTGCACCGAGTGATGCAATTAATTTACGAGTTGATAGTTTCATAGGATTAACCAACCTTTGGTAGTGCATCGGCTGCGATTGCAGGACGTGTGTATTTGAGTTCTGTTACAAGTCCCTTAGCTGAATCGGTGGTCCACATCTTTCGGGTTCCATCGATTGGCTTGAGAACTGATGTTGCATCGTACTTACCGATCCAGAAGCCGGTGAAAGCTTCGTGGGTCTTTGCAGAATATCCAAGTGGAGATAGTCCGGCACTTGTTAGCTTCGATGCATTGTTTTCGATGAACTTGATGATTCCTGGGCGTGTGAGGTTCTTACCAGCACCCTGAAGAGCTGCAGTAGTTAGATAACCGATGTTCATACCTTGCAGAACGTTGTTATCCCACACCTTGCCTGCGGCTGGACCCTTATTGAATTCATCGTTGATCTTCTTAAATGCCTTAACGAATTCGTCATCAGCTTCACCTGGTGATGGAGCGTGAGATGCAGAGATTGTTCCGGCCAAGAGTGCTGCTGATACTGCAGGAGCAGTACCGCGCGCGCCAAGAATTGTCTGGAATGTTGTTGCATCAGAGCCAACTGAGATAACTACATATTGTGGTCTGTAACCTATCTTGAGCGCTGAACCAACAGCAGCAGCAAATGCTGAAGCAGTAGCGCCGACTATTACAACGTCGACTTTGTTATCTTGTAGTTGCTTCATCTGAGCATCAAGTGCCCCAGGAACCGCTTGTGCTCCTGCAATAAACTTTGCATCAGTCTTATCGGGTGTAAATGTGAGGCCTGCAGTATTTAGGCCTGCAAGAGTATTTCGACCGAAGTCATCTGTCTGACGCAAAATACCTAGAGTCTTATCGGCCATGTTTTCCTTGATGTACTTTCCAAGGATTTTTGCCTCTACGACGTAGGTGCCTAGAGCACCGAATGTTGTTGGGTACTTCTTAGGATCTGTGTAGAAACCGCTGTATCCGCTGTTTACGAATAAATCAGGAATTCCACGACGGTTGATGTCCTTGATAACAGAGATGTGAGTCTGTGTTCCAACTGAACCAACCATTGCAAAAACTTTATCCTTGGTGATTAGTTTGGATGCAGTAGAAACAGTTTTTCCCGCCTTGTACTCATCATCATAGGCAACCAAAGTTATCTTGCGGCCGTTTACGCCACCTTTTGAATTTACATAATCGAAGTAGGCGCGCATTGCGTCATCTACCTTGTTATAGCCTGGACTTGCTCCGCCAGTCTGAGGAAGCTGCATTCCTAAAACAATTTCAGTGTCGCTCACACCTGGTGTGCTTGCGCCTTGTGCAGGCAGTGCTGTGAACGCTAAAGCGCCAGCAAGAACTGCCGCAGCAGTTGCAAGGGATTTACGAGGTGATCGGGACAGAGATGCACGATTTTTCACTGCATTCACTCTTTCTCTTTGCCGTAATTGCAATGAGGCTGCGTCAAGCGGCGCCATTGCCACCAGCCCAGAGGTGGGCCAGAACGCCGTTACGTTAACAGAACTAGAACAGAAAGTGAACGAGAAGTGCGAAAACTCGCGTGTTGGGGCGGTTGATACCAAGGCGTAAGGGTGCCTTTATAACGATTATTTATAGATTTACTTATGCTTATGTAGCTTAGTTCCCGCGACCCCTGCAGGATTGATGACCACAGTCAGAATGAGGAGCAGGCTAGAAATCAAGGCTGGCATGTAGTTAGAGACCTGTTCGCTTAACTCGAAGTTTTCAATCACCAAGTCAATCCAATCTGGCAAGAAAACAATGATCACTGTTCCGATAAATGCACCAGAGATACTTCGAATTCCGCCCAACACAGCCGCAGTGAGAAGAGTAAGCGAGAGTGAAACTGGATACACACTAGGACCAACAAGGCCACGAAGACCATAGAGCGCCCCTGATAATCCGGCAAAGGATGCCGAGACAACGAATACAAAGATCTTCTGTCGCGAGAAATTAACTCCACACAGCGATGCAGCACTTTCGTGATCTCGAATTGAGCGCCACATGCGACCAGAACG
>JAPLBE010000021.1 GCA_026392935.1 Actinomycetota bacterium | reverse complement strand
TCACGAAACTGGCGAAGTTCGCCTTGATCGCATGCTCTTCACTGCCACTCGTTTTCCTCATGACTATGGATTTGTAAAGAACACTCTTTCAAATGATGGCGATCCACTTGATGCGCTCATCATGCTTGATGAACCCACTTTCCCTGGCTGCGTTGTTTCTTGCCGCGTTATCGGAATGTTCCGCATGACAGATGAGAAAGGTGGCGACGACAAACTCTTGTGCGTTGCAGCCGGTGATATTCGCAAGAACAACTTAAATGATTTACCTGATGTGCCTATCTACGAGCTCGATGAAATCAAGCATTTCTTCGAGGTTTACAAGACTCTCGAACCAGGCAAAGAAGTTCACGGTGGCGATTGGGTTGGCCATGATGCCGCTGAAGTAGAAATCCATGCATCGTACGCTCGTTATAAGGAGACACATAAGTAATGCAAGCGATTAATAGTGGTGACACAGCATGGGTATTAGCAAGCGCTGCACTCGTTCTCTTTATGACACCGGGACTAGCAATCTTTTACGGCGGAATGGTTCGCGCAAAGTCAGCACTGAACATGATGATGATGTCATTTGCTGCAATGGGCATTACAACAATTATTTGGGTTCTCTACGGATACTCACTCGCCTTCGGTAAATCACAGGGTGGTTTAATCGGAAATCTTGATCACATCGGGCTTAGCGCAACTCTCGATCAAGTTACCGGCGCAGAAGGCCATCAGATTCCTGTGCTTGCTTTTGCAATGTTCCAACTTACTTTTGCAATCATTACCGTCGCACTTCTCTCTGGTGCAATCGCAGATCGTGCAAAGTACGGCTCATGGGTCCTCTTTGTTGCTGTCTGGATTACCTTGGTTTATATCCCAATCGCCCACTGGGCATTTGCTGCACAAAGTGGTGAAGGTGGATGGATCATCGACAAACTTAAGGCACTTGATTTTGCGGGCGGAACAGTTGTAGAAATTAACTCTGGAGCTGCAGCACTTGCACTTGCAATAGTCCTTGGAAAGCGCGATGGATTTAGACGCGATCCAATGCGCCCACACAACATGCCGCTAGTGCTACTCGGTGCGGGAATGCTCTGGTTCGGTTGGTTTGGATTTAACGCAGGATCAGCGCTGAGTGCAGGTTCACTTGCTGCAACAGCGATGATCAATACTCAGATTTGTACAGCAGCTGCTGCGATGACATGGATTGCCTACGAAAAGAAGCGCGACGGAAAAGCAACAACACTTGGCGTTGCTTCCGGTGCCATCGCTGGCGCAGTTGCAATCACTCCTGCATGCGGATATTTAAACCCGCTAGGCGCTCTCGCACTTGGTCTGATTGCCGGTGTGGTCTCTTCATGGGCGGTTACACGCAAATACAAACTAGGTTATGACGATTCACTAGACGTTGTCGGTGTACACGGAGTCGGCGGAATTCTGGGAATGCTGGCAATTGGACTCATTGCAACAGTGACTGCAAATGAAGCCGGCGCAAATGGACTCTTCTTTAACGGCGGTACAACACAACTTAACCGTCAGCTCATTGCAATCGTTGTTGTTGCTCTCTTCTCATTTATCGCTACCTGGCTGATTGCAACAATCATCCAGAAAACCATTGGCTTCCGCGTCTATCGTGATGACGAACTCACTGGCCTAGACACTACTTTCCACGCTGAATCCGCCTACGACATCACCGGCAATTCAAACCGCTACTAGTATTCAACGAATAGAGAAAAGAGAATCTCATGAAGCTCATCACCGCAATTGTTAAGCCAGCCAAAGTTGATGACATCAAAGTCGCACTGCAAGCTGCAGGTGTTGCCGGTATGACAGTTTCTGAGACTCGTGGCTTTGGTCGCCAAAAGGGCCACACCGAGATCTATCGCGGTGCTGAATACACAGTCGATTTCATTCCTAAGGTTCGCATCGAAGTTCTTGCAGAGGATGCCGATGCTCAAGCAATCGTCGATCTCATTGTCACTACCGCCAACACAGGCTCAATTGGGGATGGAAAGTTGTGGGTCACCGCTGTGGAGCAGGTCATACGTATTCGCACTGGTGAACGCGGAGGCGATGCACTTTAATCAGGTGTATGACGCAGTCGCTAAAAACCCAAAGTTGGGCAACTCCAGCTTCACAAGAACTCATTACTCGTATTGCATCTCAGGTAGATAACAAATCGGGTGCAGATGTTCAAAGCTGGATAGAAGAGCTAGCGCAAGAGAACCATCGCCTTCACGATATTGAAGGTATCAACCTAAATCCCGCAACAAATATTCTCAATCCTCGTGCAGAAAAACTTCTTGCATCCGGCATGAGCTCCCGCGCATCACTGGGACATCCTGGAGATAAGTATGAAACCGGCCTTGGTGCAATTGAGCAGATTGAAATCATCACACAAGAGTTAGCATGTGAAGTCTTTGGTGCAACCTATGCCGAGTTCCGCGTTCCATCCGGTGCTATTGCAAATCTTTATGCATTTATGGCAAACACAGAACCTGGCGACACCATCATTGCTCCCCCAGCAACGATTGGTGGGCACGTCACTCACCATAAAGGCGGATCTGCAGGTCTTTATCGCCTCAACACAATCTCAGCGCCCGTTGATCAATCCGGTTACACGATTGATATCGATGCCCTAAGAAAACTTGCCCATGAGATTAAGCCGGCGATGATTACTGTTGGTGGTTCTCTTAATCTCTTCCATCACCCGATTGCTAAGGTACGAGAGATAGCAGATGAAGTCGGCGCCAAAGTTCTCTTCGATGCAGCGCATCTATGCGGAATGATTGCTGGAAAAGTTTGGCCGCAGCCCCTTGATGAAGGTGCGCATTTGATGACGTTCTCAACATATAAATCGCTGGGTGGACCAGCTGGCGGACTAGTTGTCACTAATGACGATGTGATTGCGGAGAAACTTGATGCCATTGCATATCCGGGGCTTACAGCTAATTTTGATGCAGCAAAGACTGCCGCCCTTGGTGTCACTCTTCAAGATTGGAAAACCGTTGGTCCTGCATACGCACAGATGATGGTTTTAACTTCAAAAGCACTGGCGCAAAATCTTCATAACCGAGGCATCGGTATTTATGCTGCCGATAAAGGATTTACTACATCTCACCAGTTTGCAATCCTTGCAGCCCCTTATGGTGGCGGACAGACTGCAGCAAAGCGAATGGGAGAAGCCGGATTGCTTGCGTGCGGAATCGGTTTGCCGATTGCACCGGTCGACGGAGATCTCAACGGACTTCGTATTGGCACACCAGAAATCGTGCGCCTGGGTATGAAGGCTGAACATATGGATCAGCTCGCTGATTTCATCGCACGCTCACTCGCTCCTTCCGCTGACTCAGCAGAAGTGAAACGTGAAGTTACAGAGTGGCGAAAGCAATTTAGTGGTGTTCATTACACCGTTGATCTTCCTAACTAACAGGAACTAACTGGGTTGGACAAGTAGCAAGAATTCCAACCATGGCGTTCTTCTCGGGTGGCACAACCCACAACGAATACTTCGCTTTCACTGCAATTTGCTGAGCAACGTAAGCACATCTAAAACTCTTCAGTGGTGGCAACCATGTTGCTGCATCCCCATCACTCTTCTGAGAATTCAATCGACCTTTGACCGCAAATAAATTCAGGGGATCATTTGCTAGCAAAGTTCTCTGGGCAACACTTAACTTAAACGCCCCTGTCTGCCAGGCATTGGATAAAGCAACCACGTGATCTATCTGAACTTCCATGCTGGTGATATTGCCGCGCACGAAGTTGATGGTCTCCCCCGAATACTTATCTTGCAATACTCCAGATAACACAACGCAATCTCGTGTCTTTTGTTTATAGACAATTGCTGTCAGATCTCGAGTAAAAATGTCGTTTCGGGTATCGCATCCATTGCGATCAACATCTGACCAAGAAGGACCAAATTGATTACGAGAGAACCCAGTCTTTGGAGCTCTTCCCTTCACTGGCAATGTCTCGAGCACTGCAGTAGCAAGCCCTGGCTTCGATTCAGCATCTGCATCTGCCAAAGCCGGCGGAGAAAACCCCATAACGGCAACGCCGAGCACTAGTGCTATCCGTATTTCCCAGCGAGACATCTCACTATCTTTGCGCCGGATTGGTGGTTAGACAAGGTCCACCACGCTGGTAAGGTCTGCTCTGCATTTAAACGTTCCGACGTTTGAATGGGTTGTTAGCTCAGTTGGTAGAGCAAGGCACTCTTAATGCCTGGGTCGGGGGTTCGAGTCCCTCACAACCCACTTAGTGAACGCCCACAAAATGGGGGATCTAGAGCTGAGACGATGTTTCTCGCTTAATGTGCATATGTAGTTCGAGTCCCACCCATTCTACTTTTCTTAAAGGTAAAGTCATGCAGACTAATAGCGTTTAACTCGAGCGTACTCCTGCATTAAATAGGGAACAGCTTTGGTTTTATACCAAGTATCAAGCTCTACGCCATAAATGTTTTTAAAGGATTGACGCCAATCGACTTCAAGAGAGAACGCACGCCAGAAATCCATCATTTTTTCGAAACCACCATCTGCCATCAATACCTCTGAAAGAAGTAATCCCGTTCCGTAAGCAAAACGATTTTTGTAGTCACAGCCTCCACTGAAATTACCTTCAAGGCTCTTTAGGTGTGTAAACCATTGAGAATCATTGAATTTTCTTATCTCCACGCTACCTGACTGGTATGAATTCATATCCGCTCTCTTGGCATCGTCGTAGACGCTGGGACCATATTTTTCACTTATTTGAAAGTTTGCAAATAGATTTGCACTACCTTCACGCAACCAACATGGCATTTGACTCGTACGATTCTTAGTGAGCTGTTGTTGAACTATATGAACATTTTCGTGAGGAATCATCGCGTCAGGTTGTATTGGACGAGTCGAGCTTCGAAAAAATGAAAGGTGGCTCCGGCCTTCCTGTGATGGCACAGATCCAGCATTTAATTGGGCACCTTCTCTTTCTAGTCGTCCTTTGTATTCATTTGCTGTGAACCCATTCTTATCCAAGTCATAAGTTTTCCACGCGTTAATCAGCCAATCTATATCTTTTTCAGTAGCATAAAAAACATTAAACAACTCAGTTCCATCATAAACACTTGTCCAATACCCCATAGAGTAATTTAATTCTGACTCTATTTTTTCCTTAAAACCTACAACTGCGTTCGGGGAATAGTGGTATCGAAAAAGATTTCCGACAGGCTTAGGTAGCATCGACTTCTTCATATTTGCGTAAGAGGCTGATTGAACCGATTGACTAGTTGTTGTTTCAACCTTCACGCCCTTATTCCAAGCCAACCTATTTCTAGATTTAACGCAGGTGTATTTCTTACCCTGAACCACCTCAATACTTCCTGCTTTAGTACATTTAGCGCCTGCTTTGGCAGCGGCACTTGCAGGAATTAGTGGGAGAGAAATAGATAAAGAAAGTATTGATAAGAATGCAATCAGCCTCTTTAACATGAATAGATAGTAAGTTACTTGACTACTCAAAACAACAGAAATCAGTCCCATTCCTCACAACCCACTTCGTGAAACTACGCGCTGTTGGAGATATAGAGACTTCCATTATTAACAAGGCCGATAATTCTCGTGCCATCGGTGCTGATAGAAACAGCGCTCCAACCCAAATTGTGGCCAATGCCTATTGGTGTTTGGTTTTGCCATGTTGTTCCAAAGTCAGTTGATAAATAGAGATCTTTTCCAGAAGAGGAAGCGATGATTCGTGTCCCATCACCGTTGGATGCAATGCCACTCCATGATCCTGGGTCTGGAGAAAGAGTCGCTCTAGTCCATGTTGTTCCAGAATCTGTCGAAATAATAATTCCAGCTCCTGGACCAGATGCGGAGGCAGCGATTACGGAGCCATCGCTACTGGTAGTGATATCTGTATAAAACAGATTGGAGCCAGTGCCAGAAGGAGTTGCATCAGTCCATGTAGCACCATAATCACTGGATTTATAGATATTGCCAGAAATATTGCCTGAGTTTGTCAAGTACTGATATTGACCAGTGCTACCTAAAGCAATTGTGTTTAACTTCGATGGTGTAGTTAAGACTTTAGTCCACGAAACTCCAGCATTGGAAGAGATATACACACACCCTCGGTTTGTGACAGCTGTTAGATAATTTCCATCACTGCTAGAAGCTAGTCCAGTGAAATAATCATTTACTGGCGCTTGTGTCCATGTCGCGCCTGCATTAGTTGAGCGTTGCATCTGACCACCATAAGAGGCGACAACAATCTTGTTTCCATCGGCACTTACCGCGGCCCCCACCCAATTGGTATTAGATAGCGTTGTCTTGATCCAACTTAAACCTGAATCCCTTGAGATATAAACTCCCGCAGCAGCTGGAATCGCCGATCCCCCGTCAGTACCAGTAGCAGCAATGACAGAGCCATCACTGCTGGAATCAATTGAACTCCATGTGACCGCTTTAACGACAGCATTGGATAATCCAGCATCAGTTAACAAGCAAGCACGTGAAGAAACTCGAAGACAATCGAGTCCATTAATTCCAGTAATGCTTGACTCAAGAACAAACTTAACCGCATTCGATGCAAGCATTATGGGAGAAACAAAAGTTAAATTAAATGAGTAGCACGTCCCAGCGGTGCCCCCAACGCAACTTGCTGAAGAAGACGTAATACGGACGTTGCTTGAGTAACTTTGGTCGGTCAGATAAAAGACGTTATCGGCGTCAACAACGGGAATTGTAGTTACTGAGCCAAAGACAGCATTCGGAACGCTTTCAGAATCCGGATAGACGCTAATGTTAAAGAATCGGCCTGAACAAGATGATGGAATATTTCCTACCTTGATACTTCCAAGATAATGCGAGCCAGCGTCTGTCGCATTAGTAAATGACGCCGTGGGAGTAACGGTTAGATTTCTCGTTCCTGAACAAGCTGTTGTTTGTGCCACGCTTTGCCC
This sequence comes from Actinomycetota bacterium, assembly GCA_026392935.1. Lineage (GTDB taxonomy): Bacteria > Actinomycetota > Actinomycetes > Nanopelagicales > Nanopelagicaceae > Planktophila. Next base: position 4,050 of record JAPLBE010000021.1, on the reverse strand, counting down.
GAACTCGACTGCTACTCCACCATTGAGATTGAGGTTTCCCGAAAGAGTTGTCTGGATAAACAAACCGCCTCCGATTAATAAGAGGACAGAGGCAAGTAACTTGGTTTTTTTATTAGCGGGTGAGTGGATGGCTCTATTTAGAGAATTTTGGTAGATGAAGATCGAATCGAATAGATAGAACCCGCGTAAGAACCACGACTGCTCCCCCGATGATTGCGCATAGATTTTGAGTGACTTCCAGTTGATTAAGTGCCACGAAGGTGATTGCACCCATCAGGGCAGAAGTACCAATGGTCTCGCGGTGTAGAAGTACAGGTTCTAATTGACATAGGACATCACGCAAGAGTCCTCCTGTCACCGCAGTGATAACTCCGAGAATAATTGCGGCATACCATGCGATGTTTTCTTCAAATGCTAATTGAGTTCCAGACATAGTTGCCACCGCAAGTCCAAAAGTGTCCATGATTAATAGCGTTCTGCCGATATGAGTAACGCGCCGGAAAACTAGAGTCAAAATAACTGCCGAAATAATGCTGGCAATTATCCATGGATCAGTAACCCAGATTGGCGTGAGGCCAAGAAATACATTTCTCAACGTACCGCCAGATACTGATGCAATAGCGGCAATGAATGCGATGCCGCCGTAGTCAAGACCTTTATCTGCAGCAACACGTGCGCCAACAAGTGCAAATACAAATGTTGAGAGCAGGTCGAGAATGTGCAGAAGTTCCATGGTGCTAAGAATACGGTTACTCATAACTTCTGCACAAAACTGCAAAAACATCTCAATTGCGTCACAATTTACCTGTTTGTGTACTGGAGTTCATGCTCAGTCGTTAGAGTTCGGTATATGTCTAAGAGCGCCGTCCTAAGCAAAGATAAGAATTGGTGGCGTCAAGCCACCGTTTATCAGATCTATCCACGTAGCTTCGCTGATTCAAATGGTGATGGCATTGGCGATCTCAAGGGTGTGACATCAAGAATTTCCTATCTTCAATCACTGAGCATTGACGCAGTCTGGCTCAGCCCGTTCTATCCATCAGCACTTGCAGACGGTGGTTACGATGTGGCCGATTATCGCGACGTAGATCCAAAACTTGGAACACTTGCTGACTTTGATGAATTGCTCGCAGAACTTCATAAAGTTGGAATACGCGTCTTTGTAGATATCGTTCCTAACCACTCTTCTAATCTGCACATCTGGTTCAAGGAAGCAATTGATTCAAAACCGGGATCTGCTGCCCGCAATCGTTACATCTTCCGTGACGGTAAAGGAGTTAATGGTGAACTTCCACCCACTGATTGGGTTTCACACTTTGCTCCATCTGCATGGACTCACGAATCTGCCATGGGTGGCAAGCACAACCAGTGGTACATGCATTGGTTTGCACCTGAGCAACCAGATTTCAACTGGGATAACCGCGAAGTAGAAGATGAATTCCTGACAACACTTAAATTCTGGGCTGATCGTGGGGTTGATGGTTTCCGTATCGATGTGGCGCATGCACTTAAGAAGGATCTCTCAGAACCGCTTCGTAGCTTGCCAGTATTTGAGGGTTTAGAAGAGCGTGGAAATAAAGGTAAGGGAATTTTGGCTGATCGCAACGAACTTTTCCAGATTTACAAAGAATGGCGCAAACTTTTTAATCAATATGACCCACCACGCGTTGCGGTTGCCGAAGCCAATGTTCACCCAGACCGAATTCCGCTCTATGCAAGTGCAAAGACTCTTGGTCAATGCTTTGATTTCCGCTTTATTGATACTTCATTTGAAGCAACTTCATATAAAGAAAACGTGCAAGATGCACTCAAAATTGCTGAAAAGAATAAATCCTCTTGTACTTGGGCTCTTTCTAATCACGATCAAATACGCCATGCAACCAAGATGGGCCTAAACCCTGCCGTAAATCGCAAAGCATGGATGCTGAGCAATGGAACATCGCATCCACTTGATATGGCATCAGGAACACAAAATGCACTAGCTGCAACGCTCTTCATTCTTGCTCTACCTGGTTCTACATACATGTATCAGGGTGAAGAACTTGGACTCCATGAAGTCACCGATATTCCAGAGGAGCAAATTCAGGATCCTCAGTATTTGCGTAATTACAAAATTGAAAAAGGTCGCGATGGTTGTCGCGTACCTCTTCCATGGACCAAGTCTGGAACCTCTTACGGATTTGGTAGCGGTGGGGCGCATCTACCTCAGCCAGCGTGGTTTGCAGATTATTCGGTAGAAGTCGAAGAAAGAGATTCTTTATCGCCTCTTGCAATTTACCGTCAAGCACTTGCTCTACGAAAGAAGTTAGTAACCGAAGAGAAAATCAAATGGCATAAAACAAAAGATGTTTCTGTGCTTCATTTTTCTCGTCCAAATGGCTGGCACTGCATCACAAACTTTAGAGCGCTGGCGTATCCAATGCCTAAAGGCAAGCTAATGATCTCTTCACATCCATTACAGGATGGCAAGATTCCAGCAGGTACAACCGTTTGGTTTAAGAAGTAAGAAAACTATTTACGCTACGTTGATAATGTCAACGCTAAAGATAAGAGTTTCATTGGCGCCAATTGGCCCTGAACCAGCTGCACCATAACCCATCGCTGGCGGAATAATTAACAATCTACGTCCTCCAGCTTTTGAACCTGGTAGTCCTTTCTGCCAGCCCTCAACAACCTGCGCTAGCGGAAATGTTGCAGGCTGTCCGCTCCAGGAAGATTCAATAATCTTTCCGGTTGACCATGCCATCAGCGTGTAATGAACTGTCAAAGTAGAAGTTGGTAATACTTCGGCACCTGTTCCGACAATTACATCTTTCGTTGTGAGCTCAGCAGGTGGTGTGCCTGAGGGCTTGGAAATTGTTGGAACTTGCCCAGCAACATCTGACACCACCGGTAGCACTGTTGCATCATTTCCTGACATTTTAACTCCCCCAAGCACTGTAAGTGCGACTAGTGTTACTGCAAATATTCCTGCTAATACTTTGCGGACTTTGTTATTAATTTTCTAGCTCCTTGATTAGATTGAAATCTCCGCCACCAAGTTGTCCTTGATCACGATACATCTCTAGTTTTTGGCGAGTATCTGCAATATCTAAGTTGCGCATAGTCAGCTGGCCGATGCGATCTGTTGGACCAAATGCAGCATCTTCTGTGCGCTCCATAGACAACTTATCTGGGTGATAGCTCAGAGCTGGGCCCGTTGTATTGATTACTGAATAGTCATCTAGCCATCGACCTTCGTATAGCAAGCGACCTAATCTGCGACCTTCTGCATGATAGTTAGCGATGGTGTCTTCATTATGAATTGCCGAGATTAATCTTTCGTAGGCAATAAAGAGAAGTGCCATTCCTGGGGCTTCGTAAATTCCACGGGATTTAGCTTCGATAATTCTATTCTCGATTTGATCTGCCATTCCAAGGCCGTGGCGACCACCAATCTTGTTGGCCTCATTCATGAGCGCAACGACATCGGTAAATTCTTTTCCGTTGATTGCGACTGGACGCCCTTGTACAAATTGAATCTTCACATCTTCTGAAGCAATCGAAACACTTGCATCCCAGAACTTCACGCCCATGATTGGGGAAACGAGCTCTATGGATGCATCTAAGTTCTCTAAATCTTTAGCTTCATGTGTGGCACCAAGAATATTGGCATCTGTCGAATATGCCTTTTCAGTGCTATCTCTATATGGAAGCTTATTTGCAACTAACCACTGGGACATTTCTTTACGTCCACCGAGTTCGCGCACGAAGTCAGCATCGAGCCAAGGCTTGTAAATTCTAAGGTTTGGATTGGCAAGTAGTCCATAACGATAGAAACGTTCGATGTCATTACCTTTATAGGTTGATCCATCTCCCCAGATTTCAACCTTGTCATGCAACATCGCGCGCACAAGAAGTGTTCCGGTTACAGCGCGTCCAAGCGGTGTTGTATTGAAATATTGCTTTCCGCCAGAGCGAATATGAAAAGCTCCGCAAGCAATTGCTGCGAGTCCTTCTTCGACAAGTGGGGTCTTGCAATCTACAAGACGTGAAATTTCTGCGCCATAT
>JAPLBE010000006.1 GCA_026392935.1 Actinomycetota bacterium | reverse complement strand
ATCGTGGCGCTGTTTAAGGCGTCGTGCCTTTGCGCGAATTTCCATCATCGAAAGATTCGGTGAATCATCAATAAATAGTGGTGCATCAGAAATTTCACCCATGCGGCGAGCAAGCTTTGCCCACTCTTCATCACTGAGTTGACCAGAACGAATACTGTTAAGTCCTACTCGTGCTTCGGCAGATAACATACGCATCGTAATTTCTGACTTGGACATTTCAAGTGAGAAAATCACTGATGTCTGGTTGTCGTGAATCGACGCATGTCGTGCGATATCAAGTCCAAGAGTTGATTTACCAACTGCGGGTCGCGCCGCGATAATAATCATATTGCCAGGATGGAATCCGTGAGTAAGTACATCTAAATCTCTAAATCCAGATTTAACACCTTCTACACCGACACCTTTAGAGATTGCTTCAATCTCGTCAAGCGCCGCCGGTAATAAATTGCTGAGTTGTACATAATCTTCTGATGAGCGTCTTTCTGTAACTGCATAGACCTCTGCTTGCGCTGCATCCACTGCGTCATCTACTTCGCCGTTTTGATCGTAGCCAAGCTGAACAATTTTTGTTCCAGCTTCAACAAGTCGGCGCATAATTGCATGTTCGAGAACAATCTTTGCGTAGTAACCAGCATTCGCTGCAGTCGGTACTGAAGAGATGAGTGTGTGTAAATAAGGTGCGCCACCTGCGCGCGCGATATCTCCGCGCTTTGTAAGTTCTGCCGCAACAGTGATTGCATCCGCTGGTTCGCCGCGACCATAGAGATCAAGAATTGCATCGTAAATTAACTCGTGTGCAGGTCGATAAAAATCGCGTTCGCGTAAAACTTCAACGACATCTGCAATTGCATCTTTAGATAAAAGCATTCCGCCGAGAACTGATTGTTCTGCTTGTAGATCTTGCGGTGGTGTCCGCTCAAACTCTGCCCCAACGGTGTTGTACTGCCCGTTACGCTGGGAGTTATTTGGAAGTTCTGCGATGCTCACGAGCGGTACTTTCCTCTAGACCACTGACAAAAGCGAAGCGCCTTGGGGATGAAGGTGTGGATAAGCGCCTGTTCTATGTGTAAAAGCCTGTGGAGAAGGTGTGTGCAACTTCTTCATACGGTGGATAGCAAGCGATATGAGCGCAGAAAAGTGTGGACGAAAGTAAATCAGAAGTTCTCACTCTATGAGATTACGAAAACTAAGCGGGAAGCACCAAGGCCCGCCGCAGTTAAGCAACGGGCCTTGGTGAGTAAAAGACTTAAGCAGAGACGACTGTGAGATTTACAGTTGCAACAACGTTATGTGCAAGTGAAACCTTTACAGCGTGTGTACCTGTCTTCTTGATGTGACCTGAAGTCTTGAGGTTATGGCGGTCGATATCAACTGATGTTGCAGACTTAATTGCTGCTGCGATGTCTTTATCTGTAACTGAACCAAAGAGGCGACCAGCTGTGCCGGTCTTGACCTTGATTGTTACTGTTGCCTTTTCAAGAGTTGTCTTGATCTCCTTAGCGTGATCGAGATCGCGAACTTCGCGTGCAGCACGTGCGCGACGAATTCCTTCGATCTGCTTCTCTCCGCCTAGTGACCATGCAATTGCAACGCCACGTGGCAACAAGAAGTTGCGTGCGTAGCCATCTTTAACTGTTACAACATCGCCAGCGTTACCAACTTTGTTAACTTCACGGGTAAGAATGAGTTTCATAGTTCATATCTCCTTATCGTGCTGATGATGTGTAAGGCAGTAGAGCAACTTCACGGCTGTTCTTGACAGCTGTTGCTACTGCGCGCTGATGTTGTGTGCATGCACCTGTTACTCGGCGAGCGCGGATTTTGCCGCGATCAGAGATGTACTTGCGAAGGGTCGCAATATCTTTGTAATCGATATATGTGACCTTGTCGCGACAGAAGCTGCATGGCTTCTTCTTGAACTTCTTATTCAGGGCAGCAGCTTTTGCGCCCTTATTCTTTGGCTCGCGTAGAGCCTTATTATTTCTTGCTCCCATTGTGGTGCTCCTTTTCGGGCCCTTCTCGATAATTTCTTAGCGAGAAGGAATGGATTGTCGGTTAGTTTTTTACCTAGTTATATTTAAAAAGGTGGTTCGTCGGTTGTAGATGCTCCCCATCCACCACCGGCTGATGAAGTCGTTGCCGCTGCCCAAGGATCGTCGTTGAATGCTTCTGCAGCAGCTGGTGCTGCAGCTCCACCGCTTCCAGCCGCACGCTGTGTGCGTGTGACCTTAGCTGTTGCATTGCGAAGTGATGGACCTACTTCATCAACTTCTACCTCGAATACTGTGCGCTTTTCGCCTTCTTTTGTTTCGTACGAACGCTGCTTGAGACGACCAGAAAGAATGACGCGCATTCCTTTTGTGAGCGACTCTGCAACATTTTCTGCAGCTTGACGCCAGATTTGGCACTGAAGGAAGAGGCTCTCGCCATCTTTCCATTCATTAGTAGTTTTATCTAAGTAACGAGGTGTTGATGCAACGCGAAATTTCGCTACCGCTGCACCACTTGGTGTGAAACGTAGCTCTGGATCGTCAACTAGGTTGCCGATCATTGTGATTGTTGTATCTCCTGCTGCCATCTTGTCCTCATTCCTTGATTCTCTAGTTGCCTACTCTGGGGGATCTCTGCTGGTGGAGTCCGTACTATTAAATTACTCGTCGCAAGTGACATCTCTGGCGTAAAACGCCGAAGATGTTGATTACTCTGGACGTATAACTTTTGTGCGTAGAACAGATTCGTTCAGGTTTAACTGACGATCTAACTCTTTGATAGCCGCTGGCTCACAGTGCATATCTACAACTGCGTAAATGCCTTCTGGCTTCTTATTGATTTCAAAAGACATACGACGCTTGCCCCAAACATCGAGCTTGTCGACGCGGCCTCCGCTGTCTTTGATGATCTTGAGATATGTCTCAAGTGATGGTGTGACTGTACGTTCTTCGAGTTCTGGATCGAGAATGACCATTAATTCATAGTGACGCATACGTTAACCCGACCTCCTCTGGACTAAGACGGCCACGGCATTTCCGTGACAGGAGGGTTAATTCTCCTGATTCACGCACCCCGGTGGGCTGCACGAAACAGGACGCTAAGGGTAACTCTCGCCTGTAGATAAGAGAAATTCGCTCGGAAATACGCGGGATTTCTTATGGCGAGCAGCCAAATGCGCCAAGAGCCAGAGCGAAGCCCCGATGCGAATCAGTGTAATAACCGCATAGGCGACTACAGGCAGGCCAAATTTTGCACCTGTGACCGTTGCTAGATGTTGCCAGATTGCAAAATGATAGAGAAGTTCGCACCCTTGCCAGAACCAGAATATTCCAAGATCTCTTTTGTCGATGAGTGCAATAGCTGCCAAGGGCGTTAACCACAAAACATATTGTGGTGAATAGACCTTGCTTACAGCCATCACAATAATGAAAACAAATATCGCAGTGTGGGCAAGAGTTGGCGGATTAGTTAATTGAAGTAGATAAATTGTCAGTGCCGTTAATCCGATTAGCAGAAGAAGAACTGAGAGATAATTCTGGTGCGTGAAATCTGCGCCTAGCTGCGAGAGTGCATACCAAATGGATCCCCAATCTGAACCACGGTTCAAATTCAGTGAATAAAAGCGCCACCAACCTTGGGGGGTTGTCAGAGCAACAGGAAGATTTATTGCGGTAACTGTAAGTAAAACGACAATTGCATATCGGAAAAATCCTGAGATTTTTTCTCGTCTGAAGAAAATGAGTGCGATGGGGAGTAAGAGAAAAATTGGTAAGAACTTCGTTGAAATTGATATCCCAAGTAGCAGTGCGCTCGCCACTTCGCGTTTTTTATCAAAGTAATAAATTGCAATCAACATCGTTGCGATCGCCCATAAATCCCAATTTATATATAAGGAAGCGACTGCAGCTGGTGCAAGCGGTAGTAAATAGGAAAACTCAGGTTTTATTCTAAAAACTATCAATGAGATAAAAATGAAAAGAAGCGCCAGAAGAAAAATGTTTCCCAAGTAATAGCCATTAATACTCTGCGGAAATATCTTTGCCGTAAGCCACATAACACTTCCCTGCAGGACTGGATATTCGACTGAATTCTCAGCGCTGGTATAGGCCCATGCACCAGAATCGAGCGATCTTTCTGTGTAGAGAGCAGGGATATCTGAATAACATGCGTGAACATATTGGCCTGGAGATTGCCATCCATCGGCTTGGCAATAATTAAATTTTGCAAAACTTAGTAGTGATGTGAGAACTGCAAGTAGTACAACGATGCGAACGCTTACGCGCGCTATCAAACTACTTCTTCTTCCTGCTCTGTTGACCACCGCTTGTCATCACAACAGGATCTAAACCACCAATATTTGCTGGCGCAGGAAAACTCATCTCTGGTTCGCCTTTAAGCGCGCCCTTCATAAATGCAGTCCAAATTCTTGCTGGGAAAGTTCCACCAGTTACAGATGTCAATCCGCCGATACCGTTAAGAGATTCCGATGCGCTGTCACGGAATAGTGCGACCGCTGCCGCAAGTTCCGGTGTGTATGCGCTAAACCATGCAGATGCATTGGATTGCGATGTTCCTGTTTTTCCAGCTGCTGGTCGGCCAAGTGCGAGTGCGGCACCACCCGTTCCGCCATTAACAACGCTCTTGAGTGCGTACGTGAGATCTGCCATTACATCAGGTGAAAAAACTTGTTGAGTTTGTGGCTTGCCTTGATACAGCACACTCTTATTTGGTCCAGTCACCGATGCGACCATATATGGCTTGGAATAAATCCCTTGTGCTGCAAACGTTGCATATGAATTTGCGACATCAATAACACGCGGGCTTGCTACCCCGAGCACAACAGATGGTGTTGCAATCATGGCAACGCTCTCAGGAATTCCCGCACGTCGCGCTGCATCTACAACTTTATCCATTCCCGCCTTAATTCCAAGTGGGACAAAGACGGTGTTAATTGAATGTTGCGTTGCAGTCAGGAGATCAACTTGTCCCCAACCTTCATTGCCATAGTTAGAAACTTCGTAGGGCTTACCAAGATCATCAAATGTTTGAGGAGAATCTCCGTTCCACATTGAGGTAAGTGGTATCCCTGCTTCAAGCGCAGCAATGAGTGCAAATGGCTTAAAAGTAGAGCCGGCTAGTGCAATTGATTGTGTCGCATCATTTAGCTGTCGAACTACATAGTCTTTACCGCCATACATCGCGATGACTTCACCGGTTCCTGGCCTAATCGCGACGAGTGCTGTGTGTAAATTCTCTGGTGCTTTTTTGGGAGTAAATTTCAAAACCGCATCTACTGCAGATTGTTGTGCTTTGGCATCAAGGGTTGTCTTGATGACATATCCACCTACGAGCAGTTGATCTTGTGTGAATCCAAGTTTGCTTAGTTCTTTTTGTACAGCATCAATAATGTAACCCTTTGGGCCACTCAACGTTCCAGATGTTGTACGTGGTACTACTACGGGCATTTTTGCAGCTTTTGCTTCAGCTTCAGTTATCCAGTTTTTATCAAGCATCCCTTTGATTACATACGCAAAACGATTTTCTAGACGCTTCTTGTTTTCTTTGGAAAGAGAAGGATCGTAATAACCGGGAGAGCGCAAGATACTTGCTATTACTGCAGCTTGAGAAATGCTGAGTTGATTTACATTTCTATTAAAATATTGTTGTGCCGCTGTTTGTACTCCATACGAACCGCGGCCAAAGTAAATGGTGTTTAGATAATTCTCAAGAATCTGGTCTTTAGTAAGTGCATTTTCAAGCTTGAGAGAAATTACTAGCTCTTTAATCTTTCTCTGAATCGTTCGGCTAGGTGTTAAAAATGCAGTTTTTGCATATTGCTGTGTAATTGTTGAGCCACCTTCACCGGTGAGTGAACCAGATTTCACGTTATTTAAAATAGCTCGAGCAATGCCTGTAGGACTAAATGCTCTATTGGCATAGTAATTTCGATCTTCTGCTGCCATGACTGCGTATCGAAGGCGCATTGGGATTTTTGCGAGCGGCAAAATTTGGCGATTCTGTGTACCTACGCGACCAATTTCTGTTCCATTTGAATATTGGATAATTGTTGATTGGCTGTTCACGTACGCGTTTGGATCTGGGATTGAAACCGTAAACCAAGCAATCGCAAATAGCGTCGCACCCGCGACAAAACCAAAGCCAGCCAGGAAGATTCCTAGCCGGATTAATTTGGTTTTAATCATTTCACTAGATTACTGGGTATAGAAGCTCACTTCAGTGAAGCGAAGTCCTCGTCCTCTAAGGTCCGCTGTTTACGGGGCGCCTTACGCTCGCGTCCATCGCCTAACAAATAGGTTGAGCAGAGATGATTCCAAGAACACTCTCTGCAGACTTCCACAACATAGACAGAGAACTCTCCGAATTCTTTCTCCATCTCTTCCAACTCGGCACCGTTTTTAATGCGGCCTGAGAATTGACCGAGTTGATCTCCAAATGTGTATCTCAGTTCAACGAGTGAATCTTTCTTGCACACTGGGCAATTTCTACCCGCTTTCTCCCCGTGGTATTTCGCAGCCCTTATTAAATACGGGTCAGCATCACAGGCATCGACCACACCGCGAAAGAGGGCGAGGAGCGTCGCCTTCTTATCAAGTGAATAGTCGATGAACCCACGTCGAGTTTGCATAATAAGAGAAGAATAATCCCCTTTCTTTAACTACGCTTCCTTTATGAGCTTCTGGCAATTACTACGGGACCCGAAACTCTCTCGCTTGCTTCGAGTTAGATGGTCAGGGCAAGTTACCGACGGAATTTTCCAGAGCGCACTAGCTTCTTTCGTACTTTTCTCTCCAGAGCGACAAGCTAGCGCCGTTAATGCTGCGGTTGCTTTTGCTGTTGTTTTGCTTCCGTATTCGATTGTCGGACCGTTTGTCGGAACTCTGCTTGATAGATTCTCTAGACAGCGAGCAATCTTTTTCTCAAACATCACGCGTTCAATCAATCTGGTAATCATTGCATTTTTAATGTTCAATGGTTACACCGGTGTTGAGATTACGGTATTTGTACTTGTTGCATTCGGTGTAAACCGATTAATTCTGGCAGGACTTTCAGCTGGTATCCCACTAATGACAACTCCTAAGGATTTAATCTCTGCAAACGCACTTGCTGTTACCGGAGGCTCTGTTTGGGTTGTACTTGGCGGGGGACTTGGCCTTGGAATCCGTAAAGTATTGGACTTCCTTGCAACAGCAGATCATGCCGATGCCATCATCATTCTCTTTGCAGCCTTTGGTTATCTTGTTGCTGCAGTTTTTGCTTCATTACTGGGCAAGGGCGAGATTGGTCCGCGGCCTCATGAAATAGTTAAAGGAAGTTTCGCGCAAGGGTTAATTGAAATGCGTGAAGGTTTTGAGTTTCTGCGCGAGCATGCAGATGCCGCGCGAGGCATTGCGGCAACAGCTATTCATAGAGGTGGGTTGACTGCACTTACTCTTACTGCGCTTTTACTTGAAAGAAATACATTTAATGATCCTGCTGACAGTGAAGCTGGTTTAGCCGGACTCAGTCTCACGCTATCTATCGCTGCTGCTGGTTTTGTAATTGGTGCACTTGTTGCGCCTTATGGCGTAAGAAAAGTGGGAAGACATCGCTGGATGCGAATTTCAATTTTTGCAGCAAGTTTAGGCTCTTTAGTTCTTGTAATTGATAGAACACCTGTTTTGCTGGCGATTACTGCATTTTTCACAGCGCTCTGTGGGCAAAGTGTGAAAGTAACAAATGACGCGCTAGTGCAATCGAAAATTGATGACTACTTCAGAGGTCGAGTCTTCTCTGTATATGACGTTGTTGTAAATGCCGCAATTGTTACCGGTGCATTGTGCGCGGCTTGGATCCTCCCACTCAGCGGAGATTCTTGGTTATTGCCGCTATTGGTTTCTATTGCATGGTCACTGGCTTCGGTAATTTTATTGAGGCCAGCTAAATTCTTTCTTAGGGGTGGCGCCTAGCTTTCCACCATTGCACTAGTTCTTCAGTCGCACGTTCTTCACCTAGTGGCCCATGTTCAATGCGTAGCTCTAGTAAAAAGTCGAGAGCTTTACCAACATCAGCAGAAGGTTTTAATCCAAGAATCTGCATTACTTGTCCGCCATCTAAGTCCGGGCGAATCTTCGAGAGTTCTTCCTCTTCTGCAAGTTTAGCGATGCGAGCTTCTAGTTCGTCATATGTGCGCGCCAGACGATCGGCCTTCTTTGCATTGCGAGTTGTGCAGTCTGCGCGAGTTAATACATGCAGATGAATAAGTAATTCGCCAGCATCTCGTACATAGCGCCTGACTGCAGAATCAGTCCATTCACCCTCGCCGTAACCGTGGAAACGTAAATGTAGCGCTACCAGAGTTTCTACTGCATCAATAGTTTCATTATCGAAACGAAGTGCCTTCATGCGAGCTTTAGATAAGCGCGCGCCAACAACTTCGTGGTGATGAAAAGAAACTCCGCCACCTTCAATAAGGTTTCGAGTTTTAGGTTTTCCAATATCGTGAAGAAGCGCAGCAAGACGAATAACAAGATTAGGCCCACCTAATCGGTGTTCTTGTGAAATTGCTTGTTCAAGAACAGTTATTGAGTGCTCGTAAACATCTTTATGGTGATGGTGTTCATCAATTTCAAGTTTTAACTTTGGGACTTCAGGTAAAACTAAAGCAGCTAGCCCAGTGTCGACCAAAATTGTAATTCCAAGTCTTGGATTTTGTGACATCAAAAGTTTTACGAATTCTTCACGAACTCTTTCTGCTGAAATTATTGAAATGCGAGATGCCATTGAGTGCATCGCAGATAGTACTGAGTCATCAATTTCAAAGTTGAGCTGACTTGCAAATCGTGCAGCGCGCATCATGCGAAGTGGGTCATCAGAAAATGATTGCTCTGCACTTGCCGGAGTACGCAGAATTCTTTTTGTTAAATCTTCAATTCCCCCAAAAGGATCAATGAACTCTGGGTGTGGTGTTGTAAGTTCTAGCGCCATTGCATTGACTGTAAAATCGCGGCGTGAAAGATCACCTTCAATGGTGTCACCGAATTCAACATCTGGTTTGCGCGAACTCTCTTCGTACTTCTCGGTTCGGTATGTTGTAACTTCTACTGTTGTCTCATCACGCTTTCCGGCCACTGTTCCAAAAACTATTCCAGTGTCCCAAACGTGATCAGCCCACTTCTTAAGAATCTTTTTTGTTTCATGTGGGTGCGCATCTGTTGTGAAATCTAAATCGTTTCCGAGTCTTCCCAGAATTGCATCGCGCACCGGGCCACCAACTAGGGCTAGTCGAAACCCTTTCTCTTTAAATGCGAGCGCAAGAGAGGATGCCAAAGGAGCTTTTTCAATGAGGGCTTGAATGGCCAGTTCACTGGCCGCCCCCAAATTGGTCTTCTTCGCGCTCACAATAGATAAGACTAGTCGCGTACTCTTCTCTTATGATCCCGGCACCTAGTGCGGGCAGCGAAGGTACGAAGAAAAAACGCAGGCGCAGACGCCCTGCTAATCGCTCCCCACAAAATCTTGATCCCACCTCCCCTTCTACAGCCCAGCCCGAACGTAAAAAGAAGGCACCTGTAAAACAGCCTTACGCAAAACGGGTTGATGAAATAAGCGCGGGCGGTTTAGTTGTTGATGCGACTGGAAAGTTAGGCCTGTTAATCGGTCGTCGGGACTTAAAGGATGTTTCTGGGAAAAGAATTTTGTGGTCGCTTCCTAAAGGACATATCGAAGAAGGAGAAACTCCTGAAGAAGCTGCGCTGCGTGAAGTGCAAGAAGAAACCGGAATAGTTTCTGTTATTGAAAAATCTCTTGGTGTTATTGATTTCTGGTTTATGGCCGGCGGTAAAAGAATTCACAAAACTGTTCACCATTATCTATTCCGAGAAAACGGTGGGGTCTTGGCTCCACAAGAAAGTGAAGTTGATGAAGTTGCGTGGTTCCCGCTTTCTGAGATTGTAGATCGCCTGGCATACCCTGATGAAAAGAAATTGATTTCGCGCACCAACGCATCGCAAGAGCTGGCCGCGCTATGAAAAAGATTTTTCTTGCACTGTTAATTGTTTTTACATTTACAGCACCTCATGCAACTGCAGCATCTTCTGTAGTCAGGGTTACCGATAGACCACATGTTAACTTTGTGGGAGATTTTCTTGATAATGACTTAGCAACAGATTTGCTTCCCGAGGGTCGCCTAGGTGCGCTTCTTTCATCGTTTAGTTATACAAACAAAACTTGGGTAATCGACCCGGCACTTATTGACGAAGTAACTCTGATGGCGAATGGTTATTCAGTAAATGGGGAAGAAGATAAAAACGGGCAGCAAGCTGCAAAGAATTGGTTAGAACGTTTGAAATTCTCAGTAGGTAACAGCCCTGTAATTGCTCTGCCGTATGGCAACCCAGACCAATCACTCGCCAAGCGTTTAGCTCCAAGTGAACTTCGTTTCTATTCTGCCTATGGAAAGACTCGTCTAGAAACTCAACTTGGCCGAGCTGTTACAACTGAAAATGGTTGGGGTAAAGGAGTATCGCGCCTGAGCTATCCCTTAAAAGCGCTATATTCAAATAACCGACGTGCACTTACTGGGCTTTCTACTCTTACAACTGCTCAGGAAGTTATTGATTTACGTGCTCGTTTAGCCATTGTCATGAACCCTGATCTGAATAAAAAAACGGGTGCCGTTTTATCATATAGCGCAGCTGTTGCAGTCAAGAAAACTCTAGCTAAATTGCGTGTGAGCCCTGGGCGTTATCAGTTAACCTCAACAAATTCTAAAGTCCCGGTAACGCTGATAAATAACTTTGATACTCCGACAGTAGTTACTCTTTCACTCATTCCGATGAATTCGCGAGTGCAAATTGAAAATATAAACAACGTACTGCTGGCACCAAAGTCTCGTCAGCAGTTAAGTCTCAAAATTTCTGTAATTGCTCCGGGGTCAACCCTTGTTTATGCGCAATTTATGAACCAAAAGGGTCAGCTTGCTGGTGAGCGGTCTGAATTGAATTTGAATGCAACAATTATTGATTCCCGCGTCGCGTGGTTCACGACTGGGGCAGCGGTGTTACTTTTTATTGGTGCGATAGCGCAATCTGTAAGGCGGATCAGAAGGAGTCGTAGTGAAAAATAACGAACTCTTTCGCGCTTCCGGGATTATGGCCATTGGCACAATCCTTTCTCGCATCACTGGATTTATACGCGCACTCCTTGCTGTAGCAGTTTTAGGCACCGCTCTTCTTGCCGACACGTTTAACGTTGCAAACACAATGCCTAACATTCTCTACAACTTATTAGTTGGTGGGGCTCTCACTGCAATTTTTGTTCCACAACTCGTGCGATCTTTCTCAGATGAAGATGGTGGTCATGGGTTTGCTTCTCGACTTGTAACAACAATTTCTCTGATTCTTCTTGCACTGGTTGCTATTGGTGTTGTATTCGCTCCTGCTCTCGTTCGTTTATACGCGCCAGAGTTTTCAACTGACGGCTTTGAAACTGAACAACAGATAGCTGTTGCCTTTACTCGGTACTGCTTGCCTCAGATATTTTTCCTAGGTTTGTTTACTATGTTGGGCCAAGTTGCCAATGCGCGTGGTTCCTTCGCGCCTCTTATGTGGGCGCCAATCGCTAACAATCTCGTAGTCATTGTTGTTTTTGCTGCGATGTTGATTGTTGAACGTTCGCTAGCGATAGGCACTATTACAGATTTGCAGGTGCAGTTGCTCGGGTGGGGAACCACTCTTGGCGTTGTTGTGCAGGCTCTCATTTTGATTCCTGTAGTAAAGCGATCTGGTATTAATTTGCGCCCAATGTTCGGCGTTCAAGGGCTAGGTAAATCATTTGGTTTAGCTGGTTGGACTTTGATTTATGTTCTTATCTCACAATTAGGCTATTTAGTTACAGTAAACGTTGCCACAAGTGCTGCAGTCAGGAGCGCACAAGCTGGCGTGACTACAGGTGTTGGATTTACTCCATTCACAAGCGCGTATTACATAATGTTGCTGCCATACTCGATTGTGACAATTTCAATAGTTACGGCGCTGCTTCCACACCTATCAAAGTTAGCAATCGAAAAGAATGTAGATGAAGTTCGTAAGCAACTAATTCGTGCAATCCGCATGGTGGGAGTTGTAACGGTACC
The DNA here is from genome assembly GCA_026392935.1 of Actinomycetota bacterium. Lineage (GTDB taxonomy): Bacteria > Actinomycetota > Actinomycetes > Nanopelagicales > Nanopelagicaceae > Planktophila. The sequence goes on along the minus strand of JAPLBE010000006.1, from coordinate 17,112 downwards.
CAGTGCGGTTGCGCTCCTGTTCTTCGGTCCACTCATGACACAAACTCTGTATCTGGGAATCTCACTCGAGGATGCCAGATATATCGGTTTTGTTCTTTCTGCCCTCAGCCTTGGTTTGGTCGCCTTCTCAATTAATCTCATTCTTATCCGTGGGTTTAACGCATTTGAAGATACGAAAACTCAGGTAGTTTCAATTTTGATTATTAATATTATTTCCGTCGTACTTTCATATGTTTTTCTTGCAACCCTTGATAGCGACTGGGTAACAGTTGGATTAGGTGTTGCATTCTCGGTGAGTTACATCGTTGGTCTATTCATTACGATTTCATTGTTGAAAAAGCATATCGGCCGCCTATCTATCGCCGACTTTGGATTCCAACATGGTCGATTATTAGTGGCTTCGCTCATCGGAATGGTTCCGTTCTTTATTCTCACACTAATCTTAAATTGGACATTTGATGACGCATCCTTAGTTGTACGCGGTCTTCGTCTGGCACTTCTTTTGGCTGGAAGCGGACTCGGCTATCTCTTTGCTGCAAAGGCTCTAAAAGTGAGTGAAATCGCAGGTCTTAGAGGCTTCGCCACGTCTGTATTGCGACGACGTCGCAAGAAGTAATTCAAATAAGGGCGATATTCTCGCCTTATGAGCACCGATGTTCGCGAACTCGTCATAGTTGGATCAGGTCCTGCTGGTTACACAGCAGCTATCTATGCTGCGCGAGCGCAATTAAATCCTGTGATTTACGAAGGATCAGTTACTGCAGGTGGTGCACTTATGAACACCACTGAGGTAGAAAATTTCCCTGGTTTTATTGACGGGATTATGGGTCCAGATCTTATGGACAATATGCGCAAGCAAGCGAAGCGTTTTGGTGCAGAAATGGTTACCGATGATGTTGTTGAAATGGAACTCACTGGTGACATTAAAATTATTAAAGATGGTTCTGGTAACACTGTAAAAGCTAAGGCTGTGATTCTTGCAATGGGTTCTGCCTACCGTGAAATTGGTCTTGAGAACGAGAAGCGTCTTTCTGGACGTGGAGTTTCGTGGTGTGCAACATGCGATGGTTTCTTTTTCCGTGAACAAACAATTGCCGTTGTTGGTGGAGGAGATTCTGCGGTTGAAGAGGCAACGTTTCTTACAAAATTTGCCAGCAAAGTTGTATTAATTCACCGCCGCGGCGAGCTCCGCGCTTCAAAAATTATGCAGGAGCGCGCATTTGCTAATCCAAAAATTGAAATGTTGTGGGATACCGAAGTAATTGATGTGCTTGGCGCGGAGAAAGTTGAAGCACTTGAATTACGCAATACAAAAACCGGGGAAGTTTCTAAGAGAGATTTCACAGGTTTGTTTGTTGCGATCGGGCATATTCCGCGTTCGGAACTTGTTACATCTTCTGTAACTCTCGATGGAGAGGGCTATGTAAAGGTTGAGGATCGCTCAACTCGCACAAATATTTCTGGTGTCTTTGCATGTGGCGACTTGGTGGATCACACCTATCGCCAAGCAATCACTGCAGCAGGATCTGGGTGCCAGGCGGCCCTAGACGCTGAAAAATTCTTATCCCACTAGTAACCTCGCCTCTATAAACAGTTATAGACGAGATAGAGAAGAAAATAGGAGTAGCAATGAGCGCACCAGTGAAGGTCACAGCAGCAGATTTTGATGCAGTTGTATTGAAGAGCAGCACACCTGTTCTTGTCGATTTTTGGGCTGAATGGTGTGGGCCATGTCGTGCTATCGCACCAATTCTTGATGATATTGCTGCTCAATACGGCGACAAGCTGAAGATTGTAAAACTCAATACAGATGAAGAATCTTCAATTGCGATTAAGTACGGAGTCACTTCCATTCCAATGCTTAACGTTTACGTAAATGGTGAAGTTGTAAAGACAATCATTGGCGCGAAGCCAAAACCAGCTCTTTTAAAAGAGCTCGAAGGTTTCATTTAATTTTCCCTCCTAGCGGGAGAGATTTATTATGAAAGAGATGTCTCCTGATGAGATTCGCTCTTTCCAACAGGGACGCGGGCTGCATGTAACTGGTGAGCTCAACGATGTCACTATTCGCGCTATTGAAGAAGCTCGTTGGAAATTAGGTGACCGTTCCTTGTATCTACAGAACTCCTTGCTAATGCGTGGAGATGATGTGGCAGCACTTCAAGCACGACTGACAGAGATGGGTTTTCATTGCGGTCGTGTTGATGGAATTTATGGTCACATGACAGAAGCTGCTGTGAAAGAGTTTCAAAAATCTGTTGGTGCTGCAGTAGATGGAAAGTGTGGTCCTGCCACAATTATTGCCTTGCTCCGACTTACTAAAATTGTTTCTGGTGGTGCACCTACAGCTCTTCGTGAAACTGCACTACAAAAGAATCGTGGACCTGCTCTGGCAAATAAAGTGATTGTTCTTGATCCAGGTTCGCAGGATTTTGAAAGAGAAGTTGTGTATGACATCGCTCAGCGTTTAGAGGGAAGATTGCTAGCACTTGGTGCAAGCGTTTTTCTCACTCGGGGCGCTCACAATAACCCAAGTGATAACGAGAGAATTTCATTCACTAATAAAAATAGCGCAGACCTTTTGATTTCTTTACATGTTGATTCGCACGAAAATCCTGAAGCCCATGGTGTAGCAACATTTTTCTACGGCAATGACCAGCATGGCGTGCACTCAATTGTTGGGGAACGGTTTGCATCCCTTGTTCAACGCGAACTCTGCGCTCGAACTGATTTTCTTAACTGTCGCACTCACGCAAAGACATGGGACCCATTGAGATTAACAAGTGCGCCGGCTGTACGCGTTGATTTGGGTTACATCTCAAATGCTGGCGATGCTGCTCGCTTAGCCCGCGCGGAATTTAGAGATACTGTGGCAGAGAGCTTCATTATTGCGATTCAAAGACTTTATTTAGCTGCCGAAGATGATGCCAAGACCGGAACTTTGCGAATATCAGACCTTCGCGGTGCGGGTATTCGCAATTAATAGCTTCATAATCAGTTAGCAACCACCGCAGGGCCTGTGGGAGACTTCTCCTTATGTCCGACATTTCGATTCGCTATCAAACCGGTGTACCGCAAAATCTTGAGAAAAGATTTGCTACACGCGCCGCCGGTATGTTGCCATCTGAAATTCGCTCGCTCTTTGCTGTCGCATCACGCCCCGAGATTGTTTCGCTAGCAGGAGGAATGCCTAATCTTTCGGCGCTTCCTATGGAGATGATGGCTGGTGTTGTAAACGAACTAATTCTTACCAATGGTTCCGAAGCGCTTCAGTACGGAAGTGGTCAGGGGCACCCAAAACTTCGCGAACAAATCTGTGATGTGATGGCCCTCGAAGGCATTCGCGCTAATGCTGACGACGTGGTTGTTACGACTGGATCGCAGCAAGCTTTAGATTTAATCTCACGTATTTTTATTGACCCAGGTGATGTAGTGCTCGTTGAAGCTCCTTCATATGTCGGCGCTCTCGGAACATTTCGCCAATACGAAGCATCTGTCGTCCACGTAGAGATGGACCAAGATGGGTTGATTCCTGATTCTCTGCGTGCCGCAATCAAGAGTGTCCGCGAAGCCGGTCGAAAGATTAAATTCTTGTACCTCATTCCCAATTACCAAAACCCAACTGGTGTTTGCTTGCCCGCTGATCGCCGTACTGAAATTCTCAATATTTGCCGTGAAGCCGAGATTTTTGTAGTTGAAGATAATCCTTATGGGTTACTTGGTTTTGATAAGCCTTCACCAAATGCAATGCGCGCTGAGGATTCAGAGAATGTGATTTATTTAGGTTCGTTTTCAAAAACAATTGCTTCGGGTCTCCGTGTGGGTTGGGCTCTTGTTCCACAATCTCTCAAAGATAAGTTAGTTATTGCATCTGAATCTTCAATTCTTTGTCCTTCAAACTTCACGCAGTTAACAATCTCAAGTTATTTGGCCGATCAACCATGGCGTGACCAAATTGCAAGTTTCTGCGAGCTATACAAAGTGCGCCGCGATGCAATGTTGGAATCACTTGAACAACATTTCCCTGCAGAGGCCACATGGACAAAGCCTGGCGGTGGTTTTTATGTATGGGTTAATTTGCCCGCTGAAATTGATACAAAAGCGCTGATGCCAAAAGCTATTGTTGCAAAGGTTGCCTACGTTCCTGGAAATGCGTTCTACGCAGATGGACTTGGATCTTGGTCGATGCGACTTTCATACTGCCACCCAACACCAGAGCGAATCCGTGAAGGTGTAAAAGCTCTAGGTGGAGTTATTAAGCAAGAAATGACACGCAGAGGTACAGCGCTTAACTAGCTTTTATTTGCCTTCAATGAGATCAACAATGCGCTGCAAGTCTTCGCTGCCGGCAAACTCAATCACAATCTTTCCTTTACCTTTGCCTGTCTCAACACTCACGCGTGTATCTAGATAATCGCTGAGCAACTCTGCAGCTGCAAGCCCAGCACCAGAGACGCCCTTGACTGCAGATTTTTTAGGACTTTTTGTCGATGGTTTAAGTGTTGCAATGATTTCTTCTACGGCGCGAACGCTGAGCCCCTCGGCCACAATACGTGATGCTATTTTTTCAATGTCTGCAGCTTCAGTAAGCCCAAGCAGTGCACGAGCATGACCTGCAGAAATTACACCTGCAGCGACTTTTCTCTGAACTGTATCTGGCAAATTCAATAAACGAATTGTGTTTGAGATAAGCGGGCGGGATCTTCCAAGTTTGAGTGCAAGTTCATCGTGTGTGCATCCAAAATCGCTCAGCAATTGTGCATATGCAGCACCTTCTTCAAGTGGATTGAGTTGGCTGCGGTGAATGTTTTCGATGAGCGCGTCGCGAAGTAATTCATTATCTGGAGTCTGACGAATAATTACAGGAATGGATGTCAGTCCTGCTGCTTTAGCTGCGCGGAATCTTCTTTCACCCATGACAAGTTCGTATTTACTTTCACTTACTTTTCGAACAACTGGTGGTTGCAAAATACCAATTGATTTAATTGACGCAATTAATTCATTCAAAGCTGTCTCATCAAAAACAGTTCGAGGTTGGCGTGGGTTTGGGTAAATTTGATTGATTGGTACTTCGTTCTGTTGCGCAACTTCAGTGCCCGCAACTGTCAGTGATGTTGGAATCAATGAATCAAGGTTTGTACCTAGTCCGCCACGCTTTATCGCCATTATGCAATTCCACCTTTGTAATTAATGCTCACAACGTTTGAATCAAAAACAATTTCATCTTTCGCTTTCCCGCGTTCTGCAATCTCTCGCGCAACTTGCATGTACGCAATCGCTCCTGGTGAAAGTGGGTCGTATGTCATAACTGTTTGGTTATAAGAAGGTGCTTCAGAGACGCGTACTGCACGGGGAATTGGAATATCAATGAGCTCGTTTGGAAAATGCGAGCGAACATTTGCTGCAACATCGTTTGATAAACGTGTTCTTCCGTCAAACATAGTAAGAACAATTGTTGAAAGTACTAGCGTTGGGTTTAGACGCTTCTTAACAACAGAGTATGTTTCAAGAAGTTGTGACAGACCTTCAAGCGCGTAGTACTCGGTTTGAATCGGAATCAATAACTCTTTAGATCCCGCAAAGGCATTAATTGTTAACAAGCCAAGTGAAGGTGGGCAATCAATAAAAATGTAATCATAATTTGCACTGATTTCATCGATTGCAGCTTTAAGTTGTAACTCGCGTGCAACCATTGAGACTAAATTGATTTCTGCATTGGCAAGCGATGTATTTGAAGAAACACAATCCAGCGCAGGAAAGCCGGCAACTTTTTTTATGACATCCGATATCTGCGCACTTCCCATAAGAACTTCATAGACTCCGGCAGATTCACGGTGCTCCACCCCAAGAGCAGTTGAAGCATTGCCTTGTGGGTCTAAATCGATCACTAGAACGCGAAGCCCGCCCATTGATAAGGCTGCTGCAATATTCACTGTTGTCGTAGTCTTGCCTACCCCACCCTTTTGGTTGGCGACGGTGAAGATGCGGGTTGAGGCCGGTTTGGCCATAGCCTCTTTTAGGCGGCGGACCCCAACAACCTTGCTGCTTGTTGTTTCACGTGAATCATCTCCGGACATGGGGCAATCTAAGCACCAATTTGAATCAACTAGGTTTACGGAGCTCGACGATGCGCCCGAGCCCAATTCCCTCTAGTTCAATCTCGTGCAACACGGCGTTCTTTACGCCAACCATCTCGGCGGCGGCAGATTCACCTTTCATGGCAAGGAGGGCTCCCCCGGTTTTGACCATATGCCAGCTCATCTTTTTCAGCTTTTCCAAAGGTGCTACAGCTCGGGCAGTCACATACTCCGCGCTCTTCTTCACATCTTGGGCCCTGCCACGAATTACCTCAATTTCAACTCCCTCTGTCGCCTCTTTGAGGAATTCAACCCTGCGTTCTAGCGGTTCGATGAGCGTAACTTTGAGATCTGGACGGGCAAGGGCAATGACAATGCCGGGTAGGCCTGCGCCAGAGCCAATATCGAAAAGGGATGCCCCTTGAGGTAGTAATTGGGTGACGGGTAGGCAATTAAAGATATGACGCTCCCAGATGCGTTCACTTTCGCGTGGGCCAATCAGCCCTCGCTCGATTCCCGCTGTAACCAAGAATTCGGCAAATGCCCGAATCTCAGCTTCGCGCTCCGGGAAGTAGCGGCCGACTAGCCCCTCTACTGAATGTTCCACGTGAAACAGGCTCTGTGGAACTTACGCCGGGTAAATTACTACGAAGCGCTGTGGGTCTTCGCCATCTGACTCAGAGGTCAGGCCTAGCGTTTGAATAGTGTCGTGGATGATTTTGCGCTCAAAAGCGTTCATTGGATCGAGCTTGATTGAGCTGCCAGTGGTCTTTGCCTGCTCAGCCATTTTTTCGGCGAGAGCGGTAAGTTCCTTGCGGCGCCCTGCACGGAAACCATCGATATCAAGCATGAGGCGGCTGCGATCCCCGGTTGCTGTTTGAACAGCTAGGCGAGTGAGTTCTTGGATTGCATCTAGGACTTCGCCTTCGCCACCAACTAGGTGCTTTAACTTTCCACCGACAACAGCTAGAGCGGCGCGACCGTTCTCTACATCGATATCGATATCGCCATCAAGATCAGCAATGTCTAGCAAGCCTTCGAGGTAGTCAGCGGCGATATCGCCCTCTTCCTCTAACTTCGCAACACTCTTTGGAGCCTTGGCGACCTTCTCTTCGGTCGCATCAACTACATCTACTACTTCTGTCTCTTGTACATCTGCCATTTTTAACTCTTTTCTCAAGCTCTTGTCCTATTTATGCATTATTAGTACCAATTGTCTGATTTATTACTTCTTCTTTTTCTTCTTTTTTGGTTGTTTGCGTTGGCCGGCAACCTCATCTGCTTGGTTCTGGTCACTATCAGTCTCTGTCGGATTTACATCCTTTGCATCCTGTTTCGCTTTGTGTGCGCGCTTTCGCTCAAGCTCTTCAAATGCAGGAGATCCTGGTGTTGGGTTTCGCTTAATCACATAGAACTGCTGACCCCAAGTCCAAAGGTTTGTTGTCGACCAATAGATAAGAACTCCTACAGGGAAGTTCACGCCAGATACTGCGAAAATTAGCGGGAATAAATACAACATAATTTTTTGCTGTTGCAACATCATGTTGTTGCTGGAATCCATCTTCGGCATTCCTTTAACCATCAACTGGCGCTGAGTAGTAAAAGTTGTCGCCGACATAAAGATAATTAAAAGAACGGTCACGATTCGGACATTGGTATCGGTTGACCCAAGGAAACTTTGTGAAATTTTTGCCCCGAAAAATGTTGCTTGTGCTGCGCTATCTAGGTATTCGCCTTTAAGAAAGCCGCGAGCAATTGGTGCAGAAACGCCTTCTGGAGTTTTTGCGGCAATTCCATTAAGGACTGTAAAGAGTGCGAAGAAGATTGGTGCTTGGGCAAGTATCGGGAAGCATGATGCAAGTGGGTTTGTTTTGTGTTCCTTGTACAGCTTCATCATTTCTTCTGATTGCTTTTGGCGATCATCTTTATACTTCTTTTGAATTTCCTTCATGTGTGGTTGCAGAACCGTCAGCGCTCGCTGGCTCTTAATCTGCTTGACAAAAAGAGGAATCAAAATGATTCGGATAAGTACAACGAGTCCCATGATTGAGATAGTCCATGTAACACCTGAGTCTGCACCAAAAATTGGCTCGAAAATCTTATGGATTCCCACGATAACGCCAGAAACGATGTTGTATAGAGGATCAAGAATAAAACCCATTTAGTTAGCTCCTACTAGCTCTTTTGTGCGCTTATTAACTGCATCAGCGCAGTCGCGGTATTCATCTACGTAATCCACTCCACCGTGCGACCATGGGTTGCAGCGAAGAATTCTCCATGCGGCCATCGCGATTCCTTTTACTCCATGACGGCTAATTGCTGTGATGGCGTACTGTGAACATGATGGGTAGTACTTACAACTCGGCGCAAATGGGCTCGAGAGAAATTGGTATGCGCGAATTACTAATGCAAAAACTTTTCTCATGCTCGCGCCTCAATTTTCTTACCGCGAGCAATCAATTTCTCGATTAGTGTTGAAATCTCTGTAATAACATTTTTGTCATCGTTTTTTTTCAGGGCTCGGACAACAAAAAGTGATCCGGTTGGAAGGGAGCCAATGTGTGGAGCAACTGCATGACGAACTTTTCTAGCTAGGCGGTGGCGTTGAACAGATCCGCCAACGGTTTTGTTAATAATTAATCCGCATTTAGCTGATGCGTGGTTTGTGACAGGAGAGATGTAGAGGTAGCCAACAAAGTTTTCTGAAGTAACCCTGATTCCACTTTTAGTTGCACGAGCGAAATCTGAGCTTGAAGTTAAACGTGCGTCTACTGGGAGCACGAAAGTTCCGTTGCGCTCTTAAACCTTACGCAGAGAGCTTTGAACGGCCCTTAGCGCGGCGAGCAGATAGAACTGCGCGTCCTGCACGGGTAGCCATGCGGGCGCGGAAGCCATGCTTCTTGGCGCGACGACGCGTATTAGGCTGGAAGGTGCGTTTTGTCATGAGAACTCCAAAATACTAAATATGTGGTCGGGTCAGAAATACGGGGGAAGCAAGGAGGCAACGGTACGGGTGTGGATAGGCGCTGGTCAAACTCGAGGATCAGCTCCTCGCGGCCTTAGAATTGTGGATAACCACTTGCTATTTTCCTGAATCGGGTCTACTTTGCGGGTTCTCCACAGGTTTCCGTCGAAATCGGTCTATTTAGAGGCTAAACCCCTACTTTAGACCACAGCCTGTGGATAACATTGTGGATAGACCTGGGGGTTGGTAGATGGCTGTTGTAGACGTCGAACTCTCCCAATTATGGGACCGAGTAGTCGAGCACGTCTCTGCTGGAGAACCTCAACATCGCGCCTTTTTAGCCATGACTAAACCTCTGGGTCTTCTACAAAAAGAAGGTGGGGCTACAAGTCTTCTTGTTGCTGCTCCAAATGCTTTCGCAAAAGATGTTCTCGAATCTCGCCTGCGCGCTGTGATTAATGAAGTGCTCACACGAGAGCTTGGCGAGAAGGCCAATATTGCTGTGATGGTCGATGAAACTATCGAACTAGCCGATCTTCCTGCTCCGCAAGTCTCAGTCGAGGTTGTCTCACCGCGTCCAGGTACCGGCCGCGAAGATTCCGATTTTCGTAAATCGGATGAGCCTTCGCAATTAAATGCGCGATACATTTTTGAAACTTTTGTTATCGGTGCATCAAATAGATTCGCGCACGCAGCTGCGGTTGCTGTTGCAGAGGCGCCCGCTAAGGCATACAACCCGCTCTTTATTTACGGTGAATCTGGATTGGGTAAAACTCACTTGCTGCACGCGATTGGTGCGTACGCCAAAGAGCTTTATGGCAACGTTCGGGTGCGTTACGTTTCCTCTGAAGAGTTTACAAACGATTTTATTAACTCAATCCGTGATGATAAAGCCACTGCTTTTCAGCGCCGGTATCGCGATTTAGACATTTTGCTTGTTGACGACATTCAATTTTTAGAGAATAAGGAACGTACACAGGAAGAGTTCTTCCACACTTTCAATACGCTTTATAACGCTAATAAACAAATAGTTATTTCATCAGACCGCCCACCTAAGCAGTTAACAACCTTGGAAGATCGACTCCGTTCGCGATTTGAATGGGGTTTAATTACAGATATCCAACCTCCTGAACTTGAAACTCGTATTGCTATCCTTCGTAAAAAAGCTGCGCAAGATAAATTAAATGCGCCCGACGATGTTCTTGAATTTATCGCAAGCAAGATTTCTACAAACATCCGCGAGCTCGAAGGTGCTCTAATTCGCGTGACAGCTTTTGCATCCTTAAACCGCCAACCGGTTGATATGGGCCTTGCTGAAATTGTTTTAAAAGACCTCATCCCTAGTGATGTCACTTCAGAAATCACCGCTCCGACAATCATGGCTCAGACTGCGGCGTACTTCAGTCTTACCCTTGATGATTTGTGTGGGACCTCTAGATCTCGCGCGCTTGTTAATGCGCGACAGATTGCTATGTATTTGTGCCGCGAGCTCACTGAGTTGTCACTTCCTAAAATTGGGCAGACTTTCGGCGGCCGCGATCACACGACAGTGATGCATGCTGATAGAAAGATTAGAGAGTTAATGGCTGAGCGCCGCTCGATTTATAACCAGGTAAATGAGCTAACCACCAGGATTAAGCAGCAGACAAAAGTTTAGTTTTACGGGTGATGATTTGTCCGTTTTCACCACTTTACCCCCAAGGTGGGGATAAAGTGTGGATAACTGTGGATAGAGCTTAAATATGTGTGGGTAACAAAGGAAGATAGAGCTAGTTCGGGGAGAGGTAGTTATGGGTAGAAAAGTTGTACAAGGTATTACCCACAGTTTTCAGGGTATTTTCCACACCTTTTCCCGAGTAAATAAAGGCTCCGAGCAGGACTTTTGCCGATTGTCCACAGGATTTGCTCGCGGTTACTACTACTACCTTTATATATACAAAACCCGTTTCCAAGCGGACCTGCACCTAATTACAGTTAACCCATTGCTTTTACTTAAGAACATAACGATGAGTGCGGGGGCTACGGCGTGAAATTTACAGTTGATCAAAATTCTTTAACAGATGGAGTGAATTGGGTATCCCGCTCACTTTCCACCCGCCCAATTAAAACCGAGCTCCTCGGAATCAAAATCGATGCAACTGGCGATGATGTCATTCTCTCTGGGTCAGATTTAGAAACATCAAGTAAATCTCACTTCGGCGCAGAGATATCTGAAAAAGGCGCGGTTCTCGTTCCAGGAAAACTACTAGCTGAAATTTGCAGATCACTTCCTAATAAACCAATCACAATTGCTTTAGATGGAACCCGTGTTCTAGTGACATCTGGCGCAGCAAAATTTACTCTTCCAACACTTTCACTCAATGAATACCCAAACCTGCCAGAACTCCCTGAAACTACCGGTAGTGTTGCAAGCGACACTTTCGCAACAGCGGTTGCACAAGTTGCAATTGCAGCAGGCCGAGATGATTCACTACCAACACTTACAGGTGTACATGTAGAAATCAACGAAGACACAATCACTCTTGCAGCAACAGACCGCTACCGTTTAGCAGTTCGCGAATTTACTTGGAACCCTGCAACTCCAGGATTATCAACTTCAGCACTAATGCGCGCTCGCACACTTGCCGATGCCGCAAAATCCCTAGTGGGCGCAAAGAATGTTTCTTTATCTTTTGCACCAACTACATCTAATGATCGTCTTGCTGGTTTTTCCGGAGAAGGAAAAACCATGACATCTCGAATGCTAGATGGAACTTTCCCCCCATACAGCCATTTACTTCCTACAGAGACAACAACAACTGCGGTTGTGGAAGTTGCTCCATTTTTAGATTCTGTTCGCCGTGTTGCACTTGTGACAGATAAAACTGTTCCACTACGCCTGGAGTTTAAAGATGGTGGAGTCTCACTCGAAGCTGGTGCGGGCGAAGAAGCACAAGCAACCGAAACCATCGATGTACTTTTAAATGGGGACCCAATCTCTATCGCATTTAATCCTGTTTTCTTAGCTGACGGTTTGCAAGCAGTAGGCACACCATTCGTTCAGATTTCATTTACTGGATCGAATAAACCAGCAATCCTCACAGGGCGCGCAGAACCAAATAGCGCATCTATCGATAACTACCGCTATTTACTCATGCCAATGCGTTACGCCTCTTAATAAGAGCGACCGACAGTAATGCGCGTAACTCGGCTAGCGCTGACACATTTCCGCTCCTACAAAAACTTGGAGCTTGAATTACCCGCCGGCCCTATAACTTTTATCGGCAATAACGGCAGCGGCAAAACAAATATCGCTGAAAGTTTGATTTACCTCGCATACCTTTCATCACACCGTGTTTCACAAAACCAACCACTAATTTCTCTCGGGGCAGACCAAGCAATAATCCGGGCAGAAATTGAGAGTGAAGGACGAACACTTCAGGTTGACCTAGAGATCAACGCTTCAAAAACAAACCGCGCCCGGTTAAATGGCAACCCAGTTAAATCACAAAGAGAAATTCTTGGCGCGCTGCAAATCATTTACTTCTCACCCGAAGACCTTGATTTAGTCCGCGGTGAACCCACATACCGCCGCAACTTCTTGGATAAATTACTCATTACACAATCACCACGGCTTGCAGGTGTGATCTCTGACTATGAACGTGTTGTGAAACAGCGCAACACACTGTTAAAAACCAGAGCTCCAGAGAACGCGCTAGTTCCGTGGACTGAACAACTTATTGCTTACGGCGCGCAGTTATCTGCAGAGCGAATCAAACTAGTAGATGATCTCAACCCATATGTCGCAGCAAACTATGCGAACCTTAATGAAGTTAAACCCGCTTCAATTTCCTACAAATCTTCAACAGATAACTTATCGGCAGACATCACCCATAACTTAGAGATACTCACTGCTCGACAAATAGAAGTAGCACGCCAAGAACAAGAACGAGGTGTTTCACTTATCGGCCCACACCGCGATGATCTACATCTTCAACTCGGTGACTTTCCAGCAAAAGGATATGCAAGTCACGGTGAATCTTGGTCGATGGCAATCTCGCTACGCATTGGCTCTTATAACCTGCTTAAATCTGAAGGCGCCGAACCCGTATTAATCCTCGATGATATTTTTGCAGAGTTAGATACCGCGCGCCGCCACCAATTAACTTCAGTGACAAAAATGGCGGAACAAACTTTTATCACTGCAGCTGTTGAATCCGACCTACCTCAAGAATTACTATCTACTAAGTTTTATGTGAGCCCGGGGGTTGTTACACAATGAATGAAGACCAACCCAAAAAACGCGACCTCGCAGTCGATTTGTTCCGCAGCTACAAAACAGGATTTATTAAGAAGAAAAAACAGATAGAAGAGCGCACCCAAACACCAGGGGATCCGACGCTAATTTCCAATGTGCTTAATAACTTGATTCAAGAACGCGATTGGGATTCAGGCCTTGCTGAAGGAACACTCTTTGCAACATGGCCCCAAGTTGTCGGCCCTGAGATCGCACAACACACAACACCTCTTTCAATGCTCGACGGTCGCCTACTTGTGCAATGTTCATCAACGGCCTGGGCAACCCAACTAAACCTCGTCGGACCGTCACTTCTGGAAACTATTCGCTCGAGCGCACCTGGCGCCCTTGTTGACTCCCTGGAATTTATCGGCCCCACTGCGCCAAGTTGGAAGCGCGGCCTGCGCACAATCAGCAACGGCCGAGGCCCCCGCGACACTTACGGCTAACCCGGGAATAAATCCCTCCTCCACCCCGTTCAACTGTATGAAACCTGAGTCGACTCGACTCAACTCTTTGGCTAGAATCGGCTCAGGTTACAAAACCTCGACCCACCCTGGCTCGAGAGATAACGGGATTACAGAAGGAGCAACACAATGGCTAGAGCAGTCGGAATCGACCTCGGAACTACAAATAGCTGCGTATCAGTACTCGAAGGCGGAGAACCAACGGTTATCGCTAACGCAGAAGGCGCTCGCACAACTCCATCGATCGTCGCATTCGCAAAGAATGGCGAAGTTCTTGTCGGTGAAGTTGCAAAGCGTCAATCAGTCACAAACGTTGAACGCACAATCCGTTCCGTAAAGCGTCACATGGGTACTAACTGGACGATTGATATCGACGGTAAGAAGTACACATCACAAGAAATTTCAGCACGCGTTCTACAAAAGTTAAAGCGCGATGCAGAAGCGTATCTCGGTGAAACCGTAACAGATGCTGTAATTACAGTTCCTGCTTACTTTAACGATGCACAACGTCAAGCAACAAAAGAAGCTGGCGAAATCGCAGGACTTAATGTTCTTCGTATTATCAACGAGCCAACAGCTGCAGCACTTGCATACGGCCTTGATAAAGCAGATAAAGAACAAACAATTCTTGTATTCGACCTCGGTGGTGGAACATTCGACGTTTCACTTCTTGAAATCGGCGATGGAGTTGTTGAAGTTAAAGCAACCAACGGCGATAACAATCTTGGTGGAGACGATTGGGATCAGGCACTTGTTGATCACCTCGTTAAGACATTCGGTTCTGCAAACGGAATCGATCTCACAAAAGATAAGATGGCAATGCAGCGCATTCGCGAAGCATCTGAAAAGGCGAAGATTGAACTTTCATCTTCACAATCAGCAACAATTAATTTGCCATACATCACTGTTGATTCAGAGAAGAACCCATTGTTCCTCGATGAAACAATTACACGCGCGCAATTCCAGTCACTCACTGCAGACCTACTAGAACGTTGCAAGAAGCCATTCCAAGCAGTTCTTAAAGATGCTGGGATCCCAATTGCAAACATCCAATCAGTTGTACTTGTTGGTGGATCAACTCGTATGCCAGCTGTTGTAGATCTCGTTCGCGAACTCACTGGCGGAAAAGAGCCAAATAAGGGTGTAAACCCTGATGAAGTAGTTGCAGTTGGTGCATCACTTCAAGCTGGTGTTCTTAAAGGTGAAGTTAAAGATGTATTGCTTCTCGATGTAACACCACTTTCTCTTGGTATTGAAACCAAGGGTGGAGTAATGACAAAACTCATTGAGCGCAACACAACTATTCCTACAAAGCGCAGCGAAATCTTCACAACAGCTGATGACAATCAGCCTGCTGTACAGATTCAGGCATACCAAGGCGAGCGTGAAATGGCTGCTTATAACAAGAAGCTAGGCATGTTCGAGCTCACCGGTATCGCACCTGCACCTCGTGGTGTTCCACAAGTTGAAGTGACATTCGATATCGATGCAAACGGAATCGTTCACGTATCTGCAAAAGATCTTGCAACAGGTAAAGAGCAAGGCATGACCATCACTGGTGGGTCTGCTCTTTCAAAGGAAGAGATTGATCGCATGATGCAAGATGCTGAAGCACACGCTAATGAAGATAAGCAGCGCCGTGAAGAAGCAGAAATCCGCAATACTGGTGACTCACTTGTTTACCAGACAGAGAAATTCCTATCCGAAAATGCAGATAAGTTCACTGAAGGTGAAGCTGTGACTAAGAAGGCAGAACTCGACGAAGCACTAGCACTTCTTAAGACAGATCTTGGTGGTGCGAACTTCGAGTCAATTAAATCAAACACTGAGAAAGTCTCAACAATCTCACAAGCACTCGGTGCACTTATGTATGCAAATGCAGGAGCACAAACATCTGGTGAATCAACTGGTGCTCAAGACCATGTTGAAGACGCAGAAATAGTGGAAGAAGAGACAACTAACTAATGTCTAACGAAACAACAGAAGAAGTTGTCGAAGAGACAACTCCTGTTGTAGATGAAGTTGTAGAAGCTGCACCGGATCAAGAAATTGATCCGGTTGCGGCACTTACATCTGATTTACAACGTCTGCAAGCAGAGTATGCAAACTACCGAAAGCGCGTCGAGCGTGATCGCACAGTTGCGCACGAACTTGCAATCGGTTCCGTACTTACAGAGCTACTTGCAACTCTTGACGACATCGATCGCGCTGCCGACCATAATGAACTTAGCGGGGGTTTTAAGGCTGTCGCAGACCAACTTGCTGCAATCACAAACCGCATCGGTCTTGAGAAATATGGGACTGAAGGCGAACCTTTCGATCCGCAAATCCACGAGGCGTTGCTACACGACACATCTTCCGATGTTGCAGTTGCAACAGCGAGCAAGATCTTGCAACCAGGATACAAATACAAGGAACGCATCTTGCGCCCCGCGCGAGTATAAAAAAGCTACCCCCGATGAAATTAAGAAGAAATACCGCTCTTTAGCGCGCGATTTACACCCAGATAAGAACCAAGGCAACGCCGCGCTAGAAGAGAAGTTCAAAGCCGTCTCTGAGGCGTATGACATTTTGTCTGATTCAAAAAAACGGGCAGAGTACGACGAAGCTCGCTCTATGTTTGAACGCGGAGGATTTCGGGCACCAACAGGCGGCGGCCAATACCAAGGTGGAGATTTCTCCGATCTCTTCGGCGGCGGTAATCCCCAAGATATTTTTGCAAACTTATTTGGTGGTGGCGGCGGACGCCGCGGACCGCGCAAAGGTTCTGATTTACAAACCGAGTCAACAATTACATTTAAAGAATCCGTATTCGGCACAACGCTAGATTTAAAGTTAAACACGGACGGAAATGGCCCACAAAGTATTTCGGCGCGCGTGCCTGCAGGAGTTAATGACGGCGCAAAAATTCGCGTCAAAGGCAAAGGTGCACCTGGCGAAGCGGGCCCCGGGGATCTCTTTATTCAATTACATGTTAAACCACATGCAATTTTCTCTCGCAAAGGTGAAAACTTAATACTTACTCTCCCTGTAACTTTTGCAGAAGCCACCCTGGGCGCCGATATTAAAGTTCCAACACTTTCAGGAGATGACGTCACTGTACGTCTAGCTGCGGGAACTCCAACAAGTCGCGTACTGCGTGTTAAAGGTCGCGGGATTAAGAAAGGCACCGTTATTGGCGACTTACTTGTCACTATTGAAGTTCAAGTGCCTCGACGTGTTGAAGGTAAAGCAGAGGAAGCAATCAAAGCATTCGCGGCAGCAACCGCAGATGACGATGTTCGCGCAGAATTTAATGCAAAGGCAAAACTATGACAAAAGATTTAC
>JAPLBE010000010.1 GCA_026392935.1 Actinomycetota bacterium | reverse complement strand
TTCGCCAACTCCAGGTGTGTATTCACTCGGTTTGAAAACAACCGTATTGCCAGCTGCGAGTGCGTAAGCGATGGACCCAAGTGGGGTAAAAACAGGATAGTTCCAAGGACCAATTACTCCAACGACTCCGACAGGTGAGCGTTCAACAGTTGCAGACATATTTGCCATCAACAATCCGGGGGAGCGATGTGAAGTTCGCATGACAGATTCTGCATGTCGTGCAGACCAAGCAATGTGTCCAGCGGCAAGTGCAGCTTCTAACTTTGCATCACTAATTGGTTTTCCAGTTTCCTCGGAAACAACTGCTGTTAGTTCATCCATATGTGCAAGTAAATAATCACTCCACTTAAGCAATACTTTGCGACGCCCACGAAAACCTAAATTACGCCATGCAATCGAAGCATCACGAGCAGCACTTACTGCGGCTCGAACATCGTGCTCTGTCGTCTGCGGATAGCTTGCAATCACTTCACCGGTTGCAGGATTATGAGATTCAAATAGTGCGCTTTTTGTTTTAGCCATAAGCCAAGACTAGACTGCAACTATGTCGGAACCAATCCGCCCCAGCACTGTACTTGAGGCCACACGTACCCCTTTCACAGTTCTTACCGAAGATGGTCAAACTCTCATCGGAGAAGTCAGCGCACCTATTGATCGCCCAACCTCAGCAATCCTGTGCTGTCATCCAAATCCCACAGGTGGCGGAATGATGGATAGCCATATTTATAAGAAGGCATCAAATCGTTTGCCAGAGATGTCTGGAATCACCGTAGTTCGATTTAACACTCGCGGCACAAGCAGTGAAGCTGGAACAAGTACAGGTTCTTATGACAATGGGCGCGCAGAAAAATACGATGTTGAAGCAATGATTAAGTATTGCTTCCAAACGTTGGGACTTACAGAACTCTGGGTTGTGGGATGGTCATTTGGAACAAGTATCGCAATCAGTCATGCACGTGATCCACGTATTAAAGGCCTGATCCTCTTGAGTCCAACACTTCTAGATATCGTTGACGGAGATCTAGAGTTCTGGGCACGTGATGGAAGGCCAGTGATTGCGTTGATTCCAGAGCATGATGACTATTTAAAGCCTGAACAAGCTCGCATTCGGTTCGGAGTTATTCCGCAAACAGAATTAATTGCAGTAGATGGTGCGAAGCATCTTTGGGTAGGCGAACCATATGTTCATGGAGTCTTAAGTGAAATCACTCGAATTCTTGCACCAGAGCGCTTGCCACTGCCAACTGAAATTTAAGATTTTTCAGCGCGAGGGAAAACTACTTCTTCAAGAATCAGAATAATCGATGCCGCTACAGGCACTGCCAGTAATCCACCCACGAGTCCAAGTAGTGAAGTACCAATGAGAGCGGAAATGATTGTTACAGCCCCGGGCACTGCTAATGTGCGTTTCATTATTTTCGGAGTAAGTACATAGTTTTCAACTTGTACGTAAACAACATATCCAACGAACGCGATTATTCCGATTGAGACTGATTGAGTGAGTGCAATGATTGTGTAAATGGCTGCTCCAATAAAGTGTCCAATAAGAGGCACTAAACCGCAGACAAAGATAATGATGCCAATTGCTATAGGTGATGGAAGTCCGAGAATTACCGCAAGTATTGTCATAAAGATTGCAGCCATGGCAGAGACAAGTATTTGGCTACCTACGAATGCACCCACACGGGCAATGATCGCTTCAGTGAGCACGGCTACGCGTGGACGGCGACTAGCTGGCACCAACTTAAGGCCAAGGTCAACTGCTTGTGGCAGCGAAGTGATGAAGTAGAGAGTTAAAACGAGAATTGTGAGGGCCGTGAATGTTCCTGATAACACACTCTTACCAACACCAATAACGCCACCAAAAGCTGAAATCAAAAGTGAACCATTTGAAGTTACTGAAGTTAACTTATTTTGAAGTGTGTCGATGATTCCATACTGCTCATTAATTCGTGCAATTGTCGCGTTATCGTTGAGTTGGTTGAGCAGCGTCGGTGCACTCTCAATAAGTTGAGTTCCTTGATTTACTAGTGGTGGAACAACCAGTGCTCCAAAGAGAATTACCATCAAAATAACTGAGGTGAAAATTATCGTAACTGCCGAAGCTCGTGACACGCCTCGTTTACGAATTGCTTCAACTGCAGGATTCAAACCCATAGCTAAGAAAAGTGCGACAAGAATTAGGACAAAAACTTGGCTGGCACTTGCAAGTGCGCGCATTAATACAAATGCACTGAGAGCTCCGAGAGTGGCCACAAATCCAAAATAAAAGGGATGTGCGCGGTCCATTGGCTCGCCAGCAGTCCCAAAATCTGATTGAGATGCTGAAACTTTTGGTTTTCTCTTCATACGCTCTGAAATAGCCATGCTTTATTGTAAAGCGTAAGAGAGAATAACCCCCATGGCACTACGGATAACTGGATTAGGTGAAGAAATTGCCGCGGTTACCGGG
Source organism: Actinomycetota bacterium (assembly GCA_026392935.1). Taxonomy (GTDB): domain Bacteria; phylum Actinomycetota; class Actinomycetes; order Nanopelagicales; family Nanopelagicaceae; genus Planktophila. The sequence continues at coordinate 12,415 of JAPLBE010000010.1, read as the reverse complement.
CTCCCTTGGAATCTACCTCTAGAGCTGTGGCCCGAAGATCCGATGCTTGCCGAGAAGCGAGGTATTTCTCGCCACGTTGTGCGCCTGGTTCGCTCCACTGATGATCCGGATTCAGAGGTGTACGCAGTGAAGGAGACCGTCGCCGAGTTTGCCAATCGCGAGTACAAGATATTGCGCGAACTCAGACAATTAGATTCTCCGAGCGTGCAATCAATTGCAGTAATTGAAGGTCGTTCAGATGACTCTGGAGAAGAACTTCCATGCGCACTGGTAACCAGATTCTTGCCGTACTCACTTCCTTACCGCGTTGTATTAAGCGATAAGAATGTAACTGCTGAAGACGTTACCTTGATGGCTAACGCACTTGCACTTCTGCTAGTTAGGTTACATTTACTTGGCTTCTGGTGGGGTGACTGTTCACTTTCAAATACTCTTTTTCGCAGAGATGCTGAAGGATTTGCCGCTTACCTTGTCGATGCTGAAACTGGAGAATTTCAGAAAACTCTGACAGCTGGCCAACGTGAACACGATTTAGAAATCGCACATTTCAATGTGGCCGCAGAACTTGAAGATTTACAACTCTCCGGTGTTTTATATCCAGGCTTGGATCCAATCCGTGCGAGCTCGGCGCTGATTAAGCGTTATCACCGTTTGTGGTCTGCACTCAAAGACCGACAAGTGTTAGACCCAACTGATCGACATGCTGTTGAAAGAGCGATGCGCCAATTACATGATTTGGGATTTACAGTCGAAGAAGTTTCAGTATCGATGGAAGAAGGTGAAGGCTCTGGAAAGTTGGTATTCCAACCAAAACTTGTTGCATCTGGTTATCACAAGAACCGCTTGCGAGAACTTATGGGCCTTGAAACAGAGGAACTTCAAGCAAAGCGATTACTTGCCTCCTTCGATCGTTTTCGCGGACGAGAGAAAACTCCAAAACCACCCATCGCAGAATCTGCCCGCAGATGGCTTACGGAAGTGTTTATTCCGACAATTAATTTGATTCCCCCTGAACTTGCTGGACGAATTGAACAGGCACAATTTTTCCATGAGGCTCTTGAGCATCGCTGGTACTTGAGTGAGAAAGCAGGTCATGACGTGGGCCTTGAATTTGCTGCAAAATCCTTTATCTCTGGGGTACTTCCCAGTCGTCAGGATTCTGGCGTAGGTGCACCCGTTGATGGCATGATGCAACAGTGAGTCTTCCACCTAACTTTTCGCAAGCCGTAGACCTCAGTTCGTTAGGTAAACCAGCACCCGATACATCTACCCCAATGCCAGGTATGGAAGTCACGGCTGAGAATTTACAAACAGAAGTAATTCCGCTTTCTTCAACAAAACCAGTAGTGCTCTTATGTTGGTCGGTACGTTCTGTTGAGTCTGTTGAAACCCTTAGGGCACTGGGAAATATTGAAGCTGCCGATAAGGGTACGTGGATATTGGCAACAGTAGACATTGATACGCAGGCACCAGTAGCCCAAGCGCTGCAAGTGCGAACAATTCCGTATGGCATTGTATTTATCGGTGGACAGGCAATTCCATTTCTTGAGCAACCTTTATCTGAAACCCAATTGCGCGAAGTCATCACAAAAATTCTTACACTTGCAGCACAGCAAGGAATTGGCGACGAACCTGTTGAGCCCACTGAACCAGAAGAGGATGAAGCGCTCGCGGCACTGAATGAGGGTGATTATGAAACTGCAGAAGCAGCATATAAACGCCTGCTTGATCGCAAGCCAAATGATCATTTTGCAAAGCTAGGGCTTTCACAAGTTCAATTACTGATCAGAACTTATGGGATTGATGGTCAGAAGATTATGGAAGATGCCATTCGCAACCCTGACGACATTGCAGTTCAACTTAAATGTGCAGATGTTGAAGTGATGAGTGGCTACCTTGAGCCGGCCTTCGAGAGATTGCTCAAATTGGTTGTCATTCTTGATGGTGAAGAACAGAAAGCTGTTAAAGAACGTTTACTCGAGTTGTTTAGTCTGGCAGATCCTGCTGATCCGCGAGTGATTAAGGCTCGAGCTGCACTAGCGAACGCACTTTTTTAATGGTTAAAGTTTAATGGCTAATGAGTTGTCGAATAAATCAGAACAACAACTGATTAACTCGCTCTTTTTCTGTTTCGGATTTGCCATCATGGCGTGGATTCCACGATTTCCTGAAGTAAAGGCCAACCTTGCACTTAACAATGGTGCCTTTGGTTCGCTTATCAGCGCAGGTGCGATTGGCGCATTCCTTGGACTTCTTACGGTGGGCCACATTATCCATAAGTATGGCGCCCTGAAGGTTTCATTGACAGCTATTGGAATTCTTTTTACAAGCCTTGCTGTACTTGTGCATATACGTTCAAGTTTTCTTTTCCTTATTCTTAACATTGCTTTCGCTTTTGGAATAACTGCAGTTCATGTATGCCTGAATTCTCACTTGTTTCATTTCTTAGAGCGGTCAGAGAAGAATCTTGTAATAACCTCTTCTGGATATTGGAGTGCGGGATCTCTGAGCACAGCAATAGTTTCAGGGCTGCTTGTTGGGCGAGTTGGTTTAGTCGCGCACATAAATGTTTTATGTATCGTTCTAGTCGCCGTTATGGTTGTCATGATTCTAAAGTTGCGACCTCACTTATTGTCTCCTAATGAGGATTCAGAACATGATTATTCTGTAAAGGATATTTTCACCTCTTTCAAGATTGATTGGCCTGTAAGCATTGGCATGGCATGTGCAATTTATCTTGAGTTCGCTCTTGGCGACTGGGGCACGATCTTTACCAAAGAACGGCTTGACGTTTCAGGCAGTTTAAGCGCCACACCATTTATTGTGTTTACTGCAATGATGATTGTCGGAAGACTATCAATCAACAAATTGTTGGTTCGATCTCGGATTCACATTCTCGTAAAGCGTGCACTGATTCTTGCTGGGGTCGGTTTCGGACTTTGCATAATTATTGCCACGCATTTACCAGCCGCGCAGAAGTGGTGGGCGTATGCGCTCTTTATTCTAGGTTTTGCAATTGCCGGACTTGGTTCATCATTTACCGCACCAGCCTTCTTTGCGGCAGCCAATCGCAGATCATCGCTACCAAGTGCCGTGGTCGTTGGGCAATTTGGTGTAGTTAACACCATTCTCACATTTGGCGTGAAGTTAGTTGTTGCCTGGACTATGCAGTTCACCGGGTCTATAGCTCTAGCGCTGATGATTCCAGCAGCCATGATGATTGCCGCAGTTCTCTTTACTGGCGTGCTGAAGGAAGACTCGAAATCTAAGAATTAAAAGCGGGGGACATCAGCAGTAGAGATGCGATTAATCAACCTGAACCTTCGGTGTTGCCAGCATCTGCTGAACGAACATCGAAAATTCGGTACTTATCAATAGCTTCCTGCACAACTGACTCTTTAACTTCTCCAGCCTTTGCAAGCTCTGCAAGAGTTGCAACAGCGATTGATTCCGCATCGACTTTGAAGTGACGACGAAGCGCACCGCGTGTATCTGAAAGGCCAAAACCATCTGTTCCAAGTGAGTGGAATTGGTTTGGAACCCATGGAGAGATTTGATCTTGTACAGCGCGCATGAAGTCAGAGACCGCAATGACCGGGCCTTCAGTTCCTTTGAGCTTGTCATACACATATGCAGTCTTTTTATCGCGAGGATTGAGCATGTTGTGTCGGTCTACTGATAGACCATCACGACGTAGTTCATTCCATGAAGTTACAGACCAAACCGAAGCGGCAACGCCCCAATCTTCTGCGAGCAACTTCTGCGCTTTAAGTGCCCAGTTAACTCCCACACCTGATGCGAGAAGCTGCGCATTCTTCTTACGCTGCTTTGAAGCAGGAGCGTAGAGATAGATTCCTCTAAGCAAGCCATCGATATCTAGATTATCTGGCTCTGCAGGCTGCATGTATGGCTCGTTATAAATAGTCATGTAGTAATAAATGTTTTCACTATTTTCACCATACATACGGCGCAGACCATCTTTAAAGATATGTCCAACTTCGTATGCAAATGCAGGATCGTATGAAACGACTGCAGGATTAGTCGCTGCCAATAGATGTGAATGTCCATCTTCGTGCTGCAAGCCTTCTCCGTTAAGGGTTGTACGACCTGCTGTAGCACCAAGTACGAATCCTCGAACCAACTGGTCAGAGGCTGCCCAGAAAGCATCTCCCGTGCGTTGGAATCCGAACATTGAGTAGAAGATGTAGATAGGAATCATTGGTTCATTGTGAGTTGAGTATGAAGAACCGACTGCAGTAAATGAAGCAACAGATCCTGCTTCGTTAATGCCTTCATGAAGGATTACGCCCGAAGTAGATTCCTTATATGACAACATCAATTCACGGTCTACAGCCATGTATTGCTGGCCGTGTGGTGAATAAATCTTGAGAGTTGGGAACAATGAATCGAGACCAAATGTACGTGCCTCATCCGGAATGATTGGAACTAGGCGATTACCTAGTCCTGGATCCTTAACCAAATCTTTAAGCAAGCGCACGAAGGCCATCGTTGTTGCAATCTCTTGCTGACCGGATCCGCGACGCACTGATTCGTACGCTTCATCGGCAGGTTGCTGCAATGGTCGTGAAACCTTGCGACGACTTGGGATAGATCCACCAAGTTCGCGGCGACGCTCTTCGAGGTACTTCATCTCTGGAGAATCTGCAGGTGGTCGGTAGTAAGAAGGTGTGTACTTATCTAACTTGTCATCAGTAAGTGGAATATCAAGACGATTACGGAATTCGATGATGTCTTCGAGAGTCATCTTCTTCATCTGGTGTGTTGAGTTACGTCCTTCGAAGTGTGAACCAAGTGTCCAACCCTTAATTGTCTTAGCAAGAATTACAGTTGGCTTTCCATTCTTCTGAACTGCTGCTGTGTATGCGGCAAAGAGCTTGCGATAATCGTGGCCACCGCGCTTAAGTCCCCACACTTGTTCATCTGACCAACCGGCAACCATCGCTGCTGTGCGTGGATCGCGACCGAAGAAGTGTTCACGAACGAATGCACCGCTTTCAGCTTTAAATGTTTGGAAGTCACCATCAAGAGTTGTATTCATAAGGTTTACAAGTGCGCCTTCGCGATCTTGTGCCAGCAGTGGATCCCACTCGCGACCCCATACAACCTTGACGACGTTCCATCCTGCGCCGCCGAAGATTGATTCGAGTTCCTGAATAATCTTGCCATTACCGCGAACAGGGCCATCAAGACGCTGCAAGTTACAGTTAACGACGAAAGTTAAATTGTCTAACTTCTCGCGTGATGCGAGACCAATAGCACCAAGAGTATCGACTTCATCCATTTCACCATCGCCAAGAAATGCCCATACATTCTGATCGCTTGTATCTTTAATTCCGCGATTGTGTAAGTAACGATTAAAGCGCGCTTGGTAAATTGCATTGATAGGGCCAATACCCATTGACACTGTTGGGAATTGCCAGAAGTCAGGCATCAAACGTGGATGAGGATAAGAAGATAATCCGCCTGCTTGATGTGAAAGTTCCTGACGGAAACCGTCTAATTGATCTTCAGTAAATCGTCCTTCAAGAAATGCGCGTGCATACATTCCGGGACTTGCGTGACCCTGGAAGAAAATTTGATCTCCGCCACCAGGATGATCCTGTCCACGGAAGAAGTGGTTAAATCCAACTTCATAGAGTGAAGCAGAAGATGCGTATGTTGAAATATGTCCGCCAACTCCGACACCTGGGCGCTGCGCACGATGTACCAACATCGCTGCATTCCAACGATTAAATCTACGGATGCGACGTTCCATTGCTTCATCGCCAGGAAATTGTGGCTCATGTTCTGGAGAAATTGTGTTGATGTAATCAGTTGCGCGAAGTTGTGAAATTCCGATGTTCTTCTCTTGTGCACGACGTAGTAGCGAAAGCATTAAGTATCGTGCGCGTACCGGGCCAGCTGCTGTGAGGGCCGCGTCAAAGGATGCCTGCCACTCAGCGGTTTCCGATGGATCCGTGTCTACAAGTTGGTCAATTATCTGATCTGGGAATCCATCGAATTCAGTCATAGCCGTATTCTCGCCTAAATCCGGTATGAGTACAAAAAAATACGCTCTAGTACAGGTAAAACCCTTGTAAAAAATCGTCTCATCCGTTGGACTTATCCCGTGGCAATGCGCATGGGATTTGCTAAGGGAGAGCTGGTCCTGGAAATAGGACATGGGACAGATTGTGATGCTGCTCTCCGTAATGAAATCATGAAAATTACTGGAACCGCATTCCTTGAAGGCTCTACCAATGAAGTCATCGATGCAGTTCTCTTCTGGTTCCGCGAAGACGATGGCGATCTAGTAGATGAACTCATGGATGCGATGGCTTTTCTTTCGGAGACCGGACCAATCTGGGTCTTGACCCCCAAAGTTGGTCGCGCTGGACATGTTGAACCAAGTGATATTCAAGATGCTGCTCCGCTATGTGGATTGAATCAAACATCAACAATTGCAGTAGCTGCAGATTGGACAGCAACTCGTCTGGTGGCACGAAAAGCGGGCAAGCGATAGATTCGCGCTATGACTATTGCAATCGGATCAGCCGCACCAGATTTTGAACTGCGAGATCAAACAGGAACAAAAGTTTCGCTCTCTTCATTTAAGGGTAAGAAGAATGTTGTTCTTGTCTTTATCCCATTCTCATTTACCGGCACATGCACCGGAGAACTCTGTGCCATCCGCGATGACATTTCAGCATTTGAGAACGATAACGTTCAAGTTCTTGCAGTCTCATGCGATTCAATGCACACACAGAAAATCTTTGCTGCACAAGAAGGTTATACATTCCCTGTCTTGGCAGATTTCTGGCCACATGGCGCAGCTGCAAAGGCTTATGGAATTTTCAATGAAGATCTCGGTTGCGCAATGCGTGGCACTTTCATCATCGATAAAGAGGGAATCGTCCGTTGGTCTGTAGTTAATGGACTCGGAGATGCTCGCAACAATGGTGATTACAAGAGCGCTATTGCAGCTCTCTAATCTTGCGTAACTTACGCACGATTTTCGTACTTTCGCAGATATAAAGTAGTATTCGCGAGCAGTACAAGCCGGGTGGCTAGCTCAGTGGTAGAGCGCCTCGTTTACACCGAGGATGTCGGGGGTTCGAAACCCTCGCCGCCCACGTTCAGTTATTTTCTGTATTCCTTATAAACCTTTGAAGCAACTCTCGATAACACTACAGAGGCATCATTCCAGGTAATTCCGTACACCTTCTTGAAAGAGTCTTCGAACGGCAGCCCATCTGCGATGGCGGTAAGTACATCGAATGTTTTATCAATTCCACCTATAGCTACTAACGAATCGATAACAATATATCCGAGGTTATAGACCATTGAACCTGAAGGGCCATTGCAAGGAACCTTCATGGTATCTCGAAAGAATTCCTGGATTGATTCTGGTTCGTAGTCCTTTAAAAGCCATCTGTTATCTGTAATCCAACCTTTTCGGATCTTCACATAATCTTCAGCACTTTTAGCAACCGTAGGAATGGAAATTGCCTGAGGCTGTCCTTCTGAATACCAGCACGGAATGAGAACAGGAGGAGGACTTTGTACCTTGCCCTTAAAGACCATTCCTTGTACTGCATGGGTGTACTCATGCAAATCATTCTGTCCATTGAATTTTTGAATACTAAATCTTGTTACGGGCGTTGATACACCAACCAGAACAAGTCCTATATCGCTTGCGATATTCGTGACAGCTCCGTCGCAATCGACTCCTTCGCATTTTCCAGAAGCTTGATCAGGGAATGAATTTCCCAGCCTAAATGGACTTATGTATTTTTCTGCCTCAGTTCTCGCCCAAGAGACATCTGTTTTGTTGAACTGAACAAACTTCACTTCTGCAGGTTGCTTCTGTGCACCCATTACTCGTGAACCGAGAGTTACTGCATCAATTGTCCATTGATTTGGATATCTTTGAGGAGTAGTTGGTCCGAAGAGGAAATTGATTTTTAGATCTGTTGATTTGTGTAGAGCCAAATTACTTTGAATTTTCTCCCATACCGCGTAAGGAATTCCCCGATAGTTCTCCTTTAGATCAGCAAATGAAGTAGGCGCTGCAGGAACTTTTGTAGCAACCGGTTCTGGTGTTGCAGTGGGTGTAGGTGTAGCTGCTACTGGTTTAGCGGTAGCCACACCTTTGTTCCACACAAATTTCTTGCCTGATTTGATACAGGTGAAAGTTTTACTTGCAGTGGCTGAAACCTTTCCCACCTTTGGACATGGTGAACCAGCCTTTACTGCTGCAACTGCAGATGGAGATATCAATGCGGTCAACAGGAGTATGGAACCTGCAAACGCGAACACCTTTTTCATAGTGCGATTCTCGCCTTAATCAACTTTGTTAACAAGGTTTTCGTTAAAGGTTTATCTCTTTCTCATCTCAATTAATAGATTTCTAGCATTTCTGAGAGGATACGGGCATGAAAGCGAGAGGAATGCTCCGGTTTACCCTTTCGATACTTTTTGCCGTTCAACTTTCAATCAACCCGGCAAGCGCTCATTCCAAATTAGTAAACTCGATACCATCTTCGAATCAGGTAGTTAATTCTCATATTCATAGTGTGACCTTAAATTTCAATGAGAAGATTTTAGTTCTCGAAAATGAGACTCCAAATAAAATTCAGGTGATTCAAATTTCTAGTGGAAAATCCACATTAGGAAAACTCACTGTGGCTAAATCACAGGCGAAGCTACGATTTTCGAATTCGCTAGATAAAGGCAAATACAAAGTGAAGTATCGAGTGGTCTCTGAAGACGGGCATCCGGTACAAGGGAGCTATTTCTTCACTGTTAAATAGCGCATTTTGTACAGGTGACTAGGTCAATGTGGAAAGTGCAGGGTGCATGAAGTAAGGTTCGCTACAGAATTACATAAAGTTTCACATACTTACTCAAGGAGAACGCCGTGAAAGCAAGCGCAAGCGACCAGCGTTCTATTCTCGATATTCAACAATTTGATTTTCAGACTGCAACCCTTAAAAACAAGGCAGCAACCTTGCCTGAACACGCAGAAATTTCTAGCACCACCATTAAGCATAATAATGTGCGGGATCTACGTATCGCTGCAGAGACAGAACTCAGTGATGTTAAGCGTGAGCTTGCCCGCGCCGAGGGTGATGTTGAGCAGATTGTTACTCGAATCGAACGAGATGAGAAAAGACTTTCATCTGGAACTGGAACACCGAAAGAACTTGAACAAACGCAACATGAACTTGGAACGCTTGGGGCTCGTAGGGCAGAGCTTGAAGAAGTTGAACTTGAAATTATGATGAGAGTCGATGGAATCAAAGAACGTATTACTGCTCTTTCGCAAGAAGAAGCAGATTTAACCGCCGCAATTAATGATTTGAATATCAAGAAAGAAAATGCACTGGCATCGATTCATACTCAACTTGAAATCATCGCGACAGATCGCGGTTCGACTGCACAGTCAGTGCAGGCTGATTTCCTTGCACTCTACGAGAAGATTCGCGAAAGCAACAATGGAATTGGTGCTGCGGTTCTCGCAGGAAATCAGTGCAAAGGTTGTAATCTCACTTTGAACGCAAATGAACTTCAGAGAATTTCAGGACTTGCCGACGATGACGTTATTCGCTGCGAAGAATGCAGGTGCATATTGGTGCGTGATCGATAATGGCGCGAGTCTTTAAATTAACAGCCGACGGCGGCTCACGAGGCAATCCAGGCCCAGCGGGTTACGGCGCAGTTGTTACTGAAAACGGAAAAATAGTTGCAGAGCTCTTTGATGTTATTGGGATAGCAACAAATAACGTAGCCGAATACAGCGGGCTTCTTGCTGGTTTGTCACATATTCATCAGCTAGATGCAGATGCAACTGTTGAAGTTGCTATGGATTCCAAGCTAGTTGTAGAACAAATGTCTGGTCGCTGGCAGATAAAGCACGCTGATATGCGCGATCTTGCTAAACAGTGCAGAGATGCGCATAACCCATCACTAGTGACTTATTCCTGGATTCCACGCGATGAGAATTCACATGCGGATCGATTGGCTAATAAAGCACTCGATGGCGGCAGCGCACATAAACCTGTTGCAGTAGTTCAGCAGAACTATTTAACTGATCGCTTGAGAAGTGCGGAAATACCTACATTTATCTACTTCATTCGCCACGGTGAAACAGTTTTGACTCCCACACGAAAATTCTCAGGAACTGGCGCGCTAGACCCAGAGCTGATGCAAGAAGGCCTTGACCAAGCAGACCTTGTCGCTGAAGAAGCTGTGAAGCTGGGTGCCGATGTGCTTATTGCTTCGCCCCTTAAGCGCACACGACAAACAGCAGAAGCTATCTCGCGCACAACAGGACTCGAGATAACTTTTGATGAATCTTGGTATGAACTCTCTTTCGGTGACTGGGATGGAAAATCCATCGAAGAAGTTAAGGAAGAAGACCCAGATGCGTATCAAGCGTGGCTGAATTCAACAGCGTATGCACCAAATGGGGGAGAGTCTTATGACGAAGCCTCTGTGCGTATTGAAGAAGCGCTAGAAAAATTAGTTGCCGAATATCCAGGCAAGAAAGTAATAGTTGTTACCCACAATGGCGTCATAAAGACAGCCATTAAACTTGCGATGGGAGCACCCGCGGAAGCGGTATTCCACGTCGATGCTTCACCATGTTCGATTTCCTCAATTTCTATCTGGCCATCAGATGGGTTACGCGCTCTGCGATCAGTCAATGAAAGAGGACATCTTCGATGATTTCATCAACAGAATGGGCGGTAACCATCGCAGTTCTTGGCGCAGTAATTATCTTCGACCTGATACTCGCCATCGCACGTCGCAATAAAGAGACAACTCCTAAAGAGGCGTTGAGCTGGACACTCTTCTATGTCGTAGCCGCAATTGCATTTGGATATTTTTTGCCTCAATGGGCGCCACCTGAGTACCGCAAGGAATTCATCGCTGGTTGGCTCACGGAATATTCACTTTCAGTAGACAATTTGTTCGTCTTTATTATTTTGCTCACCGCCATGAAGATCAAGAAAGAGCAGCAGCAACTAGTACTACTTCTTGGAATTCTCATTGCAATCGTTCTTCGTGTAATTCTCATCTTCCTTGGGGTTGCTCTGGTATCTCGCTTTACATGGGTCTTCTTCTTCTTTGGAGCATTCCTTATCTTTACCGCTTACAAGTTAGTAAACGAAAAAGAGAACGTTGAAGAAGATGAAGCGAAGATTGTTCAGTTCTTGCGCAAGCGTGGCTTTAGTAACTTTGCTATCGCACTGATTGCTCTCGGAGTTACAGATCTCATCTTCGCCCTCGACTCAATTCCTGCAATCCTTGGACTTACAACTAGTAGCTACGTTGTCATCACCGCAAACATCTTTGCTCTGATGGGTTTGCGTCAGCTCTACTTCTTACTTCAAGGACTTATGGATCGATTGATTCACTTATCCCGTGGGCTCGCGTTCATCCTGGCCTTCATCGGAGTAAAGATGGTCCTTCACGCGATTCATAGCCTCGGAGTTCACGTGCCCGAAATTTCTCTTGAACTCAGTTTGGCTGTCATCATCACAACCTTGACTGTCACCGCTATTACAAGCTTGTATTCAACGCGTGGCGGTTCAGGAGGAGAGAAGATTTAGCAAATCACCTATTGCTTCTTGCTGGCAAGAGAGCAGTATGGAACCACTCAAGAGCTAAGGAGTGGTTGATGAAGATTGGCAACATAATCTCAGGAAAGCGCGTTGAAACTATTTCAGCCAGTGCCAGCATCCATGATTTAGTGAACTCTTTAAACTCTCATAATGTTGGCGCTCTAGTTGTATCTAGCGATGGAAAGAAAATCGATGGCATTGTCTCGGAGCGAGATGTTGTCCGCGCGATGCCCGGCAAACTTGATCAGCTTATTGGTATGCACGTTCGCGACATCATGACTGTCGATGTCCACACATGCACCGCAGAGTCGACCGTTTCAGAACTGATGCAGATGATGACCGAGTTACGTATACGTCATGTTCCAGTCGTTGATGCCGCCGGAGCTCTCCTTTCAATTGTTTCAATCGGTGATGTGGTAAAAAACCATGTGAGTGAACTGGATTCCGAGCGCCAAGCCCTCAGAGATTACGTAGCAAGCGCTAATTAGATTCGCGTACCATTAGGCAACGAAGAGTCGCCCGGATCACCGCGTTGTCGCAAGGCACCGAGGAAAGTCCGGACTTCACAGAGCAAGGTGGTGGGTAACGCCCACCCGGAGCAATCCGCGGGAAAGTGCAACAGAAAGTAAACCGCCAACGAAAGTTGGTAAGGGTGAAACGGCGGTGTAAGAGACCACCAGTGCATGTAGCAATACATGTAGCTATGTAAACCCCACCTGAAGCAAGACCAAGAAGATAGTGCGTTGCTCGCGCAAGCTATCGGGTAGGTTGCTTGAATCTGTAAG
>JAPLBE010000008.1 GCA_026392935.1 Actinomycetota bacterium | reverse complement strand
CAAAAGCTGCAATTCTTTCAGGGCTGGCATTTCACACTCGCGTCACTGTCAGCGATGTTTACCGTGAAGGAATTTCGCACATCACTCTGGAAGATGTTGCAATTGCAAAATCTATGGGGCATGTCATTAAATTACTTGCCATCGCAGAGCTCACTCCAGCAGATGAAATTTCTGTGCGAGTGCATCCAGTCATGATTGATAAGAGCCACCCGCTTGCTTCTGTACGCGATGCATTCAACGCTGTTTTTATTGAAGCTGAATCTGCAGGACCTCTCATGTTCTACGGACGTGGCGCTGGTGGACAACCAACAGCATCAGCAATTCTTGGCGATGTTGTAGCAGTGTCACGACATATTGCTCTGAATTCAATTGGACAGCGCGAGACAGACTATGCAGATAGAAATATTGCCCCTATTGAAACTACAAAAACTAAATTCCTTATTCGTCTTGAAGTAGAGGATAAGTCAGGTGTTTTGGCTGCAATTGCGCAGGTTTTTGCTAATCAAGGTGTCTCTATTCAGACTGTAGATCAAAATGGTAGAGATAAAGATGCCGAACTCATCATTGTTACTCACCGAGCAACTGAAGGTGAACTCAAAGCAACTGTCGAAGCGCTTAAGAAGATGGAGATGGTCACAAAGATTTCAAGTGTGATTCGTGTAGAAGGAGCCATTTCGTAATGGGAATCTTTTCAAAGAAGTCAGGTGCCCACCAATGGCGTGGAGTCATCGAAGAATATCGTCACCGCTTGCCAGTCACTTCTAAAACTCCTGTCGTAACTTTGCGTGAAGGCGGCACACCGCTTATTTACGCGAGCGTACTTTCAGAAATGCTCGGTAACAACGTTTGGGTAAAGTTTGAAGGGATTAATCCGACTGGATCCTTTAAGGACCGCGGAATGACAATGGCAATTACAAAGGCTGCAGAAGAAGGTGCAAAGGCGGTCATTTGTGCCTCGACTGGAAATACATCTGCATCGGCTGCTGCTTATGCAGTGAAGGCCGGAATGGTGCCGGCAGTTCTTATTCCTGAAGGCAAAATTGCTCTGGGAAAACTTGCTCAAGCTGTTGTTCATGGAGCAAAACTTCTGCAAGTTGATGGAAACTTTGATGATTGTTTAGTGCTCGCACGAGATTTATCTGAGCATTATCCAGTTTCTCTTGTGAATTCTGTAAACCCATATCGTATTGAAGGACAAAAGACTGCAGCTTTTGAGGTCGTTGATATGTTGGGTGATGCACCCGATATCCATGCTTTGCCAGTTGGAAATGCAGGAAACATTACTGCTTACTGGAAAGGCTACAACGAATATCGTAATGACAAAATGTCAACGAAACTTCCTGCAATGTGGGGATTCCAAGCAGCAGGTGCGGCGCCACTTGTCACCGGAAAACCTGTTGCAAAGCCAGAGACAATCGCAACTGCAATTCGAATTGGTAACCCAGCATCATGGGATCAAGCAATTGCTGCACGTGATGAATCTGGTGGACTTATTGATAGCGTTACTGACGAAGAAATTCTTGCTGCCTATCACCTGCTTGCTTCAAAGGAAGGTATTTTCTGCGAGCCATCCTCTGCAGCTGGATTAGCCGGGCTGATTAAGTATAAAAATTCGGGCAAACTTCCTAAGGACAAAACAATTGTTATTACATGCACAGGAAATGGTTTGAAAGATATTCCTTGGGCACTCGAAGGTGCCGCAGATCCTGTTGTGGTGCCCGTTAATGCTGATGCTGCTGCAAAAGCCCTTGGCTTAGTGAAGAACAATTAGAGCGAGATTGAACTAGCCATGGCCAAACCAACATTTAAAGCGAATCCGATTCAGGTACAAGTCCCGGCAACATCTGCAAACTTGGGACCTGGGTTCGATTCTTTTGGCTTGGCATTTGCAATGCATGATCGATATGTTGCACAAATTCTTGATGAGCCAGGCCTTGATATCGATGTCACCGGCGAAGGTGCTGATGACGTTCCTCGTACAGATAAGAATCTTCTCGTTAAAGCGATGTATAAAGGTTTCGATTATTTGGGCGGGAAACCAAAAGGCGTTGCAATCCGTGCACTGAATGTGATTCCGCATGGACGTGGCCTAGGTTCTTCTGCATCAGCAATTGTTGGCGGTCTCGTTTTGGCTCGAGCACTCGTGTTAACAGGCACAGATAAAATGAGTGATGAGATTTTATTGAACTTAGCAACTGAGATGGAAGGCCACCCAGATAATGTTGCAGCAGCCCTCTTTGGCGGCGCAACTGTTGCCTGGAAAGATTCAGTAGGCGGTAAGAGCGTCGCACATTCAATTCAAATTCCGGTAGATCCACGCATCAAGGCGATGGCATTTATTCCGGCAGGTTCACTTGCTACAAATAAAGCGAGAAAAATGTTGCCAGAATCAATTCAATTCGCTGATGCACAGCGCAACAGCACCAATACAGCGCTGATGATGCATGCTCTGACTATTCGACCAGATTTGTTGTTCACAGCGACAGAAGATTTCCTTCACCAGTCTTATCGACAAGAAGCAATGGCAGCATCGTTTGCTCTCATGACCAAGTTACGCGCTGCAGGAGTTGCTGCATTTATTTCTGGTGCAGGCCCAACAGTGATGGCGCTTCACACTGGCGATCAAGAAGAGAGCGAACAGCTAAGCCGTGCAGGTGGAGCTAAATTTGAGGGTAAATCTCTCGAAATTGCAGCCCGTGGAGCCAGCCTGCTATAGTTTGGGCATCAGTTCAACCCGGTAAGTAAGGGCAGAGTAAGAATTGATAAATCCAAGAAGTAATAAGAAATAAACCCCTGGGTTTCACTTTTATAAGTAAGCCCCAAACTGAAAAGAAATACATGACAACAACAGAACCAATTCGTTCTAGTAGCCCAGAGCTTTCAGCGATGACCCTTCCTAAGTTAAAGGAAGTTGCGTCTCAACTCGGTATTGATGGAGCTGCAAAGCTGAAGAAAGAAGCACTTGTAGTTGCAATCGCAGACCTGCAGGCGGCAAATCGTGAAGCTGCTAAAGCAGAACGTGAAGCTCGACGCGAGGCACGCAATGCAAAGAAGGCTAATCGTGATGCAAATAAACCAGCGTCCGGAAATTCAGATAACTCATCCGATGATGACGATGAGAGCGAAGATTCTTCAGATAACAACGGACCTTCGCAAGATCGTGGCCGTGATCGCAACCGTGGCCGTGATCGCAACCGTGGCCGTGATCGCAACCGCGATCGTGGAAATCGCGAAGAGCGCGAACCCGTAATCGGTGAAGACGATGTTCTCGTTCCAGTCGGTGGTCTCGTAGATATTATGGAGAACTACTCATTTATTCGTACGGGTGGATATCTGCCTGGACCAAATGATGTGTACGTGTCTCAAGGTCAGGTACGCAAGTACGGACTTCGTAAAGGTGACGTCGTCACAGGCCAGGTTCGCCAGGCACGCGAAGGTGAAACTCGTCAGAAGTACAACCCACTGATTACTCTAGAAACAATCAATGGAGCGCCGTACGAGGAAGCACGCAACCGTGTTGAATTCGGAAAGTTAGTTCCTCTCTATCCTCAAGAACGCTTACGTCTTGAAACAGAGCCAAACATTCTTACTACTCGCGTTATCGACTTGATTGCACCAATTGGTAAAGGCCAGCGCGGACTTATTGTGTCGCCACCAAAGGCCGGTAAGACAATGGTTCTGCAATCAATTGCTAATGCAATCACAACAAATAATCCTGAGTGTCACCTCATGGTCGTTCTTGTTGATGAGCGTCCAGAAGAAGTTACAGATATGCAGCGCAGCGTTAAGGGTGAAGTTATTGCTTCAACGTTCGATCGTCCTGCAGATGACCACACAACAATTGCAGAGCTTGCAATCGAACGCGCAAAGCGTCTTGTTGAAATGGGTCATGACGTTGTAGTTCTTCTTGACTCAATCACTCGTCTAGGTCGCGCATACAACATTGCAGCCCCAGCATCTGGCCGAATCCTTTCCGGTGGTGTTGATTCTGCTGCCCTTTATCCACCAAAGAAGTTCTTCGGTGCTGCACGTAATATTGAAGACGGTGGATCACTCACCATTCTTGCAACAGCACTTGTAGATACTGGTTCTCGTATGGATGAAGTCATCTTTGAAGAGTTCAAGGGAACTGGAAACATGGAACTTATCCTCGATCGCAGAATGGCGGATAAGCGAATTTTCCCAGCGGTCAACGTTGTTGCTTCAGGTACACGTAAGGAAGAAATTCTTATGGGAACAGAAGAACTCAATATCGTTTGGAAACTTCGTCGTGTATTGCATGCACTCGAACCACAAGCTGCTCTTGAGCTCTTGCTCGAGAAGATGAAGGGCACTAAGTCCAACGTTGAATTCTTGATGCAGATTCAGAAGACAACGTCAGGTCCTGACGACAGCAAGTAATCACACCCTATTCACACAAAACCCCGTTCAGATTCTGAGCGGGGTTTTTGCTTTCACACCACCCACGCTATTAATGCACAGGTGAATCACAAGGAGCACATAGATAGTTTGCTTCATCAGTCGGGAAAGTTTCCCTACGAGAAGGAGAATCAGATGAAGAAGTCAGCGAGAACAATTGCACTAGTCACAGCGCTAGCTCTATTTTCAGGAAGTGGATATGCGATAGCTGCAGAAACTACTCCAAAACCAATTTCAGCCGAGAGAGCCGCTTACCAAACAGCGTTGGCTTCGTACAAAGCAGCAATCGCAACATATCGCACGGGTGCAACTGCTGCATACGCTGCGCATAAGAGTGCACTAGCTACAGCTAAAGCAACTCGCGATGCTGCAATTGCAGCACTTGGAGCGAAACCAATTGCTCCAGTAAAACCTGCAGTACCTGCGAAACCAGCTCAGTAATCTCCTTCCAAATATTTCTTCAAGGGTGGCGAAAGCCGCAGAATCCACGTTCTTTCTCCGCGTGGATTTTGCGGTTTTCTGCTTTTGCGAGAGGATTGGGTTCTATCGCCAGCCCATGGCAATGACCTGGTTCACCGCATATGCGGACCCAGCCAACGCTAGAAATAGCAAGAAGAGGAAAAAGAATGAAGAAAGATATTCATCCAGAGTACAAAGATACTCAGGTCACTTGCGGTTGCGGTGAAAAGTTTGTAACCCGTTCAACAGTTGCAAGTGGATCAATTTATGTAGAAGTGTGCTCTGTATGCCACCCGTTCTACACAGGTAAGCAGCGCATCCTTGATACAGGTGGACGCGTCGCTAAGTTCGAAGAGCGTTTCGGTAAGAAGAACTAGCTTTTCAAAGAGACCGCATCGCAGCCATTGGGTTGCGGGGCGGTCTTTTTATTTCTCAGAAGTACATCAGATACCTAGCGCAGCGAAAGGAGAAGTCATATGAGCAACGATCGCTTTGCATCCGCACATGAAATGGTGCGCGAATATCAAGAGCTTGAACTAAAGATGGCTGATCCTTCGATCCATGAAGATCAGGGCAAAGCCCGCCAACTTGGCCGTCGTTATGCCCAACTTGGACCCGTCGTTGCAGGATTTAATGCCTGGAAATCAGCAGCAGATGATTTAGAAGCAGCACAAGAGATGGCAGCAGAAGATGCATCATTTGCCTCTGAAATTCCTGCCATGGAGATTGCCGTTGAAGCGGCTGCAGAGAAACTGGAAGAGTTATTGCTTCCACGCGATCCCAACGATGACCGCGATGTCATTATTGAAGTAAAGGCTGGAGCAGGTGGAGACGAATCCGCACTCTTTGCCGGAGATCTTGTCCGCATGTATCAGCGTTATGCCGAAAAGCGCGGTTGGAAAATTGAAATAATTGATATGACCGAATCTGAACTCGGCGGTTATAAGGATATTTCGATGGCAGTGAAATCAAAGGGAACTCCAGAACCAGGAACAACGCCGTATGCACGACTTAAATTTGAAGGTGGAGTTCACCGTGTACAGCGCGTTCCTGAAACCGAAAGCCAAGGGCGTATTCATACATCTGCCGCCGGTGTATTAGTTTTGCCGGAAGCTGAAGAAGTTGACGTTGAATTAAATATGAATGATGTGCGTGTAGATGTGTACCGTTCATCAGGTCCTGGTGGGCAATCTGTTAATACAACTGACTCTGCTGTGCGTTTAACTCACGTTCCAACAGGAATTGTGGTCTCTTGCCAGAACGAAAAATCCCAGTTACAGAATAAAGAATCAGCTCTTCGAATCTTGCGTGCTCGTTTGCTTGCTGATGCTCAGGAGAAAGCTGAAGCAGCTGCCATGGCAGAGCGGAAAAGCCAGGTCCGAACAGTTGATCGTTCCGAACGTATTCGCACATATAACTACCCTGAAAACCGCTTGAGCGACCACCGAGTCAATTACAAAGCAAATAATTTAGATGCAGTTCTTAACGGTGAATTGGATGAAGTAGTTCAAGCACTTCTTGATGCTGACAGAGCAGCAAAGCTTTCCTCGACTAACTAAAGCAGAAGACCTGGCGAGAATAATGGAACTGACATTTAAAGAATTCTTGCGAAGCGGTAAGGAACAGCTGGCTGGGGCAGGATTTGCTGAAGTAGAGGCAGAACATTTACTGGCGCACACTCTTGGGGTTTCTCGTATGGATTTACATAACCCACTCACTGTTGAAAATGCTCTTTCTGCAATTGGGGATATGTCTGTTGTTGAGGAAACCTTCTGGCAATTACTTGATCGAAGATGCAAACACGAACCTCTGCAATACCTCACTGGTGTTGCTTATTTTCGCCACTTAGAAATCAAAGTTGGGCCGGGAGTTCTGGTCCCGCGCCCTGAAAGCGAGTTACTTGTTGAAGCTGCACTTAACTACATCGAAAAAATCGATGGCCCTGTCAGTGTCGTGGATCTTGGTGCAGGTTCTGGGGCACTTGCCCTTTCGATTGCAACCGAAGCGCCAAATACACATGTGATTGCTGTAGAAAAAAGTAGCGATGCAATTCACTGGCTTAAGGAAAATGTCTCGTTCATCGATGAGAAAGTTCGCATTCTTGAATCTGATGTAGCCACGGCGCTTGTTGGAGTGAAATGCGATGTGGTTATTGCTAATCCTCCGTATGTTCCTGATTCACAAGAACTCCCGCGCGATGTCACAGAGCACGAGCCAGCTGAGGCGTTGTTTGGGGGAGTGGACGGTATGAAAACTCCTCGCCTTTTCATCTCAACAGCAGCCAGACTTCTCAAGGTTGGTGGATTCCTCGCTATTGAACATCACGAGGACCAGGGGCAGAAGATCGCAGAAGTTTTAATTCAAGATTTCACAGGTATTGTTCTCCATAACGATTTAACTGGTAGACCTCGTTTCACGACAGCGATAAGGAGATAACCGTGGCACCACGCGTTGATCTGAAACAAGGCGAACTTGCAAAGCATGTTGCTCGAGCACTGAAGTCCCTTAGAGATGGTTATGTGATTGTTGCTCCAGTTGAGCATGGTTATGTTTATTTGGCAGATGCATTTTCTCACTATGCGGTTCGGGCCATGCATGTTCTACATAGTTCAGAAGATGGTGTTGCTGCGCAGGTGCTTGTACATAGTGCTGCGACAGCTCAAGGAATAACTCGCGACGTATCGCAAGACACGGAAACATTGATGAAAGAATTTTGGCCAGGTTTGTTATCACTGACTCTGAAGCCAAATCGCGGATTAAATTGGGATTTAGGTGATGATCAATCGCTCGATCTTGTTAATGTGCGAGCTCCTAAGTCGCGATTTATTCGCGCACTTCTAAAAGAATCTGGACCACTTGCAGCAATAAGTGCATCACCAGCTGGCGAAACTCCATTGCTAAAAATTGATAGAGCAGCCGTAAAGGATTGGGATGTCGCGGTCGTATTTGATAACGGCGCCCTCAAATCTGGCCCACGCACCACAATTGTTGAGCAGTTAGATGCCGGCCTACGTGTCTCGCGCGAAGCTGCAATTACGGTGGCTCAGATGACAGCGGTCGCACCGGGCATTTTCGTCGAGTAACTATTAGGCTGCCTCTATGTCCGAAACTTTTTATGGCCCCGATTTCACACTTCTGTCACAACAAGACCCAGATATTGCAGGAGTTTTACTTTCAGAACTCAAGCGTCAGCAGACAAATCTTCAACTGATTGCATCTGAGAACTTCACATCACGTGCTGTGCTTGCTGCCCTTGGATCAACACTCTCCAATAAATATGCAGAGGGTTATCCAGGAAAACGCTACTACGGTGGATGTGAAGAAGTTGATAAGGCAGAGACAATTGCAATCGATCGTGCGAAGTCGCTATTCGGTGCAGAGCATGCGAATGTGCAACCGCATTCAGGAGCGAGTGCAAACGTTGCCGTGTACCAAGCTTTCACAAAGCCCGGAGATACCGTTCTTGCGATGTCACTTCCACATGGCGGCCACCTAACTCACGGCTCAAAAGTTAATTTCTCGGGCAAGTGGTTTAACATCGTTTCTTACGGAGTGCGTCAAGATAATGAATTAATTGATTATGACGAGCTTCGCGACTTAGCGATTGCTAATAAGCCAAAAATGATTTGTTCAGGTGCAACTGCATATCCATCCCTGATTGATTTCGAGAAAGTTCGAGCCATTTGTGACGAAGTAGGCGCAATCATGTGGGTAGATGCTGCGCACTTCATTGGACTAGTGGCAGGTAAGGCGATTCCTTCACCTGTGCCATATGCAGATGTTGTTTCATTTACAACACATAAAGTTTTACGCGGACCACGTGGTGGAATGATTTTGTCGAAAGCTGAACATGCTGCTGCTATTGATAAAGCCGTGTTCCCTGGAATGCAAGGCGGGCCAATTATGTCTGCTGTTGCTGGCAAAGCTATTGCGCTGGCAGAGTGTGCGACTCCGGCGTATCAAAAGTATGCAAAAGATGTCATCGAAAATGCGCAGACTCTTGCTGCTGCACTTGAAGCAGAAGGAATGCGTGCAGTATCAGGAGGCACACAAACCCACCTTGCTCTTATTGATATTCGTTCAACTGGAGTAAATGGAAAAGTCGCCGATGAGCGTTGCGGTGCAGCAGGAATCGTTTTGAATAAGAACTCGATTCCTTACGATCCAGAAGCGCCATCAGTTACTTCAGGAATTCGAGTTGGTACCCCGGCTACAACAACACAGGGAATGGGAATGCCAGAGATGAAGGTAATTGCTTCACTCATCTCACGAGCAATTAAGACAGATGATGCCGCTGCACATGCTGCGATTAAGTCTGAAGTCCATGCACTCACTGCAAAGTTTCCTATCTACCAGGCGTAAGAAGTAATTTTCGATGCGTGAATACTTAGTAACGCTGCTCTTAGCAGCAGCGCTCTGCTATGTAGTCACTCCATTTGTACGCAGTTGGGCTTTGAAGTTTGGTGCAGTCGCACACATCCGTTCTCGCGATATTCATACAACACCAACACCTCGTTGGGGTGGGCTAGCAATGTGGATTGCCATGGCTCTTACCTTCGCGATGGTGAATCATCTATCGCTAGTTGGAAAATCTTTTGGACGTGAATCACTTGGAATATTCCTAGCAGCAACGCTTCTACTCGTCATTGGACTCATTGATGATCGATATGAATTAGATGCACTGACAAAGTTAGCTGGCCAAGCGCTATCTGCAGGAATTCTTTTACTCTTTGGCATTCAAGTGTTATGGATTCCAATCAATGGAGTTATCACGCTCCCACCCAGCATTGGACAATTAGCAACAGTGGTCATTGTTCTCGTGACAATTAATGCTGTGAATTTCATTGACGGTCTCGATGGATTGGCCGCCGGAATTGTCGCAATCTCTGGTGCTGCTTTTTTCGCTTTCGCCTACCTACTGGCAGTTGTGTACGGATTCAATCGTGCAGGTGCACCCTCACTGCTTACCGCAGTAATTATTGGTGTGTGCATTGGATTCTTGCCGCATAATGTCCATCCAGCAAAGATATTTATGGGTGACTCTGGCTCAATGTTTTTGGGGCTTTTATTGGCAGCCTCTGCAATTACTCTCACAGGGCAGATCGACCCAAATGCGATTTCAGCTGAAAAACTTGGTCCGACACTTCTTCCCCTCGCTCTTCCATTTGCTGTCCTTGCCATCCCACTCTTCGATCTATTTTCAGCGATTTTCCGAAGATTACGGGCAGGCCAGTCGCCGTTTAGTTCAGATAAAGAACATTTACATCATCGAATCTTGCGTGCAGGCAATTCACATCTACGCACCGCAGTGATTTTGTATCTCTGGACAGCAACCATTGCTTTGCCAGTAGTTGTCTCGGCGTTTGAACCGCTCTGGGTTGCAGCTATTGTTGCTGGACTCATGCTGGGATTCACCACTTATTTCTCAAAGAAGGGAGTGAAAACTCTTGAGCACACAAGCAAGCAATGAATCACAATTGTTAAGAGGAGCACTCATTCCAACTTTTATCGTTGGACTGATTGCAATTGGAGCTTCCGTTCTTTTCAAGGGACTTCCCGGACTATCCGGTGCACTACTCGCTCAAGCGGTAGTCCTCATTTATTTTCTCGTTCATATCTTCATTTCAAAAATTTCTCGAAATCTAGATCCAATGAGCACTATGGCTCTGGCGATGTTTTCATATTTTGCTAAATTCATGCTCTTGGGAGCGTTTTTGTGGGCGCTGACAAAATACACATCTCGCACAACAATTGACCGAACTAGTTTTGGGGCCTCGGCAATAGCGCTCACCTTCGCCTGGCTAGGCGGGGAGATCGCTAGTTATCTGAAGCTCAAAACTCATCTACCATTACCTCATGACCAACGAACCAACTAACCGTCGAGAAGAGAATGCGCTCTGGTCGATCTTCGGCTATCTCGTATCGGGACTACTTTTTTGGGGCGGTGCGGGCTGGGCAGCTGACCAT